>NZ_JBHSNP010000010.1:0-279003 GCF_042655825.1 Sporosarcina koreensis | reverse complement strand
CCTGAGCCAGGATCAAACTCTCCATAATAGAGAAATTCGAATAGCTCGAGTTTCTTGCTGGCATCATTTAAGATGTCAATTTTGAATCCGAAGATTCGTTTGTTCTTTTCACCGACGGGGTCGGCTCCAGAACTTTATTTGTTGACGTTTTGCTGTTCAGTTTTCAAGGTTCATGTCTTACGCTGTCGGTTTATGTCGTTCTCCCGACTGCTTTACTACTATATCAAATGATATTTAAAGTGTCAACAGTTTTACCGGATAATTTTTTCGTTCTTTGTTTTCTCCATAGAGAAGCCCATCGCATCAATGCTGCCAGCAGTTTCATTTACAATGTTCATTTCACCAGCGGATCTTTTTCTTATTCAATTAATAGTATACATATAAAAATGAACGGCCCTATTATAAGGGCCGCTCAAAGTCTTTCTATTATCACTTACTTCATTTAATAAAGATGAAATAAAGAATAAAGATAATAAACATCGCATACATGATCGGATGGATTTCTTTACGTCTGCCACTTAACAGCATAGTGATTGGGTAGAAGATGAAGCCGATGGCGATACCCGTTGCGATGCTGTAGGACAATGGCATGAAGATAATGACGAAAAATGCAGGAATCGCAATTTCAAATTTAGTCCATTCAATATTTCCAAGAGCCGATACCATGAGAACACCGACAATAATTAGAGCTGGCGCTGTCACTGCTGGTGTAATGATGAATAATAATGGCGAGAAGAACAAAGCCAAGAGGAAAAGCACTCCGGTTACAATGGAAGCAAATCCTGTTCGTGCACCTGCAGCGACACCCGCAGATGACTCAACATAAGATGTTGTCGTTGATGTGCCGAAAACCGCTCCGGTTACTGTAGCCATTGAATCTGCAAGCAACGCTCTTCCTGCACGCGGAAGTTTGTCTTCTTTCATTAATCCTGCTTGAGTCGCAACTGCAACAAGCGTTCCTGCTGTATCGAAGAAGTCGACAAATAAGAACGTGATGACAATGACAAGGAATTGGGTTGTCATCAAAGACATCGGATCATGGAAAATCACATCAAAAGCAGCTCCGAAAGTCGGGGAAACATCCGGAACCTTGTCGACGATTTTTGTTGGCACTTCAATAAGTTTAACAATCATACCTACAATGGTAGTCAAAATCATTCCATAGAAGATGGCGCCATTGACTTTCCTCACCATCATGATCACCGTAACGACTAATCCGAAAATGGCAAGCAACGTAGGGCCCGCGGATAAATCCCCGAGCGCAACAAGTGTATTCGGATCTCCTACAATGATGTCGGCGTTTTGAAGTCCAAGGAAAGTGATGAATAAACCGATCCCCGCTCCAACGGCGTACTTCAATTGAGCAGGAATTGCATTAATGATCATTTCGCGTAATCCAGATAAGGAAAGGATGATGAAAATAAGTCCAGAAAATAGAACCCCAGTCAATCCTACTTGCCATGGAATTCCGTATGTTAATACAACTGTAAAGGCAAAGAATGCGTTCAATCCCATTCCCGGTGCAAGTCCGATCGGGTATTTTGCAATCAGTCCCATAAATAGGGAGCCGACTGCTGCAGCAAGTGCTGTCGCGACAAAAACGGCGCCTTTATCCATACGCAGTGCTTCAGGCAGGTCGGGAACAGCTTCAAGTGAAAGCATGATCGGGTTGACCGCCAAAATATATGCCATCGCTAGGAAAGTCGTAAGACCGCCGATGATTTCCCTACGGTAATTCGTTCCAAGTTTATCAAACTCAAAGTATTTCTTCATGATAACCGTCCTTTTATGTAATTTTAGTATGAATCGCAAGTCCAGTGTCTACAGGCCGGAAATCCAATTTGATAATCAAAAACAAAAAAAGGAAGTATACGATAGTTACACGTATACTTCCCCATGACAACCAAATTAAAACGAGTTCCGCTTTAATTCAATCATCGTAGTCAGAACATTTACGGCGTTCCGGTAGAAACTTTTGGGCCATATCCCCAAAGATATACGATGCAGTTATTCAATTTGTTATTCCCACTCGATTGTGCCTGGTGGTTTAGCGGTAATATCGTAAACGACGCGGTTCACTTGGTCAACTTCTGATGTGATGCGTGTGCTGATCGTTTCAAGCACGTCCCAAGGGATGCGCGCCCAATCCGCCGTCATGCCGTCCACCGAATGGACAGCGCGAATGCCGATTGCATGGTCGTACGAGCGTTTCTCATTTCTCTTCCCGACGCTACGGATGTCCGGCAGGATTGCGAAGTATTGCCAAATTTCCCGATCGAGTCCCGCTTTCGCGATTTCGTCACGCAGGATCCAGTCAGCTTCACGGACGATTTCAAGCTTCTCTTCCGTAATTTCCCCAAGCACCCGAACGCCAAGGCCCGGTCCAGGGAATGGCTGACGATGCACGATGTCTGCAGGCAAACCAAGCTCTGCCCCTACTGCCCGTACTTCGTCTTTGAACAATGCCTTCAACGGCTCGATCAATTCGAACTCCATATCCTCAGGCAGTCCGCCGACGTTATGGTGGGACTTGATCACTTCATCCGTCGCCGTTCCACTTTCGATGATGTCTGCGTAGATTGTACCTTGCGCGAGGAAGTCGATTCCTTCGAGCTTTGCGGATTCCTCATCGAAGACGTAAATGAATTCATTGCCGATTACTTTCCGCTTTTCTTCCGGATCCGTGACGCCTTTCAGCTTGTCCAAGAATCGCTTGCGAGCATCGACTTTAATGAAGTTCATATGGAATTTATTGCTGAATGTGTCGACGACGCTTTCCACTTCGCCTTTACGAAGAAGGCCGTGGTCGACGAAAATGCAAGTGAGCTGGTCACCGATTGCACGGTGGATCAATGTCGCAACGACGGATGAATCGACGCCGCCGCTCAGTGCGCAAAGGACTTTTCGATCGCCGACTTGCGAACGGATCTTCTCGACTTCGATGTCGATGAATCTTTCCATCGTCCAGCTTTTCTGTGCGCCGCAAACTGCAAATACGAATTGGCTCAGAATTTCTTTGCCTTCAACGGTTTGTGGGGCTTCCGGATGGAAAAGGATGCCGTAAAGGTGTTTTTCTTCATTCGCAAAAGCGACCGATCCGCCATCCGGGCCTGTCGCGATCGCTGAAAAGCCTGATGGCAACTCAGATACCGCATTCCCTTTGCCCATTAAGACGGAATGTTTTGCCGCAAGTCCGGAAAACAGCTTTGAAGCAGGGGTGAAGTTAACTTCCTGAACTTCCTCATCTTTCGCCACTTCCGTTTTCCCGCCGAATTGCTTGGCGATCAGTTCTGCACCTGAGGAAATTCCGAGTACTGGGATGCCAAGATCGAAGATGCCTGCATCGATTCCGAAATCGACTTCCTTCGATCCGCCGGAAAGGATGACTCCGACTGCCTGCATGTTCTTGATTTCCTCCGCTGTAACCGTATGCGGATGCAATTCACTGTAAACCCCCAACTGACGGATTGTGCGTGTGATCAGTTGGTTATATGCATTACCATAATTCAGTACTACAATCTTTTCCTGTTCGATCAATAAAGGAGCCGTCGACAATTGATCCACCTCTTTCAATTAGTTTCCGTTGCCTCTAATCAGGAAAGACGCGTCAGAAAGTCTACTTTCCACGCGTCTCAACGTTCCACTGCAGGCAGAAACAGACATATAGAGCTGTCCTGCCTTCATAGACAAGCCATTCACGGTGGCCTGGTAGAAACGTCCGAACCATATTATCGGATTTATATGAGGGCATATCGGTTGTTCTTTTTTTCAATCTTACGCCTCAGACATTCAAAAATCAACAGGAAGACCTATTGATTAAATCTTCCCATATTTCCTGCAAACCTACCCAATCGTCATGACTTGTATATCCGCCATACAAGCCGCGTTCGTACGCCTCGGTGAGCATCCCCATCCGGTGTCCGCCGAAGTGGCGATCGACCGTTTTCGCATATTCGGATAACGTCATGCTGTCCGTCCGTTTAAATCCGAACCGGTCCAGCTGTTTCAATAGGCTCTTATATTGCTTCGTATATATATCCCAGTCCGCTTTCCTTTTCCGGTACGTGTTGATGAGCAGTTTAGGGATCCATTTCCCTCGGTGCTTATACACATTCCATGCAATGAATAAAATGAGCCCAATCCCGACAACTCCGACCCATGCATTTTCCTGCAGGAATTTATCCATCTTTTTAAAAAAGGCGATAAAGCTGTTATCTTCATCCTTCTTAACTGGGGTTTCTGTACGGTCGACATCCGGTCTCTCGCGTTCTTGCATCTCGGGCGCTTCCGGATCGCTCATATCAAATTCGAGGTCATATTCGATGCCCGTCATATTCGAAAATCCGATCGTCGGCTCGAAAGGCATCCATCCGAATCCCGGAATATAAGCTTCCACCCAGGAATGCGCTTCATTGTTCGTCACTTTATATTCCATCTTGCCCCTTGAGTTCGCCTTCCCTTCGCCCGGCGCGAAACCTTTCACCCAGCGTGCGGGTATATCGGAAGCACGCAGCATGACGACCATGGACGTTGAAAAGTTATCGCAATAGCCGCGTTTTGTATCGAAGAGGAATTGATCGACATAATCTTCATTCCCTTTCGGCACCGCAACGTTCTGCTGATCATACATGAATCCGTTCCTCGCGAAATAGCGTTCGATCGACTTCGCCTTTTCGTAAACGCTCTCCTCTTTCCCGGTAATCGTGAGTGCCAATTCACGGACACGGTCCGGCAATTGCCCTGGCAGCTGCAAGAATTCGGAGAAATCCTCGTTTTCGAGCGCGTAGTCTTCCATCGACGTTTCACGAAGCGCCTTCAAGCTGTAATTTTTCTCGATCAGGTCGATGCTGAATGATTCCAGATCCGTCTCTTCTCCATCCTTCATCGCCCAAAACTGGCCGGTTTCCTCCTGATTTTTCAGTAAAACGTCTGTCCTTGCATGGATTTTGGATGTTCCATACGGATAGACTAGATAAGGCAATGGCTCTTTGATCGCAATTTCAGCATGCAGCACATCGTCGCTTTCTAAATACTCACTATCCTCTACCAACGTAGAACCCGGGATATAAGTGACCGGAGGGTTTTCAACTACTTGCTGTTCCCATCCTTTTGACGTATACGTGTTTTTCGTTTCGATTTTCCAATATTGCTTCTTGGGAACTGTTGCTCTGAAAACGACTGTTCCATCTTGGGAGAACGCGCCTCCGAGCCTTGTATCATCCGTATCATATCCGCTTTTCGCAACGGAGCTGCCGCTTCCAATCCCTTCCCCATGTACTATGGACTTCAAGAAAGGAATAGGGTCTGCCCAGACAGGACCCCGATCAGGCATGAAGCTCGCGAATGCACTGCTGCAAACGACCGCGAATAATAAAGGGAGTGAAAAAGCGGCGAACATTCCCGTCCCCATTTTCCGTCCATGCCTGTCGGAAATTCTGGAAATCGTCAACAGTCCGATTAATAAAAGCCCCGATACCATGATTCTGAAAATCGCGCCTTCCGCCGAATAGGAGCTGAATGTATCTAAAACGGCGATAAAGACAACCGTCATGGCGTAGAAAAGGAGAATGCTTTTCCGGACCTCGATCCAATGGCGGATCAAGTAGATCGTCATCCATAACAGGACAAAGAAAAGAACCGTCCGAAACGGGTTCGTAATGACCTCCCAATTCCAAGCCGCGATAATGCCGAAATTCGACAGTAGATCATTGATTAACAAAGAAACGGTTTCTCTCGAAAGAATGGCAGTTTGGAAAAATACGTAATGAAGCGACCAAAAAAGATAAATGATCTTCAACGGAATGGAGAGCCACCATCTCATCCTCAGCAATCCGAAAAGGAAGGAAATTGCGACGAAATAAAGAAAGACACTTATATATTCCGTATCAGTCAATTCAATGACGGGCAACAGCCATTCCCAGAGCAGGATGAAGGCAAGCGCATACATGAGGATAAGGAAACGTATATCCGTCCTTCCTTTAGTCATTAGCTGGCCACCTCCTTAAAGGCTTGCGAGAATTGCTTTCTGCTTAATGCATGAATGATAATCCCTTTTGCTTTTGCATACCTGATTTGCTCCTGAAGCTGCAGTGGCATAGCACTTTCCCCATCAACAAGCACGAAACAGATGACCGATTTCGTGTTATTCACGAGGGCCATCATCGATTGGATGAATGTCCAATCGGGTTCTGCCGTCACGAGGACGACGCTGCCTGAAACCATTGGAAATGTGGACGATGACGGTTGCACTTCTTCTGCCCTGACCGGCCTTATTTTAGCCAAATGAACAAATACATCATGCAGCTGGTCCGCTGAATGGATGAATGGAAAAGCGACCGTCTCCGCCCCTGCAGAAACGAAAGCCATATTCGCCTGATGGTTTGTAGCTTCCTCGACAATGGAAGCCGCAAGTTCAACCTTCTCTTCGAACAGCTCCGCTTCCCTGCCGTCAAGCAGAACGATAATATCCTCCGATTGCCGATCTTCGAATTCCTTCGTCATCAAGTTTTGTGTACGGGCGAATGACTTCCAATGGATCCACGTAACCCGGTCTCCGGATTGGTAGTCCCGTACGCCTGTCGCCATCGTCGTATCTTTGACGAGCGAAAACGGTGACATGAGGGATCCGCGATCATATTGGGCATTGATCGGTACATATTTGATGGAAGTCGTATTCGGATAAACAAGAATAGCATCCTTCAACTCTAGAATTACGCGTTTTTGGATCCATCCGAAAAAATCGGAAACTTCCATTTCGACGCCTTCCACAATATGCTCCCCTCTCGGAAGCTTATCGATTTCATATGAAAATTCCACAGTTTTTTTGAAGCCGAATAGGAAAATATGCTTCGTACGATCTTTCGCGCTTTTGGCCATCGCAGGATCCGCCCATTTTTCAATCGCGACGGTATAGAGCAGTGGGAATGGGACTGTTCGCGTAAGCCTCACCGTAACGGCAAGTTTCCCACCGCTCTCGATTGTTTTCGTCCGGATGATGCGCTCGGCTTTTATATTATTCATCGGATAGGCAAATAGAGCGATTGAATACAAGAGGAAGGGCGTCAGCATATAAAAGATCGTCCAACTTACTTTGCCGCCTTGGAACATCGCGAAGACATAGACGGAAAAGAAAAGGCCGACGATGAAAACGAAGCGGCCTGTCACCGAAAGCAATTCTTTCCCTTTTCTCATTTCAATCCGACCCGATCGATCGGCACACTCACTCGTGTGAGGATCCGTTCGACGATTTCATTCGCGGTGATCCCTTCGTACTTCGCTTCCGAACGGAGGATCATCCGATGGCCGAACACGAATGGAGCCAAGTACTTCACGTCATCCGGCTTCACGAATGTCCGGCCTTTAATTAGCGCATACGCCTGGCATGATTTCATGAGCGCAAGCGATCCACGCGGGCTGACGCCGAGATAGACGTGCGGATTTTTGCGCGTTTCCGATGCACAATCGACGATATACGTTTTGATCGTATGATCGACATTCACTTCTTTCACCGCTTCTTGCAGCTCCGCCAATTCCTGGATCGTGAGGACGGTTTCGAGATGATCGATCGGCACCGATTTTTCAGCGCGCGATAGCACTTCGATCTCTTCGCCGCGATTTGGATAGCCCATCTTCAGCTTGAAAAGGAACCGGTCCAATTGTGCTTCCGGCAACGGATACGTCCCTTCGTATTCAATCGGGTTCTGCGTCGCCATGACGAAAAACGGCTGCGGGATCCGGATCGTCTCCCCATCCACCGTCACGGATGATTCCTCCATGCTTTCGAGTAAGGCGGCTTGCGTCTTCGGGGATGTCCGGTTGATTTCATCCGCCAGGACGATGTTTCCGACAATCGGTCCCGGTCTGAATTCGAATTCCATTTCCCGCGGATTGTAAATCGAGACGCCCAGGACGTCAGATGGCAATAAATCCGGGGTGAACTGGATACGTTTGAAGGAGGCGCCAATTGACTTAGCGAGCGCTTTCACCATCATTGTTTTCCCGACGCCAGGAACGTCCTCAAGCAGGACATGTCCGCCCGCTAGCAAGGCAGTCAGGCTCAGCTCCGCAATATCCCGTTTGCCGATCATCACCTTCTCTATATTCCCAAGAACTTTGTCGATAACTTGTGCATATGACATTCTTTTTCCTCCCATTCCAGCTTCTCTTTATAACATGCCCAATATTTTACAATAACATGTCCGAAAATTTACAAAATGTAACTTCATAATAACTTATAAATCGACTTTCTACAACAACATGAAAAATTCGTATGACTAGTTATCACATAAAAAAACCCGCCACCGAATTTAATTCGATAGCGAGTTCATATTCATTTCCAAAAATCGTCGAAGATCGTGATCGGCATATGACGCTTATGCGCCGATCTCGTATAATGCTTTTCAATCGTTTCAAGCGCCTTGTCCGAAACTTGCTTCCCTTCCAGGAAGTCATCGATTTCGTCATACGTGACGCCAAGCGCAACTTCGTCGGGCAGCGCAGGTTTATCATCCTCGAGATCTGCTGTCGGCACCTTTTCGTACAAATGTACCGGGGATCCAAGCTCTTTCATGAGCTGGCGGCCTTGCCTTTTATTCAACCGATAGATCGGCATGAGGTCGGCTGCGCCATCGCCGAATTTCGTATAGAAGCCGGTCAACGCCTCCGCCGCGTGGTCGGTCCCGAGAACGACACAGCTATGCATTGCAGCGATGGCGTATTGGACTTTCATCCGTTCCCTCGCCTTTTCATTTCCTTTCGTGTAATCGGAAATGACGATGCCCGCCTTTGCCAACGCCTTTTCGCTCGCATCGACCGCGCCTTTGATGTCGACGGTATAGAGCAGGGATGGCTTGATGAAATCAAGGGCGTCCTGCGCATCGCCTTCATCGAATTGCTTCCCGTATGGAAGTCTGACGGCGATAAATTTATATCGGTCCGTCCCGTTCTCTTCATTCAGCTCATCGACCGCCATCTGCGCAAGCCTTCCGACAAGCGATGAATCCTGTCCGCCCGATATGCCGAGGACGAAGCCGTTGACGAATGTATTTTTCACTGCATATTCCTTCATGAAATCAATCGATTTACGGATTTCCTCCTGCGGGTCAATGGACGGCATGCTTTTCAGCTCTGCAATGACCTGTTGTTGGAAAGTCATTTTCCGTACCTCCTCATCTCATTGAAAACTCATCCACTTTGTCCTGCACTTCACGGATATTGCGCATTTTATTGTCCCAACATTTCTGGCTCAAGTCGACCGGATATTCTTCCGGATTCAAGGACCGTTTATATTCATCCCATAATAAATCCAAATTGTCATGCGCGAATTCCCGCATTTCATTCAATGTAGGATTTTTGTAAATCACGTTTCCGGCTTCGACCACTTTCGTATGCAAGTTCACGGCATCGAAATTCGTGACGAATTTGGAGATGAATGTATGCACAGGGTGGAACATTTTAATCCGTTTTTCGGCTGCTGGGTCTTCGTCATGCATCGTGATGTAATCGCCTTCCGCCTTACCATTTTCCCTGTCGATGATCCGATAGAGCTTCTTCTGGCCTGGCGTCGTCACTTTCTCGACGTTGGATGAAATTTTGATCGTATCTTCCATTTCGCCTTTTTCATTTTCAATCGCGACGATTTTATAGACAGCGCCGAGAGCCGGCTGATCGTACGCAGTGATCAGCTTCGTGCCGATTCCCCATGAATCGACCTTCGCGCCTTGCGCTTTCAAGTTCAAAATCGTGTACTCGTCCAAATCATTCGAAACGACGATTTTCGCATCGTGGAATCCAGCCGCGTCCAGCATTTTCCGCGCTTCCTTCGAAAGGAATGCGATGTCGCCGCTGTCGAGGCGGATGCCGATGAAATTGATTTTATCGCCGAGCTCTTTCGCAACTTGAATCGCCGTAGGAACCCCAATTTTTAGCGTATTGTACGTATCGACTAAGAATACGCAGTCCTTATGACGTTTTGCGTACGAATGGAATGCTTCGTATTCGCTCCGATACGCTTGCACGAGTGAATGGGCATGCGTCCCCGCTACCGGAATGCCGAAGCGTTTGCCTGCCCGGACATTGCTCGTCGCTTCCACGCCTCCGATGACCGCCGCACGCGCCCCCCAAACTGCCGCATCCATTTCATGCGCGCGTCTGCTGCCGAACTCCATGACGACTTCATCTTTGACGACTTGCTTGATGCGGCTCGCCTTTGTCGCGATGAGCGTCTGGAAGTTGACGATATTCAGGAGCGCCGTTTCGATGAGCTGGGCTTCTGCCAATGTAGATTCCACACGGAGGATCGGTTCGTTTGCAAATACAAGTTCCCCTTCCTTCATTGAATAAACATCGCCCGTGAAACGGACGTCTTTCAAATAGTCGAGGAAATCTTCCTCATAGCCGAGCTCCTCACGTAAATAGGTCAGGTCGCTCTCACTGAAATGGAAATCCCTCAAGTAATCGAGGATCCGCTCAAGCCCCGCAAAAATCGCGTAGCCATTCCCGAACGGCAAGCTTCTGAAGTACAGCTCAAATACCGCTTTCCGTTTATGGATGCCATCCGCCCAATAGGATTCCATCATGTTGATTTGATAAAGATCTGTATGTAATGCCAAACTGTCATCTGCATATTTCGAACTCATGCCAAATCTCCTTCTTCCGCATTCTTCTGATAGTTATAGTATACACTATTTACCCTTATTTCGACGTGAAATAACATAAGCATCCATTGCTTCATTTCCCGAAAACCTCGGCTTGCTTCCACTTACCGAACCGGTAATAGAGGAAAGCGATGATGCTGCTAATGACAAAACTGACGCCGATCCCGACGGCAATCCCCTTCTCTCCCATTACGCCTGACAGGAAGTATGTGACAGGATAGCGCAAGATCCAAAACGAGATGATATTGAGGACAAGCACTTGGAACATTGCTCCCGACGCACGGACAGCCCCGTTCAATACGAAATTGATGCCTAGAAAAGGATAGAAAAATGCAATCATCTTCAAATAGTCCGTTCCGAAACGGACGGCTTCCGCGTCTGATATGAATAGCCGAATGCCGGCACCCGCAAAAGCGACGACAATCCCGGCAATGGCGAACATGATGCCTAGATTATAGAGAAAGCCGACCAGCGTAATCCGGTGGACGCGATGCCATTTCCCCGCCCCGATATTTTGCCCCGCCATACTGTTCACTGCCGTTCCGATCGCCTGCGCCGGCAACATGATCAGGCTATCAAGCCGTTGCGCAGCTCCATATCCTGCAACAACCGCAGGACCGAAAGAAGCGACGACACTCATAATTGCCATGACGCCCGCCGAAATGACACTCATTTGCAAACCCGCAGGAATGCCCAATTTCAAAATATCAAGCACTTCCCGTTTCGACGGCGAATGCGGTTTCGAAAACGGCACCAATTTCTTACGGACTGAATAAATGGCGCCTGTCGTAAATGCAACGCCTTGGGAGACGATTGTCGCAACCGCAGCCCCTTGCACGCCCCAGCCGAAGACGGCAATGAAAATCGGATCAAGCACCGTGTTTAATAGGACAGCCGTCAATACGAAATAGATCGGCGTCTTCGAATCGCCGACAGACCGGAACACCGTGTTGATGAAATTGTATCCGAACAGGAACAGGATACCGAAAAAGTTCACACGCAAATAAGATGTCGCCATGTCAATCATCGTATCAGGCGTCCCAAGCAATGCCAAGATCGGCTTCGCCAAGAAGAATCCCGCTACGCTGAGCACAACGGACATGATTGTCAGCAAAACGACGAACGCGTTCAAATAATTGCGCAAGCCCGTCTCGCTTCCCCTTCCCTTTTGCTGGGACAGGATTGTGAGCGCCGCGTTGTTCAACCCGATGACGAATGAAAGGATTGTGAAAACAACCGTGCCCGAAATCGCGACCGCACCAAGTGCATCGGCGCCGATAAGATTCCCGACCCATAGGCTGTCGATGAATTGATACGACACTTGCAATAAATTCGTCAAAATAATCGGAGCCGAATAGAAGATCAGCTGCTTCGCAAGCGGCCCTTCCGTAAAATCATATTGCTTCCCCATGGCGCTCCCCCCTTTATCCAAACACTTTCAAGCCGACCGCCCCTCCGATGATCAAACAGAGGAATAACATCCGTTTCCAACCGGCCGCTTCCTTGAAAAACAGAATGCCCATGAGAACTGCGCCTGCCGCACCGAGTCCGGTCCAAATAGCATATGCCGTCCCCATCGGAATATCGCGCATTGCGAGAGACAGAAATAGAAAACCGACCGAAAACGTTCCGACAATCAGCAACAGGCGTGGCCATGATCTTTTCTGCAAATAAAGATTGATGGCCATGACGCCGAAAATCTCCCCGAAACTCGCGATGACCAAATACATCCACGCCATCTCAATCGCCTCCTTCCAGCGTTTCTGATTCCACCGTCGTCATTTTGATCCCGATGACGCCGATGATGATAATCGCGATGAAGATCACCTTGGCGATGGAAAACTCGGCATGGAAAAACAGAAAATCGATGAGGACGATCGCCGCCGCTCCGGAACCGGTGAACACGGCGTATACCGTCCCGGATGGCAATGTCTCGCAAGCTTTTATAATTGCATAGAAACTGATAATAATTGCAACGACTGTCCCTGCCCATTCGAGTGCCGAATCGGAATACCGAAGTCCGATCACCCAGAAGATCTCGACGATCGCTGCTAATAAAACATATAGCCAAGCCAATGGAAATCCTCCTCATCATTCAACATGCCCCCATTATAGCAAATGGTCCCGGACATTCATTTCCGAAACTTCTTGCAATCTCACAGGAAGCATGATAACTTTAGATAAATCATTTTTCTAACAATTACATATTTTGATTCTTATCACGAGAGACGGAGGGATTGGCCCGATGAAGTCTCAGCAACCAGCCCGCTATTGGTATGGTGCTAATTCCAAAAGGTGCAAAAACGCCTTGAAGATAAGAAGATTGATTTCAACAACAGTTGGAGGCCCTCTTCTTATTGGAGAGGCCTCTTTTTTAATAGAGTAAAGGAGATGGGCAAATTGACAAAGCAGAGCATTAACACGAAATTGGTACAACTAGGAAATCAGAGCGATCCGAGAACAGGGGCGGTCAATCCTCCCCTTCATTTCTCGACAGCCTATAAGCATGACGGATTGGGCCTTTCCACAGGCTACGACTATATTCGGACAAAAAACCCGACCCGGACGATCCTCGAAGAAGGCATCGCCAATCTCGAAAACGGCGACCGCGGATATGCGTGTAGCTCGGGCATGGCGGCGATCCAACTCGTCATGTCCCTATTCAGATCGGGAGATGAACTGATTGCTCCCGATGACCTTTACGGCGGTACGTTCCGCTTGTTTGACCAATACGCTGACCTGTATAACATCCGGACTTCATATTCGTCTTTTGCGGATATCAAGGAAACGGAAAAATTGATCACTGAAAACACGAAAGCGATTTTTATCGAAACACCGACGAACCCACTTATGCTTGAAATCGATATCGAACAATATGTTGAGCTTGCGAGAAAGCACGACTTACTCGTCATCGTCGACAATACGTTTTTGACGCCGTATTACCAACGACCGATCGAGCTCGGGGCGGATATCGTCATCCATAGCGCGACGAAATACATCGGCGGCCATAATGATGTGCTTGCCGGACTCGTCGTCGCAAAAGGAGAAGAGTTGTGCAACCGTCTAGGCGAAAACCATAATGCGATCGGCGCAACGCTTTCCCCCTTTGATTCCTGGCTCGTCATCCGCGGGTTGAAAACATTGCATGTGCGGATGAAACAGCACGACGCCAATGCGAAGGAGCTTGTCTCCTATTTGGAAAATGAACCGCTTGTCGATGACGTCCTTTATGCAGGAAAAGGCGGCATGATCTCGTTCAGAGTGCGTGAAAGCGAATGGGTCGATCCGCTGTTGCAAAACCTGAAGCTCATCACGTTCGCGGAAAGTCTAGGGGGCGTGGAAAGTTTGATCACGTATCCGACGACGCAAACCCATGCGGACATTCCCGAGGAAGAGCGTGAACGGCGCGGTGTCGATAGACGACTGTTGCGCTTCTCGGTCGGATTGGAAGAGGCTGCGGATTTAATTGCCGATTTGAAGCAGGCCATTGCCACCGCTGCAGAGACGACGGCTGTTGGGCAAAATTTATAATAAGGAAAGAGAGTGATTAAGATGCCAGTTGAAACGGCAAATGAACTACAGGCAGCACTTCAATTGTTAAAAAGCAAGGAATGGGTGGATTTGACGCATACATTCGGCCCTGACTCGCCCCATTTTTTCATGTTTGACGACGCCAATTTCGAGACGCTTTTCACGCATGATGATGGCTTCTTTGCACAGAAGTTTTCATTCCCAGGGCAGTATGGCACGCATATCGATGCACCCATCCACTTCGTCCGCGACTCACGGTATTTGGATGAGCTAGAGCTGCAGGAGCTAGTCCTCCCGCTAATCGTCATCGATAAATCGAAAGAAGCCGAAGCCGACAATGATTTCACTTTCGGCATCCAGGACATCCTGGATTTCGAAGCGGATCACGGTAAAATCGAAGAAGGAACATTCGTTGCATTGCGCACCGATTGGAGTAAGCGTTGGCCTGATCACGAGGCGTTTAACAATAAAGACGAGGGAGGAAACAACCGAATTCCCGGCTGGGGATTGGACGCATTGAAATTCCTTTTCGAAGAGCGGGGTGTAAAAGCAGTCGGCCATGAAACATACGACACCGATTCGTCCATTGACTTCCGCAGGAAAGGAAAGTTGGAAGGAGAATATTATGTCTTAGACCAAGACACGTATCAGATTGAATTGATGGCTAATCTGGATAAGCTGCCTGCTAAAGGAGCCATCATTTTCAATATTGTTGCAAAACCGGAAAAAGCATCAGGCTTTCCGGTAAGATCATTTGCCATCATTCCATAAAAAGTATAAAGCAAAAGAAGGCCGCCTCGGTGAACGAGGCGGCCTTCTTTTATTATTATTTTATTTCAGCTAAAGCTTTTCTTTGCGAATAAAACGCGATGAAGTTTTTTACGACCTTATCAAGGAAGTCGATAGTCGCTTGGTCTGTCAGTTGGCCATTTTCATCCATCTTCTCATGGACTGACCCGATGTATACTTCATTGTTCGGCAACAATGCAGGGGAAAGCATCGGATTTGTCAGGATTTCACGTAGATGCATCTGCGCGCGTACGCTTCCCAACACGCCCATTGAAGAACCGATCATGAATGCAGGCTTGTCTTTGATTGCGAAGTTGCTTCGTGATAGCCAGTCAACTGCATTTTTCAATACGCCCGGAATGGAGAAATTGTATTCAGGGACTGCAAATAGAATTGCGTCTGAATCCCTCACATTATCCAAGAAATCCTTGACGTCTTCAGGCTGATTGCTCTCCCGTTCAACGGAAAACATATCGACATTATTAATGAAAACAGGCGTGATCTCAAGCTTGTCCGCATATTTTTTCCGTAAGTACTCAACCAATTTCAAGTTGAATGAAGTCGGGCTATTACTACCTATAATCGCTTTTACCTTGATTGTCATTATGTTGTACTCCTTTTTAGTTTCGATTTATACTAGCATCCCCTCAGTACTGAAACGTATGAATTCCAGTGTTAAGCTAGCGGCTTTTTTCTTGACGATTCACATTATCTCACATTCAAGATACTTTTTAAAAAAATATGCTCAAATGAAAAGAACGCTCCCCTATTTATTTTGGGGAACGTTCTTTTGATTAGTTGGAGAAGCTGAAGAAAATTGTCCAGAAAGGAACGCCTTTCCGCTCTTTCCGTCTACGCTTGAGCGCTTTTTGCTCCAAGCGGAATTGTTCGATTTCCTGACGCATATCGTCCATTTGTCGTTGAATAACTTCTCTATCAATTGTATACATATATATTCTCCTCTTGGAGAGGAACCTGAAAACGAGATTACAATCGGCATTCACCTAGTGTGCCGCCATACCCATCGATCCATTTTGGAGATTCCCACTCCATCAATTTTTTAGTATTTTTTCGTTCATTTTGTTCATGTCCTACGCTTTGAATAATCATTCTGCTTTTCCTCCTTTATTTTATAGTTGAATCAATTCTCTTGCGGACCGAGCACTATCCACTTTCCAGAGACTCCACCTTCAATACTTTCCGTTGCTGTCTTACATTAATCATCGAAAACACTCCTTTTCATTATTTTTTATGTTACACGCGAAGCGTGAAAACACCGAATTTTCTTTCGTAAGAAGACGCAAAAAAGCACACGCCTTTTGCATAAGCGTGTGCTCATATAAAAGAACGGCAATCCATGCCATTCCTCGGTCTACAATTAGAAAGAGAGATTGGATAGGCACGGATCAAGTATGAAGTTGTTGTTAAATGCAATTGCTTTTTTCATTTTCCGTACCTCCTCTATTGTTAGAATAACTTACTTCCTGAGGATACCATTTCCAATTATTCATTGTCAATAGGTAATTTGAAAAAGTTTCTCTTTTTTTATTAATTCCACAACGATAGGGTTGGCAACTGCATCATGGAATAGTGTATGATATTCAATAAGAACTGCTTCAAGAACTGAAGGAGGACCCCCATTATGAACGAAGCGAAATTGCAAAAAGAAGCGATGCACGTTTTGAAGCTGACGAGCAGAACCTTCTATATACCGATTAAACTACTGAACCCTACGTTGCGGAAAACGGTTGGCTCCGCTTATTTATGCATGCGTGCGATAGATGAAATAGAAGATCATGAGGAATTGCACCCGGAAAGCAAGCAGCATTTATTGCAGGCAACGAGCAAGCTGCTGCAAAACGACTTTTTTGACGTCGCCGCGTATCGGGCGCTTGTGAAGCCATATGAAAATCTTTTGCCTGAAGTGACATTGCGCCTTGGCGATTGGCTCGCTGTATGTCCTGCAGGCATCGTCGCCAAAGTGAAAGAGTCGACGAGCATCATGGCGGACGGCATGGCAAAGTGGGTCGGCAAGAATTTCGTCATCCGTACGAAAGAGGATTTAGACGACTATACATACTATGTCGCGGGTCTCGTTGGTGTGATGCTGTCCGATATTTGGGAACAGTTCGACGGCACAAAGACGGATCGTGACTTGGCGATCGGGTATGGCCGCGGACTGCAGGCAGTCAACATGCTGCGCAATCAGGACGAGGATGCGGAGCGCGGCGTCCGTTTCCTGCCTGACGGTTGGGACAGGCAAGATCTGTTCGAGTATGCAGAGTTGAATTTGAAAAAGGCTGATGCGTATATCGAGTCGATTTCGAATCGAAACATTTTGACGTTCTGCAAAATCCCACTTGCGCTAGCAAAGCGGACGATCGGCTCATTGCATGGCGGCCAGGAGAAGATGAACCGTGCGGAAGTCGAATCGACGGTGGATGCGATATTGAAGGAAGTTTAAGCGGTTGTTGCCCACTTTTGGGCGCGGAACGGCTCGCTTTGGGCGCTTGCCCAGTTAGAAACTAAAAAAAGAGAGGCTGCTACATTTTTGTAGCAGCCTCATTTGTTATTATGCGGATTATGTTTCTTTTCTTTGGAAGGATGTTCTTTTTGTTTTCCCGGCGGACCTTGATTATGCTTGTTGTTCGATGAAGAATGAGGCGGTGGCCCTTTTTTGTCTGCATGAGGCGGCACCTTCTCACTTCTTTTCTCGTTCTGCTTCTTGTCCTTTTTCTCTGCTGGTGGATCTTGCTTTTTCATTTGTCCCGGGGGAACGATTTCCTTCTTCGGCTTTGGCAATGCCTCTTTTTGCTTTTGTTCCGGTTTTTCTTCGGACGGATTCTCCTCACTAACCGGCTTCTTTTCATTCCTGGTCGATTTGAATTGATGAATCGACATTTTTTTCTTGTTCGCCAATTTTCTTTCTGCTGGCGTGCTTTCAACCATATCCAAGTTCAATTCTTCATGTTTCACACGGACTTCCTGCACAGCATCCCCAATCATATGACGCGTGTCCTTCTCGCTTTCACGTGTCGGGTAGATTGTCGTAATCATAACTTCTTTGTCAGGATCGGATAACCCAAGGACGGCTTTGTCCAGAACATCTTGCAAACGGTGACCTTCCCATCCGTTCAGAACGTCAGGCTCATTCGGGGGTTCATTCAAATAACGCATGGAAATGACATTCCCTTTCCGGTTCACGCCAAACTCCATCGCTGTTCCAGCATCCAATTGGACATACGCCATCACTTTTTCATTCAAAGGACCCAATGACGACACAAAGAAAAACAGAAGAGCCGCTGCGACCAGGACAGCCGCGACGAACCGTGGCTTCGCCTTTCTTCCCGTAATCAAAGACGGGGCAACGAGCGTGAATTCAGCCTCTTCCCCAATTTCAGGCGGATTCCCGACTGGAACTCCGCGTAGAAATTCACCTTTCTCCGTCAGGAACACCATATATTTACTTTTCTTTTCGCAAACAACGCCTCTATATGTCCGCATCATATGAGTTCCCCTTTGACGTATTCCTTGATATATGTAAAATCGTTGTTCAGCAGCAGTGTAACCGCAATGATATATTTCCGATGCCTCTCAATTGTTTTTCTTGAAACTTCGACGATATCTTCCAACTGCTTCATTGGCAGTCTTTTATTCTCCATAAGATGCATCGTAAACTCCGGAGTCTCCGCGATGATTTGTGCGATTTGAAAAGCAGTCTTTCGGGAGTCTGCATGTTTCGGCGATACTGCGGCAAGCTCATTGAATGACAGGCCAAATCCTTGCAGCAATTTGCTATATTCTACTAGCTCTTCCCGACGTTCCTTCGCCTGCTGTTCTTCCGAATACGTGAAGATCGATGATTCATCGAAAGCGTAATTACGGTCATTTTCACCATCATCATCATCTATGGATAAAAGGATGTTCGCATTCCTCACAGCTTCTTTTCGTATATGATCGATCAGCCGCCTCTTCATGATCAAATGCGCAAATGTCTGCAACGACGCATTTTCTTCCGGCTTGTATTTCAAAACCGCTTCATGGAATCCGACCATTGCCACACTGAATTCCTCGTCGCTGTCGTCAATGAATCGATCGCACACGAAAGAAGCCGTTTTTTTCATGAACGGAGTAAATGCGATGAGAAGATCGTTCATGACCTTCTCATCGCCTGTCTTCGCCTTCCATACAAGCTCATTCAATGCTGTATCAGACTTTTTCTTGTTGAAAATCCCTTGTATGATGGACAAAAGCATTGACAACCCTCCGTTTCCATCAATTCCGATTGCTATGATTCTACTGGGAGCAATGGAAAATGGAAAGCAGTAAACTCTGGTAAATTAGTTTTTCTTCTCTTTTTTATCTTTCTTTTGCTGTTCTTTAGCAGCTTTGCTTTCTTCTTTTGCAGCTTTACGCTCTTCCTTCAATGCTTCGCGTTCCGCTTTTTGAGCAGCTTTCAAAGCATCCTTTTGCTCTTTGTGTTTCGCATTCAATTCAGCTTGCGGGTTTTTCTCTTTTACTTTTGCAGGCTTCTCTTCTTTTACTGGTGCTTTATCTTTCACCGGTTCTTCAACTTTAGCTGGTTCTTCAACTTTAGGCGTTTCTTCAGTTACCGGCGCTTCTTCCTTAACTTCCACTTTAGGAGTTTCCACTACAGGCTGTTTACTTTCCCATTTGGCAATGGAGCGTTCCATATTACGTTTAATGGCCGCTTTTGCAGTTGGATTTCCTGCTTGCTCATACGCCTTTGCTAGGGCAGCAAGATTTCCTGCTGTATAGCCTTCTGGAATTTCAGGAAGTACATCTTTATCGGATTCCTGCTTACCTTCTTCTTTCACAGGATCTGTTGTTCCATCCGTTTCATCTGATTGCGTCGTCTCGGTTTCTAGAACAGTGACATCGGTCGTCTCGTCGATTGGCACTTCCCTGACCGGGATTACCTCTTTCTCCTCAACTGTGTTTTTGTTGAGTTCGCTAAGGTCGATAATTTCCGTAACCTTTCCTCCGTCAGCTAGTGCATAGCCTGTCCCACTAATTGTCAATCCTGCGATAAGCAATGCCGCTCCTGTTTTTCTCCACTTTTTTTGCATATCCATCACCTCATCTTAGTTGTTGTCCTCGTTCGGACATACTAGTTATTCGAAAGCGATTGTCATTTTGAGGGGGTCGACAGAAAAAAAGATGGCAGGCTACCGAAACGATTCATAAATCGTCCGACTACCTGCCATCTAATTTCACGAAACCCCGAAGACTTCCCGGCTTCTGCTTTTGACACGAACCCAAATAATTAACGGAATAAGAAGCAGTGATAAATAAGTGCCGACAAAGCCTAAGATGGCGTAGCTTGAATAGGCAACGATGATGCCCGAAAGCAAGCTGCCTGCCGTTCCGGAAAGCGCCACCCATACATCAACTGATCCTTGCGTCTTTGCACGGGTTTTCATATCCGTCGAATCGATGATGAGCGCGGTTCCGCTAATCAATCCAAAATTCCATCCGAGTCCGAGCAATATAAGCGCAAATGCAAGCCAGAAGAAGGATTCTCCTGGGTCAAAGGCCGCTAGCAATCCTGCAATGGAAAGTGTGACTCCTGATGCGACGACCATGAAAGTGCGTCCTAATTTATCAACCAATATTCCTGTTCCGAGCGACGGTAAATACATTGCGGCAATATGAAAACCGATCACCATTCCAACGGCCGATAAACCGCTTCCATGATTTTGCATATGGACCGGCGTCATCGTCATGACGGCGACCATGACGAAATGGGACAAGATGAGCACAGCTGCACCGGCTAACACACCTATTCGATTCACTTTCTGTTGCAATAGACTCCCTGCATCTGTCGTCTTTTGCTGAACATTTTTCGCTAACTCAACAGAAATTGCTTTTGCTACTAGAAACGGATCCGGTCGTAAAAAAATCAGGAACGTCAAACCTGCGAATAAATAAGCGACTGCCGCCAAAATGAAAGGACCTGCTAAAGCGGGGATTCCGAGGACAAGCGCAACTTCGCCCATCGGTGTCACCAAATTCGGTCCTGCAACAGCACCTAAAGTCGTCGACACCATTGCGATACTGATCGCTGTCGCACGCTGCTTTTCATTCGCCAAATCCGTCCCAGCATATCGCGCTTGAAGGTTTGTCGCTGTTCCCGCTCCATAAATGAATAATGAAATGAATAATAGAAACACATTGTCCAATGTTGCAGCAAGTATAACGCCAATTGCCCCAATTCCACCGGCAATGAAGCCGAGCGACAAGCCATATCGGCGACCGAACCGCTGGGAAATCCGGCCGACCAAGAAAGCGGCAAGCGCAGATCCAAGCGTGAATAAAGCTGCAGGGACTCCCGCAAAGCTAGCAGTTCCTAGCATCTCCTTTGCGATAAGCGCTCCGACTGTTATGCCGGCTGCAAGTCCAGCACCGCCAAAAATCTGAGACATGACGACAACAAATAACGAACGCTTATACAGTTTCCGTTGCATTTCCGGCGAATGAACAACTTGCTCCAATTCCATTAACGTTTCCCCCATTCTGCATACCATTAAGGGTATTATAAATGACAGTTTTCTAGTTCGCGAGATTACGAGCTAATACATACTTATTCGCCATCCGGAAAGACTATTTCTAAAGAAGGAGGTTTGACCATGCCTAGACCATTACCGAATGATTCTGCAGATAATGTCGACCGTTTGAAAAAGACGATCAGCAATATGGAAGCGGCAAACGAAGCGGCGAAAACGGCGGAAGGCGCAGAACTCGCTTCCATCAAGGAAAGTAATGATCGCCGCAAAGAAGCGATTGAAGGATTGAAAGAGGAAATCCATCAGGAAAACAAGTCACGGATCAACGGCTACATTTAAAAAACACCCGGACGATGCAAACATCGTCTGGGTGCCTTCAACTGATTAAAATACTTTTGTAGTCCAGTTTTCACCATTCCATACATCTGTCACGACGCCTTCATAAAAATCAGGCTCGTGGGAAATGAGCAACACGCTTCCCTTGTATTCCTTCAATGCGCGCTTCAGCTCGGCTTTCGCATCGACGTCAAGGTGGTTCGTCGGCTCATCGAGTACGAGCAAATTCGTTTCACGGTTGATAAGCTTGCAGAGGCGTACTTTTGCCCGTTCTCCCCCGCTCAGCACTTTCACTTTGCTCTCGATATGCTTCGTCGTCAAACCGCATCGCGCCAACGCGGCACGCACTTCATACTGCGTGAAATGGGGGAATTCATCCCATACCTCTTCCAAGCAAGTGCGGTTCGATTCCGTCTTCATCTCCTGCTCGAAATAGCCGATTTCAAGATGGTCGCCTAGCTCAACAGACCCCGCAAGTGACGGAATTTCTCCAAGGATGCTCCGCAAAAGCGTTGTCTTCCCGATTCCGTTCGCACCGGACAGTGCAATCTTCTGCCCGCGCTCCATCGTCAAATCGAGCTCCCTTGATAGCGGTTCATCATACCCGATGACGAGACCATTCGTTTGGAATAAATAACGGCCTGGCGTACGGGCGAGCTTGAAATCGAATTGAGGCTTCGGCTTTTCTGCATCGAGTTCAATGATGTCCATCTTATCCAGCTTCTTCTGGCGGGACATCGCCATCCGGCTGGTTGCGGCATTCGCTTTATTGCGCGCAACAAAGTCCTTCAAATTGGCGATTTCCTTCTGCTGCTTTTTAAAAGCTGCCTCTAATTGCTGCTTCTTCATTTCATGGACACGCAAAAACTCATCGTAATCGCCAGGATATCGCGTAATTTGCTGGTTTTCCATATGGTAGATTAAGTTAATGACGCTATTCAAGAATGGGATATCATGCGAAATGAGGATGAACGCATTATCGTAGTTCTGCAGATAATTGCGCAGCCATTCGATATGCTCAACATCCAAATAGTTCGTCGGCTCGTCGAGAAGGAGGATGTCCGGCTTCTCTAGGAGCAATTTACCAAGCAACACTTTCGTCCGCTGACCGCCGCTTAGATCATGGACGTCGCGTTCCAGCCCGAATTCATCCAAACCAAGTCCGTTCGCCACTTCATCGACTTTCGAATCAATGATGTAAAAGTCTTTGTTCGTCAGCTCGTCCTGCATCTGGCCCGTTTCTTCAAGCAGCTTCTCGAGCTCATCCGCATCGACTTCGCCCATTTTCGCGAACAAGGCATTCATCTCAGCTTCGAGATCATACAAATATTGAAACGCCGTCCGCAGCACATCACGGATGCTCATCCCTTGCTGCAGCACGACATGCTGATCCAAATAACCGACGCGCACCCGCTTCGCCCATGCGACGGTTCCCGCATCGGGCTCCAGCTTCCGGGTGATGATGTTCATGAACGTCGATTTCCCTTCCCCGTTCGCACCGATCAGCCCGATATGCTCGCCTTGCAATAAACGGAACGACACATCGTCGAAGATCGCCCGATCCCCGAATCCATGACTTAAATTACTTACTGTCAATAAACTCATATATTGTACACCTATTCCTTCGTTAAAATTAATTCCAAACACGCATAAATCGCAAAATCGACTCATAAACGCTCACAAATGCGCATAACCCATATGTCCTTCATTATATAGCGATTCCCCGAATCGGAATAGAGTTTTTTCAGATTGTCTGCAGCACACGCAATGCGTCAAGAACACTATGAAGAAAATCCGGTATTTCCCGCATATTCTCCTCATTGATTTTGGTCCGAAATTTCACTTCAATATTGTTCAAATAACCGAACTCATCATCGCCGTATATGAAACTCATCGTTTGAATGACGAGCACTTCATTTTCCCAAATGTCACTCAGTACTTCTTCAATGCGCGGACATTGCGTAGCTGCTTCCCGGACATGCTTTTGAAAGCGCAATGTCAATGAACAACCTGGATTTCCGCCCGGCGTTTCCAGTATTTCATCCGCCAAATCACGTAATGTTGCTTCCAACATGATTTCTGCAGAAACATCCTCTAGATCATAAAGCGTAAATTGAACAGCGAACTTCCTGGCAAGGACGGCAAAGTCCATAAGGTCCGATCGGTCGATGATCCTTATTTCACGCTCAATCGTATCGAGATCATACACCTGGTTTTCAAATGCGACTTTTAAGTTCTCAAAGACTGTCGGATCGTACAAGTGAATTCCCCCAAATTTGTTATGTCACTATCCACAATGTAACCATATTCATTCCAAAAAGGAAATTTTTCTTGATATTTTTTTCGAATCATGTTAGATTTGTGAATGGAAAATTTCATAACGACAACATATATGTATAACCTCAATAATATGGTTTGAGGGTCTCTACCAGGAACCGTTAACTCCTGATTACAAAGGAACTTACTTTGTAGTCGGGGGTTTTTATTTTTAAAAGGAGGATTTCTTATGGATTTACGAGTTTTCATTCTTGCGATATCCACGATTACAGTCGGACTCGTTGAATTGATCGTCGGCGGCATTTTGCCGATTATCGCTGATGATTTGAACGTTTCCATCGGGACAGCGGGGCAGCTCATATCGGTCTATGCGCTTGTATTCGCCATTGCTGGTCCGGTTTTATTATCATTGACCGCTAAAATCGAAAGGAAAAAGCTTTATTTGGTTACAATGGCGATCTTTTTCGCCGGCAATATTATGACCTTTTTCAGTCCCACTTTCACATTTGTCATGATTGCCCGTGTCATCACCGCGACGAGCGCGGCGCTCCTCATCGTCCTTTCCTTGACGATTGCTGCGAAGATCGTCGAAGCGCCAAAGCGTGCGAAGGCAATCAGTTATATTGTAATGGGGATCAGCTCTTCCCTCGTGTTAGGCGTGCCACTTGGCATTCTCATTACAAATGCATTCGGTTGGCGCAGCGTCTTTTTAGGAATTGCGATTCTGTCGGTCTGCTCGTTCATTTTCGTCTCCATCTTCCTTGGGAAGATTCCGATGAGCGAAGTTCAGCCCCTTTCCGAGCAAATCAAATCACTGGCGAATAAAAAAATCGTCTTTGCCCACTTGGCGACGATGTTCATGCTGGCAGGCCATTATATGGTTTACGCCTACCTGACACCCTTCTTGGAAACAAATTTGAACTTGAACCAATACTGGATCAGTATCTGCTATTTCCTATTCGGGATCGCGGCGGTAGCTGGCGGGGCATTCGGAGGGAATCTTGCCGGTTGGGTCGGATCGAAGAAAAGCATTCTCATTATTATCGGTTCTTTCGCTTTGGTTCTATTCCTGCTGCCCTATTCGACATTTTCATTTCCGTTCTTCATTGTCATCATGATGATTTGGGGCGCATTAAGTTGGGCACTTGCACCTCCGCAGCAGGATTATATTATTCAAACTGATCCCGTTTCGTCTGATATCCATCAAAGCCTCAACAATTCCGCTTTGCAAGTCGGGATTGCGTTGGGCTCGGGAATCGGCGCGGTCGTGCTGGGCCATACCGAGTCGGTCACAAGCACGGCGACTGTCGGCGGCGGCGTTGTCGTCATCGCGTTCATATGCGCTGTCGTTTCGATATCGATGGCAACCGGCAAGGCAAGACGCACGCGGGAAGCCCAAGCCGATTATTGAATAAAGTAAAGGGACCTCACCAACATCATGGTGAGTCCCTTTTTTCATTACTCTTTCAAATAAGAAAGATCGATCATTCCCTTAATATCGCTGCTCGGTACATAGCCCGCTTCCTTGCTGATGTCCGCCATTTCCTGAATGACTTTTTCATTTACCTGGGTCGTAACCTCAAGCTTTGCGAATGCGGCAGCTGTTTCTTCTTTGTTTATTTCCTTCCCTGTCAACTCTTTAATATGCTGGATGACGAGGTCTTGGGCTTCTTCCGGATTTTGTCGGATGAACTCGACCGCCCGTTTGTGCGCTTTCAAATAAGCTTTGGCAAACTCTTTATTTTTCAAGAACTCGTCGCTTGCTGCAACGACCGTGTTCGTGGATTCTTTGCCCCATGCAAATTCATCCCAATCAAGGATCAGCTTGCCGTTCGCCTGCGTTTCGAGGATATTTCCCCACGGCTCTTGTGTCGCCGCGGCATCGACAGAGTTTTGGACGAATAATGTTGCGGTATCAGCAGGTGCAGCGGCGAATAATTCGACCGTGCCGCCATTCGAGGTCGTTTCAAGATTTACTTCTTTCAACGCTTTGCGAAGCATGACGTCCTGCGTACTTCCGATAACCGGGATGGCAACTTTTTTGCCGTCGAGATCGGCAAGCTTCGAAACGCCGCCACCTTCACTCGCAACAAGCACAGCTCCCCCGTTCACCGCACCAGAGATCAAACGGAATGTCGGGTTTTTCACGTAGAAGTTCAGCAATGGGCCTGGTCCGACTGTACCAACGTCAATCGATTTCGTCGTCATCGCTTCCATGAAAAGGCCGCCGTTGCTAACTGTTTTCGTTTCAATTTTTACATCGTCCCCGAATTCCTCTGCGAAATAGCCGTTTTCAAGGGCGACAATCGTAGCAATATGCGTCAAGTTCGGGAAGTACCCGATTTTCACCGTTTTGCTGCCGGACGCGGAAGAGCCGCAAGCGGATAGGATTCCCGCTACTAAAACTGTTAACAACGCCATGATCAATGACTTTTTCATTGCCGATTTCTCCTTTGTATAGGTCATACGAGACCCCATTTTTTCTGTACAGAACGTTCCAAACGTAAAAACACGACATTATCCATAATCGTCCCGATCACCGCGATGATGATCATGACAGAGATGACAAGATCCATTTGACCGAGAGACCGCCCTGTTTCGAGCAGTTGCCCTAACCCTCCGCCCGAACCGAGCAATTCCCCAGCCATCAATGCCCTCCAAGAAAACGCCCAAGCGATGCGTAGGCCTGAAATCAATTGCGGAACGGATGCCGGCAAGATGACGGTGCGAATGAAATGAAGCCCCGTCGAGCCGAATGTCTTCGCGACCCGCTGGTACAGCGATGGCACATTCTGGAATCCGCTCGTCGCGCTGACGGTCATCGTCCATGTGGCGCCGATCGTGACGATGAACAGAATCGAGAAATCATTCAACCCGAACCAGATGATCGCGAGCGGGAACCAGACGATGCTCGGAATGGATTGCAAAGCGGTGACGAGAAAGCCGAGTGTGTCTTCGACTAGCTTATAGCGCCAAATGAGATAGCCCATGATGACGCCTAAGACGATCGCAATGGCAAACCCGATCAGCAGTCTGCTCATGCTTTTCCCAATGGCCGCTAAAATCTGCCCGTTCACGAGACCGTTGAAGAGCGTCTCTAACACTTGTGTCAAACGCGGAAACATGAAATCCGGCAACACCGAAAGTCTAGATGTGACTTCCCATATCACCGCTATCATTGCGATGAAGATGATTCGTCGTAAAGCTGTAGTCATCACCCATTTCCTCCTTCAACACCTTTTCGATTTCCTCTTCCAAAATGGCTAAGATCCGCTGCTCTGTATGCAATGTCACACTATCGGGCAACACGCCGTCCGTCGTTGTCGGAACCGGAATGATCTCCTTCACCTTGCCGGGGCGCGTGCCGAATACGATGACTTTTTCAGATAATAAAACAGCTTCCCGGATATTATGCGTGACGAAAAAGATCGTCACTTTCGTCTTCTTCCAAATCTCCATCAATTCTTTATGAAGTACCATTCTCGTCTGTTCATCGAGCGCGGAAAACGGTTCATCCATCAATAAAATATCCGGCTCCATCACTAACGCTCTCGCGATGGACACCCGCTGCTTCATCCCGCCCGATAGCTGGTGCGGGTACGAATGGATATAGTTGCTCAGGTGCACCATTTTCAACATGTCAATCGCTTTCGCCTCGGCTTCTTGCTTCGGCATCTTCTTCAATAGCAAGCCGTATTTTACGTTTTCCAAAACGGTCAGCCACGGAAAGAGTCCGGCCTCCTGGAAAACGACGACCCGGTCGGGACCAGGTTTTCTGACTTCATTCCCCGCGATGCGGATGTTGCCCTTATCCGCCTGCACAAGCCCTGCAATCATATAGAGAAGCGTCGATTTGCCGCATCCGGAAGGCCCGACGATGGAGACGAAGCTCCCTTTCTCCAAATCGATATCAATGTCGTCCAACACTTTGACTTGCTCTTTATTTTCATTGTTGAAACTCTTTTCAATTCCATCGATTGTTACATACATTTTCAACACCTCGACTTATCTTATTCGTATAGTCGGAATTAATGCTATGAAAACGGAGAGGATGTTTATTCCTCTCCTTCGTAATCAAATAAATCACTGGATAGATAGCGCTCACCATTATCCGGTGCAATGCAGACCACTGTATCATCCGGCGTCAGCCGTTTCGCCACTTGCATCGCGGCATAGACGGAAGCCCCTCCGCTCGGGCCGAGCAGCAAGCCTTCACGCGCGGCCAAATCACGGACCGTTCGATAGGCATCCTCGTCTTCGATCTTGAAAATCTCATCGTAAACGGATGTGTTCAATATCGATGGGATGAAACCGGGACTCGTTCCGACAAGCTTGTGTTTCCCAGGCTTTCCGCCGGATAGAACAGGAGACCCCGCCGGTTCTGCTACATGCACTGTAATCGTGTTGTCGTATTCCTTTAAATATTCACCGGTTCCCGTAACGGTTCCGCCCGTGCCCGCCGTACAGACGAATGCCGTCAGTTTGCGGTTCAGCGATTCCATCGCCCGGATAATTTCCGGTCCTGTCGTAAGCCAATGAATATCCGGGTTTGCTTCATTTTCAAATTGCATCGGAATGAAGCTTCTCGGGATTTCCGCCGCAATTTCCTCCGCCTTTTGAATGGCACCTGGCATCTTCAAATCGCTTGGCGTCAACACCACAGTTGCACCATAAGCTTTTAAAATATTGATCCGTTCGAGCGTCGAAGAGTCCGGCATGACGATGATCGTTTTATACCCTCTTGCAGCGGCGTTCATCGCGATGCCGATTCCTGTATTGCCGGAAGTCGGTTCAATGATCGTATCCCCCGGTTGCAATAAACCTGCTTTTTCCGCTTCGATTATCATATTGTATGCCGCCCGGTCTTTCACGCTTCGGCTTGGATTAAAATATTCAAGTTTCACATATACGTCTGCGCCCCGCTGATCAGGAAGGCGATTCAATCTTACTAAAGGTGTTTCGCCGATCAATTCGGCTATATTATTCACTACTCGCAAGCCGTTCAGCTCCTTATGTTCCTTGGTTGAATTGATTATAGCAGAATTAATCCTATTATGTATAGTAATTTAGTAGGTTTTATTTATCGGAACTTCCCCTCATCACAAGAATAGGATAAATCAAAAAGGGAGTGGAATCATGACTGTTGTCCGGACCGACAAATGGATCGAGGAGTCTGGTGGAGACCCATCCAAAGTTTGCGCGAAATTATCCCAGTACTTCCCTACCGCTTCCGCCGAAGAGATTCATCATCACTTAACGATTTTCGGCATGTACGTTTCTGCGAAACAAGGTAGCGCGCTTACGAAGAAGCTGCAAACAAATAATGCATGGGACATTTCCTCAAATGAATTGAAACTGCTGCGAAGCAAATGGAGTGGCCCTTCCGTCCCCGTCTTTATCTTCCCTTCAGATTCATACAATAAAGTGTTAGTTCGCGAATTCAACGGAAAGTCAGGGTTAGCTTATGCTGACAAGGTTTTTTTATTTATTTCACCCCACAATACGGAAACTGAAATCAAGGCGATATTGACTCACGAATACAACCATGTATGCCGGCTGAACAGGTTTCCGAAGCGTGAAGAGGATTGTACGCTGTTAGACACGATTATCTTGGAAGGGTTGGCAGAAGTGGCTGTCGCGGAACGATTCGGTGAGGATTTTACCTCCTCATGGACTTCAATGTATTCAGACCGGCAGTTAGCCAGGTTCTGGAAAGAATTCATATACCCGAATAGGAATCAACGAAAAGAGAGCGATGCCCATGAAGAAGTGCTTTATGGTTTGGGCCGCTATCCACATATGGCCGGATACGCTGTCGGTTATTATGTTGTCCGGAACTTCATGAAGGGGACGGACTTGCATGCAGAAGACCTATTGACCCTCCCATCAAAAGAGATTGCACAGCTATAAAGGTGCAGATGCACCGGTGTGTTTGTCCTCCTTGAAGATAATTCCTTCACATATGATGTATTATGTTCAACGAAATGGGGTGACAACACGATGTCAGTTCAACACTATCATGCTTTGTGCAATAGGCATATCGGAAGAGCCGTCGTCATTGGAACGAGAGATGGACGGACCCATAGAGGGATTATTCGTTCGGTCAGGGGCAATAGAGTTTTCTTGGAACCTTTCGGTCGCCGAAGAGGTTTGGGCGGATTTGGATACGGGTTCTTTGCAGGACCTGGTCTTGCTTTCGGTGCAGGCATTGCAATCGGCGCGATCGCAAGCTTTGCTTTACTCCCGTTTTTCTTCTGGTGATTGAAATATTGTGAAGCATTAAAAAGAAGGTCTCTCAATCGAATGAGAGGCCTTCTTTTATTATTCATTTATACAACTTCCGGCTTTGCTTCCACTTCAGGCACTGGTTCCACAAGCGCATATCGTTCCCATGCCCTGCTTTTCCAGCGGAGCGACATGACGATTGCGCGCACCCATTCGTCCATAATGACGGCGAGCCAAACACCGACAAGCCCAAGATCGAGGACGAACACGAAGAAGTAACCGAGCGGGAGACTCATCATGACCATTGAAATGGCTCCCATGAGGACGGGGAATTTCGCGTCGCCTGATGCACGGAGCGAGTTGATGATGACCATATTGAACGTCCGGCCGGTTTCCAGCAAACATGACAGCAGCAAGACAGATGCACCGAGCTCGATGACCTGCTCGTTTTCTGTGAACAGGCGCATAAGCGGATAGCGAAATGTCATGACAAGCGCTACCAACACAACCGTAAAGACGAGCGCCCGTTTCAACGACGCCCAAACTTGCCGGTACACTTCATCCTTTTCACCGCTTCCGACGAGACGTCCGACAATGATCGACGTCCCTAGTCCGATCGCGAGTGCAAACAAATAGCTGAACATCGAAATGTTCGTCGCATATTGTCTTGCGGCCAGCGCCTCCGTCCCTAAGAAGGTGACGTAGTAAAGGAAGACGATCTGGCACGCTTGGTAGAGGATCTGCTCGAACGCTGAAGGCAGACCGATATGCAAAATCTTTTTGACGTATTCTTTTGACCACGTAATGTAGTACTTGAATTCAATGCGGTATTCAAGCACTTGATATAGAAGCCAGATGAAGACGAACATAGCGATTGCCCGGCTGCCGACCGAAGATATCGCCGCCCCTTGAACGCCTAACTCAGGCATCCCGAACTTCCCGAAGATCAGCGCATAGTTCCCGACGACGTGGATGATGTTCATACCAAGTGAAACGAACATCGTCTGCTTCGTAAACCCGTGCACCCGGATGACTGCGGCAAGCGAGTTGATGATCGCCTGCAGGAAGATCCCCCCGCCGACGATCAGTAAATACGCTTCCGCATGGGCAAGCACATCTCCTTGTAAATTCATCGCATTCATCATGCGGCTCGTGAATAGAATAAACACACCACTTACTCCGAGTCCGACGAGAAGATTCAAAGAAACTGCAAGCGCTGAAATCTTCGATGCTTCTATATAGCGCCTCGAACCTAAATATTGCGAAACAACAATGGCCGCACCGTTTCCGACGACCTCCAAAACGAGGATGGCGATCATCACGTACTGGTTTGCAGCCCCGACACCTGATACCGCATCATCGGACAGCGCGCTCAACATGAACGTATCCGCCAACCCCATCAACATGAACAAAAATATTTCAAGAAAAATCGGCCACGTAAGATGAAACAAATTCAGTTTCTTCCCCGGGCCGTTGGCTGCAACTGCTGCCATCTATTTATCGCCTTCATTTCTATTAAGTTCTTCAAAACAGGAAATAGCTTACCACAGAAACCAGAGAAATCTCAATGAGTTTGCATCATCTTTTTTCAACTTTTCTCGCATGGCGACAAACTATTTTTCAGTCCATTCGGAAAAGTGAGTTACAATTAATTACAAGGAGGTGAGAAATTGAAGCAGATTACAGATGAACTAATCAGCTGCATGCATCAAATGACGAATGAAAATATAACGGAAACAAGGGAACGGGTCAATAAGCTGTTCGACTTCATCGAACTTTCCCAGACATTATGGGGTTCCGTACCCTCGATCATTATTTCGGCGGAACCTGAAAAGAAGGAACCGGAAGAAGTCGATATTTCAAGGAATGAAACTTCTCAACGAATGATTGTCACGAGTAGCAGCGATACTACGAGTCTCGGAACGCCGATGGAAAGGAAATTGAAAGGCGGAATATTAAAAGGAAGGCATGGGGATATCTATGTCCCGGAAAAGATTGTGAGGATGCATGGGTTTGAACATGGGGATTATATTGAAGCAATCGGGGATCGTCTCAAAGATCTAGTATTCATTAAACGTAAAAATAGTGTTACGAAGCATGAAAGCAATCGAATTGAAATCGATTATTGTGTCATTACAAAAACATCCGATGGATTATTAGTTGCAGATCATCATATTACAAATGGAAAATTAACGAGAATAAAACTTGACGGCGAGTCCCCTTATCAATTTTTAATTAGTCAAAGAGATAGTGAAACGTATAGTTTAAAGGACGGCAGCGTCGTGTCAATTGCGTACCACGAATCGGACCCGCTATCGTTCCGTGTCGTCTGGTGCTATCCGGAGCGCACGAATGAACTTGCCAGACCCGAACCGAAACCGTCCAGTTTTTATAAAGATACAACGTCGAAAAAAGAAAGCATATGGACCGATGTTGAATTGAACTTATTAAAAGATAAAAAGATTGTTATTATCGGGGCTGATTTCCGGAGTTCAGATTTCATGCCGCTCGCAGAAAGCGGGAACTTTACTTTGGATGTGTTCAGTGGCGATGAAAGCAAAACCCGCCTCAAAGCAGCTGTCAAAAATAAAGATTTGATCATTTCCGCAAGCGAGCATTCATCCCATCGCAGCAGCGGATTGGCCAAGGAATGCGCCAAAAAGTATAAAATTCCATTCCGCGCAGCCCCTACTAGCCAATCGTCGATTAAAAAGGCGATGATTCACGGAATCAAGGAAGCGTATATACCATTTCATTCATTTTTCTAATGGAATGTGCTGGAGACTGGAATGCCCGGTTTCCAGCGTTATTTTAAAGTTACCTCTTCCGGATCTTTCCCCTCTTCCGACATGCGATAGAGTTGATAAAGGGGTTGCCTTCCCCCGAATTCACGATCCACTAAAAAGTAAATTTGGTTTTCCGGTCCGCTTATCGGTTTCGCCGTATATTCCTTCAGATTCGTTAACTGCTTTGTTTCATACGTTTTCCAGTTGAAGCTGAATAATTCATATTCGAATATGCCATCCGATCCTGTGCCGGCGACAGCCTGATACACGATTTCTTCCCTTTCCGGCAGCAGCAGGAAATCATAAATATCTTCCTCCCCAGCCGGATTGCTTATGACCTTTTTTTCATCCGGCGCATGCAGCGGAATTTCAAAAATGCGCTGTTTTGATGCAAATACTTCATCCGCAGTTTGAACATGTTCATCATCATCCATTTGGACATATACCGTTTCATCGGTCGCGGACACTTGCAATGACGCCATATTATACTTTTTCCAATCCGTATATTTCGTGTGGGTTTGATCGTTTAGATGGAAGCTATGCACATCAAAATCATGCGGCCGTTCACCTGTGATCGGCGAATAATTCGTAAATGTATCCGCCTGCAAGTAAAAGAGCAGTTCCGGATCTTTCGGGTCAAATGCCAGTTCAGTAATCAAAGCTTGTTCCTGAAACGCAAGTTGATTGGCATGCGTATCTGTTTGCAGAAGATGCACTGCGCTTTCGCTTTTTTGACTCATCTCTTTATCCGTTACGACATACGCAAGCTTGCTGCCATCTTTCGAAAAGCGAATATCCAAAATGGTTTGGTCGACAGGCAGTTGGGCAACAGGTTTTTCATTCCCAGAAAAATAAATTCCTGCTTTGCCTTGATCAAATGCGACATATGCAATCGAACCATCCTGGGAGACATCATAGATTGCGGTCAATCCATTTTGCTTTTCATTTTCATCCTTGCTGAAAACGAACCCGAGTATGATGAAAACTCCTGTTATGAGAACGATAGCCCCTAGTAGGTAACCGAATGTTTTATTCAACTAAACCCCTCCTACACTCCCAACAGCCACAATCCGATGAGACAGATGATAATGGCGGTTTGAATGATTGCAATTGAATAGGCCCACTTTTTCTTTTGCCTCGAAAGTAAATGCATTTGGCTTGCATAAGAGACAATCCATATGACGAGCGGGATGAATATGATGAAAACTGCAGGGGACATTTCTGCGCTGAAAAAGAGAAACGCCCATAGGAAAAACAATATAACAAAAACGACGAAGATCCCTGTTGTAATATTAATGAAGTGAAGCCGTTTCGCATCTTTCGCCGATCGTTGCCGATTGGATGAAAAATCATAAATCGTCGTCCGGTACACAAGTACGATGGCAAGCAATAGAATCAGGCTTGCTATGATTGTCAGGCCGATGGAAACCGGATGATAGACATCGGTCGCGAGTAACAGGCCGTAGAAAAAGATTAGGATATGGATAAGCAGCAAACTATTCATCCATAACCGCCGATTCAATGAAGAAACCGGTCTCACGGTTAGTAAGAGCAATGCGGTGCTACTGAGGACAGCAACGACCAACCATAAAATATGCGCGTCTCCCATTATCAATAATTGAGACAAGTAGACGCCATACGCGTAAAGCAGTGACGCGACTGATAAGCCAAGCATCATTTCCCTTCGATATGGATACATTGCCTGTTGGAGCTGCTGACCAATCTTCCGTTCATCCCCGAAGTTTGTCATGACGGTTCGCATTGCCTCCTCGTTTGAATATCCTTGCTTTTGGTAGTCTTTGAATGAACATTCCAAATGGGAGAGAAGTTCTTCATACAGATCCTCGCGCTCCTCCTGATTGCTGTCGGTTTCACGTACAATCCCTTCGACGAAGCGATGAAAAACCTGGTTCATAGCAAACCTTCCGAGCTTTTGCGGACAAGTCCATTCATCCACTCCCAATTTTCGCGCTTGCTTTCCAAAGCTTCTACACCTTCATCGGTCAGACGGTAATACTTTCTCCTCCCGCCCTCCGCTTCCTGCCAATAGGATTCGACCCAACGTCTCTTTTCAAGTCGCTTCAATGCCGAGTAAAGGGTCCCTTCACTCATTTCATACGTATCATCACTAACCTTTTTCAACACCTTGACGATTTCGTACCCATACATATCCCGCTGTGCAATGAGCGACAGCAATATCAAGTCAATGCTCCCTTTCATCATCTCTTGATCCACTTCATTCACCTCTTCACAACATCGTAACACGAGGTACATCGTGGTGCAATGGTTAAGGTATAGTTTTCCATAAACTACGTGATCATGAAACCCATTAAGCGCTAGAAATCCTGGTAAGTGATCATAAATCACTCTATTAAAACCAAAAAAGCTTTCCGCCAATATGGCGGAAAGCTCTCCGTTAATAGTTATGCTCGAGTTTACATACATGATGGCGCAATCTCAACGAGTTATGCTCGTCTCAGGTTTCCGCCCATCCGAACCTCAACTCATTTCTTCTCTTCAGGCTCGTCGCTGCCGCGGTAGCGTTTATACGGCAGGGTATTCCACGTCCGGTAGTCGAAATCGGCCGCGCGAAGCACTTTCGGGATATCGCCGAGGATCTTTTTCGCTACTTCAAGTTCCCGCAGCGCTTCCTCTTTATCCTGATACATGAATTCATCCGAAGCGGCAGCAGGCGCTTGCTTCACTTTCTCCTCAAGATCCGAGATGACCATCCGCTGCTGGGTTTGCAATGAATCCCTTGCATCCATCACCCATTCCGGCTGCAAGCCCCGGTTCGTGTCACCGACGCTCGTATACTCCTCGAACACTTCCCGGTAAATCCGGTCGGCATTCGCACGGACGTCCAAATTGACCGCTTCCAAGTCGTCATTCGTCAACTCTTCGATCGACAAAGGCCTAACCCGCTTCCGTCCTCCGAGCCTTGTGCGCTCCAAATAGAACGGGAACATGCTCTTAATTACCTTCCCGACAGGCGAGATAGCGCTTCCATGTTCATCGAGCCCTTTTGGCTGGACGCCTTGAATTGCGATCCGCGCAGATTCCGGACGGACGATCTCCTTCGGCGGCATGATGCCGTGCCGGAGCATTTCACGGATTCCCGTCCCTGAAATATTAATCCGGTATTGGGTATCATGCGGACAGGACTGCTCTGTCGCAGGTGCGTCACAACGCGTGCAGTAGAACACTTCATGGAACAGCCGCACGTCAATGCCGAGCTCTTCCGGCTTGAACTGGTCAAAAATGCTATGGCTCGCATACTTATCGTAGTAGTCGCCGATTCCCGCGTGATCCCGGCCGATGAGCGCATGCGTACAGCCATAGTTCTTCATAATGAGAGCATGCAGCACTGTCTCCCGTGGACCCGCAAAGATATACGTCACCCTGAGTGGTGCAAGGATCGACCTGCCTTTCGGATAATACGTGTCTAGTACGCTCCGATACGACAGCATCCGGAATTCATGGCGCGTATATTCGCGCTTCGCCATCTCGACAAGCGGCTGAAGGAGCAAGCCGTCGATTTCTTCGAGCGCATTTTTATGGATGTATTCATGGCCGCGATGCAAAGGATTCGCCCCTGTAATGAACCCTGCTGCGGAGCGGAATTTCTTCACCTCGTAAAATTCATGCCATGTATCTTTCGGTTCCAATCGAAGCTTCTCGAACGGCCCCCAATCGACCCGACGCAATAATGTAATCGGCCCGCCGAGCGCGACATCTCCCATTCTTCTGAAAATCGCATCCACCCCAGGATGGTTCCGATCCGTCGTGCCGAATAGATGCGAAGCGCGATAATCTTTATCATAGTCAAAAATGTCTTCAATCTTCAAAATCGCCACAGGCTCGTTCTGTTCATCAGAAAGCGCCACTTCGTCCCCCACGGAAAGCGTTTTGATGATTTCTTTGTTTCGGTTGCCGATCGGTGCGAAGCTGAGCGGAACCGGCCAAACCGTGCCGTTCGAAAGCCTGCCTTCATTCAATACGGATTTATAGTCGACTTCATTCATGAAGCCTTCATTCGGCGACAGAACGCCAGTCGCTATCATTTCAAGCGTGATGACAGCTTCCAGGTCGACCATGATGGATGGCAGCAATCTCGCCCTTTCCAGCTCCTCTTCCCTTTCCGTTCCCGTCAACACTTTGTCGACCAGTTTCCCCCCGTGTGGCTGCTGTGGATAATTCGCAAACCGATTTTCCGTCACATTCAACATCCCAATTCCTCCTCATTCCAAAATCATTTTAATAAAAATCGAACTCTCTTCTGAATATTAACATACTTTTAAACTTGTATATAGATTATTATCAGAAATTAATAATTTTTCTCTTTTTACGAATACCGATAAAGGTTGCAGAATGGGTTATGGTAAACTCGATTTATGGGGTTTTAAGAAGACTTTTGCGTCAATAATTTTATTTATGAAGTATTTGGGGGATTTATGCGAATTTATTGCCAGTTATGACTGTATCCATGATATTATGCGCTTTTTGAATGTTGGAGGGAATGGTTATGAACGATTTTTCGAATAAGGAAACGTTGAAGTTGGGATTATTGATGTTTGCGCTATTTTTCGGCGCCGGCAATATGATATTTCCACCGCTCGTCGGGCAGCTGGCGGGAGGCAATGTATGGATTACGATTGCAGGTTTTCTCATTACAGGCGTCGGGCTTCCCTTTCTTGGCGTCGTTGCGGTTGCGATGAGCGGCAGCCAGTTGAGGGATCTTGCGGGCAAGGCGCATCCGTTATTTGGAATCGCTTTCACGATCATTGTCTATTTGGCGATCGGCCCGTTTTTCGGGGTTCCGCGAACGGCAACTGTCTCATTTGAAATGGGATTGGCCCCGTTCATTTCCGATTCAGCGGAAAAGATGGCTTTACTTTTATTCACAATCCTCTTTTTTGCGATTACCGCTTGGCTTTCATTGAAGCCGAATAAATTGGTTGACCGTTTCGGGAATGTGCTGACGCCGGTTCTCTTGGCGCTCGTCGCTTTCATCGTCACGGTCGGCATCATGAAGCCAGCCGGGACGAGCGGACCTCCACAGGAACCTTATATCCAAAACCCTTTCATTAACGGATTCATCGAAGGGTATTTGACGATGGATGCAATCGCGGCGCTCGTTTTCGGCATCATAGTCATCAATGCGATTAAGGGAAAGGGCATTTCAGACCGGAAGGCGATTGCCGCCATAACTGTGAAGTCCGGGGCCATCGCCGTTGTCGGGCTGTGTCTCGTGTACGTCGGGCTCGCTTATCTCGGCACAACGAGTCGGCTCGTCGCACCGAATGCGGCAAACGGCGGCGAGATCTTGACGCAGCTCGCCTATTCGCTTCTCGGGCCGACCGGACAAGTATTACTTGGCGCGGCTGTTTTCCTTGCTTGCTTGACGACTTCGGTCGGGCTTGTTTCATCATGTGCCGCCTTTTTCTCGAGCACATTCCCGAAGCTATCCTATCCATTAGTCGTGGTGATCGTCTGCGTCTTCAGCACATTCATTGCCAACATCGGGCTTACGCAATTAATTTCCATCACATTGCCCGTTCTCATCGGGATTTACCCGCTTGCGATTGTTTTGATTACAATCAGCTTCTTTCACAAATGGTTCAATGGCTATCGGGAAGTGTATTTATTCGCGCTAGCTGCGGCTGGATTTGTCGGGTTTTTTGATATGTTGAAGGCATTCGGTCTGCCGATTGCACCGGTTGCCGATGCGCTCCGCCATTTGCCCCTTTACGAAGAAGGGATCGGCTGGATTGTCCCTGCCATCGTATTCGGCATCATCGGTTTTGTCATCGGTTCCATCCGGAAAGGCGCTCGTCAATAGGAATGAAAAAGGACTCTCACTTAAGAAGAGTCCTTTTTCATTCACCGTTTTTTACATGAATTCCTTCCGAGGAAGAAAAATAGACCGGACACCAATACCATTCCGAATAATTGTCCACCACTGCGTGCCGGCTTGAATTTCACTCGATCGGGCGTAATTTCATAGACGCCGACCGGTTTAACGGTGAAGCCCCCGCCGCCGCCATCCGCACCATTGCCGTCACCCCCGCCTCCGAATCCATATCTCAACCTCGCAACAGGCACCACTTTTGTCAGTCCCACTTCGATCGGATCCCCGAAAACGAGTGAAACATCCCTATTATTTCCGAATTTCTTGAACACCGTCGTCACAGGCGCCTCCCTAAATTCTTTCCGTTCAGCACCATCCGCTTGCTCTTGCAATTGCACCATCACGATCCCTCCTTTCCTACTCTTTCGACACGTTACACCGACTTCCCTTTCCATAAAAGCATGAATTTTGACACGCCGTCCGCTCTGTATTAACGTAGAATTCAGAATTCCTTCAACACTTGAGTTTCTGAAAAGGAGGCGGCAAGATGAAAAAACTGTTCATGGCGTACTTCCGTGCTTCATTGATTTTAAAAATTTCGGTCGCCTTAGTTCTCGGAATACTTGCAGGTTTCCTGTTAGGGGAGCAAGCTGCCGTATTAGCACCGCTCGGCGATCTGCTTCTCCGTCTGCTCACATTCCTGATCATCCCACTCATTTTGTTCACACTCATCGTCGGGGTGAATCAGACGAATATCGCGAACCTAGGGCGCATGGGCAGCAAAGTTTTCATCTACTACACCGTCACTTCTGCGCTTGCGATCGTCATCGGCCTGCTCGTTGCAAGTATTTTCCAGCCCGGTACGGGAATGCATCTCACTGGGAATGAAACATTCGATGTCCCGGAAAATCCCGGCATCATCCATGTGCTCCTCAACATCGTGCCATCCAATATCGCCACGGCATTTACGGAAATGAATCTGCTTGGCATCATCTTCACTGCGCTCGTGTTCGGCATTGCGATCTCCGTCATGCGCTCCTCTAAAAACCATGGCGGGCTCGGAGATTCGTTATTGACGACCATTACGGCTTTGAATGAAGCTTCCCTGATCATCTTGAAAGCGATCCTTCAATACGTTCCGATCGGCATTTTTGCGATCATCGCGAATACGGTCGGCAGCCAAGGGATCGACACACTCATTTCTTTAGGCGGCATGATCAGCGTCTTTTATATTGCGCTGCTCGTTCATATCGGGCTGTATGTCATCCTACTGCTTCTTTTCGGAATCAAACCCGGACCTTTCTTCAACTATGCACGCACACCGATGATTACGGCTTTTGTCACGCAAAGCAGCACAGGCACACTGCCCCTCACATTGGATGCCGCGAAAAAAATGGGGATACCGAAAAGCTTATACGGTTTCAGCTTGCCGCTCGGTGCGACCGTAAACATGGACGGCGCAGCGATCCGCATAGCCGTTTCAGCCGTCTTTGCCGCCAATGTTGCAGGCACCCCGCTTACGATTCCCGATATGATGATGGTCGTGTTGATCGGGACGCTCGCTTCGATCGGAACAGCTGGAGTTCCCGGCGCAGGCATCGTCATGATTGCGACCGTGTTCGTCCAACTCGGCTTGCCGATGGAAGCGGTGGCGTTGTTGACCGCGATTGACGCACTTGTCGGGATGGGTGCGACGATGGTGAATATTACAGGCGACCTCGTCGGGACGAGATTGATCGCTCAGCAAGAAAAGAGAAGGAAAATATGAAAATAGCCAAGCATCGGGTTGCTGTCCGATACTTGGCTATTTTATTCAAAAGTCATCTTCATCATGCCATCATTTCCGAGACGATTTCATAGGAGCGGAGACGGTCTTCATGGTTGAAGATCCCCGAGCTGATAATGCATTCATCTGCTTTCGTCATGTCCATGAACGCTTCCAATTTCTTTTTGACCGTTTCAGGACTGCCGACAATCGTTGATGGCCAATTCGACAATTCAGCGACTGCCGACTTTTCAAATTCGGACCAGGCGGCGTCCACATCATCGATTGGCGGCTTGAACTGCGTCGTGATCCCTCTTCGGATATTGAGGAACATCTGCTGGTGGGACGTCGCAAGCCATTGCGCCTTTTCATCGGTATCCGCGGCAATGATGTTGATTCCTAACATCGTGTACGGCTTTTCGAGATCTTTCGAAGGCTTGAAATTGCGATGGTACAAATTCAGCGCATGCATCATATACGTCGGCGCAAAATGGCTTGCGAATGAAAACGGCAGACCGAGTTCCGCAGCAAGCCTCGCACTGAAATCGCTCGATCCAAGGAGCCAGATCGGGATATCCTGTCCTTCCCCCGGAAACGCGCGAACGCGTGCAGTCGGATCATGCTTGAAATAGGCGCGTAGTTCGTCAAGCTGTTCCGGGAAATCATTGCCGCTGCTCTGCAATGTCCGTCTTAGCGCAAAAGCAGTTGCCTGATCGCTGCCGGGAGCGCGTCCTAATCCGAGGTCGATTCTCCCTGGGAACAGTGCATCGAGCGTGCCGAATTGCTCCGCGATGACGAGCGGCGCATGGTTCGGCAGCATGATGCCGCCAGCCCCGACACGGATCGTCTCCGTCGCACCCGCCACGTGCCCAATGATGACAGACGTCGCCGAACTTGCGACGCCGGGCATATTATGATGTTCGGCAAGCCAGAAGCGGTTATATCCCCACTTGTCAGCATGCTGGGCAAGATCGACGCTATTCTTGAAAGACTGGCCCGCATTGCTTCCCTCGTTAATCATCGCAAGGTCGAGGATTGAAAGCGGGATGCCGTTGAACTTCTTCGCTCTATCATTTATCAATTGCATTCACTCCAATAGATTTAGTCGGTCTTATTTCATCATACCGCTTCGGCACGACCACTTCCATTGAAGGGAACTGAAAAATACGTGCAAAAAAAGAGCCCCCGGAATGGGGACTCCTTCACAACATGATTCCTGTAACCGCTGCTGTCAACAAACTGACCAATGTCGCTCCATAGAGCAATTTCAAACCGAATCTGGCGACAGTATTGCCCTGTTCTTCATTCAAGCCTTTAACAGCTCCGGCAATGATGCCGATTGAAGAGAAGTTCGCGAATGATACAAGGAAAACGGAAATGATGCCGACCGTCCTGCTCGATAATGATGACGTGATGTTAGCCAAGTCCATCATTGCCACGAACTCGTTCGTCAGTAGCTTCGTCGCCATGATCGTACCGGCTTGTACAACTTCCGAGGCCGGAATGCCGATGATGAATGCAAATGGCGCAAAGACATATCCTAACGCCGTCGAGAAGCTGACGCCGACAGCCGCCTCGAATATGCTGTTCACCATGCCGATCAATGCAACAAAACCGATCAGCATCGCACCGACGATGATCGCCACTTTAAAGCCGTCCATAATATACTCGCCCAACATTTCAAAGAAAGACTGCTTTCTTTCTTGCGGTACGTCGATAATATCTTCTTCTTCCGACACTTCGTAAGGATTGATAATATTCGCGATGATGAACCCGCCGAAAAGATTCAGGACGAGTGCCGTAATAACGTATTTCGGTTCGATCATCGTCATATACGCCCCTAAAATCGACGCGGATACCGTCGACATTGCGGATGTACACATCGTATACAACCGATGTTTCGGAATATGCGGAAGCTGTTTTTTAATGGAGATGAATACCTCTGATTGTCCAAAAATCGCTGAAGCGACCGCATTGAACGATTCCAATCTTCCTAGCCCATTGACTTTGCTCAAAATAAGGCCAAGAAAACGGATGATAATCTGAAGGAGCCCTATGTACTGCGCGATACCGATGAGTACTGAAATGAAGACAATCGGTAATAAAACATTCATGAAAAAGGGGAAAGAACCTTCATTGGCAAGCCCGCCAAAAACGAAGTTGATCCCTTCCGCAGCATATGCCAATAACTTATCGAATACATTCGCCACTCCCTTGATGAGAACAAGACCGAATTCTGTATTCAATAGGATGAATGCCAGCACAAGCTGTAAGACAACCATCGTAATAACTGATTTATATTTGATCCTCTTTTTACCATTGCTCACGATGAATGCAAGGAAAAAGATAACAAGTAACGCCGCGATGAATATAAGGAATTTCATAGCGGTTTCCCCCTCTCTAGATGCATGAACTGTAGTATGGAGCAACGAATGCCATTTTCTTGTATCTTCCCGAATAAACATTTAGGTAATCACTTTAGTTATTCGACAAATCAGGTGTTTATATACAAAACAAAATGTCATATGTTTTTTTCCAACTTGCCTATAATAACATAAAATTTAGCGGAAGTATTGACAAAATTAGTACATAAAAATAGAGAAGCGACATAACTATCCGCTTCTCTACTATTTACTCTTTTATGCATTTTCCGTAAATTTATTAACGTAAAAATCTAACTTAACAATATCCTCCGTCTAAAAACGCTGCGCCTACAATTATCAAAAGAATAAACAAAACGACGATCAGCGTAAATCCATTACCATACCCTACACCGCGCTCGACTACACCTGACATTCCCCACACCTCCAAAAGGCTTGATGCTGTTATTCTATGTAATCAAAACGTCCCTCCCCATGACATTCCCCTAGAATAAAAAAAGGTCTTTCACATCTCCGTGAAAGACCAGCTACTTTTAAACGTTTTCCTTCATAATATGCCTTCCGCCATACACAATCCGCTCAATTGCTCCATTCGAATTTTTAATGAACTGCAGGATGCCATCATTTTCATCTTCATCGATAAAGAAGTTTTCCCCGATGCATTTCAACGTTCTGCATACTTCATTCGATTCAATCGTGAGCTTTCCTTCCTTCAGCGCCACTTTCACATTCATCCCTTCGCTCGAGATGAAGGTGCCGACGAATTTCTGAAGGTCGTCCGCATCGATTTCCCTTACTTCATACGTTGCATATGCGGCATCCAGCTCCCTGCCTTCCGTGACATTCAGCGCGCTCATCAGGAGATCGCCTGCAGGCACGTCTGAAACGTTTGTCAGAATGACACCCGCCTTCTTTTTTTCGACGATTGCACACATATAAGAAGAAACGCCTTTTAATCCACCCCCATGGCTGATCAGCGTGGAACCGAAATAATCGGGAACAATCCGAAGCCCGTAGCCGTAGTATCTTCCCGGTTCGTATTCGACATGCGGATGGATCATTTGCGCAATGCTTTCCTTCGATAAAATCCGCGTCCCATCGATGACGCCTTCATTCCAATACATCTCCAAATAACGGAGAATATCATTTGCCGTCGACTTCAAATACCCGACAGCTCGCATCGAAGGAGCATCCCACCAAAGCGGCGCTTCATACACATGCGAGCCGTCCTTCGCTTTCATGTAAAGGGTCGTTACGTCTTCGATTTGGTTGAGGCGCTCCATGTCGAAAAAGCTGTTCTTCAATCCCGCAGGCTGCAAAATGTTTTCTTCGATGAATTTTTCATAAGGCTGTCCGCTCACCCGGCTGATGATGACGCCGAGCAGTCCATATGAATCGTTCGAATAACTATAAAACTGCCCCGGTTCGCCGAGCCATTCGAAATCGTCATTGGCCATGAATTCAAGCATCTCGTCGTATGTCTCGATATGCGGTCCTGGGTTATTCAATAGGTCAAGCCCATAATCCTTCGCCGATGGGTCCTGCTCAATGCTATTTTTTCGTGCATACACATGTGTCGCAAGTGGTGGATAGCCCGCCGTATGCGTCATCAGATGATGGAGCGTGATCCGTTCAACTGGACCGCCGGACTTCTTAAGCTCCGGCAAGTAGTCGACGACTTTGTCATGCACCGACAATTTCCCAAGCTCTTGCAGTTTCATGATGCCCGCGCTTGTGAACGACTTCGTCATCGATGCGATGCCAAATACCGTATCCCCCGTCGCCAGCAACTGCTGCGCTACGTTTCGATATCCAAACTCCAGCTCGTACATCCCCTGCCCATTCTCGCTGATGCCGATTATCGCCCCCGGTATCAAATGCTTCTCAATATACTTCTGTGCATACGTTTCGAAAGGTTGTACCGCTACTGTTTCTCCCATGTAAAATCCCCCCTGTTTGCGTGTTCCTATTAAGAGGTATTCGCCGCGGGCAGGGATTTTCCTCTTTTTATGGGTTATCACCGAGTCTCACGGGTTTATCACCGATTCTCAACGGTTTACCACCGACTTTCGTGACTTTACCACCGACTCTCAACGGTTTACCACCGACTTTCGCGACTTTACCACCGAATCGAAGAATCGAAGAATCGAAAAAACCAGATGAGGAACCATCCTCATCTGGCATACGAATACACATCATTTCCGATTTGCGCAATCAACGCCCGCGCCTCATCTTCCGGACATCCTTTGGACAGCACAGTGACCGCTATGCATCGTCCCCGTACATAAAGCAATGCGCACTCATGCATGATTCCGTCGACATTGCCCGTCTTACCGGCAAACTCCCAATCTGGAATCGCACCGATGATAGGAGAAGTTATCTTTGGCAAGTTATCAATAAAGCCATTCGAAAGCTGCTGTTGCTTCATAATGCGGACCATCTGCTCTGACGCATGCATTGAAACGCATTGCCCGCGGGCCATGCGCGTCAATAAGGCGGTAACGTCGCTTGCACTGATTTCATTGCTATTCAATCGATTCGCCTGGACAATCATTAATTTATGATGGATTTCACTCCGTTCCATCCCCGTACCACACATGACAGCCTGGATTTTTTCCATGCCGATCAAATCAATCAACATGTTGGTCGCGGTATTATCGCTTTGGATGATCATCAATGTCAGCAAATCATAGATCGGCAACTCAATGCCGGGCGTCATGAACTGCAGCACACCGCTGCCGCCGACAATATCATCTCTTCGCAACGTCAAACGGTCCCCTAGCCGGATGCCCCCTTCATCCGCCGCCGTGAAAACGGCCGCCATGATGGGCACCTTGATGATACTTGCAGCGTAATAAAGCTCATTTTCATTTAATGAAAATGAGGTGCCTTCATTCAAATCTTCAATTGAAACCGACCATGTCCCTTTCGCATCTTTCAAACGCGATTCTATTTTCTCCTGCAAGATCTTCATTTTCAATGAACCAATGAAGCCCTTAACGTGGTAATGCCATTTTCCACATACCCCTTCAAGCAAGTGAGCATGTAGACCCAGCCTCCTTTTTGGTCGAGCATTTTATTGACGATTTCGGGGTCGCCCGGCTTAAAGCCCGACTCAGTCACTTCAAGGATCGTACTTCCATCTGTTTCATGGAATGTCATTGTGACGGTCGTCTCCCCCCAGTTGAAAACGATCTTCTTGTTTTCCTCGACCTGCTGGACATGAATATCCCCTTCCGCACCATATTCCTCGTACTTCCAAGTGATCGTCTTGCCTTGTTCGACTCTGCTCGTACCTGAAGAAAACCAGTATCCGCCCATTTTCTCCGGGTCGACAATCGCTTCGAACACGTCGCTTACCGGTTTATTGATTTTCATTTTTGTTGTGATTTCTGTGTTCATTATCGTCAGCTTCCTTTCATCTCTCAAACTGAATTCCGTGGCACTTTTCATTTAAAAATTCCTCAAATGTCAAATTGCCTCTCCACACCTCTTATTTATTCGATTCAATAATTAAAATCCCTCTATTTTGGTTGTAATTTACAACCACCTGTAATATAATTCTTACATATGATACATTTTGATGATGGAGATGAATTATTAGCATATCTGGAGGCATTGTCGAACCCGCATCGTTTGAAAATCATAGCGGTGTTATCGGAAGGGCGGCAATATGTCAGCGAGTTGGCGCGCCTACTTGGAATGAGCAGGCCATTGCTGTATTTGCACCTACAAAAGTTGGAGGAGGTCCATTTGGTTACAAGCAATATGGAGATTTTAGAAAGCGGCAAAGCAGCAAAATTTTATGCACTTGCTCCATTTCATTTTGAACTGAACGAGGAATTGATCCACCGTTTAGCGCCAACGCTCACGATGTCAAAGAAGAATAAATGAAGGAGGGAGATTCAATTGTCTTCACTTGGAATTGCAAGCATATTAGGCTTATTAGTATCACTTATTCCGGTAATCATCTTTATTGTAGTTATCTTTTTTATCGTAAAAACAGTAAAGGGCTTTGAAAAAAGAGCCGATGAAAAGCTTGCACTTGAACGCGAACAAAATGCCATTCTTCAACGAAAGTTGAATGAGTTGGATGGCAGGGTATCAGTGATTGAGAATGTCCTGAAGGAAGTTGAATAACATGAATCACCCCATCTGAATTGCCAGGATGGGGTGTTAGAAGGCTTAAAAATGAATCTTGACCCTTTTCAAAAGTGAGATACTATTGGAATAGATTCAATTTTTAGTAGAAAGGTGTAAAAATATGGACACTACAATATCCCCTACCCAACAACAGCTAGATCATTGGATTGAAAAATACATACCTGAAAAGGATTTGTTTTTCCTCCGAACGAATGATTTATCTTCATTCCAAAATGATTTGCTAGGAACATTGGTCTTACCAAGATCAGAGTTTTTTAATCATTCTTCTTACAACGGTATTCAAATGGTGAATAGCTATATGTATTGGATGGTTTCCAAGGAAGCTGAGTTCATCATTGTCGCGCAGCCTGAGTGGATCGGTTCGCTTCCCGCTGACAAGAGAAATGAACTGTTTACTCTTCAATATGAGTTAGGAAGAGGATTAGTTGGCCCGATCTCGTTATTGTCCGACCAATATTCATTCCCGAAGGACTATGTTTTGGAAATGAACGGGGAGAAGCTCGGTGTTTTGCAAAAGGAGATGTGGATGAAACTATCCACTTCCATCAAAGAAGAAATCGTCCGCAAAACCGCACAGCAATACGATGAATGGACATCGTTGCAACCACCTGCATCTATGCCTACCCATTTGGTCACCTATGCGAATACATTTTCTACAGAGCCAGGTGCCAATTGCCTCGCTGCCACGCTGTTTGCCATTAGTTCAGAGCCGAGTCTGGAAGAATGGATTATTCACGAATGGATCCATGGTGACACGTTTATGCAGAAGCTGACGCAAGCTTTATTCACGAAAGTCGAGGACCGCTTTTCAGCAGGAGATGCAGTCGTATGGAGTGATGAACATAGCAATGTTCAACATGCGGCCTACTGCATTGATGGACAGTTGTTTTTTAATAAAAACGGACAGACATTCTTTAATCCATGGAAGGTCGTTGATTGGATGGAGTTGGAGGAAGAGTGGAAACGATATACACCTAGTGTATATCGAAAAAAATTGTAATCGAAATAACCCATCCGGCTAATCGCCAGATGGGTCGTTTTCATTCAATATCCGGAATCCTCGGATGTCAAATTGTCCATCATCGTATAATCATACTTTTGCAGCGGCTTTTCCGCGGGGCCTTCGATCACTTCGCCCGTGAACTTAAATCGAGATCCGTGGCACGGGCAGTCCCATGTCCGATCGCCGCTATTCCATTCGACTTCGCAACCGATATGGGTACACGTTGTGTCGACAATATGGATTTTCCCGTCATCATCGCGGTACGCGCCTTTTCGATGGCCGTCCAGCGTGACGACCGCGCCTTCCCCTTTTGCTAAATCATCCGGATTTGTTTTCGGCGAATTCAGCTTCCCTTTGATTAATTGCCCTACAACGTTCGCGTTTTGGACGAGGAAGTTTTTCAAACTTGGATGCGCATAGAACCTCGACGGCGTATACAATTTCTCAAACTTACTCTCCTTCCCGGTGACCATATCGCGGAACAGCAATGCAGCAGCCGTCCCGTTGGACATTCCCCACTTCCGGAAGCCCGTAGCAATCAGGATATTCGGATTGCCTGACGTGATTTCGCCGATATAAGGCAGTTTATCCAACGTGACCAAGTCCTGCGCCGACCATCGGTTCACAATCTTCTCAAGCCCGAAAAGCTCTTCGCCGAACTGCTCGAGCGCCTTGTAATGCTCCATCGTCTCCACTTGGCTTTGACCGGTCTTATGGTTTTCACCAACGATGAGCACCAACTCCTCGCCATTGTCCATGATGGATCGCAAAGAGCGTGTCGGTTCATCCGCGCTAATGAAGATGCCGGAAGGGAATTCCTTTTTCGCTTTCACTGCAAGCGCATACGAGCGGTCTGCATACATCCTTGTCGAATAAAGACCGGTCCCTTCGTAAAACGGGAAATGCGTGCAAATCAACACATGCTTCGCGGTGATCCGTTTCTCATTGCGCGTCAGGACGACCGGCTTCTCGCCCGTTTTAATATTGACGGCGACGGTATCCTCAAAAATCTGTCCGCCTTTTTCCTTGATTAAATCGATGAGATGAACCAAATATTTCGTCACATGGAACTGCGCCTGGTTCTTCATGACAAGTACGTTGTTTACATCAATGTCAAAAGGAAAGTCGTCAACGAGGCCGCCTTCGATTTGAAGCCTCGCGTAGGCATCCGCCTCTTTCTTAATTTTCTCCTCATACTTATCGGAGACGGAATAAATATAAGCATCAACGTTCGTGAACTCACAGTCGATTTGATGCTCCTCCACTGTTTTCTTAATGAATGCCAACGCTTCCATATTCGCTTCATAATACAATCTCGCTGTACTCCGCCCCATGTTCTGGATGAATTCATCATAAATCAAATCGTGCTGCGCAGTAATTTTCGCCGTCGTATGCCCCGTCGTCCCGTTCAACACCTTGTCCGCTTCAATAACCGCAACTTTAAGGCCTTCATTCGCTAATAAATACGCAGACGTGATCCCGGTGATGCCCGCACCAACGACGATGACATCCACTTCAAGGCTTTCATTCAAACTCGGAAAGGTCGGAAAGTCGACACTTGTCCTCCAAAACGGTTCCGGATGCTCCGGCAGTTTTCCATTGCTTTGACTGTTCATATCTTGCCCTCCTGTACTATGTACTGAAGGTAGGATTCCCATTGGCCGGCGGAACGTATACATTGAGCTGATTTTTATAACGACAGAGGTGGTTGATTGGAGCCCTTGCGCGATTAATTGAGCCCTTAATTAAAAAAACCTGTGAAGCGGCGACTTTACGCCAGCCCACAGGCTTTTTCGTTAACTTTTCTCATTTCCCTTCCAGCATCCGCTGCAAGTACGCGTCTGATTCCCCCTTTGGAATGCTTAGACTATTCCACTGCTCCCCTTTGATCTGCTTTCCAATGAACATAATCTGTCCGATGTGGGCGGCGTAATGGGCCATCTGCCTCTCGATTGCGTCGATGACGGAATGCGCCTCCCCTCGAATATGAACAGTCTTTTCCAAGTCTTGCTCGTTCAAGCTTTCCAAGGCACCCAAAAATACGCCCCAACCACGTTGCCAGCAAGCCAACAGCTGCTCCTTGGACATCCGTTTCGTTTCGAATTCCCCGTCACGGTTCCGGTCCGGCTTTTCACCGTCTGTCGTCAGAAAGTCCGTCCACCTCGACACCATATTTCCGCTTACATGCTGGATAAGAATCGCGATGCTGTTTGACTCGTCATTTAATACCCAGTGAAAATTATCTTCATCCAACTGGGCAAATGTCTTGTCACCTTGCCCTTTTATTGAAGCGAATCGCTCCCGCACAACACGTAAATATTCTGTTCCAATCGACATATCGCATCCTCCTTTTTCCTACTGTATTCGATTTATGTGAATTAAAATCCTTCAAATCAGAATTAATTGAATGAATAGTCACTCATAATATGGTAGTCTACTAGTAAGTGAATCCGAGGTGAAGCCCATGTTCTTGAAAACGAAATCCATGCAGGATGAGATAAGCGATGTCCGATTTATCAACGGGGTAGTTAAACTCAACAGCGTAAAGTTGAATGTGTATTGCTTCGAAACTGACGGGGTGTTGATCGATACCGGATCCCAAACATTGGCCGAGGAATTCAAGCCTTTCTTCCAACAGGCGGACGTTGACCAAGTCGTCATTACGCATGCTCATGAAGATCATACGGGAGGCGCGCAATATGTACAAAATGAATTCGGACTGCCGATTTTCATGAATGCAATGACAATTGATGAATGCGCCAGAAAAGCGGATTATCCACTCTACCGGAAGTTTTTCTGGGGAAGTCGGCGACCTTTTGAGGCACAGCCAATCGGTGAAACATTCAGTTCCAGAAACGCCGATTGGACGGTAATTGCGACACCGGGACATGCAAAAGATCATCTCGCGTTTCTGAATAAGGAGACCGGACAACTTTTTTCCGGAGATTTATATGTGCATCCAAAAACAAAACTCATTTTACGTGATGAGAGCATTCCGACCATCATCAGCTCAATCGAAAAGACGTTGTCGTATGATTTCGGGGAACTGTTTTGTTGCCATGCGGGGTATGTGAAGGACGGGCGCATGGCGTTGCAGAAGAAGCTTGCGTATTTGCAGGAACTTCGTGAGAGCGCGCTGGCGCTGCGTAAGAAAGGGTACGACGTGCGTGAGATCCATTCACGGCTTTTCCCGAAAAAATATCCAATCACCTATTTTTCATTCGGCGAATGGAATTCAATTCATATTATTAAATCGATCTTACTAGAAGGAAAAGAGTAGCGAGCGGATGACGAATTCAAAACACAAAAAAAGACCCTGTAAGCAGGGTCTTTTTCAAGCCATTATTAAGCTTTTTGAACGTTTGTAGCTTGTAGGCCACGTTGTCCTTGTTCAATTTCAAATGTTACGCTTTGACCTTCGTCTAAAGATTTGAAACCTTCGCCTTGGATTGCTGAGAAATGTACGAATACGTCCTCTCCGCCTTCACGCTCGATGAAACCAAAACCTTTTTCTGCATTAAACCACTTAACTGTACCTTGTTCCATTATTGTTACCTCCTAGTGCGGATCTCCACACAATGTTACTATCTTTGCTCAAATGCTTTAGACGAATACCAAAATCTATTCTCAATCTGAAAAAGAACAAAAATAATTCTTCTTAAGGATAACAGACCTTTGCTGAAATAGCAAATAGTACGATTTTTAATTCTATAGATGTAGATGCTTTCATTCCAAATCAAGCCCCCGACCCCACCCTCACTGCCTTCGCAAATTAGTACATGGTCGTTACAATTACATTCTACTTGTACTCATGTCACGGTACTGGGCGTCAATTGTTCATGACGGATTTGAACCGCTTGGTATAGCCCCATCTACCGACCATTAGTCCAACTTGCCCAGTTGGCGGGTTTGTACTCACCTTTGCGATGCAGCTACCGACTTGTATATCACTTATGCCTTGGCATAAGCGCGTCCAGATTTTATCGGGCGCGCCCGATAATCTTCCTTTGAAAATCTGTGACCTCTATAGTAAATCAATGCTCCAATTCATCCCTTGAATCTTCGTGTCCATCTCCCTGAACTCTTTCGATAATTGGTCGACCTGCTTTTGTATCGCCGAAACGTTAACGGTGCTCATAATCTTGATTTCCGTTCGGCTATATCGGTCGTTCCGGATCGATGCTTCCTCTGCAATTTTCGAGAGTATCAGCCGCTTGTCCCACTTCTGGTCACGTTCGACCAATGCGTCGGCAAGCGTGCGCGTTTCATCGAATCGGACGGAGCAATTCGTTTTATTGATCCGCTGAATCAATGCCGTCAATTCTTTCATATTGCCCTCGAGCTCCGCCAACATCGCATTCGGATCCTCTGCAGGCTGTTCCCCCTCTTGGATCTTTAAGTTCACACTGATCCGCCTTTTCAGCTGTTCGTTCCTTTTTTGCAAATCCGCGCGTGCAATCAATGCCTCCGCAAGCTTCATCGTAACCACTCCCTTTAATCCGTTACATCCTTTATTCGACACCGCCAGCGAAAAGTCCTTTGTTCTAAATCTCTTGGACAAACATAAAATGAATGGATTCCAACTATCACACTACTAAAGGAGATTCGGATTATGTATGCCATTCATTTCTATGAAAAAAACAATTATGTGCTCAATCAAGTGCTCAGAAACATCCCTGCCGTCGATGATCAAGTGACGCTGAAAGGGCGAAAAGGCAAAGTGATGAGGATTGAAGAAATAAAAGAAAACGTCTATTATGTGTTTGTCGAGTTCGAAAAAGTGGTGGATAAAAAGAAACTGGCTGCCGCTGAGCTTGCGAAAAAGAAAAAACGATAATAAAACCGCCGAACGAGATTTCACTATCCCGTTCGGCGTTCTTAGTTACACGAGCGCTTTCAATACGAATTGATCGATGAAATATTGCGGATTCAGCTTTTCGCCGGTCGCTTTCTCAATCTTTTCATTCCACGGGTAAAGCGCGCCTGGCTTGAAATACTCTTCAATCAAATACGTGCCCACTTCAGGCGTGAACATGTCCTTTGAGATATTGTTCTCAATGTAGGAATGCAGCTGAGACGTCGTCAATTCGCCGAGCAGATAGTTTTGATAATAAACCGGGACGAGCGTGAAATGGATTTTCGCTGCCCAATGCGGGTAGTCAACGTTTTCCGGCGGATTCACGAATTGGACGTCCTGCACGATCTTCCACCAAAGCTTGTTCAAATCCTGATCCGGATTTTCGTACAGCTCGCGCTCGAAGAATGTGAATGCCATGATCCAGCGGCCTGCGATAAACATTTGCCTGCGCAGCGAATCCTCGATGAGCGGTGTCAGTTGGTCCACCTTGGCTTTATCCAATCCTAAAAACTGGTGCAGCCAAGCCGGATTTTTCCCGAATCGACCGTACAACATCGCGATCGCTTCCGTCGTCAAAGTATGTGCGCACGTTCGTAACAAGTACGGAAGTGTCGGATCAACATATTTGAAATAAACCGCATGGCCGAATTCGTGCAGCATCGTAACGGACCAATAATCGGACGGTACATTATTGCATAGCACGCGGACGTCGCCTTCCCGGTCGATATCCGTGCAGAACGCATGCTGGTTCTTTTTGTCGCGCGGATAAAGATCGCTGTTCGCGAGCATATCCGTAATATCCATGCCCATGCTTTTGAACGTATCGATTGTCAGCTGCTCAAGGTCCTTCCCTTCGTAGAACGGGTCCAAGTCCAGCTCCTTAGAAGGCGGCGCTTCTTGGAAAAACGGATCGGCATAATGCCATGGCCGAAGCTCGTCGATCGAAATGCCAAAGCGCTCCGCCAGTTCGCTGTCCATCTCATGCTTCATTTCACGGAACGGTTCGTCGGAAAGCTCTTTCAGCTTATGGAAGATCGAAAAGATTTCATCTCGGTCGAGTTCCTGATGTTCGAAGCTCATTTGGTGATAGTTTTCAAAGCCTAATGAACGCGCGACTTCGTTCCGCTTTTTGACGAGCGTCAACAGCTTTTCCTCGACTTCCTTTCCGATCTGCTTGCTAGCATGCCACGCCTCTTCACGTTCAGCTGAATCATTATTTTTGATTAATATTTGCCGTACTTCATTTTCCGACACGGGTTTACCGTTAATCGTCGCACGGAAAGTATTAAAAATGCCGATCAATTCCGTCGACCGTTCCACCATTTCCTTTAAGTCCGCTTCGGGGATCTGCTTTCCAGCCATGCCCGTATGAAGATCTTCGAGCTGGCGTCGCTGCACTGCCGTCAAATCACCTTGAGCAAGATACGCCTTTACTTGCTCGAAACGTTCCGAATTCGAAAGGTATAAATTAAATGCAGTCTGCGCCTCTGCTGTCTTCTGATTCCACTCGTCTTCCCCGGTCGTCGCCGCCATCCATGAACTGCTCGCGCTCGTCAGATGCAAATCCTTGATTACTTTATTTTGCTCCTCCAAAAACTGTTCAACTGTCATCTTCTCTTCCCCTTTTTTCTGTCATAATCTTTTTATTCGCTATGGAAAGACAATTCTCCTTCTTTATTCCGACAGCGTTCGACCGACGATCCTGCCGCTGAATAGGCAGCCCCCTAAAAAGGTCCCTTCCAATGCACGGTATCCATGTACTCCTCCGCCACCGAAACCAGCGACTTCTCCTGCAGCATACAATCCCGGCACAGGATTTCCTGCTTCATTCAACACTCGTCCTGACAAGTCCGTTTGAAGCCCGCCCAATGTTTTTCGGGTTAGGATATTGAGCTTAACTGCTATTAACGGACCGTTTTTCGGATCAAGGATCTTATGCGGCTTCGCAACCCGGATCAGCTTGTCGCCGATATAATTCCTCGCCCCGCGGAGCGCCGTAATTTGCAGGTCCTTCGTGAACGTATTATCCATCTCCCGGTCCCTTGCTAGCAGTTGTCGCTCGATTTTCGTTATGTCAATCAAGTCATTCCCCGCAACCCGGTTCATGCCGGCCACCAATTCCTCCAGCGTTTCCGCGACGATGAAATCTTCGCCATGATCCATGAACGCTTTCACTGGAGCCGGTGGACCGGGAAGCACCCTCGATAGGACCTTCTTGATGCTCTTCCCCGTCAAATCCGGATTTTGCTCAGAACCCGACAATGCGAATTCCTTTTCGATCATTTTTTCGGTGAGAATGAACCATGAGTAGTCATAGCCCGTATCCTTTATCGCCTGCAACGTCCCCAACGTGTCGAATCCTGGGAAATTTGGTGCTGGAAAACGGTTCCCTTCCGCATCCAGCCAGATGGAGGAAGGGCCAGGCAATATGCGGATGCCATGAAACGGCCAAATCGGGTTCCAGTTCCGGATGCCTTCCGTGTAATGCCACATCCGGTCTTTATTCACAATCCGCCCGCCTGCGTTTTCCGTTATCGCAAGCATCCGGCCATCGACATGCGCCGGGACGCCTGAAATCATTTGTTTCGGGGGCTCCCCTAATCGCGCCGGCCAGTTTTCCCTGACGAGATCGAAATTCGCGCCGATTCCGCCGCTCGTCACGACGACTGCGGGTGCTTTATATGTAAATTCCCCAATGATGGTTCTTGAGCTTCGTTCACCACGTTTGACGTCGCTTGGCTCGAGTTCGGATCCCTTCACACCGACAACTGCCCCGTTTTCGGTTAGTAATTCATCCACCTGATGACGCGGCTTGTAGTCGACAAGCCCTTTGGCGATTCCCCCACGGACCATTTCTTCGAATGGCTTCACGAGCCCTGGACCCGTCCCCCACGTAATATGGAACCGCGGAACCGAATTGCCATGCCCTTCGGCTAAATAGCCCCCTCTCTCCGCCCACCCGACGACAGGGAAAAACCGGACGCCAAGCGAATGAAGCCAATCCCTTTTTTCATTCGCGGCAAAATCCACATACGCTTCCGCCCATTTCATGGCCCACTGATCTTCATCGTCGAGTCGGTCGAATCCTGCGCTTCCCATCCAATCCTGCCAAGCGAGTTCCTTCGAATCCTTTATGCCAAGCCGCCGTTGTTCCGGCGAATCGACTAGAAACAATCCGCCGAACGACCACCATGCTTGCCCGCCCATGGATGACTCCGGCTCTTGGTCCAATAAAAGAACCTTTTTCCTGGCTTTGATCACTTCCGAAGTCGCCACCAATCCGGCAAGGCCGGCTCCCACTACAATGACGTCATAATTCATATCCCATCCCCCAATGTCAGTAAATCCCACAATCCATCTTTCGCCATATGCATTTCCAATCCCTTCTTTTCATTGCAACGAGAACTCTTCCACCATTAACGAGAACTCCTTGACGAATAGCGTATACTTCTCCCGCCGACGCGCATAGTACGTAGAGGAGGTGAGCAGTCGGTGAATAAAAATAATAAGAAGACGATGAATGAAAGAACGCATAATAGCTTTGACACGTACAAAGAGGCGCACAACACAAACAGCAATACGAACAATCCAGGAGAAAACCGCACACAGGAATTCGCGGAGGATTTTGAAGGGAAAGCCCGAAACGAGCGGCGGGATGATCGAAAATAATGGTGCCTGTGCACGGTACATTTATGACAATTCAACAGTGAGCATATAAATACAAGAAGACTCCAACCAGGCATTGATTTGATTGGAGTCTTGTATTTTTTTATGCAATTGTAGTGCATTATCTGATTTTTTTCGGTGCCTGTGCGACAAACATTTATGACTATTCAACGGACAGAATAATTATGAAGCAAAGTTTCTATTTACTACTTACAGTTCAACATCCACCTATTCTGAATATACAATTGTAGTGTATTGACTGAATAGTGTGCTGCACAGGCACCGAAAAAAGTCAATTAAAAAAAGAAACGCCTAATTGATTGAGAACCCATTTCGGAACGACGAATCTTGCTGTCATCAGCGGGTCGACGATTTGGCAGATTTCCGATTGCCCGACTGCACTCATGAGCATCGTCACTTCGCTTACCGGAAGGGATGACTTGTCTGCAATGCGTTCAATCATTTCCACTGCCGCCGTTTTCGCTGCTTCGTCCAACGTCGAAGCAGATACGATTTGAGTAAAGGCCTCTTCATTTTCTAGCATCGGATGACGCAATGACACGTCTTTGATAACTTCAAGCGTCACTGTCACTTCGCCCGCAACCTCAACGCCCGATACGCTCACTTCTCCGTCGCCCATCGCGGCATGGAGATCGCCGAGCGCGAACAATGCGCCTTCCGCAAACACCGGGAAGTACAACGTCGCGCCTTCCGTCACCATTTTATTATCCATGTTGCCGCCGTGCGCGCCAGGCGTCCCACAGTTCACACCTTCCTCTTCAGGCGCAACTCCGATGACACCGATCATTTTATTCACAGGGACCTGCAGGTCGTTGAACTGGACATGGCCATCTTGGATCGGCAAAATTTTCGACTCCATTTTCGATAAAGCATGTCCCATCACACCTAAATCCGGCCCGACGACCATGACGCCTTGATCACCGATGTCGATTCGCTCGATCTTCACTTTCAGCACATCGCCCGGCATCGCGCCTTCGACGTAAAGCGGACCCGTCGCCGGATTGATTTTATTCCAATTGATCGCAGTTACCTCAGTATCTGCGGATTGAATTTGATTTTGGAAACAATCGTACGTCTGAATCGTCACCGTCGATCCTGCCGGAACTGTCCGTATCGGCTTTTGCGCCTTATTGAATTCATATATGATGCCTTTGTCGTATCCGATCTTTGTCATCAATCTGTCCCCTCTCGATGAAAAATAGTTTCCATGAGTATACTAGACTTTGTAGATTTATACCAATGTCATAGAACAAACTCCATACCTTCCTCCGGAATATGAAAGCCTTTCATTTCAAGCGTCTTCCGAACCGTTCCCTCCTGATTAATCGCAGGATTCGAGTGATTGAGGTGGATGAAATAAATGTCAGTTTGTTCCACTAGATCTTGTAATCGATCCATCGTTTCTGTCATGACCGGATGTGGAATTTCCCGATAATCACGGCCGATTTTTTCAAGATCTTTGGTGGAATGAAATGTGCCGTCAAGCAAGCAGATGTCCGCATCCTTGCACGATTCATAAATATCTTTGCCCCATTGTTCCCATCGATCGATATCCGGAATGTACAAAACTTTCTTCTTCGTCCCTGTTATCCAAAACGCAAATGTCTCAGAGAACTCATTTCTGTGCGGGACCTCAACAGGTGTAACGGTTACATCCGGCGAGACAGCAATCGCTTGGCCATCATGCATTTCTTGCAGGTCAATATTGTTGAGTTTTGTTAATTGGCTCCAGGGAGCTTGTTCTTCGAGCAGATTTTTCATTTTCGCTCCTGCCAGTACTGGAACTTTATTTGCACCGATCGCTTCTCTTCCTAAAAATAATAATCCAGGATAATGGCCAAGATGGGCATGTGTCAAAAAGATGCTCGACATGAGTTGCCCTTGCAGATTATGCTTCATCTGCACCCTAGCCATCTGCTCTTTCATATCTGGCGTTGCATCGATCAAATGCCAAGCCTTCCCTTCAGGCAGCACAATGGCTAATGACGCTGCAGTGCGCCTAAACTCAGGATTTTCTATAGCTTCTGCACAGTTTTCACAGAAGCAATTCGGGTGTGGCAGTCCGGCATCTTGGGCCGTTCCTAGCACATGTAAAATGACCTTGCTCATAACGATATGGCTCCTTCAGTTTTTATTTCTTCTTTCCTTCGATAGATCTTCTTCGTAATCGTCCAGCCGGTGAAACCGAAAACGATATTGATTAGCGGAACTAAAAACGCAAAGAATGCATATGGGATAAATTGTCCTGGACTGACCCCTAGAGTACTTGCTGCAAAAATAGCCGGAACACTCCATGGTACAAGGTTAATGCCTACAGTACCCGCCGCCTCAACACATCTGGAAAGGTTTTTCGTATCGATTCCCATCTCTTTATACGTATGGACAAATGTTCTTGCTGGTAAAATAATTGCTAAAAATTGTGCACCACTTGCGAATGCCACGACAAAAGTCGAAAGAATGGTCGTGCTGATTAACGTTCCCGTCGAACGGACACCCGCGATCATTTTTCTTGTGACCACTTCAAACGCTCCTGTTTCTTCTAAAATCCCGCCTAATGCAGTAGCGATGACTAACAGCCCGATTGTCCCCAACATCGATAAAAGACCGCCTTTATTCAATAAAGAGTCCACAGTAGCTATCCCCGAGTCGACTGAAAATCCACTCGTCATCACTTGCGCAATCGAGGAAATGGAAGAGCCCTGAACGACGACTGCAAGTACGGCCCCTAAAAGTCCTACAATGGTCAACGCCGGAATGGCCGGTACACGCATCATCATCAAAATGATTGTAAATATAGGCATCAACAGGAGAAGCGGATGAATGGTAAAGACATTTTCCAGCCCTGTTTTGATTAAATCAATGCCGACAGTATCCACGGTGTGGGCTGTGACACCTGAAAGACCAACAACCCAATATAAAATAATTGCAATGACAAAAGCGGGAATCGTGTCCCAAAGCATATGCTTGATATGGCTGAACAAATCCGTCTCAGCCATTGCAGGAGCGATGTTTGTCGTATCGGACAACGGCGAGAGTTTATCACCAAAGTATGCCCCCGAAATGACAGCCCCGGCTACAAGCCCTGGGGCAAATCCCAACCCCTCTCCAATCGCCATGAAAGCAATGCCGATTGTCGCAATGGAGGTAAATGAGCTTCCTAATGTAATTGAAACAATTCCCGTAATGAGCGCCACGAGTGGAATAAATAACGAAGGTTCAATGATCGATAAGCCATAGTAAATCATCGTCGGGATCACGCCACTCGCAATCCAAGTTCCAACAATGATACCGATGATCAGCAAGATAAAAACGGCGGGCAATGCCCGGGATACCCCATTCACCATCATTTTCTCGATTTTCTCCCAGCTCCAACCACAAATTTTTGCAATGACCGCAGCAGCAAACACCCCAACCAGTAACGGGATATGCATCCCAGCTTTCCAAATGAAAATCGATGAAGCTGCCGCAATTAGTAATGCCAATATTGGGATAATTGAAAGTGTAAAAGTCATTTCCTTTTTCATGTACGACATCTCCTTCTCCGAAAAATAAAAATAAAAAAACCCCATCCATCCCTTGGAAAGGGACGAAGGAGTTCTCCGCGTTACCACCCTACTTGATGAACCGCTAAATCGGCCATCCACTTCATGTCAAATTGAGAAATACCGATGGCGTACTTCACCCTGATTGCTGCCTGAATTCACACCACCCATTCAGTCTCTTGTTGCTGCACACAATCGAATTACTGCACCATCTCTCAGGATCTATGCAATTGAAATACTTCTACGTAAAAGTAATTGCTATGAATCTTATCATGCTCATCTTAGAAGTCAAGTCATTTATTTAACTGGAAATAAAAAACTTTCTATTCAGAATTGCGTTGGTGCCTGTGCGACAAACATTTATGACAATTCAACCAAAAGTATATTAATGCAAAAAGAAGCCAACCAACTATTGATTTGATTGACTTCCACTTTTTTAATATGCAATTGTAGTGCATTATCTGAACTGTGTGTCGCACAGGCACCTTCTCGAGTTTTCGAGAAATTAAATGTTTAATTATCAGAAGATTGGATATCTACTATTGTAAGCCCTTTGAAGGATTCCTTCGGAGGGTTTTTTATTCAAAAAGATCCTTCACCTGTTCAAGTTCTTCGTAATACGGGATCGTATTCGATTTGATGTTCATCTCCAACTCCTGCAGTTTATCAAACTGCCAATCCATCATTTCATCCTCATTCCACTCAGAGACAAATAGCGCATACAAATACACTTCACGCATTTGCAGGCAAATGAGAAGCTGGTCATACATATCTAAAGTCAAGCGCCTGATTTTCGCATATCCTTTTAGAAAGGCAGTCAGAAAATCAACCGGAAAGCTTTCCGAGTCAGGGTTGAATGCTGTCCCCGTCCATAAAGCATGGTAGAGGGAGACCGCCAAATCCTGCGCGTAAAAATGATAGGTGCAATCATCAAAATCAAAGAAAACCAGCCCATTTTCATTCAAATGAAAATTGCCTTGGTGGAGATCATTGTGGACAAGCCCGAACGTGTCCGGACGTCTTTCCCATTTCACCATTTGATTGAAGAGCTGCTCATGTCTACTTTTCAACCAATCAGGCATTGGCTTGGCAGCGCCAACTTCCAAATATACGGGACGAGCGATCCGGTTTGTGTCTGCACTATGCATACAGGCGATTTGGCTGCCCCATTCATGGAAAAGTTCCTCATTCCATTCATTCACATCCGAAACATCAACTGGCCGTCCTTCGGTATGTTGGAAAAAAACGAGCCAATAGGTGCTTTCTTCGGTTTCCAATTCGATTATCTGCTCGTATCCCTGAATGCTCATCGGCTTCGCCACTCGGACACCAGCCCCATCCAAAGCGGCAATCCAATCGAGCTCTGTCTCAATATCCTCAAGTGTCCTGTCGCTTCGAGAACTGAGCCGCGCGACAATCCGATCAGTACTGCGTGTAATGATGAACACTTGATTATGATAACCGTCCGAGGCTGGAGCGATTTCAACTAGATCATCGATCAATAGATCTGTTAGTTTTTGGATTAAACCATTTCTCTCTATCTCCATGTCACACCTTGCTTAAAACATCCCATTTTCATTCGGCGATTCTTCCGGTACAGGCTGGCCGACATCCCACATTTCAACGATCTTCCCCTCATGGAAGCGGAATATATGGACAACTGCAGCTCCAAGATCCTCGTGGTTCTGTTTGATATGGGAATAAACCATCACCCTCTCCCCCTCTTCAATCGTCTGCTTCACTTCGAGCGTCTTGTTCGGACTCTTGCCGTCATTCTCTTTCATCGCATTCTTCAATGACTCCCCGTCTCCAGGAAAATACGGGTTATGGTGGCGCAGCTCTGGGCTTGTGTATTTTGCATATGCCTCGTCAATCTCCCCTGCAACAATCAGTTGAAGAAAGTTCACTGCATGATCTTTATATACGTTCATTTTCAACATCCTTTCATCTAGCTTTTAAATTTTATCCATTCGTTACAAATGCACAATCCATTTCAGAAACACATTTGGTATTTTCAACTATTACGATACATTCGTTTATTCACTTGTCCGAGGTCCGAATACAATGACTCTATAATCTGCAGATTATGCCATTCTCTAATGGAGGGAGGTGTTGTAAATGCCTTTCACTACTGGACCGATTGAAAATACCGGGAACCAACCGGCAAATGCGTCTAGAGTTCGAGTCAAAATCCTCAATCTTACGGGTGGACGACTCACTGGTGTTGTTCGAGTCTTCAGACTTAATGGGACAAGACAACTAATTTCATCCACGAACTTTAGCGTAAATGCTAATGCTTCTGATTTTATTACTCGGAACTTAGGAGGGACACCATTTGAGTATGAAGTGGAAATCCTTCCGAATCAAAACGGTGGCTTGTTCTCTGTTTGGGGACTAACAGCTGCAGATAGGATCATTCCTGCACAACGTGTACTAAACTCAGAATTAACGCAGATTCGATAAGCGTATCATGATCAATCACATAATTAGAATGCTTGAGAGGGCAATTCCGAGGGTCTTTCTGGGATAAGCCCTCTCTTTTTTGTCTATAGGTATATAAATAGCTCATTAGTAATATTCTCCACACAACCGATAAGTCCTCTCTCTCAGAAGAATTAAAGTAAATGAGTAAGAATTCACATTTTTAATATATTTAACAAATCCTTTACCTGAAATTCATATCAAATTAATAATGCATCTATATGATAATTGGTGAGTTCACTACTTCCACTGAGGAGGATTCAACATGAAGAACGTATTTAGAAGGAAGACAGCTGTCATCTCAATGGCGGCCGTTGTAGCTTTGTCCACACTAGGTCTCGGCTACAATAGTATGACTGAAGCGAAGAACAAGAAGAATGAACCAACCAACGTCATTATGATGGTGATGGATGGAACGAGTGCTGGTGCAACAACGCTTGCAAGATGGTATAAAGGTGAGAACCTTGCACTGGATGAAATCGTAGTCGGTGGAGTACGGACGCATTCCGCAGAATCAGCGATCACCGATTCTGCGCCAGCCGCAACGGCACTAGCTACGGGGAATAAGAGCAATGATAAAATTGTTGGCCTTCTTCCTGCACTTGTAAATACACCCGGTGTAGAAGCGGTCGATCCAGAGGATGCCTTTAAACCGGTTGCGAATGTATTGGAAGGTGCAAAGCTGCAAGGCAAGGCAACAGGCATCATTGCCACATCCGAAATTCAACATGCAACGCCTGCAGGCTTCTCCTCCCACGCAACACACCGCAGCAACTACCAAGACATCGCTGAGCAACAAGTGTATCAGGAAATTGATGTTGTGCTTGGGGGAGGAAAAGAATCTTTATTGCCAGGGACTACGAAAAACTCGCGTGTTGACGGTGAAGATTTGACAAAGGTGCTCGGTGAGAAAGAATACGACTTTGTCGAAACACGTGATGAGCTGTTGAATTCAAATTCAAACAAAATCTGGGGATCATTTGCTTCTTCAGATCTTGCATATGATTTTGACCGTAAAGCAACGGGCAATCATGAACCAACACTCGCTGAAATGACGAAAAAAGCAATCGGCACGCTTTCCACAGATGAAGACGGCTTCTTCCTATTCGTTGAAGGAAGTAAAGTGGATTGGGCAGCACACTCAAATGACCCGGTCGGCATCATCAGTGAAGTATTAGCATTCGACGACGCGGTTCATGAAGCTTTGGAATTTGCGAAAAAGGACGGAAATACGATGGTCATTGCAGTAAGTGACCATGGCAACAGCGGGATTACGATGGGGAATCTCAACACAAATTCCAGCTACCCTGCAACTCCGGTTTCCGCGTACATCGATCCATTGAAGAAAGCTTCGATGACGATCGAAGGAGCATTGAAGCAATTGAAAGACGATCTCTCCAATATGAAAGAAGTAGCGGAATTATACGGATTGGACAATCTGACAGAAGCGGAAATCAAAGCTCTGAAAGAATCGAAATCGTTGAAAGCGGATATGACGAAAATGCTCGCAAACCGTGCTAATATCGGTTTTACAACTGGCGGACACACCGGGGAGGATGTCTTCCTTTACGCCTACGGACCATCCAAACCGTCTGGATTGATCGATAACACCGACATCGCGAAGACAATGGCGTCTTTCCTTGGATTTGACCTGAATGAAATAACGGACAAGCTTTTCGTTAACGCAAGAGAGGCATTTGAGGACAAAGGCTATCAGACACGAATTGACGTCACAGATGAGCACAACCCTGTATTTATTGCAGAAAAGAATAATATCAGGATCGAACTCCCTGTGAATAAAAACGTGGCCCATGTCACGAAGAAAAACCAGTCATACACAAAAACGCTCGACGGAGTAACCGTCTATAACGACAAAGATTTCTATATATCGGAGTCAGCATTAGATCTATCAAAATGACGGAATTGTTTGGGTGCCTGTGCAGCACACATTTATGACAATTCAACGAAATGGATAAATAAACAGAAGTCAGCCATTGAAAGTTAATAATGGCTGACTTCTTCGTTTCTAAATATACAATTGTAGCGCATAATCAGAATTGTTTCATGCACAGGCACCTAAAAAATTCGGTTTTTTCATCAATCTTTATATGGGTCAAACTCGTTGGCGCCGGCCATGCAGACGCCTACCGGTTTTAAGACGTGGAGGACGTCGATCGTGTCTTTGTGTGCGTCGAGTACGTCCCGTAATTTGCGGTAGACGAATGGACTTTCATCCGTTCCTCCGCCGCGCAGTTCCACGCCATATTTTTTAATGGCTTGATCCATCCGCTCCTGAGTGATTTTTCCGCCCCTCCGCGTACGCGTCTTCCAGTTCATCCGGCCAGCCGCCTCGGTCCGGCTCATGATCCTTCCCGCGCCGTGGACCGTGCTGTAAAAGGCATCGGCGTTCGCTTCATTATCCTTGCCGCGAACGATGACGGATATGTCCCCCATGCTACCGCCAATAAAGCCCATTTGCCCCGGAGCCGAAGGGGTCGCTCCCTTTCGGACGACAAAGTACTCCTTGCCGAAGTGGGTTTCTTTCCAAGCATAGTTATGATGATTGTGCACCTCAAATTCAGAATCCGCGCCTAAGATCGAAAGCACTTCGTCCATCACGTAATTTCTGCCGGCATATGCGTATTTCCCACTCAATGTCATCGCACGGTAATAAAGATCGCCCAATTCACTGTCCAAATCGATCAACGTCGGCGCCTGCTCCATGCTTTCACCCGGCGCGCGATCATCAAACTCCCGTCCGTTTGCCAAGTTCAAAAAGCCGCTCGCCGTCTTATGGCCGAACCCTCTGCTGCCAAAGTGATTGGCGACCCAAACAGCATCCGTCTCTTTCTCTACTAACAAATCGACGAAATGATTCCCGGCACCTACTGTCCCCAATTGGTCCTTCGCCAATTTCTTCAAACGGTCATGCTCCTGCTTGCCGATCTCCACGTACACCGCCCAATCCGAATCATCGAACACCTCATGATCCACCCGCTGCTTATTCTTCATTCCGACGCCAAACGAAATGGATGACGCAATTTCATCCATAAGACGCGGAAGATCCTTCTCGATCTCCGTCCACTTCAAATTCGTCCGGACTGCCTTATTGCCGCAAGCGATGTCATACCCGACTCCCGAAGGCGAAATCTGGCCATCATACACTACCACGCCCCCGACCGGCTGACTATATCCGTAATGCCCATCGGCGCACAGAACGCCGCCTGCCACCTGCCCCGTCCGCAAACAATTTTTAAATTGTCGCAGTGTATTATCATCATGCACACCAAAAATTTTCTTCTTCATGAATGCGCTCGCCCTTTCTACCACTCATTCCATTCATGTCTCATAGATCGTCCTCTTCCCATGGGTCAATGTCCGCGTAGATTTTATACCCATTCTCCCAATGCGTCTGGATCCACAGGATCGCCTGCGCCATCCCTTCGCTTTGGGCAGCGGCCTTCTCCTCAAGGTTTTTCGCCTCGTCCAGTTTTGCGGCGCACCAAGCAGGATCCGGGAAAGCTTCAAACCATTCCTTGTCATCCTCTTCCAATGGATCCGTATAGGACATGCCGTCATCAACCGGCAACATTTTCGGCCATTCAAGACCAAGTCCGACATCCTCCATGAATTGACGAAGCTCAAGGCCTACTGAGAAAGGAAATGTATACTCCGCCACATCCTCTTCCTCATTCAGGAACCGCAATCTATACTCTTTTGGATTTTCCTCTTTGAACAGTTTTTGAAAAAGCGATGCCTTGCGTGTAGTGTCAATGATTGTGAAGTTTCTGATGGCCATTAATCTGACCTTATCCGCATATTGCTCGGATGTGCGATTCGGGTATGTCTCAGCCATGACGGCTCTCCCTTTATCCAGTTCCTGCTGTTCTGAAGCTGTCAGTTTTGACCGCAATTCCTTTTTCCGGAGGTCTGGTACCTTGAATGCCAGACGTCGTGATTCTTCTCGATCCATTATGTATGCCTCCTATTGTTTAAACTATGCCCGCCTTATACATTTATTCGACAAAATGCCGTAAAAACCTTTATTTCTAAACAACAAATGCCGTTTATGACGTCCATAACAGACACCATAAACGGCATTTCTTCAAACGTCAAATCGACGTTAAATAAAACAACCCGCCATTGATTACTTCAATTCTTATTTTGGTTTCATACTGCGCCTCAATCGCTTTTTTCTCGCTCTCGTATGTTTCGGGCTTATTTTCGATTCCCTCGTAAAAATAATCCAACACGCGAATGTCCCGCTGCTGCCTGACTTTTGCCTCTTCCGCCCATGTATGATCATCTTGTGTGATAAGGTTCTCGATTACCGTATCCAATCGCTCCAATGCACGCAGCGGTTTAATGATATACGGCAAATGGAAAGTGTTCGGCGATATTGCACTTTCCAGATCCAACCCGTTAATTGATTCCTGAAAGTCTTTGATGATCATGCCATTTATCAGATTAATGCCTAACGAATACAGGATCTCTCTTGTCCGGTCACTGGAATAGGTGATTTTATAATTCACTCCTACCCAAGGTGTCAGTATCGTTTGCCCGCCAGTCCCGCCCCCTGCCTTTTCGTACATCTGGACAAATGAACCGAGCTCCCTCGTCACCCGGAACAATTGGTTAAGCCGGGGCGAACCGTAATGCACGACTTCCCCGGCAATGCTTTCAGTGAGCCTGCTTTTATCGGTGATCAATGTCAATTGTGCCGGATTCGGCTCGTCTCCCGTGCTGTCCAAATACTTCCAGTAGAATGGACGATTCATTATTTTCTTATCCATCTCAATCGTTAATTGAACATGAATGAAGTGCTCATTTTCCCGCAAAACATCACAATTGTTTTCAATGAAAAACTGCCGTACATACTGATGGATCTGCTGTGGGTACATGCGCATCCTCCTCGCATCTAAATCGACAATTTGTATTCCGATAAAATATCATCCAACTCACCGACGACTTTTTCAAAGACGCCGATTTTCAAATTCAACAACTCCAATATATGGTCTTCAATTGTATGTTTGATTGCCAAATTGTATATATTAACATCATGCTCTTGCCCCAACCGGTGGACACGGCCGATCCGCTGCTCCAATTTCATTGGGTTCCACGGCAAATCGTAATTGATGACATGATGGCAAAATTGAAGGTTGATCCCTTCACTCCCGGATTCCGTGGCAATCAACACTTGCGCCTTCTCCTTGAATAATTGCTTCATCCAATCGCGCTTGCTTTTGCTGAATTGCCCGTTAAACGGGACGCTGACAATTCCTTTTTCATATAAGAAGTTTTGTAAATACGTCTGGCTCGCACGATATTCCGTAAAGATAATGACCTTCTCGTCATTCGCTTGCGTAATGATTTCATACGCCTTTTCCGCTTTCGTGTTGATTTCAAGCATGGATAATTTCCCGATCAACTCATCGATGTAGGCATTCTCCTCCTGCAGCGTGCATTTTTTCCGCATTTCATTCAACGTCAGGAAAGCCGCCTCTTTACTGCTGCACATTTCCTTTTGCAATGTGATCATCGAGAAGGCACCTGAAAAGACGGAAGATACATTTTTCAGCTCTGAAATCATATCGTACACTTCTTTTTCCTCTTCGCTGAACTCAAGTGGAATGATCTGCACACGGCGGTTCGTCCATTCGATGCCGGTATCATGCCTTGAATTCCGCACCATCACTTGGTTGATCAATTCCTTTAGAAACTCGTCATGTTCCACATTATGTTTACTTGCAGAGAACACTGACTGGAACGTCTCGAAATTTCCGAGATGCCCAGGTTTTAATAAGGAAATTAAATTGAACAGCTCGAACACATCGTTTTGAATCGGCGTTGCCGTTAACAGCAGACAGAACTTCTTCTTCAAGTTTTGCACGAACTCGTAGTTTTTTGTTTTCGGGTTCTTCAGCTTATGCGCCTCATCGATAATGATTAAATCAAAATCCTGGCCATAAATCGTTTCCTTATGCGGACTCCGTTTCGCCATATCGATGCTCGCGATGACGATGTTGCAGAAGTTCAAATCATAGGCTTTTTTATATTGGATCACCGGTATATGAAATTTTTGATTCAACTCCTCAATCCATTGATTGACAAGTGAAGCGGGGACGAGGATGAGCGCCTTTTTCACAAGGCCGCGAATTAAGTACTCCTTGAGGATCAAACCGGCTTGAATCGTTTTCCCGAGACCGACCTCGTCCGCAAGAATTGCTTTCCCGTTCATCCGCTCGATGACCGTTTCCGCCGCCTCCAATTGATGGGGAAAAGGCTTTAGCCCGGGTAAATATTTCGGCGATTGAAGACCTTGGAAGTCTGTAATCAATTTCGATTTTTCCACGTCATAGCACATTTTGTATAACGTCCAATTATCCCAGGCCTGGCGGTTTTCCAACCGTTCGGCAAAGCCCTCTTTCCAATCGGACGACCATTCGATTTGCATAAACATCCCCTCATCCGATATTTTCTTGTTAGATTGTCCAAAAACGGAATTTCTATGTGATATAGTTAGTTCAAAGCGTCCGAATTTTACAAACTGGCAAAGGGGAAGAAAATATGAAACTTGGAGCATTCTCTGTAAGTCTGACCGTCAAAGATATTCACGCATCGAAAGCATTTTATGAAAACCTTGGATTCCAAACATTCGGGGGGAATCTTGAACAAAACTGGCTTATCATGAAAAATGAAAACTGCATCATCGGACTTTTCCAAGGAATGTTCGACAAAAACATTCTTACGTTTAATCCCGGCTGGAATCAAAATGCGGAAAACCTCGATTCATTTACGGATATCCGAGACCTTCAAAAGGAGCTGAAGGAAAAAGGGATTCAACTGCTCACCGAAGCGGATGAAGCAAGTGAAGGCGTTGCAAGTTTCACGCTTGAAGATCCCGATGGCAATGTTATTCTTGTTGATCAACATGTGAATCGGCCATGAAAATTATCGCCAGCTTGAAACTATTCATACTTTTTTCCGTATAGTAAACTAGCAATCGATAAATTAGGTGGTGGCGAAATGGGTTTTTCTCCGTTTGATGATTTTATGTTTGGTGTTATGCCGATTTTGGGGTTCCTCATTTTTGCGCTCGTCATAGGCGGATTCATTTTTATTATTATAAAAGGCTTCGGCCAATGGTCTGCGAATAACAATTCTCCGCGCTTGACTGTTCCTGCGCAGGTAAAAACGAAGCGAACGAATACAAGGGGCGGCGGCGGCGACTCTTCCGCACGCACGACTTATTACGTCACATTCCAAGTGGAAAGCGGCGACCGTATGGAGCTGCAAATGTACGGGAACGAATACGGCATGCTAGCCGAAGGCGACCTCGGCATCCTCACATTCCAAGGGACACGGTATTTGGGTTTTGAACGAAATGGCACAGCAGAATAAACAAAAACCATCCTTTCGAGTGACCCACTTAAGGATGGTTTTTTTTTGACTTTTTCGGTGCCTTTTTTTCGGTGCCTGTGCAAGACACATTTATGACAATTCAACTAAATTCATAAAAATTCACGAATCTCCTCTCTCCCATTGATACACCAATATCCAAGAAAAACATTATTCAATTGTAGTGTATTATCTGAATAGTTCGTTGCACAGGCACCGGAAAGATTCTGAAAATGGCCTTCATTCCTACTTTCTACCTGTCACAAAAGTTTTCTAATAGTTTTGTTAATATATTATTGATTATTTTCTGTTATTTTGTTACGTTGTACAATATGACATGCTGGCAGTCTTCTAAAATGGTCAGGGGCGATGTGGGGATCGACTCTCGTAAACTACAGCGTGGCGTACAATTTTGAGGCAAAGGGGATGAAGGAATGACAGTGAAGATGAAGAAGGCAGACTTGCCTGTCGAGCGGGGGTTCACGCAAAAGACAGATGGTCTGCTCGATTATGAACGGCTCATCGAAACAGAGGAGTTCAAGCAATTGGTCAAAAAGAAGAAACACTTTTTCAGGCCTTATGTCATCGCTTTTTTTGCAATCTACTTGATGCTTCCAATTTTGACGGGTTATACGTCAATCCTTGAAGCGCGGGCGATTGGATATATGACATGGACGTGGGTCTATGCTTTCGGGATGTTCGTCATGGTTTGGGTGCTTACACAGATTTATGTGAAAAAGGCTAGAGATTTCGATAAAGACGTCGAGCAATTGCTCGAAAAACACGTCAGAAAATAAGGGGGGAATGAATTATGAGTTTATGGTCCTATTCAATCTTTTTTGCAGTTATCGCTTTGACGCTTTACATTACCTATTGGGCAGCTAAGCAAACACGGACGGCGAGCGAGTTTTACACAGCCGGCGGATCGCTGACCGGCTGGCAGAACGGGATGGCCATTGCAGGAGACTATTTGTCCGCCGCCTCTTTCCTAGGAATTGCCGGGGCCATTTCATTGAACGGCTTTGACGGTTTCTATTACAGCGTCGGTTGGTTGACCGCATATCTCGTCGTCCTATTTTTAATCGCGGAACCGCTTCGGAATCTCGGCAAGTACACGATGGCCGATATGATCGGTTCACGTTTCGGAGCGAAGAAAGTCCGTGGAGCTGCTGCGCTTAACACGATTACAATCGTCCTTTTCTATATGCTCGCACAGCTTGTCGGCGCAGGCGCGCTTATTAAGTTGCTCTTCGGAATCCCCTATTGGATTTCCGTCCTTATCGTCGGTTTCATGATGTTGATCTATGTATTATTCGGCGGAATGACTGCTACGAGCTGGGTGCAGATCATAAAGGCGATACTGCTTATGGTCGGGACAATTGTCATTTCATTCCTCGTACTCATGAAATTCAATTTCAATTTTGTCGGCATGTTCGATATCATGCGGACAGCGACGCCACACGGGGAGTCATTCCTACATTCCGGCGTCGTCTATAAAGATCCGATAGGACTCATTTCGGTGCTCCTTGCACTCGTTCTTGGAACCGCGGGTCTACCGCACATCCTCATGCGTTTCTTCACGGTGAAAGACGCAAAAACAGCGCGTTCTTCCGTCGTGTACGCAGTGTGGATCATCGGGATTTTCTATGTCATGACGATTTTCCTTGGATTCGGCGCTGCCAAATTCGTCGGTCGTGACGCAATCGTTGCGGAAAACGCGGCGGGCAATATGGCCGCTCCGATGCTAGCGGGTGTTCTCGGCGGCGATCCGCTTGAATCATTCGTCGCGGCTGTTGCATTCGCAACGATTCTCGCAGTCGTTGCAGGGCTTGTGCTTTCCGGTGCATCTGCTATCGCACATGATATTTACGCAGAAATCATCAAGAAAGGCAAAGTGACGGAAAAGCAGCAAGTCAGAGCAGCCCGTCTTGCAGCAATCGGAGTATCTGTCGTTTCTATTTTGCTTGCATTAGGTTCGGAAAAGCTGAATGTCGCGTTCCTTGTGTCGCTCGCATTCTGTATCGCGGCATCGGCAAACGTTCCGACAATCCTGTTCACGATCTATTGGCGCAAATTCAATACGACAGGCGCGGTCGCTTCAATGCTGACAGGGCTCATCACTGCCCTCGTCCTCGTTGCGGTCAGCCCGAACATTATCAATCCGGTTGAAGGTGCTGCATTCTTCGTCGGCGAACCGCTCTTCCCGTTCGTCAATCCGGCGATCATTTCCATCCCAGCCGGATTCATTGCCGCGATCATCGGCACGTACGTCGGGGCGAAACGCCAAGAAGCCGACGAAGTCGCCTATGCGGAAGTCCGTTTCAAAGCGGAAACTGGATTCCGTGGAATTGAAGGCTAAGCCAATATTGATTGTTTGAACGAATATGAAAAAGCCCTCGGTTTTCTGAGGGCTTTTACTAAATGCCAGTTTGGTGTTCGAACACGAGTTAATCCAATCCCTTTTTCCCAAGCATCTCATTACCTCGTTTAAAGTTGCCCGTGATTTTCGCTAACAATAACTGTACTTCAGTTGGAATATCTTCCACATCTCTAATCCTTGCGACGAGACGGTCTGCTTCCATACCTTTTACAATTTTAATTTGCCTGCCTCCATAGCTAATGATTACTGTCCCATTTTTCGTTATTTGATAAGTAAATGGTTCCTCGCCTAATCGGTTTCTTTTATCTATCCCGCTCACAATACCTCTCCCCGCCAGTTTATTATCTCAATTATAACACAACTCTCAAAATATCCAGACCTAGCATTAAATTGATTGTTTGAATGAAAGCAAAAATCACTCGGAAACGGATTTTACCGTTTTCCGAGTGATTTTTATTGTGATGGATCAATAATGCGTGACGCCTTCCCGTTTCATTTCCGTCATTTGATACGGGTCGAGCAAGCGGTTCAGTTCATCGAGCGTGAGTACGTTGTAACGCAGACAAAGTTCTTTGAGCGGGACGCCTGTTTCGAACGATTCGCGGGCAATCTTCGATGACATTTCATAACCGATAAATGGCGTGAGTGCCGTGATCGTACCGATGCTTCTATCCACATAGTCCTGCATTTGCGCAACATTCGCAGTGATGCCGCTGATGCAATACTTGCGGAACACTTCGATGCCGTTGTTCATGACCGTCAAGGATTGCAATAAATTATAGACAAGGACAGGCTCCATGACGTTCAATTCAAATTGGCCAGCTTCGGAAGCGAGGCTGATCGTATGGTCGTTTCCGATCACTTGGAATGCGATCTGATTCATCACTTCCGCCATGACGGGATTCACTTTCCCCGGCATAATGGAGGATCCCGGCTGCCTTGCCGGAAGATTGATTTCATTCAAGCCGGCTTTCGGACCTGACGCCATGAGCCGCAAATCATTTGCCATTTTCGAGAGATTGATCATGCATATTTTCAAAGCTGAAGAGAGCTCCGTGTATACATCCGTATTCTGTGTCGAATCAATCAGGTTGCCAGCAGACTTCAATGGCAAGCCGCTGATCGTCCTGAGATGCTCCACTGCGGTTTCAATATATTGCGCATTCGCATTCAGCCCGGTGCCGATTGCCGTTGCCCCCATATTGATTTCGGAAAGATGGACCCTTGTCCTGCCGATCCGCTCAATATCGCGCTCGATGACACTGCGGTACGCGCTGAATTCCTGGCCCAATCGGATGGGAACGGCATCCTGCAAATGCGTTCTGCCCATCTTGATGACGCCGTCAAATTCCTTTTCCTTCGCCTTCAGCTCGTCCACAAACAGCTCCATCGTTTCGAGCAATTGATTGACCATCTGTTGCGTCGCAATTTTAATCGCTGTCGGGAATGCGTCATTCGTCGACTGGGACATATTGACGTGGTTGTTCGGGCTAATGAAGCCGTAATCACCTTTTTCACGCCCCATCATTTCAAGCGCACGATTCGCGATCACTTCGTTTGCATTCATGTTGAATGAAGTGCCCGCTCCCCCTTGGATCGGATCGACGATGAACTGGTCTGTCAACCTTCCTTCGATTACCTCGTCTGCAGCTCCAACGATGGCAAGACCCACTTCCTCGGGCAAGTCATTGACGAGCACATTCGAAATGGCTGCCGCTTTCTTCACAATCCCGATTGCGCGGATCAATTCCGGGTGCATGCGCTCCTTCGTGATTGGAAAGTTTTCAGTCGCCCGTATCGTTTGAATTCCGTAGTATGCATGATTGGGTACTTCTTTTTCCCCTAAAAAATCTTTCTCGATTCTTCCGGATAATAAAGTCATTTGTCCCTTTTCCTCTCGTTATGTATATCACCAATATGGCGTACGATGAATATCACCTGAGCAGATTTATTCTGCCTGGCATCATGTACATCGTACGCCTTTTATCGAAGGAATGCTATGGTTTTTTTGGTTATATCCGAGAGAAAAATCCATCCCCGTTTATAGATGCTTTATTCAAATACGGTCGTCCACTCAGAACGCTTTTCCAACATCTTTTTCGCCGCTTCCTTGGCACCTTCCAGGCTATGGCTCGCAGCCCACCCGCATTGGACTTCATTGCATGCCGGCACTTCGTCCGCAGTTAAGACATCATTCAATGTCTTTTCCAATAGATCGAGAACGTCTTCATAATCGTCGTGATTGATGAGCGCCAAATAATAACCCGTCTGGCATCCCATCGGACTGATATCTACGATTCTGTCAGAATGGTTCCTGCTGAACTCCGCCATCATATGCTCCAATGAATGAATCGCGGGCATTTCAAGATGCTCCTTATTCGGCTGGCAAAAACGGATGTCATACTTGCGGATGACGTCCCCATTGATCCCTTCCTTCACCCCAGCTAGACGCACAAACGGTGCTTTCACTTTCGTGTGGTCCAAATTGAAGCTTTCCACATTCATCTTCTTTTCTGTCGTCGACATATCCACCACTCCTTTTCCTCGCATCCGCGCAATCAAATATATCCTATTGATTTACTTGGTTTATTTCAGATTATCAAAATTCTGAATAGATTGCAAGATGCAATAATAAACTTCCTATATCGATTGCTAATTATTTTCATTAAAAGCTTTTTTGTGTCACGATGGTGAAATGAAGGAGTGGATTCGATGATATGTTTTGACCGTGTAACAAAATCGTATGACAATCAAACGCTTGTTGTTGATTCAATCAATATGGAGATTGCCAAAGGGGAATTTCTTGTGCTGATCGGGCCGAGCGGATGCGGCAAGACAACAACATTGAAAATGATCAATCGCCTCATTCCGCTGACGGACGGGACGATTTGGATCGACGGCAAGAAGGTCAGCGAATATCCGATCCATGAATTGCGGTGGCGGATCGGTTACGTATTGCAGCAGATTGCATTGTTCCCCCATATGACGATCGAGGAAAACATTGCAATCGTGCCTGAGCTGAAGAATTGGAATAAAAGCCAAATCCATCATCGTGTGACGGAACTTCTTGAAATGGTAGGACTTGATCCCAATACATACCGGCACCGGAAGCCTCATGAACTATCCGGCGGCCAGCAGCAGCGCGTCGGCGTCGTCCGGGCCCTCGCTGCAGATCCCGATATCATTTTAATGGATGAACCATTCAGCGCACTTGATCCAATCAGCAGGGCAAAGTTGCAGGAGGACCTTCTGCAGCTGCAACGTTCCATTCAAAAAACGATCGTCTTCGTCACACACGACATTCAGGAGGCAATGAAACTCGGAGACCGTATTTGCATCATGAAGGACGGCAAAATCGAACAGCTTGGCACCCCGGATGAAATAACGGTAAAGCCAGCCACACCATTCGTCCGCAAATTCATCCAGAGCGGCAGCCCGAAACCGTTCGTCCTGTCCGAACATATCGAACCGATGAAGACAGAGACGGACCAATTGCCCGTGTTGTCCGTCGATGCCGGATGGGATGAAGTGCTCCAAGTGCTATCCCAATCAGACCGGGCCCTCATCCAGCAAAAAGGCACGCCGATCGGCACCATTTCAAGACAGACGGTCATCGCCTATTTGGCAAGCGGTCAAGAAGGAGGAAAAGTAGCACATGGGTGACTTCTTAAACGTTTTTCAAGACAGGAAAGGCGAATTGGCTTGGGCGTTGATGGAGCACATCCAAATCTCGCTCATCGCGCTATTCTTCGCCATCCTCATATCGATTCCGGTCGGCGTCTATTTGACGTCCCGGCAGCGGATCGCAGAAACAGTCATAGGGACAAGCGCCGTACTGCAGACCATTCCGTCGCTCGCTTTGCTCGGACTACTGATTCCGTTATTCGGCATCGGCAAGGCCCCTGCCATCATCGCACTCGTTGCGTACGCATTGCTGCCGATTTTGCGCAACACCTATACAGGCATTAAGGGAATCGACCCTTCCTTGATCGAAGCGGCGACCGCGATGGGCATGAACCGACGGAAGCGACTGACTAAAGTCGAACTGCCCCTTGCCATGCCCGTCATCATGGCAGGCATCCGGACATCGATGGTGTTGATTGTAGGAACCGCCACACTTGCTGCACTGATCGGCGCCGGCGGTCTCGGCGATCTCATCCTGCTCGGCATCGACCGGAACAGCCCTTCCCTAATCGTGCTCGGCGCAATCCCTGCCGCCCTTCTCGCCTTGTCATTCGACTTGCTGCTGAGAAAATTCGAGGGGCTTTCGTTCCGACAAGCTTCCATTGCACTAACCGCCTTTGTGGTCGCGACTGTTTTGATTATCGTCCTGCCCCTCTTCCCTGCAAGCCATGAAAAACAGCTTGTCATCGGCGCCAAATTAGGGGCGGAACCTGAAATATTAATTAACATGTACAAGCTCCTCATCGAAGAAGAGACGGACCTGTCCGTCGAACTGAAGCCGGGACTTGGCAAAACATCGTTCGTCTTTAACGCCTTACAATCAGGGAGCATCGACATCTATCCCGAATTCACAGGGACGGCGCTGTCGGAGTTCTTGAAAGAAACGGCCGTCAGCAATGACCGGAACGAAGTATATGAGCAGGCGCGTGAAGGGCTTGCCGAACAATTCAATCTCGTCCTCCTGCCGCCGATGGAGTATAACAATACATACGCAATCGCGGTATCCAAAGCGTTCGAGGAACAATACGGGGTCAAAACAATTTCCGATCTCATCGCAGTCCAAACTGCCGTAAAAGCTGGATTCACGCTCGAATTCAATGACCGTGAAGACGGCTACCGGGGCATCCGCAGCTTGTACGGAATCGACTTCCCTTCCGTCAAAACGATGGAACCGAAACTCCGCTACCAGGCAATCCAATCAGGGGATATTAATCTCATGGATGCTTATTCGACGGACAGTGAACTGCAGCAATATGAACTCAACGTTCTCCAGGACGACAAGGAGCTGTTCCCGCCCTACCAAGGGGCCCCTCTCCTTCGGAAAGAAACCCTGGAAACATATCCCGAACTCGAGGATATCCTCAATCGGCTTGCCGGCAAAGTGACTGACGACGAGATGCGGGACATGAACTACAGGGTGAATGCAGAAGGAGAAAAACCGGAAGACGTCGCACGCGCATTTTTACGGGACGCAGGATTATTGGAATAAAAGAAGACACCAATCAGCGGAGGTTCGACTCAACCTCCGCTGATTTTTCCTTATTAAGCTAAAAGGGAATCGGAACCCACTAGACAACATTACGCAACAATATAGCCATCCCTCATTGTAATGATCCGGTCGGCATAGGGGAGCATCTCTTCGTCATGCGTGACCATCAATGTTGTCAGGTTCAATGTTTTTGTCAGTTCGCGAAGCAACTCCATCACATCTTTTGAACGTTTCGTATCAAGACTTGCCGTCGGCTCATCGGCGAACAGGATCTTCGGCTGATGGATAATGGCACGTGCAATGGCGACCCGTTGCCGTTCTCCGCCGGACAAGGAAGCCGGGTAGGCATCTTTCCGATGATCCATTTCAATCAACTTTAATATTTTCCCGACTTCTTGCACCTGTTCCCGTTTGCTAAGCTTTGATTCAGAAACATCGAGCATCACCAATAGTTGCTCTTCCACTGTTAAAAATGGAACTAAATGAGAGGATTGAAAGACGAAACCGAATTCCGTCGCCCGCACTTGACGGATTTCCTCTTGGGACATCTTCGTCATGTCCTTCCCTTCAAATAGGATTTCCCCATCCGATGCCCGTTGCAGTCCCGCTGCTATCGTCAAAATCGTCGACTTGCCGGAGCCGGACGGACCGACAAGCGCCGTAATCTCTCCTTCCTTCAAGGAAAGATTGACACCTTTTAAAATCTGCTCCTCTACTTCACCGTTCGTAAACGACTTTGTGACATCTTCTATGAGAAAATTGGCCATCTTACATCTCTCCTTGTTGAATCGCTTGAAGCGGTTCGATTTTTTTAATTTGGAAGCCTGAAATCGTTGCACCGATAAAACCGACGACGAGGAATACTGCCGATAACATCGATACCGTGTCAAGCGTCAAGTGGAACGGCATGCCCGCTGGTGCCAATACATTGAACAATTGGCTTAGCCCAACGCTGAGCGCAAGCGCCACAATTGTAATGGCAATCATTTGCATCCAAATCATTTTGAACAATGCGATCGTCTTCATGCCAATCGCTTTCAAGATGCCGTACAAACCGATTTTCTGGACGTTCATCATATAGAAGAAAATCGCAAACAGCATGCCGCTAATGACGACGAGGAACCAGATGATCATGTTGAGCGACATTTGTTCCGCACTGTAGCTCGGAATGGCGTTCAGGAATGATTTATTCGAGAACGACTCCAATCCACTGAACAAGGGAGCGTCTTTCCCGGGAATGAAAATGGCTTGCATCTCCATAACACGATACATTTCCTGATAATTTTTTATGTTGATATAGGCTACTGGCGCGTGGCTATATTTCTTTTTGTCGACAAATCCCTTGACGACGAATTCTCCGCTGAACTGATTGTTTGTCAACACATCGCCGACTGCAATGCCCTCGTCTTTGAGGGAGCTGTCCAAGATGATTTCGCCTTCCTGCACCGATTCAAAGGCATCGGACTCTGTCGACGTGACAAAAGCAACACTATGCTGCTTGTCCTCCGCATCATTCACAAATCCCATTTGGACCGAAAATGCAACTGCCCCCGGGTTCTCTTCCATAATCTGTTCTTGCAGATCGGTATCTATTTTCGACAAGTTGTACGTCTGCTTCGCATCGTCATTCAAATAAAATTGACCGGCCGGCATATCCTTGATAAGTGCCGCATTATCTTGCGACAACCCATTTGCCAAGCCTGAAATAATGAACGTCAAAAAGCTGACAAGGAAAATGATTGATCCGAGAATTAAAAACTTCGCTTTATTCTTCTTCATTTCTTTCCATGCTATGTTCATCAAAATCGCCTCCGTTATTTGTTATATCGTTATAATAAAACGCCAACATTAACGGAACATGAACATACCTTTTCACAAAATAAAAAACGCATGCCATTTATGCATGCGTTCCTTTATTATCCTTCACCTATATGCTTCAACGCCTCTCTCCTGCTTAACGGCTTCAGCGTATGTTCTTCAACAAACCGCTTCACAATAACCGGATCTGTTTTCGCGTACTCCCTCAATACCCACCCGATCGCTTTTTGAATGAAGAACTCATTTGATTCCACATGCTGCAAGATGATTTCAAAGAGCAGCTCCGTATCCGTTTCTTTTTTGAACTTTAATTGGTGCAAAATGGCTGAGCGGTTTGTCCACATATTATCCGATTTGGACCATTCAAGCATCACTGCTTTCCCATAATCGCGGTCCAATTTGACGACATGCCCGACAAGATGCGGAGCAATCGAATCGACACTATCCCACCACGATTTCGTTTCGATGAATTTCAATAGTCTTGGATAATCATCAGTCGTGAAATGTTTCTTCATCTTTTCTAGCAAAGCGATTGCGGCATATTGATATTCCCGCTCAGGTAATTCATATAGCTTCCAAACCTCTTCAAAAACTTCGCCAGCTTCAGGTAACACATATTCCTGGAATTGCTCTCGCAACAGCTCTTTCCGCAGCGGACTTTTAATGCCAAGAAACGGAAAATGATGTTTCATATACGCTTTCATCGGACCTGCATTCTCGACATTCCGGCACATTTCAAACTTCTCGACAATCCCCTTATGATTCCATTGCTTTTTCACTGACGTCAACTCCACGTTTTACATACTATTTAAACACACCATACCACTAAACCGCCCATTAGTTTGCCAAGGCATTTTTAAGGTTTTGAGTACTTTCCCTATCTAACCTGCCATATCCTTCACTTTCCTTATTACTGATAATTGTAGCTGTTTCATTATTCTCGAACCAAATTCGATATTCATAAAGTCTCTCAGGCATATTCTTATCAAAAGAATAAAATAACGTAAAAACTACATCTTCTTCCCTTGCCATTTCCGCTTCTACATTTGGCTCCCACTTTACATTTCCTAAAGACTTTTTAATCATGTCTAATTTTTCTGGGTCAGTGATTGTCACAACGTCCTCAGAATTCCATTTCTCATTCACTTCTTGGACATCGACTCTTGTTAATTCACCTTCTTCTTCAATCGCTTCTTGGTTCACAACCTTTGGTAATTCTCCTTCTTTTTCAGAACAAGCTGCAAGTAGTACTCCTAGAACCAAAAATAAAGATAAGCCAATTATTCTTCTCATTTCTAACCTCCCTTTGTTCTTTTAAAACAATTTTTATGTTTTCTTTCATAAAGTATCTTGCTTCTTAAGTTGAACAAGAAAATGAACGGTCCAAACAGCTCAACGATCTTCAAGCACCCTCAGTGAAAAATTATTATAATTTCACTGTCCAAATTTTATAGATAATTTGACCATTTATTTCTGTTTTGTCTGTACAGACATCGATTTGCATACTGTTATAAGCAGCCCATTGAGGAAAAAGAGACGCTAAATAGTTAATTACCTTTTCATCAGGTGTTGCATATCCTACATTATTTTTATTACTTAAATAGGCAACAAAATCTGGATATAATGCTTCTGTCCATTCTTTCACTTCAAACTCCGAATCAAAAATACGGCTATCCTCTTGATGGCTTCCATTTATCCATTTAACATTCTCCATTGAATCCACCTCATGTCCAAGCTTCTCAACCTCTATTATGCTAACCGTTAGTTGAAGACCTTATATTACTTTTTTACGAGGAATAATTGCAATAACAAGCCCAATCAAAATCACAAAAATTAGCATACCTAAACTTATTACGCCTATCCCCATTCCCAACCAAGAACCAATAATAAAGGACGTTACAAGGACTGCTAAAAAGGCAAACAAGCATATTAGTAATGACCTATCACTAGTTTGTTTGAGGCTCTTGGAAATAATAAAAACTATTAAATTTATAACAAACCCTAAGCCAATCGGTATAAAAATATCCATCTCAATAATCCCCTCACACAAATGGTTTAACCTTGTGGTAAAGACTTATATTCGACCCATTTACCATCTACATTCACAAGAAGAAAACTATTTCCAATCGATGTAGTATAAACCATAGCACCTATTGGTAATTTAGTTGCCATTCCATTTTGAAACGTGTCGCCTGGCGAATATACTTTTTGTATTTCACCAACCTTCTCTTCACTGCTATCATGAACATTACTATCTGAAGAAAATATCTCATATACACGGTCATTAAACATAAATATATCTGCATTTTTGTCATCTTCAGCAATACTGTTTGCTATCCCCTGTGCTTCTGTCCAAACTGTTACCTCATTTTCCTTAGCTTTGTTACAACCAACCGTAAGTGTCAATAAAATACACAGAAGAAATAAAATTCTCCTCAAATAGTGCCACCCCTTATGAAATTAGACATTCAAATCTGCCGCAATTAGGAAAAGTATTATTCATAAGTAGGACGAGACATAAGTTCATTTAAATAATTGAAGTTGTAATAAACAACCAAAATTAAACAGATCAATAAAATTAATTGAATACATACGGTAATTAATTGTATTTTTACTGTGAAACTTTTTTTATAGTGTACATAAGTAAGTGGTATAGAAAGTAAGACACTAAAGGAAATCGAAAATAAATGTAAATGGCTTAGGTAAATATTAACGTATAATAGTGGAGAAATATCTTGTATCCATTGAGCTAGCAACGGGAGTAAAATGATTATTATTGCAAACATATTTAGCGCAGTTAATATAAAGATTGTAGAAGTATAGAATAATCCATATTTCTTCATCGTTGGATCCTCCCAGTTATTCCTCCCCGATAGAGAAGTGTCACCATTCAACTATTCATTATGGTTTCCATCTAGAGTCTTATAGTGAAAACTTTCCGCTTTTTCATAAATACCATCCGGTAATTTCTCGTATACAATATTGTCCGTTATTTTAACTTCTGAGCTGTATATTTCATTATCCTCATCATCTTTCAATACATAGCTAACTGTTGTTGCATTGGGATAGTTAAACACTCCTCCCCATAAAGCTATAATCGAACTGTGTCCGACGGGGGTTATTTTAATAATTTCATATTGATTTGTTAGATCAACGATTTGAGCGTGTTCCCCTGTACCTGAATTGTATCTATACCTTGAATCTTCCTTAGTAAAAGTATTTAGGCTTAACATTGGTTGACCCGCATCATCCTCATTCAAGAAAATAACAACTTTATCTATATCATCTTGAAACAAGATTTCAACATTGATTCTTCCCTCCTTATTAATTGCATCCAAAAGTGAAGCAGAGGAACATCCTGCTAATAAGGTCAGTAATAAAATTAACAACAAATGTAAAAACCTCATGAACTTCCCCCTAATGCTCTTTTGTTTGAAATCAACGATTATCCAAAGTGGTCATGAAACGACCAAACAATAAGAATCATACTCACTATTCCCCAAGCAGTGGCACTCACTATCCACCAAATTATGGATTTAGCTTTTGTTGAGCTTTCCTCGTCTTCCGTATTTGCTGTTATAAAAGCAAGCTTGCTTTCCATACCTTTTTTCATAGATGCAAGAACAATAAATCCGACTACTATGAAACCAATCGTAATCGAGAGTAATAAGTCCACATTTCACACCTCCTTTTTTCAACTCCAAAATTTCTATTATCCTCGTTCAATCCAAAACCTCCGAATGACATTGCCATGCGGTTCCGTAAAGCTCTCGTCCTCGACGCCGCCATTGTTTAAGATGACGGCGGCTGAACCTATATTATCTTCATTGCAAGTGACCAACACAAAACGGATGCCAAGCCGATCCGTGATGTTCAACGCCTCGGACAGCAAATAGGTCGCATGCCCCTTCCGCCGTTCCGATGGGCGTATGCTAGCGCCGATGTGGCCATCGACTTGGCGCAGATAGTCATTCAAGCTATGCCGGATGTTGACCATCCCGATGATCCGGTCATCGTCATCGACTAGGAAGTAATTTGAATTAGGCACCCTTTCGCCCTGCCCCGCTTCCTTTACCGCCAATTCTTCCAAATAAACTTCGTAAGGCACGCCCTCGTTCAAAAAGAAGCTGCTAGGCTTCAAACGGCCATCGTCCCACTCCCTCATATACGCAATATGTTCTTTTTCCCACTTCAAGGAAGGTCTCTCAAGACGCATGCAAACTCCTCCCAACTCTTCACATTCATCATCTCAATATTCCGTCAAAAATGAAACTATTCTTCCACGTGATGCGTATAAAAATTACAAGTGTTGTTTGAAAGGGGTGGAAGGATGCGTCGATGGACATCATGCATTTCCGTATTTTTTATTCTATGTTGCGTGCTTATGGCAGGGTGCTCAAAGCCCGAGCCAGTGGATGAGAACATAAAAGTTATTAAAACCGTCTTGGAACTTAATTTGAATGCACCGGACGAGGAAGTAATCCGTCTACTGGAAGAACCGTATGGATCTGAGGAAGAAGAGGGGTTCATTAATAAATATAACGAATATCTAGAAGAAAAATATGGCCCGTATTTCACGGAAAGGGGATATGAAGAATTTATCATGACGGCGCAGGCTTCCTTGTTTCACATTACAGCTGACAGACACGGCTATCAGTTAACGGTGAAAAACATCGAAGTGGAGCAGAACGAAGTGACGCCAACGAACTACAACTTTACAGTTACGTTGGATTATGAGAAAGATAAAGAGATGGAGGAGATCGAGCTATCAGGAATAGCGATTGTCCACGAGGGAAAAATCGCAAAAATTACGTACCATTTGAATAAAGATGAATTGAAGAGCCTGTTGCATGGTGAGCAGGACTAATCGATCGAGGCACCCTTACATTTGTTCGGGTGCCTAATCCCGCAAGGCTAATCCTACTTCGCTTTCTTCCCGCGATAGGCAATCAGCGTAATTGCATTTAACAAAAGAGTAACGATAAGTAGTACCGTTCCCGCGACCACAACTGCCCCCATCGTATCCATCAATGCAGCCCAATCCTCAATTTGTACAAGATGATAGGTGTAATAAATCTGGAAAAACAGCGAAATCGCACAAGCACTCAAACTCATAATGGAAAGAGCGGCCCAATGTTTAGTAACCCGGATGAGACTTACAACCGGCAGTATCCAGGCAACAAGGCCGAGCACAAGGCTGCCGATATTCAGTAAACCGACCATCATTTCTCCTCCTTTATAATTCCCCCTTTGTAAAGATGACCTGTGTTAACCAGTAAAGGTTTCATTTTCCTTACATTATTTAAGTAAGGTGGTGTAACATTCATTATTATCTGCTTAAATAGAGATATTGAGCAAGCCCTTGTTACGGAAATACGGAATAGTCGGAGGAACTATGAAAACACGAATACCCTTGTTGGTAGGTCCCACAATCATGATTTATATTGGTTTAATCATCTTCAATAACGTCCCGATCACCTTTTTATTGTTCTATGGGTGGCTATTGTTCGTCCCACTGATTATCTACATGATAGGTGGTCGTCAAAGAATAAACCTGAAAAAGCATCTCAGCGTCCAATCACTATGGGTTGGTCTCACTAGCGGAATCATTTTTTTCCTTGCTATTTTTGGCGGGATTACAATACTGAAAGATTCTGTTTTAAATGTAACCGAGTTAAAACTTATATTGGCGGAGTGGAATTTCACCGGTAACTTAGTCATTTGGCTAATGATTTTTCTTATAGCCATCAATCCATTGTTAGAAGAATACTATTGGAGAGAGTTTATGTACAATCGCCTCCTAGAAAAGGTGAGCGCTCGTCAAACGATGGTGATTACATCATTTTTCTATAGTTTGTATCATCTGCTTTCACTCATTTTCATTTTCAACTTTCCATTCAATGTCATTGCGGTCTTTCCTGTATTTATTGCCGGGATCATCTGGGCTTATCTTCGATTCAAATTGAAATCCATTACAGCTTCGATTATCAGCCATAGCCTTGCCGATTTAGGAATCATGATGGTTTAGGTAACTTATATCCATTAAAAATAGGAAGTGCGGCGACACTTCCATAACGTCTAATGCTCATGGTCTTCAATTTGCTCTTTCAAGATATTTAATAGAAGAAAACTATCGGCAGCGGTCCCTTGCTCACACCCTTCCAGCGTGTAGATGAATAATTGCTGCCCTTCATCCGCCACAAGCTCCGTACAGGACATGCTCAATTTACGAGGGCTGTCCCCCCGGTCTTTATTCTTCGACCGATCGATTTCCAAATCGAATACAGAACCATCGAAAGACAAATTGTACAACGTCGGGTTTCCGTCTAGCGTGTAGTTGGTGATCCGGACGGAGGCTGTCTCTTTCGCTTCTACACGATCCAAGAATTGTGTAAATCGATCAAAATTGAAAACTGGACCGTGCATATTGATAACGTCCCCATTTTTGACCGCTTTTTCGCTGTCATACGAACAGCCGGCTAGTAGGCTTAAGCCAAGCAACAAAAGGAAATACAACTTTTTCGGCATCTGATTCCTCCAATGACGTACTTGTGCTTCGCCTACACTATATGTGACAACCGCGCTCCATATCCCTGAAAAAGGCCATTCCCATTTCGGGAATAGCCTCTACGACGTTATTCTACATAGATTACTCCGGTAAGTTTAGCTGCCACGATACTCCGAATTGATCATTCAGCCATCCGAACTTTTTGCTGAACCCATAGTTGCCGATCGGCATGAGTGCTGTACCATTTTGAATCATTTTATGATAAAGGCTGTCGATCTCCTCTTCGGTATCACATGTAAGAAAAATCGAAAAGGACGGAGTAAATGTAAACTCATGATCGACATGGCTGTCGATACACATGAACTCCTGCCCCTTTAACGTGAATACCGCTTGCACAACCGTCCCTTCTTTGCCCGGTCCTTCGGCTCCGAATCGGGAAATGCTCTTGATTTCCGAATCCTCAATGAGGGATGTGTAATAATTCATAGCTTCTTCTGCAACGCCGCCTTGAAACATTAAAAATGGGGTTACACTTTTCATCGTTAACTTCCTCTCTGTTAATAAATTTTCAACTGTTCACGCCTTTTCATTGTATCATTCAAGTTGCTTAGTATTAAGATAGACACCCACCGGATTGCCTATGCATATGTTGCATTAGTAAATATTCTGGGAGGTGGTCTGCATGTCAAACGACCAACTGCAAACGCTGCTCACACAAACGCCCGAAGACGGGTATGCATTAGCGGTGAAGCTTGCGCAAAAAGGGGTCGAAGTTACACAGCCTTCAGAAGAAATAAGGAAGCTATTGCGTCCGGTCTATTCGAGGGATACGGATAGTTTGATCGCAGCATCACAAGTTATCGCAATTCATTTCCAAACAATCGCTGCTGCAAACAACTACTGGCGGACGTGGACGCCGCAGTACTATTAGGACTAACCGGTGAGGCACCCGAACAATATCAAGTTGTTCGGGTGCCTCATCTGGTTTACAGGGTAGGTCAAAGGTCACGAAATGACAATAAAGTTTGGGAAATGAACGATAACACTCGGGAAATGATCGATAACTTTTTCACACGCTATATTGGCAAAATAGTTTCTAGCAAATTACTGTCATTTCAAGGTATAATAGTTAGAATGTTACATCTACTTGAAGGATGGTGAAGCAGCATGTACAAATTGTATTGCCGAAGCTTTCAGCAGGTGATGAAAGCGACTGCCTTTTTCCTGCCATGGCGGGAGCCTCAACTGATCGATGGGATAAATAGTTTGGCAGAGCTTCCGGTGTTCATTCAACATGAAGGCATTGAAACGGTTTTGATTGTGACGGATAAAGGGATCGCAGCAACCGGGTTAATGGACAGCTTCCTTGATGGACTACGGAATAAAGGAATCAAGTTTGTCATATTCGACAAAACGGTCCCGAATCCGACAATCGATAATATCGAGGAGGCGCTGCAGCTATACAAAGCAAACAGCTGCCAAGGGCTTGTCGCATTCGGCGGAGGATCCCCGATCGATTGCGCGAAAGGGGTCGGTGCGCGATTGGCGAGACCAAATAAAACGATTCCTCAAATGAAGGGCATATTGAAGGTGAATAAAAAGATGCCGCCACTGTTCGCTGTTCCGACAACGGCTGGGACAGGCAGTGAAGCGACACTGGCCTGCGTCGTTTCCAACAGTGAGACCCATGAAAAATACGCCCTCATGGACACCGCACTCATTCCGCATTTCGCGGTGCTGGATCCGCTGCTCACCGTGAAGCTTCCGAAGCCTATTACGTCAACAACCGGGATGGACGCACTGACGCATGCGGTCGAAGCATATATCGGGAAAAGCAACACGAAGCAGACGAGGCAATGGAGCATCGATGCTGTGAAGCTCATTTTTGAAAATCTTTACGAAGCCTATTCCAATGGAGAAAACATCGCCGCGCGCACGAATATGCAAAAGGCCGCCTATCTTGCGGGCATGGCATTCACACGCGCCTATGTCGGCAATGTCCATGCCATCGCCCATACGCTGAGCGGGTTTTACAATGTGCCGCATGGTCTCGCCAATGCCGTCATCCTGCCGCATGTCCTCGATTATTACGGGGAATCCGTCCACGAACGCTTAGCAGAATTGGCGGATGCAGCAGGCGTTTGCGAACCTTCAGACTCTACTAGGGAGAAGGCAACGAAATTCATTCAAGCAATTAAGGATTTGAATGAAAAGATGGACATCCCGTCGAGAGTGGACTGCATTCTCGACAGCGACATCCCGCTCATGGCAGAGCGTGCAATCCAAGAAGCGAATCCGCTTTATCCGGTGCCACAGATTTTACGTAAAGAGGATATGGATAAGCTGATCCGGACAATCGGGGCTTGACGGAAAAACACGCGTCCTCCGCAAGGGGCATATACTGAGGCATCGAAGAAATACGGAGGTTGCCTATGTATTATTCTTCTTTTCCCTATGGCTTTGATTCCCGGCAACAAGCTTACATGCCAGTCCACCCGGGATATATGGCGATGCCCACACCAACACCGCAAAACGGAAGAAGCCCCTATCCGCCGGTAAATACACGGAAGTTCAGCGAATCGGCCAACCGCTTCAAACAAGTGTTGAATCAAGCGAATCTATTCATCGGTACACTGACTGCTTCAGATGATTTTGCAAGGCGGCTCATGGACGCCGCGCAGCGTTCGGATCAAAAGGAGGTGGAGCGGCTCGTCCGCTCGACAGGTGTAACGATCAAATACACGCTCAACTACACACCGTCCGGCATCCGGATCGATTTCTCGAACAGCGATGCCCAAAACAGCTGCTGCGTGTTGCGGATGGCGCTGAGTTGGTGAATAAAAGGAAGCCAGTCATAAGGATAACGGGTTCGGTTGATGGGGAGAAAACAATAAAAAACATAGCATTTGGGGACGCAATTCGCATATGAATTGGTGTCCCCGTTTTTGTTGTTATATCAATGTTTAAGGCGGTTTTTTAATAGAATTCGCACTATAATTGGTAAACAAATTTGCAACATCGCATAAATTTATGTGCTATTGCTAATTACCTTGTTAATTGGTTGGAGAGAATGGTACTGTAAAAATAATTTGTTTGAAATAAATGAATACTCCGAAGAGGAGAAGATGTTATGTGTTAAAATAGATTATTAGTAGATAAATTATTCAACAAACGGAGCGAGATAGCGGAACAAGTTATCGCATAAACGGGAGGACGATTGAAAATGGAAACAATTGAATTGCCAAAAGTCCAATTAAGAGAATTAACCGTAGATGATGCTGAAGAGCGTTATCAATGGTGTTTAGATAAAGAAGTAACAAAACATCTAAATATGCCAGAGAAATATCCACCCTTTAGCAGAGAAGAAACTCGAAATTGGATTAAATTGTGCATTGATAAAGCGAATGGATATGAACAGAAAGCAATTTTAACTGACTGGGGTAAACATATCGGTTGGATCGACTTAAAGAACATTGATACATTAAATAAACACGCTGAATTAGGGATAGCTATAGGTGATAAAGAATATTGGGGTAAAGGTTATGGATTATCTGCGATGAAAGAAATGTTGGTGTGGGGTTTTAATGAATTAACGCTTAATAAAATTTGGCTTAGAGTAGAAGTTGATAATGAAAAGGCAATTAAGTCTTACAAAAGAATGGGTTATGTTGAAGAAGGAATCTTAAGACAAGATCGATTAAGAAATGGGGAGTATATCGATCGTTTAAGAATGAGTATTCTTAAACGTGAGTTCTTCAAGTAAAGGACACGATTGTAGAGTGAGTTGTACGCAAATTCCAACAAGAAAATATGTAAGTGAAAAACGCACAGACGTAATGAACCCGTGCGTTTTTCATTTGCTTTTTCTACTGTTAATTGCTGTATAAATCATTCCCCATACTTTCCATTGTTAATTGCTTTTCGATACCTTTCACCCTCTTCAACAGCTATCGCTTCATCCGTATTTATACCTTTAATTGAATAAAACTTAGTTCCCTTGCTGTACTTGTTCGAAAAGTTTCCAGAGTATGTTCTTTCCCTATCCGAATACGTAGTCACTTGCCCAATCTCTTCATCTGTTTCATCAACATACTCATTGCTGACCTCATACATATAGCCATTCCATACTACAAATGCTGAGTTCCAGTCCGCACTTGAAGAACAACCCGCGATCACCGAAAGAAGGAGAAACTGGCATACAAGTTGAGAATAAAACACTTTTCGCACTTATAATCTCCCTTTACTCTTTCTTTTTTTATATAGAATTACCCCCAAAACAATAAGAACAATGGAAACTAATGACGCCGTCCAAATATTTATAGGGGTTAATAAACTTAAAACGAATATGAGAATTCCTAATAGGATTAACCCGATGCCCAATATACTCCCTCGCTCTCTCTAAAAACAAATAATATTGCACACTTTTTTAGTCACAATGCTTTTGACAACTGCGCCCGTTAGTGGAAGAAAACAAAATATAGTACAAGGCCTAATATTAATAACACAATTATGATCCCAGTACCCTTCCAACCTAAACCGCCCACCAAATCAGAAAGGTTGCTCCCGTGAATACTGCTTGAAGGATGTTTTAATTCCCTCTGTCTTAGTCTCTCTCTCCTATCTTCGGGAGTTTCGTCATCTCTGTTCAATTTCCCACCCCTTTGAAGTTTACTAGTAAATAGCCATCTAAGCAGTCCAACGATCTTTAAGCAAATTGAAGAAGATATTTAATTTTCGACTGTTTTAATATCGAATTTCATATTGTTCAGATCCCAAACATCGGCAGTAGTATTAGAAAAGACTGTTATTTCAAGTTTCTGCCCCATGCTATATCTCTCTACATCATCAACAGGTATTTCGTATATATTGCCGTCTTTTCTACCTTTATTAATTCCGCCATATTCTTTAATAACTAACATTTCTTCTTCAACAAGTATCTCCTCTACTGTTCCCGTGAAAGTAAATTCCTCTTGATAATCTGAACAGCCAGCAATAAAAAATAAATTCAATAATAAAAAAGCTATTGTAATTTTATATTTCACACTGTCCCCCCTTGAGATATTAGGTGGAAATACGTATTAGTATTACAAATTGTTGTTCAACTAAACTCCCCTTTAGTTGAACAACAATAAAGAGCCGTCTAAACAGCCCCGATCTTCAAGAAAAGCACCCGTTTAATTGAAGCCTACTGCTAGCCATGCAATGCTCCACATAATAATAGTAAACGATATGATAAGCCAAACTGTATTGGCCGTAGTTTTTTCTTCATGTTTTACCTTTTTCAATATCGAAACCAAATTCAAACAAAATATAATGCACCAGATAGGCATGAAAAGCCATCCCATGTAGAAAAAGATAAATTGCAAGATCGCCATATCTTCACTCCTTTGTGGTTGTTTATCATTGTTCAACTAACCTTTAGTTAAAGATGAAAAAGGCTTTACTCCTTTTTTAAGTAAAGCACCTGTTAGCTTCTGTACATTTCTTCACAATATTATCGAACTGTGTATTCAATCTAGTGTCCGTATTAGACACTCCTTTTTCCCTCTCTCAAACGTCTACCTCTCCTCTTTCTCTTCGATTCGTAAATACCTGCGATTACTTCAACTACCGTAGTTATTAGCTCTGCAACCCACATACCACGACACCTCCAAACTGCCTCGTTAGTTCAATAAGAATTGAGCCCCCAGCAACTCAACGATCTTCAAGTAAAGCACCCGTTAGTTGATTAATAAAATTACTCAATTTTCTTAAAACAAATAACTAATAATATGATTTCTATAACAAAAACGAACCATAAAGTTGGTTGGATTTGTGTTCCTACAATAGCAAATCCCATCTTAATATTACTTAACCGAACATATTCACCCCACATAATCATTGCCAGTAATTGAGTGAATAACACCACAATAACCAACGGTATAAATCTTTTCAAACTCATCCCCCCCTAGTAAATTCTACATATAAAAAAACTCTGCATTTGATTCCCTTATTAGAAATCATTATTCAACTAACCTGCTGCGTTAGTTGAATAAAAAGAAAGAGCTGTCTAAGCAGCTGAACGGTTTCAAGTAAAGCATCTATTAGTAAAAAAAATTACTTAACTTCAATTACAAAGGCATAACCCGAACTTCCCTTTTCCCAACGTGCAGAAACACTATAAATATAAACACCTTTTTCTTGTGGTACTACTAATACATTGTCATTTAATGGGGCATCTTCTACTTCATCGTTACTAAACCATATAGATGCGACCAACGTATTTTCTAGTGGTTTACGATTAAATTCTATTTTTAATTCAGCTCCAGGTGATACAGCAACTGGTTTAAGTTCGTGATGTTTAATAAGTTCCGGTGGAGAAATCATATCAACACATTGACCGCTAATAAGCCCACCCCAACAATAAGATCCTTGTGCCACTTCTACTGTATTATCTTCAATAGTTATATTTGGTTTAGGTGGTTTAAGGTTAGAAACAATATAAACCCCAGCTATTAACACAACTACTGCTAATAAAGAAATTAAAACCTTTTTCATATACTCCCCCCTTCTTGTTTCTAAAGACAACCTATTCCACTAAACTGCCACGTTCGTTGAAAATTAATTAATGACTTAATCCATTAACAACATTTTGTATTTTACTGTCTATTTCACTATTTAGATCATCAACATACACATAAAAAAGTAACACATTATTAACTTCATATACTTTATATGAGACCGTATCCATGCTTGCTGTTTTTTCACGCCAATCTTCCAATCCCTTTTCACGTTCGTCACTTGAATCATAGATATACACTAATAACTTTCTTCCGTCTAATTCATAAGCAGAAGGTCTACTCCCATTAAGTTTCATTCCAAAAATATGGTCGTTCTTAACTTTGCTTTTTGTTAGTGATAATTGCTGTTCTTCAAATGAAGATAGCACTTCTTCCAGTGTAATTGCTTTGGGTTCATTTGCTTGGCAAGCAGTTAATAAGAAGACCAGCAAAATAAAAGTGAAAGCTGCTTTTTTCAATATACCTCCTCCTTGAATTGGTTGTCGTGAAAATAATTTATTCATTGCTTAACCCCTTTAGATCAATATGAAAAAAGAGCTGCCTACTAAGCAACCCATGTTCTTCAACTAATCACCCAATTGTTGAATAAGAAGTTTTATAACGATTAACTAATTATACTTTTTCAAATTCGCCTCTAACAACGCGATTAATATCAATTATGTTAATCATTTTATTGTATAGTTCAAGAATTTCCTTATCCCTATCAACTTTTCCCATAACCATATCATGATGATTTCTACTATTAAATGTAGAGATCGACAACATCATAGTCTCGTTTTCATGCAAGACAACGGAAGCTTTCATCCCTTCACAACCATACATAGGTGCTATATTAGTACTCTGAAAAGTATCATCTTCAATAGCACCAAATTCCTTATAAATTAGGGAGGCTCTTTTGTTTATTTCAATGAACTCCTCCTTACTCTGTTTTGGAACTGGGTACAAATAGATTACGCTGTACATAAAAGCCACCTTTCTATCCTAATCTCCAAATCGTCTTAATAAATTTCGATATTCTTCTTCAACTTTCCTGCTGCGTTAAGAGAATGACCTCTAGGGCGGCCCGATGATCTTCAAGTAAAGCATCCGTTAGTTCAACAATATTTATAATCCCTAATTAAAAGTTAACTCTTTGGAGACCGGGAACCCTAAATACTTGTATTTTATGGTTATGGATTCAATTGGTTTTTCATAGTCCTTAATTCGAATGCCATAATGAATAGGAGTCATTTCTTTTTTGTTGATAATACTTAGTATTTCTTCACTCGGTATCCTGGAATTTACGTATTCTTTATCTAATTCACCAAACATTATTAGTTTATTATCCGTCCCACTTTGAACAAGTTGGGAAGTGTCATAACTTATTCCTAATTCGACCTTTGTATTGTCAACTTGGTTATTTATTAATACTTCTTTTAGAAGCACCCTACCAATTCCTTCGTTGTAAAAATGAATGATAATATCTTTTTCTCCGTTGATATCTTCATAAGTTGAACTACTTCCGTTTAAGACAATAGGATTACTAAGGTAAATGAAACCAAGAAATATAACGAATGTACCTAATAAAATAATTGATGTTATTGAAATGCGCTTTTTCAATTAATTCCCCCCATATTTATTCAACTGAACTACCCTTTAGTTGAATAAGAAAAAAGAGCAGTCAAAGCAGCTTAGCTCTTGAATTAAGCACCTGTTAGTTCAATAAAAAGTAAAACAAAATTGCTGCCGCAATACTCGGAACTGCAATTAGAACTGAACTAAAACTAACATTATTTCTTTGCTTATTATCTTTGGCTGATTCAGTTGCTAAATTAGCCCTCATTCTATCTCCACTTACTAATACACCTGAGGAAATGAGTGATATCACAATAAAAAACAATCCGATTCCACCTGTAATAGTAGTAACCATTTCAATATCCCATATCACAATAGACGCTAAGACACCCACCACAGCTAGAAGAATTCCAAATAATAAATATTTCATTTAATTCCTCCTGGGTTTCAAGATGACTGCGTAAGAAAATAATTACCTTTATTGAACTGAACTACACCTTTAGTTGAATAAGAAAATTGAGCCGTCTATACAGCTTAACGATCTTCAAGTAATGCGACCGTTAATTCAACAAGACAGTTTGTTTATCCTTCAACGATTGCAAGATATTTTTTGATTTCTCCTTCAGATTCCACAATTAAAATATCTCCTCTTTCTTTAGTGGAAAAAATCTTTGCACCAACAGGAAGTTTATTCGACATCTCGTCTTCGAAATCCGTATTTGCATCATTTCTTGTTATTATTTCCCCTACCTGCTTGACTTTTGTTAGAGTCAGTTCTTCAACCCAATCAATTCCAGTCTTATAAATCACACCTTCAAACTGAAATATGTCGGCTTCTGGGTCTAATGTTAAAATCTCTTTTGCATCAGGATTTCCAGTGCTATGAACTTCTTCTAATTCACCTGTACCTGATGAATTAGAACATCCATAAGCAGTTAATATTACGAAAAAAACCAAACTAAAAAATAATCTTGGTACTTTCACGTTATCCCTCCTCGTATCATTAGACTGACTAAGGTAAAATAAGTTACTTATTTGTTCTATACACTTTTCAAATAATCTGCCACGTTATAAGAATTGAGCCCCCAAGCAACTCAACTTCTTCAAGTAAAGCACCCGTTCAATAAGCTATTTCTCTTGTTTATCTTCATTCTTTTTTATAGTTATCAGTTTAGACATAACAAAGTGAACGACAGCAATAGTTATTAGTAAATCTCTATACGGTTCATTTGTTCCTCCTGTCAACACCGATGTAATAATATAAAAAAATCCAAATGAAATTAAGAGTAAGAATGTAACATAATGTTCAATGTATAAATTCATTTCAATTCTCCCCATTTCAGCATTCTTATTGAACTAAATGCTCCATTAGTTGAATAAGAATACTACGTCAATAACATTGTTCTTGATTCGGATCAAACGTTCTAGTCATCCTTTCGGATAACGGATTACCGTTCGAAATGTATCCGCCGATTGGAAATTCTGCAGTATTAATTTCATTTACCGGCTTTCCATCTTCGTCTACATAAAAAGCTTTTTCTCTGTGCCACCCTAAATCTGTAATAAACTTATAAGGTGATGAAGTTAGAATATCTCCTTGTTTAGGCACTACAAATAGCAAGGTATCATCTACAATCTCCAGTTCTTTCTCTTTAGGCTGATTGAAATATATGTTCACACACCCTTTTAAACCTTCAGGTAAATGATAAACAATAGTAGTGTCATTTGTTGGCTTGCATATCCACCATACGAGGGCTGCGGTCAAAACTACACTACACAATATCCATATTTTCTTACCCATATCATTACTCCATTCACTGATTCACAACCCATTCGTGTAAAGAAGATCCATTCTACAATCGCTTCCGTTAATTCATTCCCAACCTGTCTTTACAGTTCCGTTCCTATAATGGACTTTTACGTCGGGATCATAATTAACAGGGGTCTCTGAAAAGCAATACCATATTCGTCCCTTACCTGTTTCGATGATTGTTGCTTTGGCGAAATCTTGATCTTTATACTTTATCTCAAGCGTCTCAATCAAAGGGTCGTTAATGACCCCGAATGTCAGGGATATGAGTTCATGATCATCCGACTTTTTCCTTGTTGGCTCTAAGTTACTAAACGTGCGGGTCAGCTTTCTATCCTCTTCGTTGAATTGCTTACTTCCTGTTCCAAACACCCACCGAAAACCAAGAAGGTTCTTTTCAATTGTCGCTACTGATAAAATATCACCATAACTGCCATAAAACATAATTAGGTGATCATTAAAGTCAATCGTGTGGAAAACTTCATCAACCGGGACATTCGATTCTCGTATAGCTTCATCTAAATCCCGATAATTCAACTTGTAGTAAGTGAAAACAATGATGATCATTAATGACAAAAATAATACCACCGCTTTCCCTTTCATATACCGTCCCCCTAATACTCTTTCTTTACAATTCACTTCGCAACATGGCCTGATTGTAGAACGGGAGCAAGACCTTGTTTCAGAATTGCGCTTGATTGCTTACTGATTCCGGTCGTGTAATCAACCCTTTTTGGCTATGAGCTTTTCTATTTCTTCCAACTTCTTATCCATTTCATTTAATTTATTTTTTGTATGGTTGATAAATTCAGCGACTCTTGATAGTAAATAAATGGCTAAGACGAATAGTATTATGTTTAAAACAATTCCAATAGCTTCCATACCTCCCCCCCCTTTTTCTTTACGAAATCTCACAAATACCATTTAAGCCATAGGGAATCCATTCCCTTGCTCATATGTCATGCCTTTCGACTTTCTTATTCGTCCATCAGCTTTTCGATTCGTTCTTGGTCAAGTGAAAAAGGAGTCGCGCAAAAGCCCATGAAACCCCCTATCATATATATGAAAATACTATGCCCCAAGTTAGGATGGGCCGGTGTGAAGCGCAGCACCGTCATGATGACCAGTCCTATGATAACAATGATGGCGAGCGCTTTCGGCCACTTGATGAGGTGCTTCGTTTTGCGGGGATTCACAAATACTGAAGCAATCTTCTCTTTCCATAAATGGCTCAATAGGAATAAAAATACTGTACCAAACAGGAAAGGCCAAAAAGCTACCGAACCATATGTCGCCCTAACAAAAGGCATCATTGCAAAAATGGAAAGTCCGGTAAGGATCCAATACAACTGGAGAGAATTGTACCGCCTCGGTTCGTGCTTACTATAACGCCTCCACAATAAGAGGAGGCGGAACATGATGAAAGCCTCCACTGTCAGATTGATGGTCATCCAAAAGAAGAAACTTCCTTCCGGTACAGAGCTGGCAACTAACAGTAACAAAAGGTGCAGAAAAAATGTAAAAACAATAAGATTATCCGCTTTCACTGGCTTGTTGATGTCTTGTTTTGAAATCATAAGATCCCCTCCTCATACATAACCACAGTAACCATACTATTCTTAAATACTTGTACGATTTCACTCATAAAAAGTTTCGATAATTCTCAAAACAACATGAGGATCAAAAATAAAAAGACTGCCACGCACGAGCATGGGACAGCCTTTGAGCTTCATTTTCACTTCAATATCAGTATGCAGGCATAAGTCCGAGGGCGACCAATAGCATGGGGATTGCTATCAGAATCAAACCAAGCAACACGGGCGCGCCGACTACTCCGAGGATGGCGTAGCCTTTTCGCGTGCCGTAACGCCGCGAGTACGAGACAGCCAGGAAACCAAAGCCAGCCGCGGCAAACAGGAACATAACTACGTAACCTACCCCCATTAGGTCGATTTGGTCGGCAGTTCCCGAAATTCCGGTGAGCATACCCACCGCTTGCGCCACGCTGCCAAGGGCATATAAGCCGAGCGTGGCGAAAGCTCCCCACAACAACACGGTCATAAGGGCAGGTAGTTGAAGCTTCGGGAATCTCACAATCGACAGCAACGCTACAGCCGCGCCAAGTGCCTTTAAGCCGACGACAAGCCAGTTCATCACCGTGATGCCAGCCGCGTACTCGGCAAATGCACCTTCGGCGAAATGGTTTGTACGCTCGAAAATGATATTGACCACCGCAAACGCGATGCACCACAGTGTCATCAGGATCCCAATCAAAGTGATACCTGGCCTCGGGGAGCGACCGGACTTCGGATGATCAGTTGATGAAGAAGGAGAAGTGGCCAAGGACGCTAACTCCTTTCTTTTTGGTATTGGTCAGTGTGCAGCATGTTCAATAAATTGATGAACCTTGTCCACGTCTACGTTTCCACCGGAGATGACGGTTACAATGTTTTTACCTTGGATGTCCAATTTATTAAACATCGCAGCGGCTATCGTTGTAGCACTTGATGGTTCGATCAGTTGTTTCGTACGTTCCAAAACGAAACTGAAGGCCTGGCGGATTTCATCTTCGCTGACAAGGACCAAATCGTCGAGGTATTTCATCAGTACCGGGAAAGTTAATTCCCCCGGCTGGCTTGTTCGTAATCCATCCGCAATGGTATGCGCGGCAACTGCGGTTATTTTCTTGTTCTGCAAGGACAAGTACGTATCGTTGGCCGACTCAGGCTCAACACCGATCACTTTTATTCTCGGATTCGTTTCTTTGATTGCCGTCAGGATTCCAGCCAGAAGTCCTCCCCCGCCAACAGGGACAATGATGGCATCCACATTTTCCACCTGGTCCAAGATTTCCAACCCGACTGTTCCTTGACCGGCCATGATGAACGGATCGTCATAAGGGGGAATGTATACGCCATTTTCATTAGCAGCAATCGCCTGTGCCCTCGGCAATCGCTCTTCAGATGTAGTCCCGCACATTTCCACATTGCCGTTGTAAGCCCGGATTGCATTCATCTTACAATTGCTGATCGTTTCAGGAACAACAATCGTTGCTGGAACCTCATATTTATTGGCAACATAGGCAACCGCTTGGCCGTGATTCCCCGATGAAGCTGCCGTCACAGACTTCGCGCCGTTTTCAACAGCATGGATGACTTTATTACTTGCCCCTCGTAATTTGAATGACCCTGTCTTTTGCAAGTGCTCTGATTTTAAGAATATCTGATTCCCACATAGTTTAGAGAGTTGTTCTGACTGTAAAATCGGCGTCACATAGGCGATATCACTGATTCGCTCTTTGGCATCTTTTATGTCTTTGAAAGAAATCATATTCCCTATCCTCCATTTGTTTGAACTTTCCAATGAGTATAACATATTCAATTCCCAAGTTTGAAATACTAGTAAGGAGTCTGTCAGAATTAAAGCCCGCAACCAAATAGGAGGGCATAACCAAGTGGATCAAAAGTCACAAAATGACGATATAATTGTGAAAGTGATCGATAACTCTCTCGAAATGACCGATAACTTCCCTGAAATGACCGATAAACCGCAGAAAATGATCGAAATAAATTCTCTCCGCAATTTTCGGCATCAAAAAAACGCAAGAATCATTTCGATTCCTGCGTTTCCTCAATTAATTCTTTATGACTTCTGGTCAAACCATAGCAGCTCTTTGTCATCCACGTCGCCATTATAGTTGATCAAAATCTCTTCGCCCGCTTTTATATCTGTAAACGCATAGAAGTCAAACGTATGCTTTTCAAAACTGATTTCATACGTTGCATTCGGCTCATACGAATGGTTGAATAACATTCCATACCCGAGAAGGATTGCGGAATGATTAATGCCATACTCAAAAGCATAATCCGCGATGATCGTCTTCTCGATATGCGGGTGCTGGTCGTTCGGATAGGCAATGACTGGCGCTTCGTGCACCATCGTCCCTTTGCGAATATCACATGTCGCAAATACGCCTCTATTGAATTCACCATCACTAATCAAAGATGTTTTGACTTCTATCATGCTGTTCACCAACTCACTTGTAAATTTTACTTTCTAACTATAACATGTATCGGCTCAGCGAGTACTTTATTTGCCCACAACCTAAATGATTTCTAGAACCGATACCCAAATATACACTAGGTGAATACTATGGGTAGTATGAAAGGAGAATTAAGATGACTACTCAATATGGTTCGTTCTATGATGTAAACAGTGTGGGGCCAGACCTTAACATCCCTATTCCATCCATGGCAGGGCAATATAGAGGAGTTGAACAGCTAGAAAGCTCCGAACACCCAGCGTTGTTCGGTCAAAATCAAATACAACACGGCTTTGGTCCAATCTATGCCATTCCGGCTTTTCCTTGGCAACCTGGAGCTGTCCAAGGAAGTGGCCAGATGCAAGAAAGCAGCCCATGGCAGTATGGACAAATTCAAAATCAACAACATAACGACTTTGGGCCGGTCTATGCCATTCCGTCTTTTCCATGGCAACCTGCCGGCACCCAATGGCAATATGGACACGATCAGTATATGGAAAGCGGCCAATGGTACCCGTGGGGTATTCACCACCAACCAATGATGCCTTATTATCCATGTCCTTCGGGTGGATATTACGGATACTAATTTTTAACAAATAGGAAGACCCCATTTATGCGAAATGGGGTCTTGTTTACTGTTATGTGATTCTCTCTTCCTCCAAGTTCCTCCAAAGATGATGGGCCTCTCTAGCGATATGTTCCAATAAATCCGGTGGTGACGTTGTAACTGCAGCGCATTTCTTAACTAAATCATCCAGTTCCAATTTGAATGCCTCTAAACTCTTAGCTTCTTTAATAATCATATTTTTGAATTGTGTGAGGACTGGCAGCGTTTCATTCCTCGGGGTACGGATCATCGTTTGCAGCGCGGTTGCTTGCATCAACAGCCGCTCGAATTTTTGCATCATCATGGTCACCTGGAAATTCAAATCGTAATTTGATATATCCAAATAATGTCGGATATAGCCTAAATGATCCGCCATTTGCCGCAACCAAAAGACGGATTCGTGGATGATTGCATCTGAGGGGGAGATTGTAGCGCCGCTTTCAATCAACTTAAAAACTCTCTGTGACTCTTCAGATTCCCGCACCATATGATCCAAAAGCGACACCGGCGTGGAAATGATCACTTCACAGTGCAGGGACTTATCCATTGTATAGGCGAGAAGACTGTGGAATTCACGTGTCGCATGCTGCGCCTCGTTAAGGAGCGTACCAATATCACCTTGCTTCTTCGCCGCCTTTTCCCAAACCTTTCCCAGACGTTGAATATTGTTCAGGTTCGCCCGGGCCAATTCCGTTTCATAATGGCTTATTTCCCTGTCGAAAAACCGGCCATGGTCATAATCATTCCGTAACCAAAAAGCGATAATCCCATAGGCATCCCTTTCATAGTTATCCGTATACGCCATCAACCCAACCCCTTCCGTTCATTCATCAGGCATAATCGCCCAATAGGATTGTATTCATACGCCTGTTTGTCCTATGCACTATGAACTTATCGAGGACCCAGCCCTTGGTTGATAATCAAAAACATTCTAAAAAGTCAGTTGAAACTCTTATCCTCTCTCTGTACAATGTAGTCGAGAGGAGCGATTGTACATGGGCATCCGGAACTTAAAGCGCCGCCTGTAATGAAAATAAAATTACAGGAGGAATTAACATGACAACAAACCAATGGGTTATCCCCTTTTATAAAAAGCAATTTGAATGGTTACGCGACGCGGAAGCGGGAATGGCAAGCTACTTGCAGTCAGATGCCGATAAAATCGAAGAGCAAATCGGCGGCAAATTCGAAACGATGCTCGATATCGGAGCAGGCGTCGGCAGCATCGCCCGGACGTTGGACGCCCGCGGCATTTCGATGACGACGCTGGAACTTGTACCAGAATTGGTCGAAGCGGCAAGACGCCGTTCACCGAAATCGATCGACATTCATGAAGGTGACTTCTACACATACGAGTTTTCCAAGCCATTCGACGTCGTGAGCTATTTCGATGGCTTCGGCATTGGATCAGACGACGACCAGCTCAAGCTGCTCGAGCGAATGAAAAGCTGGGTGACAGATGAAGGTTCACTGCTCATCGACATTTACCATCCGCACTATTGGCGCACGATTGCGGCTGGCCAAAAAATGAAAATCGATGATGCAGAAAGGATTTATTCATTCGACGAAACAGAAAGCCGAATGGTCGATAGCTGGTGGCACAAAGAGAATCCCGATGAAATTGTCACGCAATCGCTGCGTTGCTACACAGTCGATGAAATCAGCTCGCTTTGCGAAAAGGCAGGATTGACGATCACCGCCATCTTCCCCGGCGGCGCCATGGATTTCGACAACTGGACATACGTGGAGACGGCACCGTTATCCGCTTGCCTTTCGTATCGGATTAAATTGAAGAAGAAATAAGAAAAAACAGCAGTGCTGGCCAATATTGACGGCTGGCATTGCTGTTTTATTGTTCACGCCGAGATAGGTCAAAGGTCACGAAATGACGATAAAATTGTGAAAGTGACCGATAACTATCGTGAAATGACCGATAACTGTCCGCAGATGATCGATAAGTGTGGGGAAATGATCGATAAAACTCGGGAAATGACCGATAACTCACTTAAACTCCACGTTAATGCAAATAAAATGACGAGCCGTCTATCATTTCGATGCCTTCCCTTCCTTTGATCTTTTCAACTAAGGAAAACAGAGCATCGTCCTTCCGTTTCGCCTCAATCATGCAATCTATATGCGGTACGGACCCTTTGATTTCATTGAGAAACCTGAAAAACATATCCACATCAACATAATCCGCATGGTGGCGGAATTTCTCCTCGCTTTTCGGACTGGAAATATGCATTTTAATCGGAAGCGGAGAGGTCTTCCATGTCCCCACCACACGGTCCCAATCATCTTCCCAATTTTCATTTCGGTGGAACGCCAGATGGTGATGGTAATCGAACACGAGCGGAATGCCCAACTTCTCGCACAGATAGAGCGTATCCTCAAGTGTGAACGATGTATCATCGTTTTCCAGCATGATCATCTGTTGAATGGGCAGCGGAACATCACTCCAATTCGTGACAAAACGCTCCAATGATTGCTCTGTATCTTTGTAGTTTCCGCCGACATGGAGAACACAGCGATGAATTGGATCTATTTTCATTCCTCTTAAAAACAAATAGTGCATCTTCAAGTTTTTCACTGAATTAATAAGAACGTCCCTTTTCAGGGAATTCAAAACGACAAAATGGTCCGGATGAAAATCAACCCTCATCGTATGCTCCCTTACAAAGTTTCCGATCTCACGGAACTTCTTTTTCAATGGCTGCATATAATCCCAACCGGAAAGTTCGTCATGGGTAGCTAAAGGAACAAGCCGCGAGCTGAAGCGATAAAAATGGATTTCATTAAAAAGATTATGTTTTAGTAAGCGATGTGTGTGTTCCAAATTCTCCATTGCAATCCGTTCCAATTTGCGGATTGCGGCTTCACGGTCCTCTTGTTTTTGAAATTGCGCATACGTCATCGTTTTTGAAGGGGATGCATTTTTCAGCTCCATGCTCATCGCCACGTATCCGAGTCTTACAATTGTCATGTTCCACCTCTTCTCTCCAGTGTTTTTAGTCTCTTCCTTAACTGGACAAATATACAGCGCCATTCGTTATCGGATTCCACAAAAAAACACCAACCTGTACCGACATTCCGCCGATAAAGGTTGATGTTAAAAAAACTCATCCATTAGTTGATAGTAATCTACTTTAGATTCATCTACGTCTTTTATTTCATAGCCTGCGAGAAAGAAAGGGACGAATTCCTTGCCGAAATTACTGGAAATACTCCGTATCGCCAAAGCAATATCTTGATATTTATCTGCAACCCCAGCCCTGCCCCAGTCAATAAAGCCGCTCACTCTTTGATTTTCCACAATAATATTTGGCATACAATAGTCGCCGTGCGTAAAAACGAGCTCTTCGCGCAACGGCCTTTTGGAGACGAGCTCTTCAAAGAGTTCACTAGCTTTCCGACCGATTCGCACCTCATCAAAATCCTCTTCATCGACCAAATCTTGCTCTACCCTATTTTTCGCCTCTTTCATTTTCACATCCAGGCTTTGAATAAAAGGACAGTTGTCGATGCGCACACGATGAATCGTCTTAAGGCCGGCTCCTATCGACTTCAACATGGCTGGCAAACTATCTCGATGTGATGGATCCGCTGCATTCACGCCTTTTATTTCAGACATCAACAAGTATTCATTTATCTCGTCCGTCCCGTAGAAAAGCACTCGCGGCACAGGCAGCTTTCCTTCCAACCACTCCAATTTTTCCTTTTCGACATAGAGACGTTCAACAGCATGCACCGACTGCACTTTTAAGTATTGATTCCCATGCTGGCCTTTTAACAAGAAGGTCATCGCCTCCGAATGGCCAATTGTAATCGGCTCCCACGAAAATCCGTCTGTCAATTCCGCTAAACTTGAAGGAATTTCTATCAAATGAATCACCGCCCTTATAATTTCCACATTACACTACAGTCACCTTTACTAACAACTATGACTTTTCACATTCCTTCCTAAAAATCCAGAAACAGTGATTTCAGTTGCATAGAATAAATACAACGACGTCACAAAAGGAGGAAGCAGATCAGATGAAGAAATCATTAGGGAAATGGGAGCAACATGTATTGTTACAGCAAGATCCATTCGTCGCAAAGCATATTCCGGAAACGGTCGTATATAGTGAGGAGAATCTGGATGATTTATTGAACCGCCACCCATCTGTCTTCGTGAAACATGAAACAACAGGACAGGGCAGAGCGATTTTCAAGATTCGTAAAAGCAACAGCGCGGGTTACTACATAAATGGATTTACCCTTCAAGGGACACCGATTCAAAAATTCATAACGAAAGTAAATGAACTTCGGCAGCTCCTTCATCCATTTATCGCATTTGGCAGAGAAAGCGGTCGCTATATTATTCAGGAAGATATCCAAAGCTGCACCCAAAATGGACAGCCTATCGCGATTCGGGTCCATATTCAAAAACTGAACAACATCTGGGTGATCGGCGGGATGTACGGGACGACCGCAATAGGTCCCGTGTCAGAAAGCGGGATTGTGAATCTCCACAGAGGCGCTGTTGTCATGACGGTTCCCGAGGTTTTATCACAGACGAAAGTCAGGAATCAAAAGAAAATAGTTAACAAAATAGAAGACATTGCATTGGCGGCTGCACAAACCATCTATTCCGTATTGCCGAACAGAGAATATGGGATGGACGTCGGGATCAATCGGGAAGGGATACCTATTTTATTTGAAGTGAACACAACACCAGGCATCGGCGGGTTTGCGCAAATGGAGGATAAAGCAATTTGGCGACGGATTGTTGCGATACGGAAAATGCAAAGGGAGCCCTGAGCACATGCTTGACGAAAAGAGGAATGCACATCACTCATACGTGCATTCCTCTTTTTAATCAACCCCATACCTCCTAAACACCTTACAAATGCACCTGTGTATGTAAGCTCCACACACCACTCTTCGTCAATTTATCCATATGAACTTCAATATCCCCACCTAAATAGACAGTCTCCCCTTTAATTGCAACGACCATCGCCTGAACGACGGGATCACTATTATTTTTTTGATAAACATCGCCGATTTTAGGGATATGAACTGGAGGTTGGGGTTCCTGCCCCTTCGCTTGCTCGTTTGGTTCATCCCCGTCAGGCAATGCACGGTCAATGATGGTCGCACCCTCTTCCAGCCCCGGCACCATTACCCAATACTCGCTATGTCTGATTCCATTCGATTTATTGCTAATGACACCGTTCGCTTCTATTGAAGAGACAGTTTCAATCGCGTGAAGATGGTGATGGTCAATGGAATCAGGTTTAGGATTAATAATTAAAATATAATCACCGACTTTTGCTTTCACTTCTTTATGAAGCGTGTATCGCTGATAATTGAACGTGAAACTATCCAAATGCTTCGGTCTGTACAATGTAATTTCTTTCGCAGTTACGAGCCGCTGCTCCAAATCCTCAAGCCGAATAAGATGCACAGACTTCCTGAAAAATGGATTTACAGAGTATACTTTATGCAGTTTATTATGGTAATAAACAAATTGTCCTCTTCTAACGTTTAATAGGTTCACTACGACCCCACCTTATGATTTTTTCTAATTTGCTGTCACCTTGCAGTAGCGCATCACTCTTTTTGCTGAATGATTTTATAAAACGATGCGACCATTAAAATGATAATAAGGGAGAGAGGCAACGCCGATATGATAAGCATATTTTGAAAGCCTTTTATGCCACCGGAGTACATGACAATGGCGGCCATGGCAGCTAATGCAAGCCCCCAAACGATTTTGACAACATTTGAAGGATTCAATTGTCCCCCCGTACTGAACATGCCAAGTACAAATGTTGCCGAATCCGCGGATGTTACGAAAAATATGGCAATGACAAACACGGTAATGAAGGATAGGGCTGTTCCAAGCGGATAATGTTCAAACATGCCGAATGTCACCGTTTCTGTCACTAATGCGGACAGCTTGGCAATCCCGTTTTGCTCCAGATACAATGCCGAGCCGCCAAAAACGGCAAAGAAGATAAATGTCACAAGTGTAGGAGCCAGTAATACGCCTGCGACAAATTCCCTTATTGTTCGGCCTTTTGAAACACGTGCAATGAACATGCCTACAAATGGCGCCCATGAAATCCACCATGCCCAATAAAATATCGTCCAATCATTAATCCACTGGCGCTCCTCCCCATTCAGCGGTTTCAGTTCAAAACTCATTTCAATGAAGTTCCCTGCATATTTACCGATTGAAGTTGTAAACAGATTTAAAATGTACATGGACGGGCCGACAATAAACAAAAGAAGTAAAAGGATAAATCCAACGACAATATTAATGGTACTTAAGTATTTGATGCCCCGTCCAATACCCGACCATGCGGATACAATAAATAAGACAGTAGAGATGAGTAAAATAATCAATTGAAACCAAAACGTTTTAGGGGCATTAAACAGATACGTCAACCCACTATTAATTTGCGCTGACCCGAAACCAAGCGTGGATGCGACACCGACAACCGTCGCAAAAACTGCAAGCGTATCTACAATATGTCCAACTGTGCCACGCATGATTTTCTTACCAAACAATGGCTCTAGCGTTGCGCTAATCAACCCTGGTGCGCCAACGCGGAATTTAAAGTAAGCGAGTACGAGTGCAACAATGCTGTACAGCCCCCAGCCATGAAGGCCCCAGTGAAACATCGCGTATTGGAGCGACTCAATTATCGCCTGATCAGACCCTGGCGCCCCGTTCGGCGAACTGATGAAAGCGTGCGAAATGGTTTCCGCTGTTGTAAAGAACACCAATCCAATGCCCATCCCAGCGCTGAACAGCATCGCAAACCATGCAAGCAAACTAAATTCCGGCCTCTCATTCTGTTTTCCTAACTTCACCTTGCCAAAACGCGAAAACATGATATAAATGCAAAAACTAATCATCGCAACGATGACAAATATGTAAAACCATGCAAAGTGATCATAAATAAATTCGGTCGCAGATACTGTCAACTCGTTCAAACTATCTGGGGCAAATGAACCCCATAGCACAATCGCTATACAAATAACGACTGCATACCAAAACACCCTTGTAATATGCAACAGTAATTCCCCTTTCTCATTAGCAGAAGCACTTTTCAGCTATATGTAACGCACTATAAAATGAGCCGCCTATTCGATTTAAAAAATCGTCATAGACGGCAATTTGCCATGCATTGTTAAAGATATAGCAATCAATTATACCCGTTATAAAAAACTATAAACTTTTATACAGCACTGTTTAATCCGCCTTTCATGTAACGTTGTGCCTTATGATGCGTTTTATCATAGGTCCAAAGTCACGAAATGACGATAAAATTGTGAAAGTGACCGATAACTATCGTGAATTGACCGATAACTCTTCCAAAATGATCGATAACTTCCCGGAATTGACCGATATATTTCCAGCGCGAAATAAGTGAATCGTTTTTCGTCCGTATTCCGTATATATAGCAGATAAAAAATGTGAATGTTTGAGGTGAGAGGATGAAAAAGAGGAATTCCCGCTGGAAAACTGGCGCAGCTATATTACTTAGTGTAATCTGTCTTATTTTTGCAGGTTGTTCCAAGCCTGATGAGCAAGAACAAATCAAGGAATCCATCAAAACTGTTGTCGAACTGCAAATGAATGCACCCGATGAAAAAGCAATTTTCCAGAACTACATGTCGGATCGTATAGAGGACAGTGGGACTGGATTCGATCAATACCATGCGTATTTAGAGGAAACATACGCCCCTTATTTTACGGAAAGCACGTTCGAGCAATACATTCTAACGAATGAGTTCGTCATTTTCCATTGGGCAGCCGACAGAAATGGTTATCAATTGAAGGTGAACGAAGTCGATGTGGAGCAAAACGAAGTGACGCCAACAAACTATAACTTTACAGTCGATCTTGATTACGTCAATAAAGACGGGGAGAAAACGCCTATTGAAGTAACAGGTGTTGCCATTATGCGCGACGACAAAATCGCAAAAATGTCATACCTTGGCGACAAGCAATTGTTAAGAAAATTGTTTGATAAAGGGCTGGATTAATTTCACCATTAATAGCCAAAAAGAAAAAGCTGATCAATCCAGCTTTTTCTTTTTTATTTTATCCAATTAGAGTGGCACAGTCGCCTTCCCTGCATTACGCTTCCTCTTTTTCAGCATAATAGCAATCACTAGAGCAAACATGCCGATAAAAGTGAGCATAATGGCGTACACGGTCAAGATAATGCCATTCGGTTTTTTAAGGACCGCCAAAATATTCGCATCGTGCACTACGATTTTCCTGTCTTTTGCATGTTCATAATAGGCAGGAACTTGTGCAACGCCGTCCATTTTCTCGAAGGATTTGAAGTAATTCGCTATCGCATACCATTCTTTCACTTCCTGTTGATCCTTCATATAAATGATTCGGTCTTCAAAATTGGTGACAGGGCTGCCGTATTCATCCTTCGGCACAACCGACAGGATGCCAAAGGATTTTTCATTTACATAGGGCAGCATTTGAACGGAATATAAGCCGCCCACGACACGGTAAAGCTTCTCATCATCGATTTCTTCCTTTGTGCCATCAAAAGACTGGAAATGGATGTCTGTCACTTTGTTGAAGATGAAACGGTTTGTATTGAACGTATAACTTAAACCGGCAATATACAATTGGACTTCATTCATAATCGGCGTGATCGAGGCATCGACTTCCGCTACGGTTTTCAATTCCTTCCCCGTTAAATAAATATCAAGCAACGGATAGCCGGAAACTCCGTCCGGCCCGACGCCTAATGAATTCACCTTAAAAACTTGTGAAACCGTAATAGCCCCTTTGCTGAATGAATCCCTGATATTCCCGTAAGGTACAACAGCTGCAGCGATCGGCTTATACGCGCTTCCTTCCAATTCCCGTATCGTGTGAATAAATGCGTCACCGATCAAATTGCCGATCGGTTCTTCCCTTTGTTCAACTCCGAGCTCTATGAACGGGGTGAAATCGAAAGGTGAAGTGGCAAGCACTTCATCAAATTCCATCCCGAAGCGGTGGAAATAGTCTTCCTGGATCGCCTGTTTATATGCATCAATTTTATTGGAGATCATCGGGTCAGCTGGGAGTGAGTCGTCTATCTTCCGCAATTCATAATGAATGACTGCCCACTTGCCCTCTCTATCCCGCGAGATGCTGAGGATGCCCAAATGCTCTCCATATTCCCCCGCCGATCCAATAACAGTGTCCCCTACAATAATCGGTTCCGTGAGCGTCGTATGGCTATGGCCACTAATAATGACGTCAATTCCAGATACTTTCTTTGCAATTCGCTCATCTTCCGATTTGGCCGGGTCCGTCGCTGTACCTGAATGGGAAAGAGCAATCACAAGGTCGACACCCTCTTTATCCCTCAACAGATCGACCGTTGACTTGGCGCTTTCTATCGCATCATGAAAAGTTACACCGGACATAGGGGCATTGCCGGCGGCCTCTTCTCCCATAAGTCCGAAGACGCCGATTTTGATGCCCTTACGTTCGAGGACGACATATTCCTTTACGCCGTACCCATCCATCGCTTCTTTTAAAGCTTGTACACCGGCGTCTATATTTCCATCTTCATCCCTTGGGTATTCGATATTGGAAGCAACAATGCTAGGAAGTCGCACACCGCTGTCTTTTGCAGCGAATAAGCTTTTCGCCAGCCCGTCTGCCCGAAAGTCAAATTCATGATTCCCTAAAGTGGTCACGTCATATCCCATCTGGCCAAGCATTGTGAGGCCCGGGCCGTGTGATGTAAAGATGGTTTGAAACAATGTCCCCATCGCAAAATCACCGGCATCCACTACAATTGCATCCGGATCTTTTTCCCTCTGTTCCTGAATGGCGCTTGATAATCTGGCATATCCGCCGACGGTCATTTTCCGTTGCTCTCTTTCAACTTCAAACGGCAAGAAATTGTCGTGCAGGTCATGTGTAAATAAAATCGTCACGGAATCTCCCACTGACGCTGCCCTGCCTTCCGGAATATGCATCAAGAAGATTGTTGATGTCATAAGGATGATTGAAACTACACTGAGCAATCGTTTACGAATCGGAATTCCCCTCCCCCAACTGTCTCTCTAGCCTATAGCCTGCTTATTAACTATCTTCAAACCTGAACTTCACACCGACTTTTTCGTAGGGCGATAGTTGTTCTTTCCACAACGCATAACTTTTTACCATCATTTCGCGCGCGATCTCTTCCGCAAGGCGAGCATCCCCTTTCAATGCAGCGTCCATCAATTTCTTGTAATAGCTAGCCGATGCCTGGCGCCGAAAAGCGCTATTGAAATATTTGACCGCAATTTTCTCATAGGCCGGTTCAAAACTATTGAGCACGAGCGAGAAAAGGGGATTCCCCGATAATCTTGCCAGCTCCTTTTGGACCTCCCAATCAAAAGAGGCGAAAACTTCCGGCGTATCGGGCAAGTCATCGCTTTCCGCTAGCAATCCGACGACTTTAGGATGATTGAGCGTCAACGCGTTTTTTACATAGTGGGGTGTCAGTGCAATACGCATCTCCAAAAAGTAGAGGACAAAAGCATCCGGCACCTGATCGAAGTACTCGATAATATCGACGATTGTCGTACTGTTACCTTCATGCCAATAATCATTCACTACGGCACGCTGACCTTTTCTAAGCGTCAGCCATCCGCCGTGGCTCAAGCGCTGCAAGACTTCCCGGATCGCAGGACGCCCCATTTGATACATCACGGCCAATTCCCTTTCCGTCTCCAACTGACTTCTAGCGGGATAGTCCCCTTGAAGGATTGCTTTAATCAATTCTTTTTCAACCATTGCTGTTCGACTCATCGCTAAATCTCCTTTAAACTGCGCAACCCGTAGCGTGATTGATTCACTTCACACGCTTCTCTAAATTCTTGGCCGTCTCGCTTTTCTCAACGAGCTTCTGGTCTTTATACGTTCCGAATGTTTTATCTACAGAGGTATGCGTGACACCAAACCAGTAGTTTTCATTTTTAAAATGATGCCAGAGGTGCGCCTTCTTGATCTTTTTCCCGAGTGCCGTGCGCGGCTGGATCGGCCGATGCGCAATGTAATGCTTCCATTCATAATACATAAAATAGACGACAATTCCTGCAAGAAAAGCAATCGTTAACGTGAGATTATTTGTGATTACGTAGAAAATGACGCCAAAGATGGAGAAGCCCGGCAAGCTGAACCAAATCGGCAGGAAAAGCAATTTCAAATCATCCGGATCGGCGTGATGATCAAAATGTAAACGCTTAATCACTTTTAGTAAAAATGGGTTTTCCGGCGTTTTCATATGAAAAATAAATCGATGGATGACATACTCACTCATTCCATAAATAGCCATCCCGATCAAAAACGCAAACCATGTACTAAAAGAGAGTGCATGGAAAAACGTATAGCCCATGAGCGAAACTAACAGAACCAACATAATCATGATGTCCGGAAACGTAAGAAACTCTTTAAAGTATTTTGTATTCATTGACATCCCCCCGTCCGTCAGTTGAACTGCCCTACTGTTTAAGTAAGCAGCCCAATTGGTAAGACCATTATATTATTTGGTATTACCAACTATACAACATTCAGAAAAGATTTTCAATTAACTATTTTCAATACACTGATTGTTTACCTCCTAATAAATCGCAATGCAATAGGTCTTTTGAGAACTATCTAATATTTCCAAAGAAAAAAATATAGACAGTGTAAGCGCTTTATAGTAATGTATAAGGAAACTTTAAGGAATTTTGCCTTAAATAGATTCGTTGCATACATTGGAGGTGGAAAATTGCTAGTGACAATCGGCGTTGTAGGGCCGGCGGAATCAGTTGGCAAGATTTTGTCAGTTGCAGAGGAGTTCCCAAATACAAAATGCATCCCTTTTATCTATGAAACCGTGACCGAATTGCCTGCACTGATTGATCAAGGACGTCCCATCGTGGACCAATGGTTGTTTTCCGGATTAATGAATCATATGTACGCCATACAACATGACCTAGTGAAGGAAGAGCAAGCGAGTTTTCCTTATTTGCACGGTTCAAGCTTTTTTGGAAAGCTATTAGAAATACAAGCAAATGAAGGTAGAATCATTCAATCTGTGAGCATTGATTATATTACGGCTGAAGAAGTGCAAAAAGTACTTTCATTCTACGACTTGAACTACCTTAATCTTCAGGCCATTCCTTTTTCCTCCTACGGGAATGGTATACAGATCGCTCGTCTTCACGAAAAGCTGTATAAAGATCAAAAGACCGAAGTTGCGATTACAGCGATGAAGGAAGTATATGATCGTTTAATAGAAGCCAAGATTCCAGTCTATCGGCTGACTCCTTCTTACATTGCCATTAAGTTGTCGATTGAACTGCTCATTAAAAAAGCGCAGTCCAAACGCTTTGAGAACTTACAGATGGCTGTGATTGGCTGCCAAGTGTTGAATGCCAATGAAACTATCGTAAATTCGATCTTTGAGTGGAAGCACCAAGACTTACTCGTAAAGAAACATCTTCTGACGCTAACGCAAAAATTGAACGGCTCCTTCGTGGAAATCGCGGACGGACTTTACTCGATCTATACGACGAAGGGCGAAATCGATGAAGACACTGAATCATCTTTGCTGAGTACGATCGAAACGTTCAAATTGAATGATCAGTTGGATATCGGTTTTACAATCGGTTACGGACAAACCGTTTTAGAAGCCGAACAACATGTACGACATGGGCTCAATCAATTAAAAGCGGATGAAAAGCCTTACCTGCTCATTGTGAAAACCAAAAAAGATATTACGCAAAAAACGCAAAGCGATTATTCGAATATATTGAACACTACAGAGTTGCGGACATTCTTGCAGGAACGGTTCCAATTGACGGACAGCAACACACGCGATGTGTTGCGGTTGGCCTTTAATTGTCAGCGATATAACAAACAGGAATTTACAGCTGACGATGTGGCGCAATGGTTCACGAATACAAAGCGAAACGCACGCCGGATCTTATTGGAATTGCATCAAGCCGGCATCATTGAGATCTACGATAAAACGCAAACGACACCGAGAGGACGTCCTAGCAATGTGTACCGATTTTCGGACAAAGAACACCTCTTTGGAAAGGAGGAATAAACGGCGCTGCATCAGTTTAAAGAAAGCGTTTACAAATGTACTAACTAGGAGGACATCAAATGTATACATTCATCAAAGAGTATATGGAAAAAAAAGCAGATTACTTCAATAAGGTATCCGCCTATATTTTCCGCCATCCAGAAACACGTTTTGAAGAATACAAATCCGCTGCATTTTTAGCTGCAGAATGCGAAAAGCAAGGATTTAAAGTGGAGCGCAATGTCGCAAATATCTCAACCGCCTTCAAAGCAACGTTTGGCTCCGGTAAACCTGTCATTGCGTTTCTAGGTGAATATGACGCATTGCCCGGCTTAAGCCAAACACCTAACCTGTCAAAAAAGGAGCAAGTTGAAGAATCCCCTGACTTCGGACACGGATGCGGCCATAACTTGCTCGGTACAGGGGCATTTGCAGCAGCATGCGCCACGAAAGCTTATTTGGAAGAAAACAACTTGGAAGGAACCGTCGTTTTTTACGGATGTCCAGGTGAAGAAGGCGGATCCGGGAAAACGTTCATGGTGCGAGACGGTGCGTTTGAAGGCGTCGATGTAGCACTGACATGGCACCCGTCACCAGGAAACTCCATTATGAGCCGGCCAACATTGGCAAATTATCAAGTTTCCTTCCGCTTCAAAGGTGTTGCTGCCCACGCGGCAAACTCCCCGCATTTAGGCCGCAGTGCACTGGATGCCGTAGAGTTGATGAATGTCGGCGTCAATTATTTACGCGAGCATATCATCCAAGATGCCAGGGTTCACTACGCAGTCACAGATACAGGCGGCTTTTCACCTGCTGTCGTGCAACCTAAAGCAGAAGTTCTCTATTTGATCCGTGCACCGAAAAACAATCAGGTGGAAGGGATTTATAAGCGGATTTGCAAAATAGCAGAGGGCGCTGCCTTAATGACGGAAACCGAAGTGGAAATTGAATTCATCAAAGCCTGCTCCAACTATGTACCGAATCGAAGTCTGGAGAAGATTCTACACAAAAATCTGGTAGAAGTAGGCGCAGGCGTTCCTTCTGCCGAAGAAAATGCGTATGCAAAACAGATTTGGGATACGTTCTCATCGGATGAGCAGCAATTCTTCACAGACATCATGGATGGATTCGGCTATGTCGGTGACGGCAGCGAATTCGAAGGTAAATATTTGAATGACAGCATTTCGGATTATGTAGCGTCGGAGGAAATCTTCTACGGCTCGACAGATGTCGCCGATGTCAGCTGGGTGCTCCCGACTGCCCAACTAACTGCCGCCACGAGCACGCTTGGAACTCCTTTGCATACGTGGCAAATGACCGCACAAGGACTTTCGGATTTTGCACATCGCGGCATGAGGCGTGCAGCTTCAGCTATGGCACTGACGGGCATTGACCTTCTTACGTCACCCGAAAAACTTGCACGAGTAAAAGAAGAACATGCTCAGTTTGAAAAACAAAATCCTTACAACCCTCCGATCCCGAAAGATGTCAGTCCATCTACGCTGGGCGGAAAAAGAATCTACTAACGAGGTGAAATGATGAAAAAGAAAAAAGGCATCTTCCAGAGATTTCTAGACATTGTAGAAAGGGTTGGTAATAAACTTCCCGATCCTTTCGCACTGTTTGTCGGTTTAGCAGTGCTGATGATACTCACGTCATGGATTTTCAGCCTATTCAATGCTTCTGTTGTCCATCCAGGCAAAGGAGAAGTCCTGCCGATTAAGAGCTTGATCTCCGCTGAAGGTTTACAATTCATCTTATCGTCGATGCTCAGTAACTTCACCGGCTTTGCACCGCTTGGCCTTGTAGTCGTTATGATGCTCGGGATTGGTTTAGCAGAAAAAGTTGGTTTGTTTGACTATGCAGTACGGAAAACGATTTTGAAATCACCCCCTGTCTTACTGACATACACTGTCGTATTTGTAGGAATCATGGGGAACCTTGCTTCCGACGCTGCCGTTGTGCTCATTCCACCACTTGCAGCACTCGTCTTCTATAAAGTCGGACGCCATCCATTGGCCGGACTTGCCGCTGGATTCGCCGGCGCAGGTGCAGGGTTCACGGCAAACTTATTCATTGCTGGAACAGACGTATTACTTGCTGGTATCTCTACAGAAGCCGCGCGTATTATGGATGAAACATTCACAGTGTCACCTGTGGATAACTGGTTCTTCAATATCGCTTCTGTTATCGTCTTGACGATTGTCGGCGGTCTGTTAACGTCCAAATTTATCGAACCGCGCCTCGGTGTGTATAAAGGCGATGCATTGGAAGAAGAAGAAACCGAAGAACATCCGAATGCAAAGAAAGCATTCATAAACTCTGTCCTAGCAGGTCTTATCTATATCGCAATTATCGTCGTAGCCATTTTCATTCCGAACAGCCCATTAACGAATGAAGAGGGTGGCTTGATTCCGAGCTCTCCATTTTTGACTGGCATCGTTCCGATGATCTTGTTCTTCTTCATCATTATTGGGTTGACATTCGGAATTTCTGTCGGCAAAATCAAGTCAAGTAAAGATATTAGCCATTACATGTCCGAATCCGTCAAAGACTTGTCCAGCTACATCGTACTCGTTTTTGCGATCGCACAATTCACCGCCTATTTCAACTGGTCCAATTTAGGGACATGGGTAGCTGTCAACGGTGCAGAATTCCTGGAAAGCGTCAATTTTACAGGAATGCCGCTCATCATTGGGTATATCATTTTCACATCCTTGCTGAATTTCCTGATTACATCCGGTTCAGCGAAATGGGCCATTGAAGCACCGATATTTGTCCCAATGTTCATGGAACTCGGCTACCATCCGGCATTCACGCAAGTCGCATACCGGATTGCCGATTCATCAACAAATATTATTACGCCGCTCTTCCCTTATATGGTCATCATATTGGCATTCATGCAACGTTACGATAAGAAGGCAAGCATCGGGACGTATATGTCCTTAATGATTCCATACAGCCTTGTGTTCTTGGTAACTTGGATTATTTTGATCCTTGTATTCTTCTACTTAGGTATTCCGTTTGGACCTGGTATTCACGCACGTTTTTAATTGATAGAACTGTAGACTTTCATGACAGGAGGCAATATCATGCAACTAGAAAAGCAATTGATTAACTGGAGACGGGACTTCCACCGTTTTCCCGAGCAAGGTTTTCTAGAAATACGCACAGCATCCATCGTAGCAAGCATATTAGAATCCTTAGGTTTTGACTTACAGCTAGGCAAAGAAGTCATGAAAGAAGACGAATGCATGGGGAAACCCGACGCTGCAAAGACAAAAGCGCATGTCGTGTGGGCAAAAGAAAACGGCGCAGTGGAACGCTTCCTCCCTTATTTTGAGGAAGGGTTCACCGGAATCGTCGCAACAATCGATACGAAGAGGCCAGGCCCTACCGTTACATTCCGAGTGGATATGGATGCATTGCCGATTATCGAATCCGATTCATCCCAACATACACCTGCAACGTTAGGATTCCGTTCTACTGCCGAAGGGTCCATGCACGCTTGCGGACACGATGCCCACACTTCCATCGGACTCGGCCTCGCGACGCTGGTAGCTGAAAAGCAAGATGAGCTAAATGGTGTCATCAAGCTGATTTTCCAACCAGCTGAAGAAGGAACGCGAGGGGCAAGAGCGATGGCTCGTGCAGGAGTCGTTGACGATACAGATTTCTTCATCGCTTCCCATATCGGAACCGGTGTCCCGCAGCAACATTTTGTCGCTGCCAATAACGGCTTTTTGGCAACAACAAAGCTAAATATTACGTTTACAGGAAAAGCAGCGCATGCTGGAGGTGAACCGGAAGCCGGTAAAAACGCATTGCTTGCCGCTGCTAGCGCTGCTTTGAATATACACGCAATCTGCCGTCATTCCGGTGGAGACTCACGCATAAATGTTGGAGAGCTGCACGCAGGATCAGGAAGAAACGTCATCGCAAACCACGCCACCCTCATCGCCGAAACACGCGGTGAAACGAGTGAAGTAAACAGCTACATGAAAGAACAAGTGGAAAACATCGTAAAAGGCGCGGCACAAATGTACGGAATCGACTATTCGATTGAAACTGCAGGTGAAGCCATTAGCTGCAAATGCTCCGATGACTTGGCGAAGAAATTAGCCAACATCGCCGGCCAGCACGAATTCATCGAACATGTAGAAGTCACGAGTGAAGCAAACGCAGGTTCAGAAGACGCCACGTACTTCTTGGAAGCTGTCCAAAAGCACGGCGGTCAGGCAACCTACTGCATCTTCGGCACCGACCTTGCTGCAGGACATCACCACGAATGCTTCGATATTAACGAAGACACCCTCCTCCCTGCTGTCGAAATTTTATTTGCAGCAGCGAAGGAATTAAGCAGGACGAGTGAATGAGCAAATAGAAAAGCCTTACCATTTGAGCGAATCTTGAATGGTAAGGCTGTTATTGTTGTGAGGCTGTTTTCGTAACTCTATTACTAGCTTTCAAACGAGCATCCAATATACCATAACCCCGCCCCTAGCAATCTGGGTCTACCTCAAGCATTATTCATAAGATAAATGCCCCTGCCGATTCATAAACCTTACAACTCGAATATCATCCCTTATTTCAAGCAGATGGATTCCCGTATCCCCCGTGGGAAATGCGAAGTCCCCAACCGGCAGATTGAGAAACGCTTTAATTAGATTCGAAATCAATCCACCGTGGGAGACGATGGCCACTCTTTGATAGTCCCGATAATCATGTACAATCTCCCGGAGGATCCGTTCTGCCCGATAGCGGAGATCAAGCGCGGATTCTCCGTCTTGTATCGGGATATGTACTGGCCTGCCGCCCTTAGGCAACGGATACTTGACTGCTGCTTCTTTTCTCGACATTCCAGCTAGCACCCCATTATTGAATTCCCTCAAATCATCATAAAACCGGATCTCGCACCCGATTGCCTCCTGTAAAATCCGGGCTGTGCCACTCGCCCTCTTCAATGTGCTCGATAGGATGATTTCTGGAGGATATTCTTTCGCAACAGCCGCCGCCATCTTTCTAGCTTGTGCCTTGCCTAAATCTGTCAACGGAAAATCCGCTCTGCCTTCATGAACTTCCAATAAATCCGCTTCCGATTGGCCGTGCCTGATGATCAGTAATTCCATCTTTACCACTCACTTTTTAAAATCAGTAAATATTCCTACATCAATTTTACCATAAAACGCCACATTGAATGACATCCAACTTTCCATTGGAATACCCTAGAGGAGATGAAGAATAAGGGGAGAAGTGAATTGCAGATTCATGTTGTCAAAAAGGGAGATTCCGTGTGGACAATTGCCCATCAGTACGGGGTTACAATGGATCAAATCATATCGGCTAACCAATTGGAAAACCCGAATGCATTAGTGGTTGGTCAGGCTCTTGTCATTCCGACCGTCCGCCGGTCAACCGCTCCAAAGCCTGTCATTGATGTGAATGCCTATACAATTAATGCTGGGGAAACAGGCGCGAGGGAGATCCAAGAGGTCGGCCAATACTTGACGTATTGGATGCCATTTGTTTATAGCGTGAAAGAAGATGGGACTTTAACGACGCTCGATGATACGGAAATGCTGAAATCCGCTGCGGCTGAACGAGTCGTGCCCGTCATCGCAATCACAAATTTCAGTGCCACAGAAACCGGATCCGCCCTTGCCCATACCATTCTGTCAAGTAAGGAACTTCAGGAGAAGGTCATCACAAATATCCTCGCTGTCATGAAAGAGAAAGGGTACCAGGGGCTGAACATCGATTTTGAAAACGTATTTCCCCGTGACCGGGAGAATTACAACCAATTTCTGCAGCTGGCAGTCGATCGGCTGCATCCACAGGGGTATTTTGTATCTTCCGCGCTTGCCCCGAAAACGAGCAGTGAACAAAAAGGTTTGCTCGTTGAAGCACATGATTATGAAGCGCACGGAAGAATCGTCGATTTTGTTATTTTGATGACATACGAATGGGGTTATCGGAAGGGACCTGCCCAAGCGATTTCTCCTCTCAACGAGATAAAAAAGGTTCTTGACTATGCCGTCACGGTCATCCCGCGCGACAAGATCTTTTTCGGCTTTCAAATTTATGCACGTGACTGGCTTCTTCCTTTCGTTCGGGGGGCCGAAGCTGAAACGTTCAGCCAGCAGGAAGCGGTCCGCCGGGCCATTCAACACCAAGTAGCGATTCAATATGATACGAAAGCGCAAGCTCCATTTTTCCGTTACACCGATGAACAAGGGCGAGCCCATGAAGTCTGGTTCGAAGATGCCCGCAGCGCACAAGCGAAGTTCAACATGGTGAAAGACTATAAGCTCCGCGGCATCAGTTACTGGGTGCTCGGATACCCCTTCCCGCAAAACTGGCTATTGCTCGGAGACAACTTTACGATACGGAAGAGAGTGTAAATCGACCTAAAGCTGGACGTCCGTGAAACGTCCAGCTCATCAAAACTATACATCCTATAAAGAGCGGCCTTCGACTAGATGCCCTGTCAATTCACACAATTCGCACGTATGTTAATAAAGGCACCCGTGCAGGGGGTTAAAGTAGATGCAAGGCAGGGATGATTTTGAAGAAAACGACTCAGTTAAAAAGTTTGCTGCATTCACAACAACTTGAGTTTTTAATGGAAGCTCATAACGGTTTATCTGCGAAAATTGTAGAGGAAGCCGGCTTCAAAGGAATCTGGGCAAGTGGACTTTCAATAGCGGCGTCCATGGGCGTTCGTGATAATAATGAAGCTTCATGGACGCAAGTAGTAGATATTCTTGAGTTTATGAGTGATGCTACGACAATCCCTATTCTAGTAGACGGGGATACAGGATACGGAAATTTCAACAACGCTCGAAGGTTAGTTAAGAAACTGGAACAGATCGATATAGCCGGCGTATGCATTGAGGATAAACTCTTTCCAAAGACAAACTCCTTTATCGGAACGGCTCAGCCCCTTGCACCGATTGAAGAGTTTTGCGGGAAAATAAAAGCGATGAAAGATACTCAAATGGATGAAGATTTTGTAGTTGTAGCGAGGGTTGAAGCTTTTATTGCAGGTTGGGGTGTAGAAGAGGCACTTGCCCGGGCGGAGGCTTACAGGCAAGCTGGCGCCGATGCGGTTCTTATTCACAGTAAAAATGCCGATTTTACACAGATTGCAGCTTTTATGAAAGAGTGGAAGAGGAGACATCCGGTCATTATCGTTCCTACAAAATATTATTCGACTCCAACTGCTGAATTCGCAAAATCAGGAGTACAGGCAGTCATTTGGGCTAACCATAACCTACGCGCATCGATTACGGCCATGCAGGACATTTCAAAGCAGATCCTAAAAGATGGGAGTCTTATGCAAGTTGAGAATTCAATCGTAGATGTACATGAGATTTTCAGACTCCAAAATGCGGAGGAGCTTCAAAGAGCGGAGAAGAAATACTTACCACCTACTGCTAGCCCAGAATAGCCGGAGACGGAGTGATTTTTTTGTTGAACACAAAGGAATTTGGAAGGGAACTTAAAAAACTTGGTTTTGACTTTTACAGCGGTGTCCCCTGTTCATTTTTAAAAAACCTTATTAACTACTCGATCAATGAGTGTAACTATATTGCTGCGGCTAATGAAGGGGATGCTGTAGCAATCGCATCGGGCGCTTGCTTAGGAGGAAGGAAGACAATTGTCTTGATGCAAAACTCAGGCCTGACGAATGCTGTTTCTCCCCTTACTTCCTTAACCTATCCATTCCAGCTCCCCGTGCTTGGGTTTGTTAGTCTGCGAGGAGAACCCGGTTTGGTTGATGAACCACAGCATGAATTAATGGGACAAATTACAACCCAAATGCTAGACCTTATGCAAATAAAATGGCAATACTTATCAAGTGATTTCGACGATGCAAAGGTACAGCTTGAAACCGCTAACGAGTGGATTGAAATAGAACGACCATTTTTCTTTGTCGTAAAAAAAGATACATTTGAAAAAGAGAACTTGAAACTAGAGGAACAACCCATTCGGACTAATAAGAAAAAAACCGAGAAATCCTTTTCGGATGAACTACCAAGTCGAATGGAAACGCTGAACGTGATCAATCGATGCAAAGATGGGAAGACCTTGCAGCTCGCCACAACAGGTAAAACGGGCAGGGAACTTTATGAAGTGGAAGATTGCCCGAACAACCTGTATATGGTTGGTTCCATGGGATGTGTCAGTTCCCTTGGATTAGGATTAGCTCTTGCACGAAAAGACCTCAATGTAGTTGTCATCGATGGAGATGGTTCCTTGCTTATGCGAATGGGAAGTTTAGCAACAAACGGTGCCTATCAACCCGAGAATATGTTGCATATCCTTCTGGATAATCAAACCCACGATTCAACCGGGGGGCAACGTACTGTTTCCCACAATGTGCATTTTGTCGATATTGCGGCCGGTTGCGGTTATGAAAAATCATTTTATATTCATAGTCTAGGTGAACTCGAAAAAGAAATACAAGAATGGAAAAAGACAAAAGGACTCACTTTTCTTCATATTAAAATTGCAAAAGGATCTAAACAGAACTTAGGACGCCCTGAAGTGACGCCTAGTGAAGTGAAAAAACGACTTCAACGATTCATAAATGATAAAGGATGAGCAGCATGCGGAAAGTGAAGAGAAATATATTATTGAATCCTGGTCCCGCCACGACATCAGATACGGTTAAATTCGCTCAAATCGTCCCGGATATTTGTCCCCGTGAAAGTGAATTCGGTGAAATCATGCGATTCGTATCTTCCGAACTTACGAACCTCGTTGCAGATTCGGAGGACTATACAACTGTCCCGTTCGGTGGTTCCGGTACCGCTGCAGTTGAAGCTATCTTGAGTTCGGTTATGAATGACGGGCTTATCGTCATCATTAATAATGGCGCATATGGAAAACGAATGTGTGAAATTGCAGAAGCATACGGGCTCGATTGGGTTGAGTATGGAAGCCCAGTGGATCAACCGATTCAACTCGACCAATTGCAATTATTTATTCAAAAACAACTACGTCCCGTTTCCTATCTTGCTGTTGTGCATAATGAAACAACAACGGGCTTATTGAATGATATTGAATCCATTGGATCCATTTGCAAGGAAAACAAGTTGACAATGATGGTAGATGCCATGAGTTCATTCGCTGCGATTCCAATTCAAATGAATAGAATGAACATCAGTTATTTAGCGGCCAGCTCCAATAAAAACCTGCAAGGTATGGCAGGCATCTCTTTTGTTGTGGCAAAGAAAGATGAAGTAGAGAAAGAAAAAAAGATAATGCCAGCAAATTATTACTTAAATCTGTATGCGCAATATAAACATTTCAAGGAAACAGGGCAAATGCGGTTCACCCCTCCTGTTCAAACAATGTATGCATTACAACAAGCTATCGTTGAACTAAAAGAAGAAGGTGTGAACGAAAGATACGAACGCTATTCCCATTGTTGGGAAACGCTCATCGCTGGCATCAAAAAACTTGGCTTAACGCATCTCGTGGCTCCCGAGCACCATTCGAAAATTGTTACTGCAATCGTGGAGCCGGCATGTGAGGGGTATAATTTTGAGAGCATGCACGATTATTTCTACACAAACGGTATAACGATCTATCCTGGAAAGCTTAAAGATTTGAATTCCTTTCGAGTGGCCAATATAGGTGATTTAACGAAAGATGATATTGAGCTCTTCCTAACCTTATTGGAAACGTATCTTCAACGTATAGGTTTTCATTCTGCAAGCTAAATGAAAAAACAAATGACCTCCGAACAATGGAGGTCATTTGTTTTTGGCCGAACGAAGCTTTAATTTGGTCTTTAATTTCATAATTTCATCATTCGTTGATGAACTTTTAACGAGCAATATACTATTTTTATCTAAAATTCTTGTCAATAATTCCTCAACCCCGTGAATGGTAGGAAACGTATAGACTTTGCCTTTTAAACCTTTTCTTTTTGCTTGTTTCGCAATTTCGGCAGCCTTCGATCCAACAGTAATCAAGACGTCGACCCCATTATCTGCGATCATCTCCCCTGTTTGCCGGTGAAATTCTTTGCTGAATTCACCTAAACGCTTAATGTCGCCAACGAGGGCGATTCTTATCTTCCCCCGCGAAATCCCATTCAACGTTTGAAATGCCGCTGCGAGAGAAGAAGGAGTTGAACTCCATGTATCATCCAAAATGGTGCAGCCTCCCTTTCCCGGGCTAATTTCCAGATGGGCGGGCAAGTTCTTGAATGACCGCAACCGTTTCGCGGCGTCATTGATGTCAATGCCCATTTCATGAACAGCCGCTATAGCAGCGAGCGCATTTAACACTTGATGATGTCCATACCCGGGCACAAAAACTGAGTATTTCTTTTTAGCGTTAAAGGAGAACATTTTCTTTTTTTTAACTTTTAGTTCAAAGTGCATTCCTTTATTACCGTACGTAATGTTAGCCGCCCTAAAATCAGCACGGTTCGTAACGCCAAAGGTATGTACGACTCCTTTAAATCTTTTAAGCCCTAGCTTTTTCGTATTCTTGTCATCCGCATTGACGATGAGCGTGCCTTTGGATCCAACAGCTTGAACCATTTCCGCTTTCGCAAGGAGATACGCTTCCGGAGTTTTACATCCATCAAGATGATACACGCCAATATTTGTAATAATTCCGATGGTCGGCTTAAAGTAACGGGAAGCGAGCAGCACATCTCCCGGCTCCCCTACTGCCGATTCAAACACAGCAGCATCTGTGTCCTTTTCGATGGAAAGTAAATAGGTTAGATGATGGGTCCTCGAGTTCGCTGATTTCTTAGTCCCGGTGACAGTACGATCGAAACTGAGGATATGCATAATCATATCTTTCGTCGTCGTTTTCCCATTTGTCCCGGTTACAGAAACGACGGGAATCGAAAATTGGTTGCGATAAATATTAACGAACCCCCAAAAGGCATGCTCAATATTTTCAACCTTTATAATCGTACAATTTTCAATACGCTCTAATTCAGCAAAAACAGTATCTGTTACGACCACACAAGGGACTGACTGGGCAATTTTCTCCCAATCGATTTGCCATTTCTGTTTTAAAAATAGTAATTTATTCGGCCCCATCTTCTGGAGATGATAAACAACATCATTAATCCTGAATTTATCAGAGCCTTTAATAAGTTGTCCATTCACATATAGGCAGATCGTTCTCGCCGAAATTGGCTTCATGTATGTTCCCTCCTAATCTCTTCATACAGTACGTTATGCTTGCTGTAAGTCTTCAACTGTACAGTAGTCTTGCAACAGATATAAATTTGGTCATCATCATGCACGTTTAGGTGAAATTACCCTTCCGATGCAGCCGCTCATGGATTCTTTCAACCTTTCCCTAAAATCCAAGTACATTTACTACGTATGCATAGAATAGAAAGAGAAGAGTTACAACGACGACACTTAATTCAAGATGAAACGAGGCAAGTAACATGATGAGAAGTATGGGGAAATGGGAGCAAAGTATTCTTTTACAGCACAATCCTCAAGTCGTAAACCATATTCCAGAAACGCTCACATACAGTGAGGAAAACTTGGATGATTTATTGAACCGCTATCCGTCTGTATATGTTAAACATGATACGACAGGCCAGGGCAGAGCAATTTTCAAGATTCGTAAACGTAGCGGCGGGAGCTACTACGTAAATGGATTTACAATTCAAGGAACATCCATACAAAAATCCATATCGAGAGTTGATGAAATTCAGCAGCTCCTTCATCCATTTATAAAATTAGGCAGAGTAAGCGGCCTCTATATTATTCAAGAGGAAATACAAAGCTACACCCAAAAGGGACAGCCTTTTTCCATTCGGGTTCATATTCAAAAACTGAACAACAATTGGGTGATTGGCGGGATGTACGGGATGTGCGGGACCACCGAAACCAACCTAGTAACAGAAAGCGGGATTGTGAATCCCCACACGGGCGCTGAAGTAATGACCGTTTCCGAAGTATTATCACTAACAAAATTCAAAGCTAATCAAAAGGATACAGTAAGGAAAATAGAAGAGGTTGCAATCGCAGCAGCGGAAGTCATCCATTCCATTTTACCTAATAGAGAATATGGAATTGACTTCGGGGTCAATCAAGAGGGCACACCTATCATATTTGAAGTAAATACGACACCGAGTATCCGTTCATTCGCTAAAATCGAGAATAAAGCAATTTGGAGACGAATTGTCGAGATACGAAAAATGCAAAGTGAATCGTAGCGGTTCCTCCTGAGTTCAATTGGTTTGAGGTGTTTACGAACACTTAATAAAGGAAATGGTACATGTGCAGTGTAAGCTACTATGAGACGAAGGGACATAACCAATGGCCGATCAAACCGAAGACATCATCACGTATTTTCAAAAGCTGGATCGCAGCTTTTTCATGGATGAACTCAAAGAATTCGCATATATGGACGAGGCCATTCCGATCGGGCACGAACAGACCATTTCCCAACCTTCCCTCGTGCTGGAGATGACATTGGCCCTCGATTTGCAGCCCGATTCAAAAGCGCTCGAAATCGGAACGGGATCCGGCTACCAGACCGCCCTGCTGGCTCCCTTCTCAAGCTCCGTTTATACAATTGAACGGATTGCCGCCTTGCATGAACAGGCAAAAGAAAGATTGAAAAAAGCCGGTTTCGCCAACATCCATTTCAAGCTGGATGACGGCAGCACCGGCTGGGTTGAACACGCTCCTTATGACCGGATTATGGTGACTGCAGCCGCTGCCCAAGTGCCACGCGAGCTCATGGACCAACTGGCGATCGAAGGAAAAATGATCATCCCAGTAGGAACGCCGCTTCACCAGGAACTCCTGCTGTTGGAAAAAGACGAAGACGGCGAGATCCATACGACTGTGTTGAATGAAGTGAGGTTTGTCCCGTTGAGGGGGAAGTATGAGTGATTCAGGTACCCGTGCAATCAAATAAAGGTCTTATTCGACAAATCCAAAGGCCCCTTTTTGTTTTTCAGTGTCGATATTTCCCGGAGAATGGAGTTTTTTGTCGATAAAAATTAGACCCGCTGCCTCACGAAAAAAGCCATCTAGGACGGTTTTTCGGAATCGCCTAGATGGCTTATTTCATACTTCCCCTCACAAGTGATCGGGTTTACGGATGACGAGTACGTCACATTTTGCGGAGCGTACAATGTTTTCAGAAACACTGCCCATTATGAAGCGTTCAACTGCATTTAATCCCGTCGCACCACAGATAATTAGATCTGCCCCAAGTTTTTTCGGCAGGTCTATTGCAATCAGTGTTTTCGGTGAACCGTATTCGACAATTACATTAACGGTCTGAACACCTGCTTGTTCAGCTTCCGCCTTATGTTTGCTCAGCAATTCCTCGGCGGATGCAAAAGCGCTTTCAGCAATCGAACGATCATACGCCTCAATAGAAGAATGAGACCGTGTATCGACAATATTGACTAAATTCAATGCGGCATCGTTGCGGCTAGCAATTGCCACTGCCCTTTTGAACGCCCATTCAGACTCTTTCGATCCATCGATTGCGATAATTATTTGCTTATAGACCATTGTCATTGATCTCACTCCATTCTTTTAAACTTTCCAAATCTCTCAATAACAGCTTTTTACTTTCTACATCAGACATTTTCCTGGCATATTCATAAGCTGAATCCTTATATCTCCGGCTCTCATCGTATTGCCCCGATACGATGCAAGCCCTTGCCGCCGCCTCATATCCGTATGCAATATAAAACGGAGCAAGGCCCGTCTCTTCACTCATAGATATACAGCGTTTGGCATAATTCAAGGCAATTTCTCCCTGTCCTGTCACTGCATACACACGTGAAAGCTGCCAATAACCGATAGAGAGATTCTTTTCAGTACATTCTTCTGCTTGCGTCCAATGCCAGAAAGAACTATGACAAAGGTGAATCATCTGTTCTTGTTCCTCTGGTGTCAAACTTTCCTTCTCCAGAAGATCCCATACTTGATTAAAACAGGTCGCGGCTATTTGTTTATGGGAAAAGACTGGTGTTTCGTTTTCTTTCATCATATCTGCACCCTCGCTTATGTTATTGATCATTTGATTTTACCATAGTGAGATTAATATGAACATTTCGCACAAAAATTCTCCTAGTAGAATAAATACAACAGCCCACAAAGGAATTTTCTTCGTGGGCTTTACTTATTTAATATCTTTATGGAGCAACACCGTTGCGATTTCAGGGAAGAATGAAAGAATAACCATGAAGACGAGCATGATGACAGCATACGGGATGACGCCCTTCACGATTTCACTGATGGTGTTTTCTTTATTCAACCCTTTCAATACGAACAGGTTCAATCCGACTGGCGGTGAAATAAGGGCCAGTTCCATATTGATAACCATGATAATAGCGAACCAGATCGGGTCAAAGCCAAGTGCCATGATAATCGGATACAGAATTGGCAACGTGATGACGAGAATCGAAACAGTTTCCAAGAACATACCGAGAATCAATAGCACGATATTGATCATGATGAAGATGATCCATGGTGAAATGTCTTGGGATGTCGCAAAGTTGACGATGCCTTGTGGAATCTGAAGGATTGTCAAAATATAGCCCAATAGCATTGCACCGATAATGATGAATAGAATCATTGCATTCGTCTTCACCGTTGAAATCAGGATTTCCCTCAAAGTGGTCATATTCACGTTTTTATAAACGAAAATCGCGATTAAAAAGCTGAGCACTACGCCGACGGCCGCCGCTTCAGTTGGAGTGAAAATACCCGAATAGATTCCGCCGATAATGATGAGGGGCAGCAATAATCCCCAAATCGCTTTTCTGGAAGCTTCCATCCGCTCACTCCAAGTCGCCGGTTTATCTTTAATATGGCGTGTTTGATAGGCGGAGAAAACCATGAATGCAATTGTCATGATTGCACCCGGTATGATTCCAGCAATGAAGAGCTTTCCAACGGACTCCCCGGTTACCGAACCGTAGATGATCATTGGAATGCTCGGCGGAATCAGGATGCCCAATGTTCCGCCCGCAGCCAACAGCCCCAATACATGACGCTTGTTATATCCCCTTCTGACCATTTCGGGAAGTGCTACAGCACCGACCGTAACGGCGGTCGCCACACTGGATCCCGATATCGCTGAGAAAACGGTACAGCAGAACAATGTCGCAATCGCAAGTCCGCCAGGGAAATGCCTGAACCATCTGCTTGCCATTTCATACAGATCCCGTCCGACACCACTGACGACAAGCACTTGGCTCATCAACACATACATCGGCAAGGCAGTCAAACTGAAATCATCCAACGATTTGTACGAAATGATCGGAATCTGCATGAAGGCGAATGTGCCCCCGTTGAAGAAATACATCCCTGCAACTGCCAGCAAACTGAGCGTAAAGGCGACAGGCAACCCGATGAGAAGAAGAAGCCCCAATCCACCTGTAAAAAATAAATTCATAGGTGTTCCCCTCCTTTATGGATGCCGCCATCGATTATCTGCAGTATGAAGGCGATGCATAAAAGAACGCCCCCGATCACGAGGAGGGATTCCGGAATATACATCGGAATCCTCAACAGTGATGCGGATGTCACATGCAAGTTGAAAGTCTTGATGACATGCAAGTAACTGTAAAGTGTAAAGATGATGCTGAATACCAACCCGAGAGAATTCGTCAGGTAAGCGAGCAAGGTTTTAATTCGATCATTAACATTATTGATCAGTAAATCAACAGTAATATGCGAATAGGTCCGAACCGCATAGGCGCTACCTAAGAAACAGCTGCCAATGATCGCATAGATGGATAGCTCCGTCGCCCAAGAAGTCGGTTTATGGAAAAAGGATCTTGAAACAACTTCATAGAACGTCATAACGGTTGTAATTAAAATAAGTATACCCGCTATGTATGCGCCCCATCTTATGAGCAGATCCAAAAAATTATAGACCTTTTTCAAAGCGGTCCCCCCCTAAATCTTGTTATTTCTTGTCTACCATGTCTAAGAGTTCTTGTCCTAGGTCTCCTGCATTTTTCACGAATACGTCACGTACCGGTGCCGCCGCGTCTTTCCATACATCCAACTCGTCCTCAGGTACGACGTATACGTCCATCCCTTTTTCTTCAAGTGCTTTTGCAGATTCGCTATCTTCTTTTTCAGCTTGCTCACGGATCCAAGCTTCCGTTTCAGCAGCCACTTCTGTTAGAAGGTCTTGCGTCTTCGCTGGCAAGCCATCCCAGTAGTCTTTATTGACAGCCAATAGGAATTCAAGGTATGCGTAGTTATTGATCGTCAAGTATTTCGTAACTTCATCATATTTACGTTGAAGCATCGCAGTCGTACCCGATGTTGCACCATCCACCGTGTCACGTTGAAGGGCCATATACACTTCTCCTCCACCCATGAACACTGGTGAAGCTCCATATGCTTGAATCAACTCGGACGGCAAATCTCCGATACTTCTGATCTTCAATCCTTTGAAATCCGCAGGAGATTTCAATTGTCGTTTGTTATTGGCAAACTGGACATAGCCATAGTCAGCGAACATAAGAACTTTCGCGCCTTTTTCTTCCATTGCACCACGAAGCTTATCACCGAATTCACCATTCACTGCTTCTCCTACAGCTGCATAGTCATTGAAAACATAAGGTACATCGAAAATTCCCATTGCTGGAACAGTGGAAGCCCATAGAGTGGAAGAGTTCACACCCATTTCAACGCCACCGGTAAGGATCGACTGGTTCATGTCCTTATCACTTAGTAATTGCCCCGCTGGAAAAACTTGCACTTTCACTTTGCCATCGGATTTTTCCGTTACCTTTTTTGCAAAGTCTTCGATTCCGATCGAGATATGGTGATCTTGCGGCAAGTTATAAGCCAGGCGGATTGTCGTAGCTTCGTATCCATCCCCGCTGTCGGCAACAGCCTTATCATCCGTTTTTTCGTTGTTGCATGCAGAAAGCAAGACAACCCCAATAATTGATACAAACAAACCTAGCAACCATTTTTTCATCGTACATTCCCCTCTTCCCTTTGTTTTTCCACGTGGCGGATTCGTCCCAATGGATTTTTTGTTGATAAACTTGCCGCATAATCAGCGGCACCTAATAGCTTTTGAAAATCTACCCCTGTTGATATATTCATCCTTTCGAATAAATAAACAAGATCCTCTGTTGCTAAATTGCCTGCCGCGCCCGGCGCAAATGGACAGCCGCCAATGCCGCTTGCGGACGTTTCAAAAACTCTCACGCCTGCCTTGTAAGCCGCATATGCATTCGTCAATCCCAGTCCGCGCGTGTCATGCAAATGAATGGCTACTGGCGTGTCACCTGCGATGGCGAGCACCTTCTTCATCAGACTTTCAACATGATCGGGTGTTGCAATTCCGATCGTATCCGCGATTCCAATCCTATCGACACCGGCCTCTTTGATACGCCGGACGATTTGCAGCACGTTCTCTTCATCGACATCCCCTTCATACGGGCAGCCGAAGCTGACGGCGACTGAAAAGCAAGTCTTGATGCCGTCTTTTTTCGCCTCCTCCAAAACTTTCAGGAACTGGGACATATTATCCTCGATCGTCATCCCGATGTTCTTTTCATTGAATGTTTCCGTAGCAGCACTCACCCAGTTCACTTCGGATAAACGATGTTCCCTTGCCCGTTCATATCCTTTCAGGTTTGGAATCAATGCAATCGCTTCGAGATTTTCCTTATCGGAAAGCGCTTGGAGCAATTCGTTCGCATCCGCCATTTGAGGCACTTTCACCGGGTGGACGAAAGATGTCACTTCCACTTTGTGAATGCCGGCAGCAAGCAGTTGATTGACCAGTTGCAATTTCTGTTCCAAGGATACTGATTTCGGTTCGTTTTGCAGACCATCGCGGGGGCTGACATCAATGATCTTCACGCTTTCCATTCAAATGACCCCTTTCTCTTTCAGACGCTTGACTTCTTCTTCCGAAAGGCCGATGAAGTCCGTATAGACCTCTTCATTGTGGGCACCTAGAACCGGGCCGATCCAATCGATATCACCCGGTGTCCCCGATAGCTTCGGCACAATCCCGGGAACAGTCATTTTCACTCCGTCCTCCAATACGATTTCCTTCAACATATCGCGGGCCTGATAATGTTCGTCATTCACGATGTCATTGATGCCATAGATCGGACCTACTGGCACCGACGCTTCATCCAAGATTCGCCGAACTTCATCCATCGAGTGCTGCAACGTCCATTCTTCAATCGCTCCATCTATGAATTCCGCATGATCCGCGCGGCCTTGGTTCGTCGCGTATAGCGGATCATTCGCCAAATCCTCTCTGCCGATGGCTGTCATAAGACGCTGGAAAATACGGTCTCCATTTCCGCCGATAACAATATGCTTTCCGTCGGCGCATTTGTATGTGTTCGAAGGGGCTATGCCCGGTAACGTACTTCCCGTCCGCTCCCTGACTAATCCTGTTAAGTCATACTCCGGAAGAATGCCTTCCAGCAGGCTGAATACCGCTTCGTAGAGCGCAACGTCAACGACCTGCCCGTTCTTTTCTGGGTCTTCATCCCGTGCACGGAGTGCCATTAAAGTTCCGATCACCGCATATAAGCCTGCAATCATGTCACCGATTGCAATGCCTGCACGTACTGGCGGGCGATCCGGATAGCCTGTCAAAAAGCGCAGACCGCCAATCGCTTCCGCGACACTTCCGAAACCCGGCTTTTCCTTATAAGGGCCTGTTTGTCCGTATCCGGATATCCGGGTGAGGATAATCGATGGATTCACCTTCTGAAGGTCCTCATAGCCTAGCCCCCATCTCTCCAATGTGCCCGGCTTGAAATTTTCAAGAACAACATCCACCTTGCCAATCAATGACCTTACGATTTCCTGCCCCTCAGGTTCACGCAGATTGATGGTTACCGATTTCTTGTTTCTGCTCTGGACGTACCACCAGACGGACGTATCCCCATGCATCACCCGCCAATTTCGGAGGGGATCGCCATTCGTAGGTTCCTCCACTTTAATCACTTCTGCTCCGAATTCAGCAAAAAGCTTCCCGGCATAGGGTGCCGCGACCAAATTGCCCAATTCCAATATTTTTACGCCTTCCAGAGGTTTTCTTTTATTCAACATGATGCAATTCCCCCTACTTGGCAGCCATTTTCATGAACAATTGATAGTCATGTTCGATATGCTGCCTCATTAATTCCCTGGCATTATCCGGGTTTTGTTCGACAATCGCAGTAAAGATCTCTTCATGGTCTTCGAGTGCTTCTTGCGCGTACCCCGGATTCTTTTCCAAAATCGACTTTCTGTAAAAGCTGTTCACCCCTCGCAATTGCAATGTCATCGTTTCGAGAAATGGATTCCTGCTTGCACAGACAATTGATTCATGGAATCTGAAATTGACATCTAGCAACTCTTTCAAATTATTCGCAGTGACTTCCTTTTTCATCTCCTGTACAAAGGATGCCATCACAGCAATTTCTTCCTGATTTCTGCGATGCGCGGCATAATAGGCAGCCAGTGATTCCATTTCCACCCTGATTTCGTAGAGATTCCGGTAATCATCCCTCGATGGATTGACGACATTCACCCCACCGGTTGCATTGACAATCAGCAGTCCGTCCTTCTCTAGCATTCTGACTGCTTCACGAATCGGACTCCGGCTCACTTTCAACGTTTCAGAGATTTTCTCTTCAATCAGCCTCTCACCCGGTGCGATTTGCCCCATGATGATTCCGCTTTTCAAATATTCATAGACTTGTTCCTTCAAAGTCGTTTTTTTCACAACAAACTGCGACATAGTATGGACACCTCACTTCTCGTCGACCGTATACAGTATACTATCGTCAGAATAGACGAATGTTTTTAATTTGTCAATTATATTTCTATATAATAAATTGTCAGTGTTTAATTTTCAGACAAGCCCCCACTGAATAACTTTGTGTATCCCCTTCCCTTGCAACAGGGCCAAGCATATTAAATAAACCCATAAAATATACTGGAGTACACCTGTGAGCACTTCCCCATGCACTTATGTAGAAGAATGTCGAAATTTATTGACAGAAGAGTTTGTCTAGTCGATACTTTGAGTTAACTTAACTATCAAAAGGAGATGAGATGCAGAGCAAAATTAATTGATTAACTTAAAAGGTGGAGATGCCGAAATGTTACTAGCAAAGTTGCCAAGAAGAAGTTACACGCATGCAACGACCCCCATCGAAAAGTTAACGCATCTATCCAAGCTCTTGGATGGTCCTTCCATCTATATAAAACGGGATGATTTACTAGGGCTTGCCGGTGGCGGGAATAAGACGAGAAAACTGGAATACTTACTTGCTGATGCTATTCGAAAAGGAGCAGACACGATCGTCACTGGTGGCGCACTCCAATCAAATCATTGCCGACTCACGCTAGCCGCCGCTGTAAAGGAAGGGCTAAAATGCCACCTCGTTTTGGAGGAAGGCGTTGCGACTCCCTATGATCCGGATGCAAACGGCAATAACCTGCTATATAAATTACTAGGTGCCGAGTTTATCAAGGTTGTGCCGTACGGCTCAGATATGATCGCGGACATGCACGCATTGGGCGAGGAATTAGCCGCAGCGGGCAGGAAACCTTATGTAATTCCTATCGGAGGGTCGAATGAATTGGGCTCGGTTGGATATGTGGCGTGCGCCCAAGAGATCCTTCAACAAACTTTTGAAACTGGGCTTGTACTTGACGATGTAGTCGTTGCGAGCGGCAGCGGCGGAACACAGGCAGGGTTGATTGTCGGATTTCATGCAAGTAGTGCGCCGATTAAAGTGCATGGCATCAATGTTTCCAGACCAAACGAAACACAAATTCCGAAAATCACGGATTTGGTGCAGCAAACAGCAAGTTATCTAAACGTAGCGGACAACCAGTTAGCTGATCGTGTTCACTGCTACGACGGCTATGTCGGTGAAGGCTATACCATTCCGACACAGGGAATGATCGAAGCGGTACAAATGTTAGCGAGAACGGAAGGGATCCTACTCGATTCCGTCTACACCGGAAAAGTGATGGCAGGACTTATCGACTTGGTTCGCAAAGGAGCATTCAAGAAAGAAGACAACGTACTGTTTATCCACACGGGTGGATCTCCGTCCTTATATGCAAATCCTACCCTGTTCAATGAGGATTTGTTTGTTTTATAACGCTCTATCGGAAGTGAGGCGAGCCTATGAAAATACCTTTTACGAAGATGCATGGCATAGGAAATAATTATATTTATATCGATGCAATCACACATGAATTCGACGCCTCGACTTTCAATCAACTGGCGATAGACGTCTCAAATGTTAATACAGGCATAGGATCAGATGGACTAATTGTGATCCACCCGAGTGACGTAGCGGATGTCGGTATGCGGATCTTCAATAAGGATGGGTCGGAAGGACAAAGTTGCGGCAATGGTTTACGTTGCACAGCAAAATATGTTTATGAAAATCATCTCGTCTCTAGCAGCGTCTTCCGGATAGAAACGAAGGCGGGGATCGTAACTGTCGAAGTGTACGGCGAAAGAGAATGTATAGAACAAGTGACAGTTGACTTAGGGACGCCCTTATTAAACCGGAGTCAAATTCCGATGCACGGTCCTGACGATAACCGAGTGATTGCAGAAGAGTTTCAGGTTGCCTCACAAACCTTACAAGTGACGGCATTATTTTTGGGCAATCCAAATGCTGTGTTTTTTGTGGATGAGATTGAGGGGGCCCCTTTACATGAGGTGGGCGCAATCGTTACAGAAGATCCGCGATTCCCAGATCGCGTGAATGTGGGATTTGTTGAAATCCTTTCTCGCAATGAAATGAATTACAGAGTGTGGGAACGAGGTTCTGGTATTACGGAAGCTTGTGGTACGGGAGCAAGCGCAGCTGTAGTCGCTGCAATTTTAAACGGCTATATCGAAAGAGGGATCGACGTCACTGTCCATTTGAGCGGCGGGGATTTATGCATTAAATGGGCAGACGATGATCATGTTTGGATGACCGGGCCGGCGGAGACTACGATTCAAGGAGTCTTCCACTGGAAGCGTTCATAGACAAATCATTCAAAGGGGGAGCAATTGCATGGCGAAAAAATTGAAAGCGTATCGTTTTCCACTCATTCTTCTAGCTTCCATTATTATTGGGTCCATTATCGGGCTTATTTTTGGAGAAAAGGCCAGCGTCATTAAACCGCTCGGGGATTTATTCTTAAATTTACTGTTCATGATTGTTGTTCCGCTTGTGTTCTTTTCGATTGCATCAGCTGTCGCGAATATGGACAGTATGAAACGGCTCGGAAAAATCATGGGCTCCATGCTATCGGTATTTATTATTACAGGAATTATTGCATCCCTTGTGATGCTAGTAGCCGTTCTTATCTTCCCTGTTGGATCCGGGGTGAATATTCCAATCGAGGCCGTAGAAGACACGGAAATACTGTCGCTTTCCGATCAATTAGTCAATACCTTTACAGTGCCGGACTTCGTAAATTTATTTTCACGTAAACATATGCTTGCTTTAATTGTGTTCTCGGTGCTATTAGGAATCTCGACGGGGTTGACTGGCGAAGCCGGTAAGCCATTTGCCCGCTTTTTAGAAAGCGGCTCCGAAATCTTCATGAAAGTGATTCAACTCGTTATGTACTATGCGCCGATCGGCTTGGGCGCCTATTTTGCAGCGCTTATCGGCACTTTTGGCGCGGAACTGATTGGTGATTACGCGCAAGCCTTCATCCTTTATTACCCTGTTGCATTTCTATACTTCCTGGTTGGATTCACGCTTTACGCATTCATCGCAGGCGGGAAAAAAGGAGTTGTCCGTTTTTGGAAAAACATCCTTGCCCCAGCGGCAACTGCACTTGGCACGGGAAGCAGCTTTGCAACCCTCCCGATCAACTTGCAGGCAGCAAAACAAATCGGCGTGCCAAAGGATATTCGGGAAACCGTCTTGCCGCTTGGCGCGACCATTCATATGGATGGATCTTGTCTTTCTGCCATTCTCAAAATCGCGTTCGTCTTCGGCGTGTTCAATATGGATTTCACAGGATTCGGCACATTCGTAACAGCGATTGCGGTTTCCTTACTGTCAGGTATCGTGATGAGCGGAATTCCCGGCGGCGGATTTATCGGTGAAATGGTCATTGTCACATTATACGGTCTGCCGATCCAGGCATTGCCGATGATCTCAGCAATTGGTGTTGTTGTTGACCCGCCTGCAACAATGGTCAACGCAACAGGAGACACCGTCGCAAGTATGATTGTGACAAGGCAGTTGGAAGGGAAAGACTGGATGGATAATGTGAGTGTCGAATAAATAGTTATAAAAGAAGGGAGCCAATTCAACACAATTGGCTCCCTTCGCATTTCATTCACACTATACATATGGATATTGAAATTTGATATTTTGAAATCAAACAGGCACTAGACTATGATTAGTATAATGGAAAATAATGCAATAACAATAGGATGGTGAAATACATTGGGATTTCGATTTCAAAAACGGATTAAAATTGCACCCGGCGTTCGTTTGAATATTAGTAAGGGCGGACTCAACGTACTTCCATATTTATGGTGCACCAGGTATTATTCTAAAAGCTATTAAAATAGATAAAATTACTATAACTAAAAACATAAACCATTGGAGTATTAATAAAATCCATAAACCTATTTTTTTGGAGTTTTGAATTAATAAAGGAAGCAAAGACAATGTCCCTAATAGCGGGATGAGTATATAGAGATGCGTACTATTATAAGTTGCTCTAATTCGAGAATTGTAGAAATCATTATAACCAAACAAAGTTAAAATCCAGGGGATAGTATCAAATATACTGGAAACTAAAACACAGAAGACAGCAATGGTAAGAAGGATTTTATTTACAAATATTTTACTAAAGATTGAAATCACTCCTTTATTTTATTGGCTTCACTACCCGCAAGAAAAAAAGCCTTCTGAGCCACCGATCCTCAAGTAAAGCACCCGTTAGTAAAAAATAAAAGTTATTTTTCTCCATACTTTCCATCCCTAATCGCTTTTCTATACTTCCCTTCTTCTTCAATAGCAATTGCTTCTTCTGTGCTTATTCCTTGTATAGCGTAATATTTTGTACCTTTTTCATACACATTCGAGAAGTTTCCAGAGTACGTGTCCTCTATAACTGAATGGTTTGTTACTTCACCGATTTCTTCAACTATATCGTCTACATATTCATCACTTAATCGATAAATATAACCATCCCAAACGACAAATTTAAAAGCCCATTCTGCTGATGAATTGTTAATATTAGCTGATGAATCGTTGGAGCAACCCGATAAAAAAGCAATAGCTATTAAAGAAAAGAAAAAGTATTTTAATCTCACAAAAATCCACCCCTTCCGTAATAAGTCGATAATTTCTAATTAAATTTTCACTTATGGTTATTAAACTAAACTGCCGCGTTAGTCCAAGAAGAAAAACGCTTTACCCCATCTTGAAGTAAAGCACCCTTCCCATTTAAAACTGATATTCGTTTTGACGAGAACTTCAATCATCTTTAAATAACTGCATACAAGACATATTCCAAATCACTTTATAATACCTTGTTATTAATAAATTTTAATTGTGGAGGGAGTGTGGAAAATATGGCAATAAGACCCCCGTTGTTACAAAGAGGAGATACAATTGGATTAGTTACACTTGGCAGCCCTCTTGATGCAATTATTATTAATACCGGAGCCCAATTCTTGAGAAGTATGGGCTTTAATGTCGTTTTTGGCAGACATGTTTTTTCTTCTGGTGGCATTGTAGCGGCATCAGCTCAACAAAGAGCAGATGATTTAATGAATATGTTCTTAGATCCTTCTGTCAAAATGATCCTTGCCACCCGTGGAGGGACTGGGGTTCAGACCATTCTTCCGTATCTGAATTTTGAAGTCATAAGACAGAGTCCTAAAATTATATCTGGTTATAGTGACCTAACAGTATTAATAAATAGTTTATATCAATTTAGTAATTTAATAACATTCCATAGTTTAATGCTTATTGACTTTAGACTAGAAACTCCCGCTTATAACTTCAATCAATTTTTTGAAGCAACTTCTACGTTGAATTCTCCCAGAATAATCCAAAATCCACCAGATGTAGCCCTAAGGAGTTTAGTGCCGGGAAATGTAACAGGTCCAATAGTAGGTGGAAATATGACTTCGTTAGTAAATGCACTCGGTACACCATATGAAATTAATACACAAGGAAAAATACTTTTTTTAGAAGAAACCCACTCTCCAACTACAATGATTTTTAGGTATCTAACTCAATTATTAATGTCAGGAAAATTTCAAGATTGTCTTGGTATTATTATAGGAGAATGTACGAATTGCCCTGTATCTTATGGGACAACATATGATGATTTAATTAATAATTTATTAGTCCCCTTAAGAAAACCACTGATAATCAACCTTACGACAGGTCACGGCTTTTATAAAGCTGCTATTCCAATAGGTGCTAATGTAAATCTAAATTCCACAGATAATACATTAACTGTGATTGAGCCAACCGTTTCTTAGTGGTTTGAATTTTTATGATTAGTAAGGATGTAAACAAAACTCTTTGTCCTTGTGATCGAGGTTACAGTTGAAGCACCTCCAATAAGGAGAGGCTCCAATATTACGATCATTGATTATCGACTTTAAGTGGAGAGTATTAAATACTCTCTTTTGCCATTTTCTATTCGGATTGTTATTTACTTTTCAATAAGGTTACCCGTACGTTTTTTTGAGCTAACCTCCCGTTAGTTGAAGAAGAAAAGTTTGCAAGATGTTCTCTTAAATAAATTCTACTTTTCATCAATTTTCAACCGTTGGTAGTAGCCATCTACCACTGGAAGAATATCTGGATTCGAATCGTAATAAGTATCACCAATTTGATGTGTTGTAAATTTAAATTCTGTTTCACTATCAAAAAGGGTGATACTATAACGCCATCCTACCCGTTTTTCTTGATTGTCTTGTGGAGTAAACTCTATATCTTTAATCATAGATAGAAATTCATCAATTTGCTCTTGTTCAGTAATCACTTTTGAAGCACCAGTTGAACCATCTTGAATGATGACTTTATCTACATTTTCAATTTTCGCATCTTTATAAAACTCTTCTAAAGACTGTGTTTTCGTATCCGTACAAGCAGATACTATAAATAAACTTAACGTTAAGATAAGGAATAAAGATTTTTTCATAAGTCTACCTCCAATAATATATTCTTTAATTTTTTTACGGGGTATTGTTGGAACTCCTTATTCAACTAAACTGCCACGTTAGTTGAACAAGTAAAAGAGCCTTCTAAGCAGCTTCAATCTTCAAGTAAAGCACCCGTTAGTTGAGTATCATTTTAAAATTATTTCAATGAAAAAAAGCGATACTATTAAGAATTCTGCTCAATCGTTTCTTCTACGTAAGTAAGAAGATTACAGTATTGGGAGTTCCCTTTCAAAAAATGCGAAACCATATTCAAAGGTATTATCACTATATCTCTCTTTTTAGAATAAAGAACACTCTGTGTTTTGGTAATACTATACGCTCCATCAAAATTGGGAGAATAATTGTATACAGAATCAGACTCATACCAGTAAAGGTCTTGCCTAATATTATTTTTGATAACCTCACCAATATATGCACCTACACGAAGCACTAATTTGTCAAAATGCTTATTTAAAAGTTCATTTCCAAACTCCGTATTCATTAATTTATTTGTATACATATCAATATAACGGACGCTTTCAATAGTGAAGTCTAAATTTCTTTTAGTAAGGTTCTCTTTCTCCCAGGAATCATCCGAAACATCCTGATACATTAATTTTGCAATGCCTTTTAAATCGTCTTTTTTTAATTTCGCTCTATTTAGGAAACTAAACATAAGATGGGATTTCTCCTTTATCAATTGTCTACGAGTACAGTTGCCAAACATCCATATTTAGTAAACAAAATAATTAAGTTTCATACCTTTCTAAAATTGTTTTAAACCTTTGTTCAATTTCCACAGGACTTAATTCTTTAGCCTGTTTTTTTAAAAGGGAAAGTTCCTCCCAAAACGGAAAATTTTTATGCCGAAACTGTTTTACTTCCTTAGCATATTTAATCCATATCCAAGTAATGATGAATACTGAAACAATAGATATTAGGTTTAAAAAGAATGGATGCTGATTTTCTTTTCCAAATAACGTTAAGAAAAGATTTAAAAGAGGACCTAATAAAGTAATAGTAATCCAAATATTAAAATGCGGATTGGGCTTTAAAAAATACATCAAGGCACTAATAATTTTTATCAATTCTTTTTTTGAAGACAACCATAAATCCCTCGCTCTGCATTACATAATTTAATCTTAAATACAATAATAATATTATTCCCATTTAAAGTCTTTGGGCAATTTCTGACAATAAAATACAAAGCTTCTTCAACTATTCTGCCTCGTTAGTTCAATAAGGAAAAATCTTCTACTCCTTCTTGAAGCAAAGCACCCGTTGATTGTCCAAGAAAAATTGAGCATTCGGTAATTAGGCGTACGAATTAATTTCCTAATTACTGTCCTATGCTACTGCCGCCCCTTTGCAATCCAATAGGGGACAAGTTTATTAACCCTCTCCACTTTCTGATCCCATAAGTAATCAAACGTCACAAGTATTTTCCCTTCTCTATTCCCGCCTTTTTCCCCAAGCTTGTAAGTGTACCGAATCCTGGTTTCGGTTTGTTGAACAAGTGTGACCTTACCGAAATTATGTTCAAGGTGTTCAGTTAATTCATCGGGAACCCAAGTTGAAAATCCACCCATATACTCCCCATGCTCTTCTTTTTCGTCGTCAATCTCAAAACGGATTATGGCAATTGGATTACAATCAAAAAGACCATCTAACATAATTACTTTCCTCCTCTAAAATGAAAAAAAAGGGATGGTCTAGTGACCTAATCCGTTCATTTTTGAATCACTAATCTTCAATTAGAACCACAAATTGGAATCCAGTATCTAATTTGCCTGAAGCCGCTCAACGATCTTCAAGTAAAGCACCCGTTAGTTGAAGATGAACGTAGATGCTAATTAAGGACTTGTGCTAAAAATCAATTCGCCACTATCTTTAACATTAACGTAATACACTCGCTCCTTTATCCATCCGTCATTTCCCATAACACCACTACCTGCTAAAACGAAACTTTCGGGATTTGAAGGTTTCATTGAATATAAAAGAATGTACACTTTATCGGAGTCCTGATTCTCATGGCTATATTCGATACTATCAATTGTAAACGCTGCAATCTCTTTGTCTTTTTCCAATAAGTCATTTGCTTGGACTTCAATTTCATCCAAGATGGTCCTGCTTGTTGAATCGACTTTATTTGTCTTTTCTTCATCACTGCTACAACCTACCAAAAACAAAGTGGGCATTACAACCACACAAAGTGTTAAAATCCAGTTTCTCATGATAATCACAGCCTCCTATTTTTGAATAATTGTTACATGCTTTCTTCAACTAAACTGCCCATTTAGTTCAATAAGAAAAAAGAGCAGAAGTACTTGATGATGAAGTAAAGCCCCCAGATGGTTAAATGACAGAAGGTTTCTTAATCAAGTACCCCTACAATCGTGTTAAGATATTAAATTATTTGTAATAAGGTTCAAGGTTCAAGGTTCAAGGTTCAAGCTTCAAAATAAATTCTTCAACATCTTTGCCTCTTGCGTTGGAAAAACCCTTATCTTCAGAAATGATTTTAAACCCGCATTTTTCCAATACCCTGATGGAGGCGAGGTTATCTTTAGCAGCACGAGCATAGAGCGGGCGTACCATAATATACTCCAGAAACTTTGACAACGCTTTAGTTGCAATACCTTGCCCCCAATATTCCTTCCCAATCCAGTAGCTTACTTCGGGTTCGCCGAACTGTTCGAAGTTCGAGACGTGTCCAGTAACAATGCCATTGAATAATATTGTCTTAATTGTGATGGTCTCGTCGGCGATAATTTTTTTCCAATGGTCAAAAAATGCGTCCTTATCAGTGGGGTCTTTAGCTGTAAAGGCAGCCATATAGTTCGCCGTTGAATCTAGTTGTTGTTCGAAAAAGATAGGAATATCTTCCTCTATGATATCTCGTAGCTTCACTTCGCATTTGTTAATGGATTCCATATAATTCACAAGCTCCTTAACCTATTTTGAATTTAAATCCTTTCGAGATTAGAGAAATTCCTTATTCGACTAACCAATTGCGTCAGTTCATGAACATTATTTCTCAATCTTCAATATATTTTAACATAGATTTCTCAACTCCCTTCTATATTTTTCTTTCCAATATCCAATTAGCAAGTGTTTTTACAACGGAATTAACAAAGGAATTAACGAAGGAATTAACGAAGGCACATAAATTTATGTGCCTTCGTTAATTCCTGCGCCAATTGTGGTACCAATTCATCAATATAAAGCATCTAAATGTTGATGCAACAACAAAACAGGGACACCAATTCATATGTGAATTGTGTCCCTGAACCCTGTGTATTTTACTGTTTTCTCCCCATCAACCGAACCCGTTAAGGAACGCGTCGAGCGTTCTTTTTCTTTTCAGTTCACCTGGCTGGTACCTCTTTCTCATAAATTAATCAGAAAATAGACACTTGGGCGTATATTTGAAAAGTAGTTATTTTTCATCTATTAACTATGGAAGACTTGGATATATACTGGTAATGTATGACGGATTGAAGTGTCACTACCAACTAAAAGGGGGATGGTTGTAATGAAGAAATGCTTCAAGTTCTTACTCGCAGTTGTAGTAGTTTTATCGGGTTTGTATTTATTCCCGACAGGCAGTGCGTCGGCGGAAGGCAAAGAAGTCGGCGGTACGTATTACATTGATGTTACCGCGGCAACAATTTGGACCGCTCCGAATTTACTAAGGGAAGTAGACAAGTATTCTGCAACGAATCCTGTTGATTTAAGAAAATGGACAACGAGTATGACGTATCAAGACAAACTTGGTCTTGTCGGAAAACTGGAAACACAAGCCTTATACGGGGCCAAAGTGACGGTACTCGAAAATAATGGCGATTGGGTGAAGGTAGCTGTCCACACACACCCAACCCCTAAAAGCGAAGTTGGATATCCTGGCTGGATGCCTGCAGTCCAATTGGCTAAGGATAAAAGCTTCGAAAATCAGTTGCACCGACCGTTTGCTCTCGTCACTTCTCCTACAGCTTGGTTATATGATGAAAAAAGAGCAGAGAATGAATTCCTTGAGCTTAGCTTCAACACCAGATTACCTGTTATGCAAGAATTCGAAAACGAAGTATTGGTTGCTACACCAAGTGACGGCAAGAAGTGGCTAAAAAAGTCTGATGTAGCTATCTACAACCACGAACAAGACATCCCATCCCCAACCGGCAATGATATCGTCGAAACCGGCATGAAGTTTTTAAACCTTCCTTATTTATGGGCAGGAACATCAGGCTTTGGATTTGATTGCTCAGGATTCACACATACAATCTATCATGCGAATGGCATTGTCATCCCAAGAGATTCTTCCGTACAGGCTACACATGGCACATCTGTAGAAAGGAAGGATCTTCAGCCCGGTGACCTTGTCTTCTTCGCTTACCAAGAAGGGAAAGGAAGAGTCCACCACGTCGGCGTCTATATTGGTGACGGCAAAATGCTGCATTCTCCAAACTCATCAACTCACGTCCGTATCGATGACATCGAAGCTGCTGGATACGGAAAAGAGTATGCGGGTGCAAGAAGATACGTTAAATAATAATTTATCATTCAAGCCCCTCCATTGTAATATGAGAGGGGCACAGTCCTCCATCCAATCTTTGGATGGGGGATTTTTACTTCTTTTTGAAGCACTTACCATGCAATTCTTCTGATTTATTTACGAATAATATCAATAAAATGCTTTAAAATCCTCGCCGTCAGTCCCCAAATCGTATAGTTTCCGTACTCGAAGAACCATTCCTCTATCTTGCGTCCCCTCCACTGGTAGTTCGTACCGTTCCGGATTTTATCGTATGGAAAATTCGAATCGGGTGCGGGGTTCACCATGACTGGATGCATATACGGCTCGTGATCGAGCAGGTAATCAAGCGGGACGGTGAACACTTCTTCAACCTCGCATTGATTGTAAGAACGAATAATCTCCTTATAATCGACGATTCCAGCAAATGGATAGACAACAAATGATGGAGATGCGATGTACGGACTTAGCGGGCCCAGCACTTCTACAGTATCGGAATCCACCCCAAGCTCTTCATGCGTTTCCCGCAACGCCGCAAAAAGAGGTGATTCATCGGTAGGATCAATCCGGCCGCCAGGAAAGCAAATATCGCCAGGCTGGCTCCTCATCGTCGACGAACGGACTTCGAACAACACACACCATTCCCCTTCCACCTCGACAAGTGGAATTAAAACGGCCGAACGGAAAGCAGTCGACTCGCCAATGAATAACTCTTGATTTTTACGCAACTGTTCTCCCCATTTCTCCCGGTCCATGCAATCATCCCCCTTTCTGCAGCAAGCCTTTGCTGTTTCTCTTTATAACTTTTTGAATCTTACCTTTTATGCACTACTATATTCTACTGCTTCCAACACAACGCCTCAACCTTCCGGGCCTAAAGTCACAAAATGACCATATAACTTGGGAAATGATCAATAAATCTTGGGAAATGATCAATAACCCGCCGAAATTGATCAATTCCACAAAAAAACACCAACCTTTGATCGACATTTTCGTCGATAGGTTGGTGTTGGGAATCCTTTTCACTTCTGTTCCCAATTCATCAGTTCCATATACTGCAAATCCCCATAGCCGATCATCGGAAATGTATCCATCAGCTTTCGCAGCAATTCACCATTCGGCAGTTGCCGGTTTTGTCCGATGAAGCAGGTGACCGGATTGTCTTTTGCTGCATGGCCAAGTACCAGCCGATTGCCTGGTGCAGGATAGGAAGGAAGTTGCCGTTCGGCTTTCGATGTTCGATCAGCACACTTCGGTATGCGTCTTCGTAACTCCCTAATACGAGCTCGGTCTGCTCCACTTTGAATTCGTCTTCCCGGAAACTGTTCAGGAACACCCTACCTTGATAGCGGCTCTGTTCTAGAAAGGCAAGTACCGTCAACATGTTCATCTGGCAGAACATGTCCTCGCCGAACCAGAGGACAATATGGTTGTACTCCCCCTCTAATAGTGGTTTCAAGGGTGCAATTACATGGTCTTCATAAGCCTTCGGTGTTTCGCCATGTCCTGCTGAACGGATGTCGATGAACTCCTTTCCGAACACCAAATCTGCCGTTTTATGAACACACATCGCTTCATTGAACGGCGCATAGGCTGCATCCCCCATCAGCTTCTTGCTGGCAAATTCCTCATACATCATTTGTCCATTCAATATGTTCAAGACATCTTTTTCAAATAATTCGCCGGACTCGGCCTGCAATCGGGCAACCTCCTGCTCTCTACATCGGTTCATCGCACTCATCCTTTCTGTGGGGTTCACGAAGATCTTCGGGAATGACTGGATGGGCATTCCTTGCATCTGATACTCGCGCGGGCTAACGCCAAATTCGCTTTTGAACGCACGGCTATACGCCTCTTGGGATGAATACTGATAATCCAAAGCCACATCCATGATCTTTCGCTGCTCCATCAAGTCCCCTGTTGACTCGTACAACCTCCTATGCAAAACGTACCGCCGCAGGCTCATCCCCGTCGACTGATGAAATTTGAAGGAACAGTAATAAGGCGAGTAGCCCATATGTGCCGCCAATTCATCCAATGAAAAATGGCACTTCAGCCGCCCTTCGATCCAATCAATCATCTCTTGAATATACTCATCCACGTAAACCCCTCCTGTTTCAAAGTATACCTGGCAGAGCCTCTCGCCGCTTGATAGTTGTTGTGGTGCAAGCAATCTTTTATTTAGGGTGCAAGCCCACAGTCGCAGCCGTGCTAGCACGATTTATTTATTTTTATAGAAAATTGCTAAGACAATTTTATATTCCTATATTGTTTCATGTCGTCTATAGATTTGTTACATTTTTAGAATGGGCCCATGCTTGTTTACTTCCGAAACGGGTATCGTACACAGATATGGCCAGTTTAATGGAGAGGAAATAGCAGCATCCAATCGTCCTCTCAACGTAAAGGAAAGGTGAAATTGCATGATTGAACTTAACCAGATAACAACATTATTTCTAGCGGCAGCCCTGTACCTGCTCGGTACGGCGCTCGTCAACCGGATCGGCATCCTTGACCGGTTCCTCATTCCTGCCCCGGTCGTCGGCGGTCTACTGTTCGCGATTGTCGCGCTCATCCTGAAATCGTCCGGCATTGTCGAAATTTCTTTGGATACTTCCTTGCAATCCTTGTTCATGGTCGCCTTTTTCACGACAGTTGGACTTGGCGCAAGTTTTAAGCTAATCAAGCTTGGCGGTAAGCTCTTGATCATCTATTTGCTGCTGTGCGGCGTAACCGTTTTCATGCAGAACGTTATTGGCGTCTCTCTTGCGAAAGTGTTCCATATCGATCCGCTGCTTGGCGTCATGAGCGGCGCAGTGTCGATGAGCGGCGGGCACGGAGGAGCGGCTGCATACGGGACGACGATCGAGGGTCTAGGCGTCACATCCGCCGTAACAATCGGGATGGCCGCAGCGACACTTGGATTGATCTGCGGAAGCCTGTCCGGCGGTCCAATAGCCCGGCACTTGATCGGCAAATATGATCTGAAGCCGAAAGAAGGCACAGTTGCAGAGTATGTGGAAGAGGATGAAAAGCCGATCGGCCAGCATTCTTTCATGATTCAGGTGACGATGATCACTCTATCAATGGCAGGCGGGACAATCCTTGGCGACTTGTTCACGGAAGCAACCGGTTTCGTCTTGCCCGGATACATTGGTGCGATGTTCGTCGCGGTACTCATCCGCAACATCGTGGACCGTTTCTTGCCGGGAACCATCAACATGAAGGAAATCAATTTGATCGGAGACGTGTCGCTCGCCATCTTCCTGTCCATGGCACTCATGAGCATTAAGCTATGGGAACTCGCGGGTCTCGCACTCCCGCTCGTCGGCATTATCCTCGTTCAAGTGGTCTTCATTGTCGGCTTCTCCGTCTTCATCATGTTCCGCATGCTCGGCAAGGATTATGATGCCGCGGTAATGATTGCCGGTTTCCTTGGCCACGGACTGGGCGCAACACCAAACGCCATGGCCAATATGGGTGCCACTGTGAATAAATTCGGACCTTCACGCACCGCATTCCTAGTCGTTCCAATTGTCGGTGCGTTCCTGATGGACGTCATCTTCAGCGCACCGATCATCATCACGACAATTAACCTGTTGGCACCGAAATAAGTTTGGCAGTGCACTATTGCGAAAAGCTGGTTTTCCCCGGCTTTTCTTTTTTTATATTCTCATCTACTTCTTTTTAAACCACTTGTCCAGCAGCTCATAAAAGGTAATGTTATGCGTCATGATCACAAACCATAGGAACATAAGAATCGTGACCGTCAAAATTCTCGGTTGGCCGTCGACAATAATTTGCACGGGTACGATATACAGCAGGCCGACTACACCAAAAGCAATAGCCATCACCTCTATATAAAATTTGAGTTTCAGAAAACCCACTCTTTGTCCCTCCTATCTTCCTGTTCTGTGCATCACGACTCATATTTTCGCACTTTTCTAAATACCATTATACCACTTCTGCTGTTCCTCATAAAAAAACACCGACCCTTAACCGACTTTTTTGTCGATGGGTGGTGCTCATACTTCCAAGTTTTCCATGTCATCATTTTATTTTCAACAAATCAAAAGGTCTAATGACCCCAATTAATTCTCCATCAGAATGACCGTTTTCTGTAATGAGCAATGCTTCCAAACGCACACCTTTTGTAATCGCCCGTTTGAAATAATCTTCAGCTTCATACACAGAAAGGTCTTTGTCGACAAATTCAAACGACTCGTTACGATTTTCATGATTGTAAACCTCGGAAAGTGTCGGTATTTCCCGGGGAATGGTGTCTTCTGTCGAATGGGCGGCCAACCAATAGGTAATGTCAGCTGCCGTTATCAAGCCTGTGAATTTTCCATTTTGATAAATAGGGACTTGGGTGAACCTGCTATCGGCCATCACCTTTAAGGCTGTAGTTAGAGAATCCTCCGCTTGCAATGTATGTACTTTACAGCCGAAAAGAGCACCTACACGTAGGGGATTGCTTAATTTCTGTTCAATCAGTTCGATACGCTCCACAATTTCATCGTGGGGTTCAGCAATGACATAGTCGATGTCTGTTCGATTATGGACAATCGCATTACGTAAATCCCCTAACTCCCGTAAATCGTCTTCGTATTTCCGAACAACAGAGTTAGTAATCTTCACTTTATCAATCAGGCGATAAAACGGGCAATACTCATCGCTATCCGCTTTTTCAGCAAGTATTTTTTCAATCCGGTTATAAGCGACAATAAAACGTTCTGAATTTTTCACAGTCATCAGCTCATGCAACTCCTTTTCGGAGAAGTATACCCGAATTTATGTAGTACAACTCCATGCTGCGAATGTGAAATAGAAGCTACTCTTTAGCCTGAAACAAAACGAAAAATTAAAAAGGACCACCTAATGCTAGTAACATTAGGCAGTCTGTAATGTGCAATAGATACCCCTTCATGGGGAATCAGCTAGTAGAATAAAATAATCCATCCGTTATGAGCTGTCTCTCAAAGATGGATTATTTTTTATGGTTAAATTGGATTGCTAATTATTAAGTGGTCTTAGTTAAAATAACACTTGGTTCATAGTCACTAATCACCTCGACTATTCCTGTCCCTACCGGAAATATGTGATGTTCCAAACCGTCTGCTAAACCGTCGGGAAAGTGTGGCTTGAACCAGTCTAGATACTCAGAGTGTAATGTTTTATAGAAACAAGACTCGAAATTTTTTAGACTACTAGTATCCCTAGCTTCCTCTGCAAGTGAGGCAAGCATGGACATCGGTATTTCACTTGTATAACGAAAAGATGCTATATAATCCCCCAAGTATCTAATCCCCTTATCATAAGTGATGTCTACTGTAGTTCTCATTTTATCAACTAAAGTTATCGTTAGCCCCTTGTCACTTAATCTCATATCAAATTTGACTACTTCAATAAATTCTATTTTAAATTCATTAGTAGGTTCCCAAGTAATGAGTGTTTGTTTTCTACCCATGCACAGTCCAACTTTCTTTTATCTTCAATAAAAAGACCACATCTCGTCTTTCCGATCTTTCAACTCTTTAAGGACAAACGCCCGATACTCGACCAGTTCCGGAAACTGATAGAAGAAATTAACTTTTTTCTCTGGCACCGTTTGGGGATTGTCATTGTACGGCGTTAATATGAAGTGGGCAAAAGACTCTGCGATATCTTCATATGGATTCACCGTAGCATACGTGCTAATAAATGAATCCTTGTTCTTTTCGTAAAAAGCAATTCTTTCTTTTATAGTTTTATTACCTGCATCTAACCACTGCTCTTCATAATCCTTCAAAAAAGCTTGATAATAAAGATTCATGTAACTGTCAGCGTTATAACACTCCCAGTACAGCTTTAAATGAAATTGATCCGCTGGACAAGTATACGAATTTACCAGATCCGCCTCATTCCATGTCAGCAGATGTCCATACTCATGAACCAGTATTGCCACCGTGGAGGATTGAAGCCAATGCGGTATCAAATTAGAAGGCAGCACCAATTTCCCCTCATAACTATTAACATACGGGTAAACGTCCTCTTGAAATTCAAGGATTTGCAGATTCACTTTATCTCGATCGTATAACGCAAGCACAATATCAGCAATACCATTGAAGATGCTCGCTTCTTCACCCTGCGTCAAAACAAATTGATCTTCTATTACCTCGTAGCGTGCGATGAGGGACTTTTCGTCCTCCTCATCGCTGGCACCAAAAGCAAGAACAGATTCATCTTCCTCCGCTTGTACATTCAAATACGACATACTGTTTGAATTTTTGAGATCACCTGAAAAGCTAGTAAAAAACTCGCTTCCGTATGTATCCCCTACATCGCGGCATTCCCCTACTGTTTGACATATCTCCGACTCAATCGGCTGCGACCAGTACTCATCGACCACAGTTTCATCTACTGGATGGACCTTTTCAACAATTTCCGTTGCCACCAAGTCGGCAACGGCCTTCTCTTCCTCCTCACACCCTGCAAGTAAAACCATACTAGCAGCGAAAACCCCCATGATCATCCCTTTAGATATTCCCATACCCATCCCCCATTCGATTAGATAGCATTCAAAAAACGACAGAGCCCACGTATTAGGTTATACGAACAGGTCTGTCGGAAAGTTTCGAAAGAATAGAGGGATTAGCTTGCGTATTGATCGCGAGCACCACTCATTGCTATTGATATACTTAGTATCGCTGTTGTATCGCTTGCGACAGTTTTGACGTGATTCGTACATTTTTAAAAGAAATGCCTAACTGGATCGCCGTTAGGGCAAGTTCCGGCCTGATGCCGGACAATGTTGTTGTGACACCGATTAGCTCTAGAGACTGTATGAGCCCAAATAGCTGTTGGGCAACCATCGTATCCATCATTGCCACTCCGGACAAATCTATATATAGGCTGCTGATCCCTTTCGCCACACATTGATCCAATGTGTTCTCCAGGAGTAATTGTGCCCGGTCAGCATCGATCTCTCCAATAATCGGAAGTAAGGCTGTATGTTCACTTAGCACGATGACCGGAGAACTTAATTCATTGATCACTTCTTTTTGGAATCGCAGTTTTTCATTTAAATGCCTGTTTCGTTCATGTGTATACCAAACAATCGCCTGATCCGTTATTTTTATAATCAGTTCGTAATAGTGTAAAGCTGATTCAATGGTCATCGACTCTTTATTCGCATCGACAAACTCTTTAATAAAACCAAAATATACATTGCGGGTTCTCATAAACTCTCTTATGATAAATTCAATAGGGGTACCTACATGTGCCGGGTCGCTAGTCGTCTCCAAAATCCAACTTTCCATCCGCTTCATAACTTCACATTCTTCTTCAATCAATATTCTAAAAGCAATTTCGTGAAACGCAAAATTCTGCCCTTTCAATTTCTCGATTTCCAACGAATCGGTCGAAGAATACACGCCTGACGGATCATTTTTATCTAATTTTTCGTACCACTCTTCCGTCATTTGCTCTGCCTTACTCATTAAAAAGTCATGGAGTTTCCTAGTTTCCAACATTTCTTTTCCTCCCTCTCCCCTCAATGTTGAAGAGCATCATCGTTAACCACTTTTTTATTAACCTTAACACATTTATCATTTTTTGAATATTCTTTTCGGAATCTTTTATTGTGAAAGCCTTCCAATGATCGACGGGCAATTCCTCCACCTGATCTTCCCCATTCCACTGAACTGTTCGGAATCGTTTCAGGGCTGCCATTGTACTGCGTTAACATGAATAAATAAGGAGGTAACAAACCTTTGTATGATTGATAGTTAGTTTGCAGAAATATTCTGAATGCATTACAATAAAATGGTAAATAAAATATATATTTCTTTTAGGGGGAATGAGCTAATGATAAATGAAATGGAGTTACTCGGAAAAACTTTATTAGAAGAAAAAATTAATATAGCACGTAAAATCCATGAGCTAAGATTATCAGAGATTCCGGATGATCAAAGACAATTAATTCCTTCACATATTGAAGAGGAAATAATAAGGATGAGAGCAAACTTTATAGCTCTCTTTGGAGAATTCTTGGCCAAACCAGAAAAGAGGGAAATGGCCTATGATCTAATAGAAAAATGGGCAGAGGAAACTTCAGAGTATGTATATAAACTCGGAGTACCATTAGATGAGGCCTTGAAAGATACAACACTTTATCGAACCTATATCAATGAAGTAATTGAAAACACGGTAATAACACATGATATGTCGGTAAAATCATTGTTAGCAGCGTCTAAGATCATAGACCCTTTGCTTGATCATGCTGTTTACTGTTTTAGCTTAACCTTTGTTAACTTCTACACAGTCAATCTCGATAATGCAAGAAGAGCATTTATCGAATTATCAGTACCTATTGTTTCCATTTCTAATGATATCGCCATACTGCCATTAATCGGTAACATTGATACTGAACGGGCGTTAATGTTGATGGAGAATACGACGAAAGAAGTAGGGAGATTAAAAATATCTTACTTAATACTCGACTTTTCTGGGGTAGCTATTGTCGATACAATGGTGGCACAACATATCTTTAATTTGAGCTCTACCCTAAAATTGCTGGGAGTTAAAACGATAATAACAGGTGTTAGGCCTGAAGTTGCTTTGACTGCTGTAAGTCTTGGATTGGACTTTAGTGATCTAATGACAAAAGGGTCCTTGCAGCAGGCACTAGTAGAACTAAAATTTATTCGTGATTAAAAGTTTAATTAAAATGCCGTATGCCTTTGAGAATAAAGGGTTTATGGCATTTTACACTTTAACATATACGCAATTGACGCGACCAGTACTCTTCGACTGCTGTTTCACCCGCTTGAGCGACCTCTTCATCTATAGACCTGTGTTCACAAAAAGGATACTCAAAGAAGAAAAATATTTTATTAGAACGAAAAAACACCTCCCCTTGATCGACATTTTTGTCGATGGGTTGGTGTTTATGTCATTAATAGTGCATCTTTTTACTAGTGCTGAAAATGAATTTTAATCTTCATGTCGGCAGATCGGCCATCAAGAAATTTAAAAGGTTACTACGGTCAATTAATCTAACTTCATGTTTCTGTGCTAATTGCATTGCATCAGATGCATAGAATGATGTGGTGATTACCCAAGCCTCCGAACATGCATAATATAATTTGCCAGCAACCACTTCTTGAATTGCTCGATTGCTGATCTTTTTGCTCGGTTGATACCTCTTGCACTGAACAGCAATCTTTCTGTCTTCTTTCACTAAAATCAAATCCACGCCGTGTTCTCCAGACGTCGATTTCAATTCTACTCTATATCCTTTGCTCCGAAAAAAATCTGATACATAATTTTCAAATTGATAAGCTGACATAATATCTAGTAGCTCAATCGGTTTCGGTCGATTGGGGAATCTTTCTGATACAGCTATTGTTAACGCTTGTCGAATCGTTAGACCCGAAAAATACAGTCGCTGTTCTTGAAGCTTTTGTTCGATTTCTCTTATATCTTTGCTACTGGGTACAAATGAAGTTAATTGTTCCGGGTCAATAGCATCTACAAACTCTGTTATCACTTTGTTATCTGAAAGCTTTGTAGAGCGAAACCATTCTACAAGTAAACAAATCAGAATCGTCAATAAAGCAGCAACTATCCAGTATTCGGGGACCGTAATTTTCAACAGTATGAAAGACATTCAACTCACCCCATGAGCTAAGTAGATAACTAAGTTCAATCGTTCAGGTTCAGTGCTGTTTTAACACTTCCGATAAGCCCGTCTTTCTACATACACACAGCAAGCTAAACAAACCTTTCCTACCTTATTATTCGGTAATCTATAACGTTGATAGTCTGAAATTTTCCTTTTGCAGATTCCACATTTCGATTTTAAAAAGCTAAATTACAAAATTCTCATTAATTAGATAGTACCATATAATAGAAAAGATGTTACATACTTTCTCTAAATTTTTTGTAGATTTCTTACGAGTAATCAACCTAATTTGTCGTTTACTATAGAAATAGTAAATGACCTTTTACTGTTTATACCTATTCCTATTTTAAATAGCAGAAGTGTAGTTTTTTAAAGAGCGGCTTATATTGAAGGAGTTTCTACTTGCATGTCGAATTATGGAGTTGAGGAGGGAGTAAATTGGAATGTAAATATAGATTCTTCAGGAGCGGCGAATTGTTTTCAGAGTACACCGAAACAGAACTGCTAAATGAATTTCCGGGTTGGGATGGAAAACTAGATATTGGAGACAGGTTCAATATAGGTGAGGAAGTAGTAAGAGTAACAGGAGTTACTCAATATGTTGATGAAAAAGTGGAAATTAATGATTATCACGTAAAAGAAATTCAAGAAAGTATTTATTGATTTGAAGAACGTCCATACGGGCGTTCTTTTTATAGTTTACTATCTGAATCGTTTCTTACACAGATACCTGTTTCTTATTTTAACTGACAAAAAAGGCAGCTCCCTCATGAGGGATAGCTACCTTCGTTTAAGAATATTATGAAAAGGTTGGAGCATGGAATTCATCAATTTTCATACGAAGTAAACTGTATGGTTTTTCCCGCAGGTCTCTTCCATAATGAAATCTCGCCTGCCGATGTAATTGATTCACTATGACATATAAGTATTGATCGGGGCCAATCGAAAAAGTATCCGGCCATAAAATTCTCGGGTCATGTGCGATGGTTTCCATTACGCCATTCGGCAATATCTTCCGGATACTGTTGTTTTCATAGTCTCCCGCATAAATGGTTCCCTTTGCGCTGGTGATCATTCCATCAGACGCGCCTTTTTCCCCCCAATACTGCACATATTGGGATAAATTAATGTCCTGTATCCTTCTGTCTCTTAGGGCTTCTGTTGAGATCGAGAACAGCAGACGGCTGGTTAGCGGAGCATAAAATAAAACCTTTCCATCAGGAGAAATTGCTAAACTATCGGAAGCCAACCTAAATGGGAAAGTCGAACCGTCCGGGTTTCGATTCATCAAAATTTCACCTTCTACTTTCGGTAAAAAATAGGGATCAGGTGAAGTTGATATTGCCCCACTTAACCGTCTGAACGCGTTCCCACTTTCTAAATCTACGACGATAATGCCCCCTGGCCCTCTGGAAGAAGAATCCGTTATATATGCAAAGCCTGCTTTTCCAACCCGAAAATCCAAACGGACATCATTCAAATAAGTTGTTGGCAAGACAACATCTTCTGTAAAGGTATATACTCTCCTTATTGCATTCGTGCTTAAATCAACAGCAACTAATTTTGCTCCGCCTTGAATAGGCTCAGAAAAATTTGGTGCCCCTGTGTCTAGTACCCAAAGGGTTCCTCTTCCATCAGCAACGATACTTTGGACACTGACGAAAGACATCGTAATATTTCCAGCATCAACCAAATTAGCTTCTAAACTGGGATAAGGCTGCAATTCACCCCCAACAATTTCAGCCACAGTAAATTGAACGTTGTCTCCCCATTTCGGAAAGCAAACAAAAATACGACCAGTTTCGGAAACGCTGACACCTGTAGGCATAGCCCCATAAAAAGCATGTACCAGTTCAAACTGCCCAAAATATTTTTCCATAGGTAATATAGGTTGCATGATATCCTCCTCATCAAATTCGAACGAATATCACCTATATATGTTAAAAAAATTTTTAAATGCCTAGTACTTGATAATTTTTTCTATCCTTCAATTATTATTCTCTTCAAAATTTAAAAAAGCACCTCATAAGAAGTGCTCGAAAACTAACCCGTTACATTTACGGTTTTAGGACAACTTTTATACAGTCTTCCATTTTCGTGTCAAATACTTGATAACCATGCTTAGCTTGATCTAAAGGAAGTACATGAGTGACAATATCACTTGGATCAACCTTACCTTCCGCAATTAAATTATAAACATGCGGCATGTAGTGAATAACTGGAGCTTGACCTGTCCTAATATTCACATTTCGTTGAAAGATGTCACCTAATGGGAATGCATTATAACGTGCCCCATAAACTCCTGTAATTTGAATAGTTCCAGCTTTGCGAACAGCTTGACTTGCAATTACTAGAGCTCCCATTGCTCCTCCTTGTAATTTCAGACCAGATGCAAGAAATTCCAACGGAGTCATTTTTCCACTCATTCCTACGCAGTCAATGACTACATCTGCTCCCCCCTGTGTTATTTCTCTTAAAAACTCGCCACAATTTTCATGATCTTCAAAGTTAACAATCTCCACGTTATTCGTACGTTTTGCATGTTTTAAACGATACATAACGTAATCAACTGCAATAACTCTTTTTGCACCTTTTAACCACGAGAATTTTTGTGCTAACAGACCAACTGGACCGCATCCTAAAATTACGACTGTATCCCCTTTTTTCACTCCCGCATTGTCTACACTCCAAAATGCTGTAGATGCAGCATCAGCAAGTAACACTAAACTTTCATCCGCTATTTCACTGTTTTCCGGGATCTTAAAAGGTGTAAAATTAGCATATGGAACTCGCATAAACTCCGCTTGGCCACCTGGGAACCCCCCTGTCGTGTCTGAGTAGCCAAAATATGCGCCCATCTCACCATTTTCATTCGTATTGTCGCATTGGCTTTCTAGTTCATGATTACAGTACCAGCATTGACCACATGCTATATTAAATGGGATTATAACGCGATCCCCTTTTTTAACTTTTGTTACATCCTTACCAACTTCTTCAACAATTCCCATAGGTTCATGTCCAATAACATAATCCTCTCCAAGGTTTGGGATCATCCCATGAATTAAATGTAAGTCTGATCCGCAAATGGCAGAGGTAGTTATTTTAACTATGATGTCATCCGCTTTTTGGATTTTTGGGTCTTTCACGTTTTTCACTTGAACATTTTTAACGCCTTGAAAAGTAACGGCTTTCATTATTTAAAACTCCTTCTTTATTCATTATTTTTTCGGTGGGCTCGGAAACATTCCTTTCCGATTTGTAACGCCCGGAAAGAGATTTAAATTAGCTATATCTACTGCATTTTGAGCGGATCTAATATCCAATTGCTTTTGAAGTTCCAAATCATAAGGGTTTAACCATTGTTTTTTTATCATGAGATCTGCAATTTCGAAATATAAGGCAATGGTTACATCAAGTTGTTCCTGTAAAAACTTTCTAATTGTAGGGGTTGTTGTTTCTGTCAATGCAATTGAAAGATTTCTAACCCCAGTTTTTGTTGATAACAAAAATTCAAGGGCAATACCTGAATCAGTAAGTTCGGGCATTCCAACAGAATTTATAGGATCTAAATAATCATTCATATGAACCGATCCCCGTTTCTTTTAACTCAGAGTTTGAATATACCTTTATCATTGCAGTTAAAGCAGGTATAGATTGTTTTACGTCCTTCTCCATTAGAGCTTTGAGATCTTGGTCAAAAACGATACCTTGCATCATTTTAGATTTAAGTAGACATACTGTCTTAAAATTTATTACTTCATGAAATTCCAAAGTTTCATGAAGCGCTAATTTTTTCTCAAACATTACTGCACCTCCAAGTCTTTTCATCCATTGAAGATTATCCCAAAAATGAATTTTATATTCAGAATAACCGGTGTTATTTAATGGAATATATGATAAAAAGTTTAAGTAACTCTAGTAAGGAGTGGTTCAGATGAGAAAAGTAATCTTAGCAATAATGGTGCTGATACTTGGTTGTTCGTTTGCCTTTCCTCAGAAGACAACCGTAGTAACGAAAACCGAAATGTATGTATATGCGAAAGATAATATTATTCTGCGTGTTGAACCAAAACAAAATGCGAAAAAGACTCGGTACAATTTCAAACTCCGGATGGCTCCAGAGTATAACAAGCAATAAGCACCCACAATGCCAAGAACATTTGGTTTGTATTAAACATATATATGTAATATAATTATTTCAAAAGAATAAACTAAAAAGGACCACCTAATGCTACCAACATTAGGCGGTCTGTAATAAGTAATAGCAGGTTCCCTTCAAGGGGGATCAGCTCGGGTATGAAAATAATCCATCCATTATGAGCAGCCACTCAAGGATGGATTATTTTTTATGGTTAAACGACAGTATTGCTACGATTAATACTCCGAAAGTTACCATGAGCATTAGCGCTTCAGATACTGACATACGACCACCTCCCTTCTAACGGGGAATGGCCGACCACCCTTGAGTCACCTATTCTATTACATTTTCATTATACCATACATGCGTTCCTGTCACTACCAGAGATAATAGAATGTTCGGATTTCGAACATTCTTGCAAAGAAGGTGTAAAAACAATGACTCCCCAACTAAACGAGCATTGCCCGCTATGCGGCAAAAAGAATAACTGTTGTTACGGAAAAGATAAATCGCTGGGCATTTGTTGGTGCAACCAAGAGACGTTTCCAAGTGAAATTTTTGAACTGGTTCCGGAAAAAGATATTCGGGTAAAATGTATTTGCAAGGAATGCTTGGATCGGTTTAAAGATGGAGGTTCTAATTTCCAACGAATCACTGAGTAATCGGGCCATTACAATTGGTCAATTTGAATAAACAAAAAGACCACCTATTGCACTTGTAAGTGGTGATCCTAATGGCAATAATAAGGATATAGTCATTATGTATTTACAGCACTATACACAGGAGGCCTACAAATGAATAATAATGATAGATTAATTCGTTTACGATATGCTTTAAATTTAAGTAATACAGCGATGGTAGATATTTTTAAACTTGGCGGCGTTGAAGTGACAAAAGAAGATGTACTACAGTTGCTTACAAAGTCAAATGATGATGAAGCTGAAAATGAATTGCAAATGAAGTGTACGAATCAGATGTTGGATTCTTTTTTAAATGGCCTCATTATCTATAAACGAGGAAAACAAGATCCAAAACCAGGACAACCTCAAGGTCCAGCCGCATCTATAATGACGAATGAAAATGTTAATAATATCCTTCTAAAGAAAGTGAAAATAGCACTCGCGTTAACAGGTGAGGATATGCTGGAGATTTTAGAAGACGCAGGAGTCATTATATCAAAGGGCGAACTAAGCGCTGTATTGAGAAAAGAAGGGCACAAAAATTATAAACCGTGCCTGGATCGATACGCTAGGAACTTCTTAAAAGGGTTAGCTATAAAATATAGGGCCTGATGTTGATCCACTTCGAATTGCGTTAGCAGGTTCCCTTCAAGGGGGATCAGCCCGAGGTGAAATAATCCATCCTATGCGAGCTAGACACTCAAGGATGGATTATTTTTTATGGGTAAATGACAATATTGAGGCCCGCAGGATACGGGTCATGCAGTCGTTGCGACAGGACGTCGCGGCCTTAGACTGCCTTCCTTAATACTCCGAATGTAAATGTGAGCATTAGCGCTTTAAACAGCGCGAGTTGAAATCCATTTCTATTTTCTCTTTCCAATCTTCCCTGATTTCGCTATGAGATCTAAACGAACTGATCGTTTCACTGATCACATTGTAGTTCAGTTCTGTTCCGTCTCCGTCCGCGTGAAAATTGGCAGCGCGGTCTTTAGAAATACCGAATTGGCTGGCGGTTGCAATGGCATCGATATTGGCGCCAAGGAAGATGAATTCCCAGCCTTCTTTACTTTTACGTGCGTCAATGAGTTCCCGGATCTTTTCATAGGTGAATTCACGGCTCGCATTTTCCAATCCATCCGTCGTAATGACAAACAACACATCCCCTGCACGTTTCTCTTGCGCATGGCTGATGCGGAGAATCGTCTTCCCGATTGCGTCCAGTAGAGCAGTCGTACCCCTTACATAATACTCCTTGCTCGTTATCGGTTGAATGGATTGAAGATCCACACCATCATGCAGCACTTCATAGGCATCATCAAACAGAACAGTCGTGACGCGCGCCTCTCCTGCCTCGTTCTTCTGTTTTGCCAGCATCCCGTTAAAGCCGCCGATCGTGTCACTTTCCAGCCCGCTCATTGAACCGCTTCGATCCAGAATAAAACCAGTTCCGTCGTGCATGTTTTCATCTTATTTTCCCCCTCAACCTTATTGTAAGTTGAGAATACCATTTCAAAATGACGGCCAGGTCGCTTATGAAGCGACAAATTTATGCCCCTATCATATGTTGCCCGAATGCAAACAGCGCTTCATTAATTTCAAACAGATCATAGTTCCCTTGTTCAATAAAAAACTCGATGATCAAATCCGATTTGCTGCTAGGCGACAAAGCGAACCCTGCCCGCAGCAACAAATCGTGCGTCTCATCCAAACTCAATTGCAGCGCAAGTGCAAAAGCAAGCACGGTCGGTTTACTCGGCCGGTACTCACGATCATTCCGGATCTTCGAAAAAAGCTTCCGATCGATACGCGCTCTCTTATACGTTTCGCTGTCCGTCATCCCTTTTTCATCAATCTTGCGCAGTAGCATTTGCGAAAAGGTCTCATCCATATTTTCCAAAAGGTCCTCCAAACTGCGGCGGCTTTCATTGATGATTATTTCCGCTTCAAACAGCTCATGGGGGTCCTCTTTTAGTTGATAGCTTGGGGAAAGTTCTTCTATGTAATGTTTATCGAGGTAGTGTTGGATTGTTTTTTTTAATTGGTGAGATAGGGTCATCGGAGTCTCCTTTTTGATACTTTAGTAATGTAAATGAAAATTAATGTAGGGTACCAGGTTCAATGAGAACCGAGTACCCGAAACTCCATTATAAGGCAGCAATACGGTCTCGATCGCTTGCAGACAGTTCAAAATCAAAGATATCCAAACATTGTGCTTGGCGGTCTTTATTGTGAGACTTTGGAATGACGATCACGTCACGTTCAATTTGATAGCGTAAAACAACTTGTGTGTATGTTTTTCCGTATTGGCTGCCGATTTCATCTAAAACCTGCTTGGCTTTTTCATCGATACCACGTAATGGAGACCATGCGACAGTTGCAATACCTTTACTTTCATTATAAGCAATTAATTCTTCATTCCAATTCCCGACTTGAGATTTAATTTGATTGACAGCTGGTATAATACCGCCCTGTTCAAGAAGTAAATCAAGATGTTCTTTTTCAAAGTTCGAAACACCAATCGACTTGAACACACCGCGGTTATAGTAGTCTTCTAAAAGAGTCCATGCCTCCAACATCTCTGCATGATCATCCCATGGTTTATGGATAAGGAACAAATCAATATAGTCAGTTTGTAATTTCTCTAAGCTTTTTTCAATTTCAGCATGGGCCCAGTCTGCACCACCGAAACCTTCAAATGTATTTAGCTTCGTGGTGATAAAGAAATCTTCACGTGGCAGAGATGACTTCTTTAACCCATTTCCAAGAACTTCTTCATTTAAATATAATTGAGCAGAGTCAAAATGACGGTAGCCGTTTTCAATGGCCCAGTCGATTTCTTGCGTGTCTCCTCTTAAGGCACCTGAGTATTGGTTTCCCTCTTTACCATACGTATTTGTCCCACTTCCTACGCTTGGAATTTCAATGCCATTATTTAATTTACGATACTTCATCTTAACCCCTCCTATGCTATATTTCTCACCTTACCTTTACGAAAGAAAGGATTCAATCTATTTGTTCTGAATGAACTTAAAGTTTTGAAGAATTGAGCCTAAGGATTTATAGTAGACATACATTAACACATAAATCACTTTAAGATAGATAAATCATTATGCACAATTAGGCCGGTGGATGCATTTCAATCCAGCGACGGACGATGGATAGGTGCGATTAAAAGGCATTGAAACTTTCAGATAACCGAAAACGTATAACTGAGTAGACGGAATAATCGAACTTACCAACCCATTTTGAAAAAAGGAGGGCTCATCCATGCAGATGCGCATGAAAAAATGGCTAGCCGCTTTGACACTATGCATGCTGACACTCCTCTTTGCGGGATGCACCAAAGAGGATGCGAAGCCAACTCCGGAAGAACGTCTTCAGGAATATGTGGAGCTTTGGCAGAAAAATGAACATCGGAAAATCTATAAAGACTATCTCTCAGCAGACACGATTGCTAATTTCCCAGCAGACTTTTATATTGACCGACAGGAAAAATTGCAGCGTGACCTTGACATCACCAATATCCGGGTGACCTATGACGAACCCGCCGAAGAAACGGAATGGTCAATTGAAGAGCCCGCTTCATTCACCGTCCATATCTCCATGGATACTGCAGCAGGACCGGTTACGTACGACAAAGAGCTGCTGATGGTGCACGAAGTACGCGAAGATGGAGAACAAACAGAAGAAAACTGGTATGCGGAGTGGGATCCTTCCTTCATCCTCCCTGGACTGGACACAAAAGATACGGTCGGCATCATGACACTCCCTTCCAAGCGTGGAGAAATAACGGACCGGCACGGTCGACCAATCGCCATTAATGGCGCCGGCTATGAGATTGGCATCGTGCCTGAACGGTTCACGGACAGTGCCAACAAAAAGATTGTAGCTGAATTGCTTGGCGTGACGGTTGATTTTATAGATAAACAGCTGAATCAGAGTTGGGTGAAACCGAATTATTTTGTTACTGTCAAAGTCTTGCCAAGTAGTGCGAAAGATGTCGTGGAACGGCTGATTGAACTGCCTGGTGTCACCTATCAGAAAGCTGAAATGCGCGAATATCCATTCGGCGAATCATTGGCGCATCTGACGGGCTATATCGGAAAGATTACGGCTGAACAGTTAGAGAAGCTGGAAAGCGAAGGGTACACGGAAAGAGATCTGATCGGCAGGCAGGGCATGGAACGAGTACTCGAAGAAAGGCTTCGGGGACATGACGGCGTGCGAATCTATAAGAAAGAGCCGGCAGTAGGTGCCACACCGATTCCAATTGTCGAAACCCCCGCCAGGGACGGCGAAAACATTTCTCTGACCATCGACGCTAGCTTGCAGAAGGCGCTGTTTGATTCCATGAAGGGGGAACCGGGCACAGCGGCAGCGGTCGATCCGCATACCGGTGAGACATTGGCTCTTGTAAGCTCTCCCGGTTTCGATCCGACAGAGTTCATGTTAGGCATCAGCTCTGCACGCTACGCAGCCTTATCGGAAGACCCATTGAAACCGCTGTTCAACCGGTTTGCAAGCGCCTATGCTCCCGGTTCCTCGGTGAAACCCATAACTGCGGCAATCGGGATGGAAATCGGCAACCTTCAACCCGATAAAGGACTGGACATTAAAGGATCGACCTGGCAAAAAGACAGTTCCTGGGGCAATTATCGGGTATCGAGACTGCACCCTGAAGCACCGAATCCGCTTGATCTGAATCATGCACTGATCTATTCGGACAATATTTATTTTGCACAGCAGGCATTGGCGATGGGGCGTCAGACGTTCATCGACGGGCTAGTAAGCTACGGGTTCGGTGAAGACATTCCTTTTATCCTGAATATCGCTTCTTCTCAAATTTCGAATGACGGAAAGATCAGTTCAGAAGGACAGCTTGCCGATACGTCATTCGGGCAGGGACAGATGCTGGCGAACATTCTGCACTTAGCGATGATGTACGAACCAATCGTCAATGGCGGGACGATGTATAAACCCTCCCTTTTGATGGATGAAAAGCATGGTGACATATGGAAAGATGGATTGCTGTCGAATGACAATGCGGAAGTGTTGCGGAACAGCCTGCGCAATGTCGTCGTCGACGGCTTCGCACAGTCCGCAAACTTGCCAGATATCGCTCTGGCAGGGAAAACAGGTACCGCAGAATTGAAAGCAGGCGGATCGGGAAGAGGACAGGAAAACGGCTTTTTTGTCACCTACGATTCTGCAGACCCTACTTATATTATCGCGATGATGATTGAAAGCATCGAGGATGAACGCGGAAGTGATTATGTCGCCGCTATGGCCGCCGATGCGATAATGCTTTACCGGCAAAATGAATGAAAATGAGTGAAGGGTACCAGGTTCTGAAATAATTCGAAATTCAATGAGAACCTGGTACTTGAAAATACTTGGAGCGGTTTAGAATGGAGATTCTGATTTTCAACGAATCCCTGAGTAAGCAGCCATTGTAATCGGTCCATTTGAATGAACAAAAAAAGACCACCTATTGCATTTGTAAGTGGTAATCCTAAACTCAGGAAATAATTCCGTGAATGCTTTCCATATATTTATCATACTCCATAGCATCCTTGTCAGTATTACACTTTGAGCAGGCACAGACGCAGTTTGCTATCGTGCTAAGACCACCTTTTGACTTAGGATGCTTATGATCAATCGTATCGCCATACTTTCCGCAATAGTGGCATGTATAGTCATCACGTTCCAAAATAAACGGCTTTATCGTTCTTCTATTATAAAAATGATGAATCAGCGTACTGTGGTAGATTCCTGCCGTACCTTCTTCCACTAACCTCTTTGCTTTTTCATAGCTGATGACACTTTCATATTTACGATTATTCAAGGCGCGTCCTCGTATCGTTATTTCGCTGTTTGCATCGAGAATAGAAGTGTCGTAACTGTATTCCTGGACAGGTTCAACTATCCTTTCATGCCTGCGATCTTTGCAATCATAGCAAAACGACCTTCTTTGCCCTTCGCTCCTTCCCTTTCCACCTAGTGACGGAAAACTCATCTTGTATTTATATTCCCCGCATATTTTACATCGTTTATAAAGAGTGCAGGAATCACCTATACTAACACTCACTTCATCACCTCCAGCCGGCTTTTCTATGAGTATAACAAGAGGAATACTTATTCTTTATATGAATTCCCCCATTTCATCTGACAACCATATCAACGTGCAACTTTTCCGACTATTTACAATAATAGTACCATACAACATGAAGAAACTGGAACTATATTACCAGTGAAATATATGGTATATTTCATACATACTACATAAAGGAGTTACAAGTTATGGCGAAAGAACAAAAACAGAAAAAACCGTTTTATAAAAAATGGTGGGTTTGGATGATTGCAGTTATTATTGTGTTCGCTTTCAACGGCAACGGTGATGATAAAGCGGACGCAACGAAAGAGGATAGCAAACCGGCCGTTACTGAATCAGCAACGAATAAGCCTGAGGAGAAAAAAGAGGAGCCTCAAAAAGATGAACCTAAAGAAGAAACAAAGGCAGAGGATAATGTTCCGAAAGAGCATCAGTCTGCTTTGAAAAAAGCTGAATCATACGCAAAGACAATGAACATGTCCAAAAGTGCTATTTTTGATCAATTGACTTCAGAGTACGGAGAAAAGTTTTCCACGGAAGCTGCCGAGTATGCAATGGCTAATCTTGAATTTGACTGGAAAGCAAACGCATTGAAAAAGGCCGAATCCTATTCAAAAACGATGCATATGTCAAAACAAGGAATCTACGAACAACTTACCTCTGAACATGGTGAAAAATTCACTACTGATGAAGCACAATATGCAATTGACAATATGAAAGCCGATTTTAAAGATAACGCCTTGAAAAAAGCAAAAAGTTATCAGGAATCCATGAGTATGTCACCAGAAGCGATAAGAGATCAACTGACTTCCCAATACGGTGAGAAATTCACAAAAGAAGAAGCCGATTACGCTATTACGAATTTAGATAAATAAAACACAAAAGCCCTCATCTTATTCTTTGGATGAGGGCGTGTTTATTCAAGGAACTTCAATTGTCCTTGGAGAGTTGGATATATATATATATGAACAATCTACTATTGAATGAAGCAGGAACCCGTTCAAGTTCGGGTGCCCGGTACCTCTTATCGAAGCACTTACTTTTCAACCTTAAATTACATCCTCCAGTCCAATCCGCCTTACAGTCGCTCTAATATTTCTCGCATGCTCAAAAATCTCTTCCAACAACTCAACGGTCTGATAACATACCCCAACATCTAACGTTTCATCCTCTGTATGCTCATGCTGGTATCCAACCGACAAATTAACACTCTGAATGCCATGAGTTGCCCAGATTCGAGTATCACTGCTACCACCTGCTGTACATGCCCATTCCCCTTTGGTTGTTTTCTCTGCAATTTCCTCAATGCAACGACCAAATTCCTTGCTGCAGAATGGGATATAGCCGCCACAAGATGTCACGATATCCCCCGCCCCTCGGCGGTCCAACACAAACGCAACATCCACATCCCATAAGAAATACTCATCCAATTGTGAGGCTCCCACTAAACCGCATTCTTCTTTTACTGTAAATACAAATTTTACTTTTCCGCTGAATGTAGACTGCGCCAAATTCCTAGCAATTTGGAGAATGACGGCAATACCTGCCCGGTCATCTGCCCCAAGAATCCCTTTATCACTACGCCATACCCTCGCCTCCTTGACAATCTGCCGCCCTGGCACCAATTCCTCAACGATATCCAAGTGGGCATTCAACATGATCACCGGGCCATTTCCGGACCGATATACTTTCTCCGCAAGCAAGTTTCCATGTCGATCTGTAGTAATCCGGTCTACGAAAGGCGCCAATTTTTCTTCAACTACAGAACGTATGCGTTTTTCATTGCCACTTTTCCCCGGTACATTTAAGAGTTCTTCAAGCATTACGTAAAACAATTGCTCTTTAATGAAATTCCCATCTTCATCCATCCAGTCTGGCTCGACCAAGCTTAACGTCTCCGCCAGATCCAGAAGTGCGGTACGGTTCGTCCGGAAGTAGACCATATCATGCGTCTTCCTGTCAGAATTAACGGTGCAGTCAAAACCTAACACTATCAGCAAATCTGCCAAACGATCTGCATCCCTATCTTTCATAATAGCTACATGTGGACGTCGACGATTGTGCCCGTCGCAAGAGTAAACTGTCGAAAATCCAAGCCGCACCAGTTGGCGGACAACCCCACTTATATACGTATCAAGATTCCGAAGAGCTAGTTGTTCCTTGTCCTCATAGCGTCCAACACTTTCCGTTACGCCCCGACCTTCAAAGTCTAGAATGGGAAGAATCATGTCTTCACCAATCGGATTATCCTTCAACTCGAGAATTGAACCGTCATATTGATACTGCACTCCTGCCTCCTTCAAACAGTCAAACAGAAATGCCAGATTAGCTTTTGTCTCATACTTGCAATTGAACAAGTTCTCCTCGATCATCTCCATAGCCCACCCGTGCCGCACAAACAATTGATTCCATGTCTTCATCCTTTTCATAGCCAACAGCTCCTTTTGATTTGGTAACTGTAGTATATAAAAAAGCCGATGACACCCTTGTCATCGGATGTCATCGGTTCTCTGAATCACCAAATAAGGTATAAATGAGGCATCATAGTAATAGGCGGTATCACGCTTACCAGCCTTCGGTACAGTAACGATGATCTCACCAGGTAATCCTATCGCCTTCAACTTTTCACGGATACGCCTAATTGTTTGACTATAAGTATTCGTATCTAACTCACCGTCTTTACTTTGCAAAACATCTTCCATCTTATTTTTCTCAGCCGGAGATTCCATACTCGCATCTATCATTAAAACGAGAAGAACGTCTGCAAGACCAATAGATATACTTACACGCTGCCCCCGATAGCCTAAAGTGTTCTCTGTCCCCGCGAAGTCAAGGAAAACATGATCTTGATACTCCTTTTGCAGTTCTTCGTACTCCGATCTGGAACAATAGCGCGTTTCTGCAGCAGTAAGAAGCATGAATGCACGACTCGTCAAATACATTTCATTTTCAGCAATCAAGTCATACATAGGTGAAAGCACCAAGCTATCTATTCGCTTTTCTTCTACCTCAACATCGAGCGACAACTCTTCACTCGCCTCCTGCGCAGCCGCGGCAATATGAAGTGCGCTATTGCTCAAATACAGATTTGCATTGTATTGTTGCTGCTTCGATAATTTGAAAGCATGTTCTGGATGTTCCTCGTTTGATCGAAGCGCTTTTTGAAAGTAATTGAGGGAAGCCGTATAGTCCTCTTCCTTATATGCAAGGAATCCAAGTCTGTAATACGCCTGTGGAATTCCCCTATCGTATTGCAATGCTTTTTTCAACGTGAGCTTAGCAGAATTATCATCCTTTCTATATTCCGTTTTTAAATATGTTCCGTATTTCACAAGATGTGCAATTAGATCTTTCTTAGTTTTATTGAAACCATACTCGTTATCCTCATTGGTGAGCTTTCGTAAAAGCATTTCTTCAATCGCAATAATTTGGTTTAGGTGATAATCCTCGCCTTCAGCACGCGCCTCATTTAGCTCATCAAGCCGGTCGAGAAGTTCATCAATGGTTAGTACTTTTAATGATTTCATGAGGAATTTCTCCTTGTCGTTGAATTGTTCGGGTTTTTAATTCTTGAAGAAGTTTAAGCCGTTCCATTATTAACCCCTTATGTACTAATCTTTTTTCAACACTTCCGATAAGCCCGTCTCTCCGCATACACACAACAAGCCAAGCAGACCTTTCTCACCTTATTGTTCGGTAACCTATAACGTTGGTAGTCTGATACTTTCCTTTTACAGATTCCACATCTCGATTTAAATAAGCTCAACATTCAAATCTCCCGTCCTTTTTTTCAACATAATTCGCACTAATTAAATAGTACCATATTACATGAAGAATGTTCCTTAAGTTCAAGTAATTCACTTATAAAAACATAGCAAACTCAATTACATTTCCCCTACAAAACATGGAAACTCCACCACCTGCTGCTTGAACTCTCGAAACGACTGCCACACCTCCGTCTCCTCGCAATAAACCGACGCATCCATCTTGCCGCTCACATCCCTCACCCTCCGGGCAACCTCACCGTAAATCTTCCGATGCAACGCCTTCACCTCCCCCTCCTTTCCCGCCAAATAAACCGCATACCGCTTCCCGCCCATTTCCACGACGAACAGCTTAACCGTACACATCCGCAGCCAATTCTCGTCGCGCATTCTAATAATCTCCCCATGGTCCAACTCTCCATAAGGAATCCGGCTTTCAGGATCCTCCCACTGCACAAACCCCTTCTCCACTGCGTAATAAACGGCGTGCGCCATATGAGGTACATCATACAAAATCGCTTCATGAAATAGCTCTTTCACTGTCAGCTCCAATCCCCACAACCTCCCCCGTAAATTTGTTATAAGCCGCATACGCCGTCCCCACCGGCCCATTCCTGTTCTTCGACACGATGAGCTCCAAGACGTTATCTTTCTCGTCTTTCGAGTAATACGCATCTCGGTATAAAAAGACGATGATATCCGCGTCCTCCTCAATCGAGCCAGACTCCCGCAAATCCGACATGAGCGGACGCTTGTCATGCCGCTGTTCGACCGCCCGGCTCAACTGCGCGAGTGTAATGACAGGGCAATTGAACTCCCGCGCCATCCCCTTTAAATCCTTTGTGATCTGGGAAACTTGCAAATGCTTGTTGGCAACCTGGTCTTCCGAATGAATCAACGTCAGATAGTCAATCAAAATGACCGGTTTCATTTCAGGAAACTCATGGATCATCTTGCGCACCTTCATCCGCATTTCCGCAACGGTTTGCCTGCTCCGATCAAAAAACTGGATATTCGTTTCCGCCACTCTGCCAATCGTTTTCACCCAATTCCCCTTCTGCGAATCACTGAATAACGAATAGGGATCCCGCATGCGGATTCTCGAAAACCGTCCCGTCGATGCAAGCAGCCGATCCCGCAAACTTGTATCCGACATTTCAAGCGAAAAGACGATCGGCAAACGCCCTTCCCATCCTGCGTTTTTCGCGATATGCAGCATGACATCGGACTTCCCCATGCTCGGCCGTGCAGCCAAAATGACCAGCTCACCGTCCTGGAATCCGTTCGTCATTTCATCCAGCTTCCCGATGCCTGACGGCGCCCCCTCTTCAATCCCCTTCTCCGTGAACGGATCCTCGTACACGTCCATCAGCAGGTCGAAAATATTAGCGTGGTCACTCACACGATTATCCATCAGTGCATCCAGCTCGCTCATGACCCGGTCGATCGGCCAGTTCTCCTGCCCAGCAATCTGCAGCACGTTCTGCTTCTCACGCTCCCGCCAAACGTCCAGCATTGCCCCGACATGATCATCGAACTTCTCGATATGCGCATAATTCGTAAGGTCTTTCACATAATTCGCCCCGCCCAAATCCTGCGGGCTGAACGTCGTAAGCAGAGTGACGAAATCAACCGCCTTCCCCGACGCACGAAGTTCCTTCATCGACTGGAAGATCATCTTATGGACCGGATTCGCAAATTGGGAAACAGCTAGCCCCGATTCCGTTATCAAATAATTCTCCTTCAGCATCGAACCGAGCACCGCTTTTTCCGCAATCATATCGCTTCCCCCTTCGTCAGATCCAACTTGAATTCATTCACACGCGCTCTTTTTCTTATATTCTTAGTTCTTTTGTTCTTAGTAGTTGCGATTTGTTCGTTACCTGTTCGTCGTTCATTTGCGAAAACGCTTGTCATGGGCTCATCATTCTTTTGGTAGAAGCCCCAATTGACAATGGTGATGACCTGATTTTGGTTTGTCGTTTCGCTTGTCATAAATCCGTATTCCTCAAATCTCTTCAAAGCCGTCCGGATTTTCGATGCGGTCACCCCTTTTCCACACTGCTGGCCGAGTGAAGCAACCGAAGTGACAAACTGACCGGGCTGCAAAGAATACTCCCTCCCACCCCACTTCCACTGCCTCTCCTCATAATTCGCCAACATCAGCAATGCCATCAAAATGACCTTCTGATCCGATGTCGATTCCGTCCATATCGGCTTATTCATTAGCGCTCGATGTAATTTCAACCAACCGTTCATTTCCTTCCCCACCCCTTCAATGTGAATGACCAGACCTTTCATTTGTTATATAGACACGAGTTTGGGAAAAGGATACTCTGGGAGGAAAAATAATTTTTAAGCATGAAAAAACACCAGCCCTTGGTCGACTTTTTTGTCGATGGGTTGGTGTTGGAGTTAGGATGAAGTAAGGATAGAAAACCCCGAGATCATATTTTTATCTACATTCATATCATGTCCTATATATTATCCAATTGTGCCGCTAGACTATGTGCTAAAATATAGAAAATTGCACTCAAAGGAGAAAATCATATGCCTATCTACAATAAACTTGTCCGTGACTTGATCCCTAACATTATCGAATCGGACGGCAAGACGTGTGTCACTCATATATTGGATGACTCCCAATACATAACGGAAGTGAACAAGAAGATGCATGAGGAATTGGCGGAATACGAAGGCGCGATCACATCAGAAGATGCCGTTGAGGAACTGGCCGATTTGCTGGAATTGATTCACGCAGCAGCGAAGTTTCACGGGGTGACGGTTGGAGAACTGGAAGCTGTGCGTGCGGAGAAAGCGGCTAAACGCGGCGGTTTTGAGGAACGGATTTATTTAGTGGGAGTGGAAGATGATTAAACTGCAGTGGCTTACTCAGAATTTAATTGGTAACATGATACCAGTAAAGCTGATAAGATTCTTCTAGTATTTTTCATACAAAAAAGAGCACCCTCTAGGATGCTCTACCACGGAGGAAATTATAAACTTTCAGTATTGGCAAATGCAGGTTTCACTAAAACTATTTCATTTGCGGATAAGCCTTCTTTTAAATAAATTTCGGGAATATTTTCTTCCTTTATCCCTTCTAACATCAAAGCTGACTTAGCTTGGTTGAAAGCTTTCTCCAATGTCAATCCAAAACCAATCGCAGAGTAAAATTGTGCAGAAAATACACGGGCTGCTTCATCTCCAATTGAATCGTTCATACCTATGGCAGACTCCACATGTTGAACAACTGCTTCAGCCTGTCCAAAGGAAAAGCAAGTATTGAAAAAAACTAACCTAATTCTATCCGATGAGGTCATCATAGTTTGCACAATAGCCTCTTTGCTAATTAACTTAGCACTTCCATCAGCATCTTGTAACACTAGCTCATCTGTAGGCGAACCATGCCCACTAAAATGAATAATGTCAGGATTTAATTCATTGATAGCCTGTAAAATATCCAATGGTCTTGCTGCCCATCTCGTTTCAAACTGAACACTATCCCTGTGCTCAGCTTTCCTAATCATTTCATTAATAGAACGAGCTTCTTCATCCAATCTAAGTGATCCAGTTCCAATTGGGTTAGATGCCATAAATAATACTGTTATTTTCTCCGGAACATTCTGTAATTCCGTTAAAGTTCTCTTCGTTTCTAAATGCAATTTGCTATGGTTATCTATCGTTTCATTAATACTTTTCATCAATCGTTTCGTTTCTTCCAACCTTCTTTTTTCCTCGCTTAACTTCTTTTTCTCTGTTCTATCAACTTCGTGACTTAGTTTCTTCTCTTCACTAGCAATTTCTCTCTCCTTAACAGCCAACTTAGTATCTATTGATGCAACTTTTTTATCAATTTCTGCCAATGCTTTTTCTGCTCTTGCTATTTCATTAAATTTCGACTTTACTATTGATTGAGATTTTGTTCTTTTGATTGCATCGTTTGCGGAAATAATTTTCTTCTTTAAATCAGGTATCTTTTTGGTTTCCCTTGCTCTATCAGCTGAAAGCTTAGAAATATCCTGTCTTTTCCTTGCAATATTGCTTCTGTAAGTATCGATTATCGCCAACTTCAACACCCTTTCTTTTCTGTTGACTGTTTATTCGTTAACATTCCCTAACGGTAATTTATATAGGTATAGTTTATTCAATGTTCTTTATCTTGATGGTCTTTCAAAATTTTACCTGCATTACTTTTCTGTTTCTTCGTTGATTTAGGGCTTGAAAGTATTGCTGCAGCTTTTCCAACCTTGCCACCTTTATGCTTTACCATGAGTTTTTCTCCCTTCTGATCCTAACAATCTATGGAATCTTATATTCACAGTTACCATACGTTTTACAGGTAATATTTAATACGTTATTCATCTCAAAGCAAGAGGGAAGCGTATGTTCTCTATTTTTTTTATTAAATTTACGGTAAAATTAGCAAGTAGATTTATTACGTGTGCTCTTATTTGTTTGGCAGAACAAATAAGGGCTTTTATTTTAATTTTCGTTGCAAATCACGTTCCAGCTTTCTTAGTTCTTTTTTCACTTCGCTGTCTACTTGTTTATTGATTTCCCTGATTGCCTTGTTTATTTGCGTAGTATTGATTCGGACACGTGCCAATTCCCCACCTCCCTCGTAATATATTTTAAGAGCATACGTTTCCCTCTGCATATGGAGTATACCATCCTCCTTCCCAATCTACAACATATAGTGTCGAACAGAAATACACAAACACTATATGTAGTTGGTTCCTGTTTGAAAAAACAGGTCTTTTTGAATGGGAATCTACCCTATTCAACTAATCAATATGAATTCCTCATGGGCTTTTTCTTAAAGTTAAACTTTTCATTCTAGATATCTGTCAATTGTTTTCACTTAAAAAAGCATTAGGTTACATACTGTTTAATTCAGTAATAACCTAACACCTTTTAAAATCACCCATTAACTTCCTCAAAAACCTCGTCCATCATGTCTTCCATGATAAAAGCCTTAAACTCCTCATTCGCCAATATCTTCATAAAGAACTTTTCATTGCTCTCCATGCGATCAATCACAAAATTCATAAATGATTTTTCAAAAGCAAATTTGAAATTGTCCTTTGTATTATTCTTGGCTTTTTGCTGTATGTCTTCGCTGTTCAGCATATCCGCCTTCACCTGATCACGGGATAAGAAATCCGTCTCGGTAAATTCAGTTCCAAAACGATCATTCAACTTGTCTAAAATGGACGATAGTCGAACTTTTTCATCCTCCACTACACCCGCCGTACCATGTGAAGTAGGCTTCAATTCCTGACCGCCTGTTTTCTCCAGCTCGATGCTTCCCTCAAACACCTTTTGATTGCGATAATATTGTAGTGCTACGTCATCAGCCATGTAAATATCCTTGTCCGACTTGTCACGTGGAAGCTTGCGCAATAAATAGTTCAAGTAAATGTACCGCTTATGAAGATCCACGTCGATAAACGTTGCAATTTGCAGGACAAATGCATACGTCCGTGTGAATTTCGCTGCCGAGCTTTTGAATGCTTCTTGTTCTTCAATTGACAGGTCACGTTTAAAGCGCTCTACCCCTTTATCAATCCATGCGTTCAGTGCCGTTTGTTCTTTCGCCGACTTGGTAAAGCCACCTTTTATTTCAAGTTCATTCACCGCATTCATTTCTTCCTCCGTATACACTTGGTAAGGTGTGAGCTCGGCTTGCAAGTCGTATAAAATATTCGGATCCGTTACTTCCTCAAGCCCTGTTGTTTCATAGTAAGGTTGGAATGCCGCCTTGATCTCTTCCGGATCATTTACGAAATCAAGCACGAAAGTATCATCCTTACCTGGGCATGTGCGATTCAAGCGCGATAATGTTTGAACGGCCTTAATCCCGCTCAAAGGCTTGTCTACATACATCGTATGGAGCAAGGGTTCGTCGAAGCCCGTTTGGTATTTCTCCGCAACAAGCAATACTTTATATTCATCGGAATTGAATTTATCTGGCAGTTCCTTTTCGCTAAAGCTATTCATGTCTGGCTCTGTATAAGGTAGTTCGCCGTCTTTCACAATCCCCGAGAATGCAACGATCGTCTTCAAATCGTCGTAACCCATTTTGTCGATATACCGATCAAATGCAATTTTGTACCGCACGGCATGCAGGCGACTTGCAGTAACGACCATCGCTTTTGCACGTCCACCAATTTTATGTCTCGTGAAATTGCGATAATGTTCAATGATGATTTCTGTCTTCTGCGCAATATTATGAGGATGAAGTGATACATATTGGGCTAGCTTTTTTGTCGCTTGCTTTTGTGATACAAGTGGGTCATCATCTACTGATTTCGCAATCTTATAGAACGTCTTATACGTTGTGTAATTGCTTAGCACATCTAGGATAAAACCTTCTTCAATTGCCTGCCGCATCGTATATTCATGAAACGCATGTGGTTTTCCATCAGCCCCGATTGTTCCGAACTTCTCAAGAGTCTTTGGCTTTGGTGTCGCGGTAAAAGCGAAGAATGACACATTGTCTTGTTTACCGCTCTTCATAATTGTCTCAACAATTTGTTCATCGAGAGTATCCATATTTTCTTCCGCAATACGATCTTCTTCGTAAGCATCTTCCAGTGTCTTATCCGATAATATATTCGTTAAAGCTGTCGAAGCTTTCCCGCCCTGGGAAGAATGCGCTTCGTCAATAATGACAGCATATTTCTTCCTTTCAAGCCCCGACACTTTCTCCATAATGAAAGGGAACTTTTGCAACGTCGTAATGATGATGCGTGTTTCACCTGTAATTGCATTTGCAAGCTGGTTTGAATCTTTATCAATCCGCTCAACCATCCCTGCCTTATGCTCCAATTGGTACACAGCATCTTGTAACTGCTTGTCCAACACACGACGATCCGTAATTACTATGACACTACTAAAGATTGCTTCATTATTGTCATCATGCAGCTTTGCCAAACGGTGAGCTAGCCAAGAAATCGAATTTGTTTTCCCGCTACCCGCACTATGTTGAATCAAATAATTATGGCCAACATTCTTATCAACCACATCTGCTTCAAGCTTCCGCACGACTTCAAGTTGATGGTAACGCGGAAAGATCACCATTTTCCGCTCGCTGATGACCTCATTATTCGAGTCTAAAATATCATCTTTCTTCACGAAGACAAAGCGGAATAGAATATCCAACAAACTATCCGGCAACAATACTTCTTCCCAAATGTAATGCGTGCGATAATTATTATAAACAGTCGGATTCCCTTTGCCTCCGTCATTACCTTTATTGAAAGGCAAGAAATACGTTTTCGATTTCTTCAATTCTGTCGCCATGAACACTTCATCTGGATCCACAGCAAAGTACACAATGGCACGCTCATTGGCCCTGAAAAGCTGTTCCTTCGGATCTCTGTCTTTCTTAAATTGATTCATTGCATGCTCAACCGTTTGCCCCGTGAACTGATTTTTCAGCTCCATCACAATGAGCGGCAAGCCGTTAATGAACAAAACCATGTCCAAACTGTTATTATGCTTATCGCTATAATAAACTTGACGGCTCACTGTGAAGATATTCTTTTGATACAGTTCATTCATTAGCTGATTCATGGTTGTCGGCGGTTTATTATAAACAAGCCTTAACGTCACTCCGCGATCCTTTATGCCATGACGCAAGCAATGAAGAACGCCATGCTTTTTCAAGCTATCGCAAATGCGTTCAAGCACCTTCTTTTTATAACCCGCTCCATACGACCTCTCCAACATTTTAAGCTGCTTGTCCTGTGTTGACTCAAAAAACTCAAACAGCTTCTCGACATCAAGGGCATGCTTTTTAAAAAGCCGGCTTGCTTCCCCTTCCAACAAGCGTTTCTCATAACCATTCCCGACAAGTGAGGTCTCAATATTCGCCTCAAAGCCCTTCTCCGTTGCATCAATCGCCACATTCTCACCTCCGTTACTGTACTACTTCAAGATCCCGAACATCGATTTTCCCTGTTACCACTTCATAGATTAGGGATTGGCGGTATTCTTTTAGTTTTTGGATTTGTTCTTCAATACGTTCAATTAAGTGATTAAGGTTGGAAGTTTCTTGTTGAAGGTATTGAGTTATTTTCTTTTGCTCTTTTAAGGGTGGCATTACAATTTCCATGTTATTCAAATTTCCGATAGTTAATTGATTTATAGTTGACGTCAAATACGTTCCCAATTGCGCAGCAAAGAAACCTGAATTTAACACATAATAAACAAATGAATTGTATTCACTTCTAAAAACGGTTGTAAAAGCTCCGAAACTTAAACCAGTATGTTTTTCCAAAATTAATGCGTTCTTTCCTATAAGATTTCTACTACCATTTCTTGAACAAATTAATATGTCATTTACTTTTGTAAATAATTTACCTGGGATATTCATATTGACATACACATTGTCATGCAAGGAAATATTACCCTTTTGAATATTTGTTGATCTTAAAACAACAGTTCCATATTCATCACAAACATCATTCGGAGAGTATGTTAAACCCGTTATTGCATCACCTATGTACTTCATTTTAGTTAACCGCCAATGCTCTGGGATTTCACCAATCCATTCCACACCTGAATCTTTCATTTTCACAGTTGGATTTAAGCCTTTTGTTACTGCTTCCGTGATGATCGCTTGGCGTTTTTCCTCTAATAAATCTATTAACTTTTGCTTTTTCTTAATCAAAGAATGGATGGAGTCCGATTTTTCATTTAAAAAACTGATAATTCTTCTTTGTGTTTCTTTATCGGGTAAAGGTACTTTAGAATTCAGAAGAAATTCTGTAGGAATACGCTTTAGTCCTCCAACACCATACATACTCGAAACGGCTGCTGTCTTAAATTCGTCTGATTGTATAAAGTAAAAAAGAAATTCAGTTTTCACATTGGTGTGTGCCCGTATAATATGTAATTCAGTTGTTCCGAACCCTACTCCATTTTCCAGATTATCAACTATCGCGATATTTCCATTTTCAAAACACGGCGTTACTTTTGCCATTATAATATCTTTATCTTTAAAATAAGTATAGCCATCCCAGACTTCTTCAATAGGCCTAACTATACTGAGGTCAACCTCTCCAATGGATTTGATATTTTCCATGGGAACAAAAGAAACTGGTATATTTTCTTTTATCTTTACTTCTGATTTTGGAGGATTGATTAATGCTAAATATTTTAATTTTACCTGTTTAAAATTTTGATTCATCCCAACACCTTCTTTAACTGCTCTAATATGCCCAATTCAAGTTCTTTAATATCAGCAAATATTTCTGCTGAACTTCGGAGTGGTGTATATTTATAAAATTGTCGCGTAAAAGGAATCTCATAACCCACTCTCGTCCTACTATGATCAATCCACGCATCCGGTACATGAGGCAATACTTCGCGTTCAAAATATTCTTCTATGTTTTCCTTCAATGGAACATTTTCCGTATCGCGCAAATCCGCATCCGCCTCAATCTCATCCTTTTTCTTCATACACACATCCGCTGTTTCATCCTTTTCAGAAAGCCCAGCAAAAATCGCCTTCAAGACGGGTGCTCCAATAACAACCCCTACCTCTTTAAAAGCTGCTTTTAATTTCTTTTCAAAGTCCTCACGGTTCTTATAAACTATGTCACTTATATGATTACGTAGCACTTTAAGAATGGTCTCTTGCAGCTCTTTACCAGCTTCTATTTCCGCAATCCCACTTTCACCTTTTTTCCTCGATGTAGCAAGATTTTGGAATGCCCTTTGTTCGATAACCTGTGCAATGCGTTCTTCCGAAACAAGGAAATTCAATCGCAATGGCCGTTCTACTGTGATCTTTTGATAGCCAAAGTCTTCATTATCAAAGATTTTTACATATTCTTCTTCTTTAAAGTTCCCGTATATCCGGACAATCTCATCGATTTGCTCCTGCGTAATTTCATTTCGTTTACTGCCTAGACTTTTCTTCATTTTCTTCGAGAAGTCCACCGCATTGATCAGCTGAACTTTCCCTTTGCGATAGTCCGCTTTATTATTCGTCAAAATCCAAATGTATGTGGAAATACCCGTGTTGTAGAATAAATCGTTTGGCAATGCCACGATGCCTTCCACTAGGTCATTTTCGAGCACATATCTGCGGATTTCGCTTTCACCTGATCCTGCATCGCCTGTAAATAATGGTGACCCATTCATAATGATTGTCATTCGGGAACCTTGAGGATTTTCAGCAGTCACTGGCTTCATTTTAGATATCAAGTGAAGAAGGAATAATAGTTGTCCGTCGCTTGTACGAGGAGTGCCAGGTCCAAATCGGCCGTTATAGCCTTGTTCCTCGTGTTCAGCTTTAACCGGCTTTTCATATGACTTCCAATCCACGCCATACGGAGGGTTACTGATCAAGTAATCGAATTTTTCTCCTTTGAATTGGTCATTTGATAATGTGTTACCAAGGCGGATATTACGTGCATCCGCACCTTTGATTAACATATCAGCCTTACAGATTGCGTAGGATTCTCCGTTTATTTCTTGAGCAAAGAATTCAATGTCAGCATTAGGATTGAATTCATGCAAATATTCTTGTGCGACTGAACCCATACCGCCAGTTCCTGCAGCACAGTCATATAATGTTTGTGTCAATCCGTACTTTGTTAGAATGTCATCGTCACGCATAAATAATAGACTAACCATTAAACGCACGACCTCGCGCGGTGTATAGTGATCCCCTGCTTCGGCGTGTTCCGAGAAGCGGCGAATTAACTCTTCGAAGATGTACCCCATCTCTATATTCGAAACGACTTCCGGGTGCAAGTCCAATTCACTAAAACGCTTGATTGTTAAATACAATAAATCATTGTCATTCATCTTATCGATTTGTTTATCAAACTCGAAGTACTCCATGATGTCACGTGCTGTTTTAGAGAAACCATTCATATAATCCCGTAAGTTATCAGCTATATTATCTGCATCACTTAACAAGTTGTTGAAATTGTAGTTGCTTGTGTTATGGAAATTTTGCTTAGCGATACGGTTTAAGATTGGTTCGCGGGCGTCTTCATTGATTGATTTCAAATCAGCGTACTTTGCCAACACGTCGTCTTTGGTCTCTTCCAATACACAGTCAAACCTGCGTAAAACCGCTAGGGGAAGTATTACTTTTCCATAGTCTTCTGGTTTGTATGGTCCACGCAAAACTTCTGCAATCGACCATATAAAACTTACTTTATCTTGAAAATTGATCATTATTTTCGCTCCATCTCTAAGAAAAAATATATACCGTTTGTTCATTTGAAGGATTAATTGAACTACTATTACAATACCAATAAAACCAGGTCCAAACAACGTTCTGGAAGAAACTGTAGAAAACCAGACAAGAATGGGGGGATTACTAACAATAATCATTTCGACTATCAGATATAAGCTTCCAGTCTACAATCACTCATTACTGGGAATTAATAATTGAGTTATTAATTCATGAAAGAAAACACCCCTGACAGGCCAAAAACACCTTGTAAGGGGCAGAAATAAATTAAAGTTTATGTTACTTTTTAACCTTCGCATACCAAGCTGATCTAAATCCGGTTGTTTTATTGCCTTTTTCAAGTCGCCTGAATATGAGTCCATGCTTTTTATAAGTATGCAACTTCTTTTCAAGCTCTTTTCCACCAATTACATAAATCGTTTCAGACTTATGACGGTAATCAATGACTTCAAAGCCTAGCGTTTTCATTTCGAGTACGAGAGTTGTCATGTGATTCATTTCAGGTTTTCTTTGGCTGGCAGTTTTGCCAAGTAAATCGACCTGTTTAATTTTTGTACCTTTATTCCTTTTGTTGCTTTCATTAGAAGACAGTTCACCTTTCAAATCGAAATCGACATACCATGCAGGTTCGCCCTGTGTGTCAATGTTGCCATCCTTTAAGAAAGTGAAACTATTCCCTTTTGGAGCAATCCTCGAAAGTTCCGTTTCCAATTGAGAAGAGCCTTGCACATAAACTCTATCCGGTTTTGCCTGGTTGATGTATGCCTCGAAGTTTTCACGATTTAACTTTTCTTTGTAGGATTGAACTTCTGATAAGCCAAAAAGGTCTTGTTGGACTTGAGTAGTCTTCTCTTTATCATCAACCATCAATAATAAAGAAGTTTGCTCATATTGCCGTTTTTCCATGGCTTCCATATTAAGCGGCTTCTTCACTTTTACCATCGTCGACTGCTCATGATTGTGCTTATTATCGAACTCAGTAGTAGGTGGTTCAACATTTTTAACGACTGGCTTAGATACTACAGGCGTTTCTGGGAGCTCTTGCGTTTCAACTTCCTGATTCGACTTTAAGGAAGTGGCCCATTCGAGATACGGTCGTATATTCATTTCATCCAAGGTTTCCCACAGGCTTTCTAATGCTTTTTCCGGATTATCATAGTAGACGCTGCCTAGTACTCTCCAAAATGTCCAACCAGCCCTTTGCAGCAATCGCTCTCTTTGGAAATCACGCTCCCGATCGTCGACGGAAGTGTGCCAATGGTCTCCATCACATTCAACTACGAGCCTAGATTGTTCCCCTTGCACAACAAAATCCATCCGAAAGCCAGCAACTTCATATTGCGGAATGACACGGTAGCCTTTTGCTACGATTGCATCAAACACACTTTCCTCAAATTTACTTTCACACTTTTTACGGTTGGCTTCCGTTTCTTCTTTTAATGGATTCGCAATGTAGTTTAGAAGCTGATATCTCAGACACTCCCGATTGCTAATGTCATTTACTGAAATAGAGTGCATCACCCATAACTGGTCTTTAGCCCTGCTGACTGCTACGTTAAATCGTTGTCTTGCAGAATCGTTGGCTAACGCGGTTAACCGTGTTTCCCCTTTTGCTGCAACCATGGAAAGAAAAATGACATCCCTTTCATCACCTTGGAATGCATATGCATCTCCACAAATGATTTGTCGCTCCTCCATTACTTCCGCGCCTAGTTCAGCAATTAATTTATTCTGTATCAGTTTGGCTTGGTTATTTCCAAGCAAGGAAATAACACCTATTGTTTTACCATCATATTTATACTTATTAATACAGTTACGAATTTCTTTTACGATCTCATCCGCCTCTACTTCGTTATAGGCGTTTTGGGAACTCCCCATACGGACACCATGTGGTAAATATCTTGATACGACTGGCTCCAATCTGTTAGCAGGATATTGTCTTAAAGGAATCAATGGATTATTTGCATATGATATTAAATTCGAGAATCCGATAATTTCCGGCATGCAACGGAAGTGTTCACGAAGCGTAATTGTCTCTTTGAACATTACATTCGCGATATCGAAGAATGAATTGTTTGCATCAAGCATCCCTGCAAACTCAAACCCTACCGCTTTAAGATGCTTTTTCTGTAACTTATTAATAGCACCCGCATCCACACCGACAATACTAGGACTGATTTGCTCTTTGTCTCCAACAATTATCATCTTTTTAGCTAAGTATTTAAGAAGTAAGGCATCATGCCATGATTGGCTTGCTTCATCGACAATCACAATATCAAAGAGGGCTGGACGTATTTCAAAGTTTTCAAAAACACGGTTAAGAGGCATGATCCAAGCTGGTATGGCATCCTTACACTTTTCCATATGCTCTTGAGCTTCGGCAATATAACGTGGTGCATTTTTGCCGGTTCCTTTTCCGATATTCTTAACTTTAAGAGCCCATGCTTTTAAATGCTTTGATTGGCTATGAGTCATCCTACTTAACATGTTGATCCAAGCCTTTAATGAACCTATGTCGGTTATCGTTTTTCTAATTTCCTTTTCAGTGTCATTGTATTTTGTAGAGAGAGATGCTTCATCTCTTTGCATGAAAGACTGTAACCAATCATTAGTTTTTTTCCAGTGCTGGGCCTTATCCCAAATGGTTTCGCGTTCTTCCCAAATTGGATTGGAATAGGAAGATTCAAGCACACTCATTAATAACGGAGAGTGTTGTCTAACTTTGGCAGTTATAGCCTCAACTTCACTATCATGGTTCATTACTTTTTGATAATATTCATATTGCTCCCAAATGGACCGTAATCCATCGGTGTCACGATTATTTAATGCGCTAATCAGCTCAGAATAAAGTAAATGTGCATCTTCTGTTATTACACTTTCGACTAATTTCACTTTAGAAGAAATGTCTGCCGACTTTTGTTGTAATTTCTTATTCACTACAATCAGATCAATATTAGACACTAAAGAACTGATTTGGGATTTGTTAAAGTTATCGGCAGATAGGAAATCAAATTTGGATAAAGTATCCTTTCGCCATTCGAAAATTCGTACTGCTAACTCTAGTTGAGATAAGGATTTTTCATATTCCTCTAAAGCTAGTTCTTCAACAAACGGCTTCTCATCCAAAAAATGAGGAATAATTAACTTCTCTATACTTTCATATGCATGCTTGGCCTTGGCATAAGCATAAATTGTATTTATTTGACTTTCAGACTTGATTGGCAAGTTATTGTATTTTACTTTTCGCAGAGTTTCTTTATATTGCTTCATAATTTTTGGTTGAAATATGAAATTTCCCATTTTGCCGCCATTCTCGAAGTGCTCGGACAAGTCCTCACACATTTTCTTCAATGACGGTGTAGGAACACCATCAACAGATATAAGGCTTGGCTCGAAACTACCTCTCGCCTCGTTAATAACTTGGACATGCTCTTTCAGATCCTCATATACCTTTTGCCATAAATGGCCACGGTTTTCAAAGATATCGGAAATCACTTTTCCCAGTTTAGAATAAGTGTTGAATAAAAGAGGGCGGGCGAATTCGCTATACTGGTTTAATTCAAAGTCCAGTTTGGACAAAGTATCGTCCGACAACCTTTCCAGCGTCTTTTGCAACTCGCGGTCCTCTTCTTCTAGTAATGCGATTTGCTTTGCTTTTAAGCCGTATTCTTCCTCAACATCATTAATAATTGAATTGATATCCAGTGTTTCAGCGAAAGAAGGGTAAACGTATTTTTCGTATCCAAGAGGGACATCCATAACATTGCTTTTCAAATTGATATAGCGGTATATCAGCTCTTTCTCATTTTTCAAGTAATTAACATCTATATTTGAGGGAGTCGTATACCAGTCAAATGCCCTTGCATCCTCATTTAATTGTTGTGCAATCTTTTGTGCTGTGCCATTGTACGGAGGTAAACTGTGAAGATATGTTTCCGCTTCCCGAACTTCCATAAGTTCAGTTTTGGTTTTATTCAGTAATTCTTTTAGCCCTTTCAAAGCGGATTTTTTTGCTTCGACCTTTTGTGCCATCTCAGCTAAATCAAATCTTTCTTTATTCACACTGATTGAGGATACAACCTTTTCTAAATCTTTCATTGATGTTGCATCTCCACCCAAAAGGCTAACAGAAAGATCTTGAAGTTCCACAGGCAGTTTACTCTTTAATACGCTTAATGCTTTGGCAGTTTGGCTTGTTATCAGTACTCTGTGTCCGGTTGCGAGCAAATGAGAAGTTAAATTTGCAATCGTATGAGTTTTACCGGTTCCCGGTGGCCCTTGAACTAAAACGCTGCTCTTATGAGTTAAACTCGAAATGATTCTATTTTGTTCTTCATTAGATGCTAATGGAAAGTAAAATTCATCGGCTTCACGAAATGCATCACTTTCTTCCGCTTCATCTTCAACTATTTCATTAAACATATTAGCCATATTTTCAGGGACAGCAATGTCTTCCATTTCTTGCAACTGTTCAATAGCTTTTTCACAAGCATGTTGAATGCTTTTCTGTGATTTTTTTCTTAATACAAACGCAGGAGATATAGAAACTAAAGGTCCTTCATTAGTTCGATTGGGAATACGTAATGAATTTTCAAAAACCCCACGGGAATCAAGTGCATTTACTATGTTTGTCAATACTTGAGGGAATTTATCCTTAATGTTCGCTTCTTCATAAAACAGCTTTAGTAATGATTGAACTTCCCTTAATTCTTCTCCCGAGAGTCGATCTTCCACTAGGAGCATATCCTCTTCGAATTCAAAAAGAAGTCCCTTCGAGGAAGGAGTAATGACCATTTCTCCAGACTCTTTATGAAAATGCAGTTCAACTTCAGAAGTAAGTAGATGCCTTTCAACTTCATTTTTATTATCCTGTTTCCAACGCAAAAGACCTACACTGACGACAAGCTCTAGCAACTCCGAGTTATTCTGTAAGTCCTGATAAATTCTATAGAGTTGATCGTATAGTAATTGAATACTATTAACTCGTTCATATTCCTTAAGATAAGGTGCCCATACTTCGTCTTGAAAAGCTTGTATTTCATCTTGAATATTTGGCAAATCGTCGAGATGAATCTCCACTCTTTCAGGTTCATCCTCATTTTTCACTTCATTCACTATAAAAATACTTTTTTGTATTAGTAACTTTTTGCGATCAATGATTACCCACTCTTTTATACTTTGCGGTAGTTTGGGTAGTTTGGGAAAAATGGGTTTTCTAACATATAACCAGTCATCCAAATCACTTCTAAAGGTATCCAAGCATTCCGGCTCTTTTGGAAAATCGTTTACCCAAAGAACTTGATCATAATTTTTATATGAATAAACAGGTTTTTGTTTAAGCTGCGTCAGTTCATTTATGTATTGGATTAAACTAGAAACCTTTTGACTTAACGGTATAGCGCTCATCTTAACACCTCCACTTTTTTGTTTAATCATTCATGGAAATACATCATTACCTAAACGTTTCAAAAGCATAAATGCATTTTCATAAATTAGCAATCAAGGATAGACCTCACACAATGCAAGATTATGCGATTTCACTACAATTCCCCGGACTTCTGAAAATATTATTAATAATAATTTGCTATTCTAGGATAAAATTCCACATGATGTTTAAGACCCGAAGAAAAAGAGACAGAAGCAGTATATGTCTTCCGCCTCTAGGTTACCACTCTATATTCTCTAACCCCTTTGGATAACTATCAGTACCATAAACCATTCCCGTTATTTTAATTCATCCCATAGTTTGACACATTCAGCTTTTCTGCATCCGGTCCGTCTTAAGGAAGATAATACATCCTTGACATCGCAGGACCCGCCCCTTCGATCATGATGTCAATGTCTTCCCCACTTCTCCCCTGCTTTATGTCATAGGCCATGTAAAATCCTTTCGATAGTACTTAGTCTTCAGTCTTTGTAAATCGTGTTCCCACTCCGAAATGGCATATCTAAACTTTTGCTTTCCGTTTTTTTGTCCTTTTCTCATTCTCACAAATCCGGCAATCGTATAAGCTACCCTCTTTAACCCTAAGACGGGAACTGCCCGTTGGAGTACTACCCATCTTTTGTCTCTCGTTGAATTTGTAATTTGATACCCCATTTTGCGCAAAGCACTTTCTTCATTCATGCCATTTGTGTTTGTGTCTTGTGCCAATCCAGTTCCTGTCACTTCTGTTGATGGCCAGTTGAATAATTCATTCCCCTCGAACCATTTACCTTTAGGAGGTTTATTTTCGGTCAATTTATTTCTATATTTAGCATTTTTATCGTCAATAACTTGTATGAACCCGGCACCTGCCTCTTTCTTTATCTTTTTCAACATTGGTTTATTAGCGAAGATCGCCGTCTTTTTCAAGTCCGTCAATGCTTCCACACGGATTGTTTTCACAGTATTTTTCATGCTCCCATTTTCAAAGACAGCGAGTTCAATGATGATTTTCTGATTAATATCACCTATGTTAATACCAGGGGGCATATTATGAGGTGCCAATCTGATCACACTTTTAATTATATTAAGGGGCACTGGCTTTTCTTTCTTTTTAGGAGTTATATTCTTTTTAGCAGAAAATGAAGAATGGATCTTTTTAACAATCAATTTCTTTTCATCAGTAGAAAAAATTTTTTCCTTGTTAAATCGTTCAATGGCACGGTGAATCTTATCATGGTCTACGTTATTATTTTTAGTTAAATTTTGTTTTATATATCGATAAAAACGAATTGACCACATGTCACTTTTTAACAAGTCTTTGTAATTTTTAAGCACATCCTTCAGATATTGCTCTTGATCTAAAAGAAAGCCATACCAAAGGAGTTTTGAAAAATCGATCTCTGACAATTCTTTTTCAAAGCGGTCCCAATCTGACAGCATATCCAGGAATAGAGGTTGTGCAGATTTGATGTCAATAAGTAGGTAACTATGTAACAATTCCAAGGTCAATGACTGATCAAAGCACTCATACAGGTTTCCATGCATCATATTAATTTTTTCTGGAAAGATAGCTCGAATATTGGTTTGACCTGTATTTCCAACATAGTAATTAACTAGCCTCATGACATTATAGTAAATCTCCACCTTTGAGTATCTAAACTGGATTCTAATTAAATCGCATAGTTGCCTGACATTCGTTGCATTCCCTGTCAAATAAAATCCTGCATAAGTCTGAATCTCTAAGAGTGTCTTTGTTAGCAATAAAGCAAGTCGTGCATCCTTTTTTTGCAAAATATAATTTAACAGCCTAATAGACAAATCATGAAATTCAGCAGTTTTCTCCCCTCTTTTAATCCCCAAATTAGACAAGCTAACAAGATCCGTCAAAAATTCATAATCACCTTGAATTATTCCTACCCGTTCTGTGCTATAAAGTTTGGATTCTGTTGTAAGCATGATAATCCCCCCTGCCAATTAATTCTATTGTCTCGCAATTCACAATACATCACAAGACTATATTCCCAAGGAATTTCATACAAAGTCGGATTTAAATAATTACCGTGGTGGATATGTATGACGTGGTAGTGAAAGCTTGCCATCCGGAGACATTCATAGTAATTTTGATTAACACATCTAAGACAGAGGGGGATGCACTATGAAGCAACACAACGATATCCATGCGGTGCTCGATTTCGCGGAGGACACTCTCTAGCCGGATGATGGTCGGTCCTTTCGACTCGGCTTCATTCGGCGAGGGAGAATCCCTATGCGAAGGAGTTTTTTATCCATGAAGAAAGAAATCAAGTACGCAGCAGTTTTTTATTACGAGCATCATTATGCAAAGAAGGGCGTTTATCAGGTTGTTGTCCGTTTTCCCGACCTTTTAGAGGTAGGACTGCCGGCTTTTACTGGCGGGGATAGCCTCGAGGATGCGATTGCGATGGCGAAAGAAGTACTTGAGATGATTGTCGAGTATGCAGAAGAAGATGGGATACTCCTCCCTGATCCGAGTCCCCTTGATAAGATACAGATTGATCCTGGTTTTAGCTCAACATCATTGTTTCGAATCCTCGTCGAACACGTTTCGATCTATTTGTAATGAAAAACCTGGAGTGGTAACCGGGCAAGAAAGACCGAAAGCTGTAACATCCGGTCAGTTCAACAGAGATACCGCTTAAAGTGCAGTTGGCCAGTAATGTTGATTTTTTTACAAAGAAGTAACTACCCTGCATCATTAGCGGTGGGTAGTTACTTTTTTTCTTTTGGTGCCTAGTGCAATGACCAAACAATAACCGATTGAGTATATAAATAACCACAAAAATCAGTGTTGCATACCTATAATCGGCTATGGATAGAATATTCTTTACTCAACTGTACTGTCCAGACATGGAAAAAGCACCCTGAATGGATGCTTTACTTTAACAATTCCAATAGCCCTTCAACGTTCCTCTTTGCGAAATCTACTCTTTCGATGAAGAAAGACAAGAATTTTACCGTCCTCAGCATCTTTAGAATAGCGTTCAGCTTCCTCATCGGTGACTCCCAGTTCCATGAGCGCATGCTTGAATCCGCCAGCACCCGAGTTGGCCCCTATGACTGCTCCTCCAATTGTTGTAAGGATAGGACCTGCTGCCAACACAGCGCCAAGCCCAGGAATCAATACAGTGGATAATCCCGCGATCACTCCCGCTAAACCAATCGCTCCTCCAGTTGCAGCTCCGGCAATGGCTCCGTCCGTAGTCGAGGGTTTTACTTCCTCTGCGATTTCAGGCAGCTTTTTTGTGTTTTTAGCAATCACTGAAATTTCTTCAGTTGTATAGCCTTTCTTTTGTAAATCCTCAACAACTTCAACTACTTGTTGTTCGTTTTCATATACGCCAATAATATGATTTTCCAATAGAACTACCTCCCAAACTATATATATTCTCTACCCGTTATTTGATTTTTATAGACATGTTATAACTTGTATATATTTACTATTTAATGAATTGAACGCGCGCTTACAAGTTGAAAAAACCCTTCTCAAGCGAATAACTCGAAAAGGGTCGATCAATCTACATATTAAGTGTTCGGGTATCTGGCACCTATCTTTGTGAAGATTCCATGTCAGGTGCATGAAAAAATAGCGTAGTTCTGATTCGTCCGATTACCGATACGATGTCGAAACAATTATAATGAAAACACGGCATCCTAAAGTGGATGTCTACATAGATGGAGGGAAACGAATTGAAAAAACTAGTATCGGCGCTACTTGCTGTAACACTCATCATGTCACCGATCGGGAACATCATCTTTACCGACGACGTCTCAACTGTTGAAGCGAAAGGCTATAAGTCTGGCAAGAAAGGCTTCAATCCGACAAACAACTATAACAAGCCACAAGTGGATAAGAAAAAAGAAGATACTTCTTCACTCAATAAATCCACAAATACTACGAACAATACTTCGAAAAAAGGCGGCTTCTTTTCAGGCGGACTCATGAAAGGATTATTTGTCGGTGGTATTGCCGGGCTTCTATTCGGTGGCTTATTTGCCAATATGGGTGTGTTAGGTTCCATTTTAGGCTTGATGGTCAATGTGTTGGCGATTGTCTTTGTCATTGGAATTGTCCGCAAGATTTTCGCGATGATCAAAGAGAAAAAACAACAAAAAGAGGATAGAAATCCATGGCAGACCAGATGATTTCTGAACAAGATATTGTAAATGCGATTTGCATGAAGCAAGCTCGTTCTCACAATGTCCAACCTGAAGATGTGGAAGTGGAATTGCTCTATGACGACGAGGACGGTTTTTCGGCAGAAGTACATATTGGCAGTCAGATGCACGTCCTCAATTCTTTTCACATGATTCAAGCCATCCGCTTTTGGATTGAACATGTTTTACACGAAGATCCTTATGCAGCAGGCATCAAACTTCTATTAGATCGTGAAGAAGGCATTATTGCGGCTGTGCATTAACATTGTAATCCCCCAATCCATTATGTGGTTGGGGGATTTTACTTTGAACGTAAAAGCTGTATTCACATGTAATGAAAATATTAATTTTCCTTTTAACGCTAACCCCTCTCTCTTTATTATCTAAAAAGAGTTGTCTTTCTGAAAATAATCATCTAGAATAATAATATCAGTTAATATTTACCATATCTAGCATGAATATAAATAGGGCGTGAGGTATTGAAAAGAGTTATCGTATTCCTTGCTCTTCTCCTATGTGTAGGTTGTAGTGTAGTTTCAGAAAACGCTTCATCTCCAAAGGATAATAAGGATGCAGAAGAATTGATGCAGAATGCTAACGTAGCTGGAAATTTAGTGAAAGAACTGTCCTTTGAAGATGGCAAGGGGTCTGGCGGGGAAAGTACGGATAACGTCAATATTCGTACCATTACGTTAGAAAAAGATAAGCAAGTCGAACATATCATTATCGGTTTTACGCAACGAAGTGATGCGCCAACTCAGGAACCACAGCTCGTCGCCCCTTATTTCGATGTGAAAGTACAAGAACACCCGTACACAATGTTTTTTACAGTGCATGGCGTGCGGGCGTTTGACGCAAGGGATTTTACAGCTTTAAAGGACAGTGATTTGGTCGCAGATGCCTATTGGGTAATGACACACGATGACTCCGCTTTCCGGTTTGTAGTCGTGTTCAACTCCCCTGTCCATTATAAGATTCGCGAATATGCAGATCCGGCACAAGTTGTTGTAAGTATTCTTCCGCGAAACGATGAAGAAGAGGACGATTCATCTTTCTATACGATTCGGACGGACGCCTATCCACTCGGACATGAACTTGGCAATATGGAAGAGAGGGTTTATGAAGAAGAAGGTATCCGCTACTTACGGGAAAGTGGTGCACCTTTTAACACAACTGAGAGCAGCTTTTATATGGAGTTAGGGAATTATGAAACCATTGGAGAGGCGGAAGCAAAAGTCGCTTCGTTCCAAAAGATTTTTGAACCTGGCTTCAACGTTTTTATTGAAGAAAAATGAACAATCGGCTTGCAAATTTTTTTATTGCCTATGACCAAACCCTTGTCCTCTGTTTGGCCATAGGCATTTATTCATTTCAACTTCATCTTCATCCCTTCATGGGTTGCCTGGAACCCTAACCGTTCGTAAAATCGTATGGCGTCCTCCCGCGTTTTGTCGGTCGTCAGCTGGATGAGGTGGCAGCCACGCTGTTCGGCCCGTTGGATTGCCCAGTTGATGAGCTCCGTGCCGATCCCTTTTCCTCGTACGGTTGAAGATGTCCTTACCCCCTCGACCGTTGCACGCCATCCACCTTGATGGGTCAAGTAGGGGGTGAATGTGATTTGTTGGACGCCAACGACTTCTTCTCCGAGACATGCAACGACCAGTTCATTGTTGGGGTCTGCGTCAATTGCCCGAAACGCTTCGCGGTACACTTCCGGTAAGGGCAGTGCGAATTGTTCCCGAGTGGCCCCTAGCTTGTCATCCGCCAGCATTTCCACGATTCGTTCCAAATCTTGTTCTGTCGCTGATCGAAATACCACTTCATTCGCCATTTGTATAGCCTCCTGGTTTCAGATCTCTTTTCTACTTCCTACATTACTTGATTCGTTGCCAAGACCTGAAATCCTTTATTCCAAAGATCGATTTGCTTATATGAAATGCAGTTAGAACGTCATTCCGCATTCAATGAACGAATGCTGTATTACTGGGCAAATTTGTATAGCTCACAAATGAAAAGTTCGGATTCCTATGGGCAGTTGAAGAAGGTGATCCAAATCATCATTTCGGACTTTGAAATGTTGCCAACAAGAGACATTCATAGTACATTTCAATTAATGGAACCAATGTCCGGTATGATTTTTTCTAGTCACTTGGAGATACATGTAATTCAATTACCAAAAGAACATGAAAAACAATTGCACGACATGAGCAATCTTGAAAAATGGCTTTTATTCTTTAAGGGAGATCAGGAGATGAAGGAGGAGATTGCAATGGAAAGTTCAGCTTTCAAAGAAGCCTTTGAGGAAATCCGCAAATTAAGCATGGATCCTGACACTGTCCAGCTTGCGATTAATCGGGAGATTGCGCTACGGGATCATATTCAGCGGTTGGAAGATGCGGAGAACAGGGGAGACAAAAATGCAAGAATAGAAATGGTTTTGAAAATGTACGCAAAATCATCTCCACTTCCTTTTATTGCTGAAATCTCCGGCTTTTCAGTTGAAGAAATTAAAGCGATTATTGAGCCACAAGAAAAGTAAGCTAGGCTAACACTTCAATTTCAATGCCTTAGATAATTATTGATAACCGAGCGGATATTTGATAACGGAAAAAGAAGCAACTACCCTATTTTGACAGGATAGTTGCTTCTTCTCTTCTACCTAAAGACAACCTATCAGCTATACACGCTCGCACACGTTCCAGGTTTCGGTTCATAGAAGCAATGATTTTTGAATTGACCCGTAAAAGGTTGGCTGTACCAGTTTGGAGGACAAGGACCGAATGGATTGAAATACCAAAGGGAATATTTTGCTGGATGTTGTCTCCAATTCTCCAAATTCCGTCTCGCTAATCTTTTTTCAGAAGATCGCGCTCGTTGATAGAATAAATTCCCCTTTTGAACAGCTTCAAAAGAAAAATTATTTCCTTGCACTTGGTAGATGACATCGTGAATGGTTCTTATGTCTTTAAAGTCCAAACAATCCGCTGCGGCACGGTTCACAATTACATTTCCAACGTATAGCATCCCTTGGTTCCCTTCACCCTCGGCTTCCGCCCTCATCATCCTTGCCATTAAATCAACGTCTGACTCCCGGTATTTAACTCTTGGCATTTTACCACCCCAACTATATTGTATGAATGGACGTCTATATTAATGACATTAATAAGGAGCGCAAAACCGATTCACGATATCCAACAGCCGTTCTTCCACTTCCGATTCCACGATCTCGGATAATCTCGCACCCGCCAGTATAGGCGCCCATTCTAATATTTCCTCTCTTGCCACCCCGCTCCTCTCGCAATACATCCTTATATACAAATCCGCCAACTCCTCGGAAAACTGCTTATACAATAGATACGAACGGCAAACATCGGCACGTATATCTCCCGCGCTAGCGTCAACCCAGTCGATAATGGTCACGTTTTTATCTGTGAGTATCAGGTTAAATAAATGAAAATCGCCATGGCAGAGCCTGTTGTCAACAGTAAATGAATTTAATTTCCGCAGGAGTATGGATTTATGCCTTTGATCCAGACTCCGGGCTGATTCAATTTGACGGCGTAATTTTGTAGTCATCGGTTCAAGTCCATCAGCCTTTATGTTATGTATTCTTTCCTGCAGCTCGATGGACAGCCCGATGTAATGCTCCGCCTTTTCCATGGTTTCAAGAAGTAAATCCCCCAGTGTCCTTCCCTTTATATACTCCATGATAATCGCTTGCTTCCCGTCTATCTTCGTGACATCCAACACCTTCGGAACGGGAAGTCCGCATGCGTAGGCAAATTTTTGTTTTGCGGCTTCATATTCCGATTCCGTTTCCGGCAAGTAATCTTTGAATACTTTTACGACCATGTTGTCATGCAGATAAATTTCCGCTGTGTTTCCTGTAGCGATTGGTTTGCCTAGTTTCATCTTGCGATCCCCTTTCGGATTACGATTTCACTCGGTAATACCCTCTACAGAATACAGACTTGCCCGGTTTCATTAAGATCAAAAATGAATTAATAATGTCGGCGGATGAGATAATCAAATTGAACCAACTAATGAATAACAGGAGTGCTTTGCTATCACCCGATACAAAGATCGAAGCAATAGCTGGGATGACCGTTAATACGATAAAAGGTAAGCTCATGAAGATCCAAAATCTTTTCTTGGAAAGGATGGCATTTGTATGGATCCAAAAATAGATGCCTCTGAACATTAAGCTCATATCGCCTTTCTTATGAATGACAAGCATATGAAGGGCTTCGTGTATGATAAATACGAGAAAAATGATTAACAGAAGGGGGAAATTTATCATAGGAGTGAAGCTTCCCCCGAACCAGTTTGGCGCTAGAGAAAAAGCAGCCATCAAGAGGTAAACAAACTTCATGAAATGCTTTCGAAACCATGTATTTTGAATGAAAGGTTTCCATTCCGACGAATCCATATTTATCTTTGGCAAATGTCGAAACCACAATATCATAACGGTCCCTGCCTTTCCTATGATCTAGTTCCGAACAATTGCTACCATGTAATGTATGGAGCTAGTGTTTTATTGCTCTAACAAAAAGGGAATTTAGTAAACATGTTCTTTCACTAAGTCACTCGTTAGTTTAATCTCTTTACTTATCAATTAAAATTTGATAAATCTTTTAATTCGTGTTTACTATAACTTATATAGTAGTTAAGATACCCTTTTTTATGTGTATTTTTATTTATATAACTCAGCTCGATCTCAATATCATAATCATGTTTCAGTTCTTCCAATTCAATTGAACTGAAATCCACATATTCATGATAAGTCTTAGTTAATTCCTCAAAAGATTCATATGGATAATTGTATGGGTACCTTGGTTCTAATAAGTCTTCACCTTTATAATAAATTGCTAGCAAGTAATAATACAGGTTATCTATTGAGTATACATAACCTTTATAATCCGCTCTATCTAAACCAGAAGTATGTTCATATAATGTATCTATGACTTTTTGTAATTGTTGATGTCCCTCATCATAGGTCATTATTGTTAGTTTCTTTTCTGATGGTTCGGATGTCTCTTCATTTACTTCATCACCTAAACTTAAATCGTCATCGTTACCTTCTATTTCAGCATGCTGCTCATTTTTATCCAATCGTTCATCTTGTGTTTGTTCTATAAACGTCATTTCCTCATTTTGTGCATTACACCCTACTATGAATATAGTAATGGCAAAAAAAGACACATATATGATTCTCTTCATGTATGACCTCCCACGTTCCTTATTCACTATTCTGCGCCTTTAGTTAAAGTCCTCTTCTACATCCATGTTTGAATAGAACATTCTCAAACGCCATATCACTCAAATACTTGCCGCACCTCAATTTGACCTTCGCCATATCCCTGTGGATCCGGCATTCGCATGGCCCACTCGATGGCTTCTTCCCTCGAACTCACATCAATTAGGATGAACCCGGCAATCACTTCACCCGAAAACGGGCCCTCCGTAACCACCGGCTTTCCCCCTTCTTCCGGATACGAAAGGCGAATCCCATTTGAACTCGGATGAAGTCCTTTCGCCATGATTCGTACGCCTGCTTTCACTAATTCCTCATTGTACTTCGTCATGGCTTCCCTGAGCTCTGGGCTCGGTAGATTTCCAGCTTCCGAATTCTTCGAGGCTTTGACGATTATCATAAAGAGCATGTAAGGTTCCTCCTTCTTTAAGTAAATCTTCCGTTCATTGACTTAGAGATTAACTGGTCTTGATCCAAACACGAAGCGGGCCGATTGAAGTCCAACCGGAAGAGAGTGCAGAAGAGAGGGAGTCGCCCTGTTCATAGCCTACAAGGGGGAGGCCGGGAAATTCTCTAGCCGCCACTTGAGGAATGGCACGCCACAGGTCGATTTCATCACCCCCACTTGAAAAGACGTTGGATATCCCGATTACGTCAGCTGCTGCACTTGCAATAAAACCGGCAAATCCATTTGGACGATCCGTATAGAAAATCTTCACTCCCTCTATATCTAACAGCCCGGATGGAATTGAGTTTTCTAACCCCGTCATTTTCGTCCATCGTTCAAATTCCTTTTCAGTTCGAACGATATTCCACTGGGATCGTTTGGACTCCTGTTCAATCAAGGCAGGGTGCCAGATCCATTCGGCTTCAAATAGCATTTGATATCCATAAGGCTCCAACTGGAGTGTTGCATAGCTATCTTTTATGCTGCCGACATGATCTAATTTCAGGAATTCTATAATATCTGTCTCTGTTGTAGATCTTTTCGTTGTAATCAATTCAGGATAGTATGTAGGCGCAGTCGTATGAAGCCCCCATACCCTTTCCGTCGTGTATGAACGCTTGCCATATGCGGCACAAACCAATTCACACCATGCGATATTATTCTCCACGGCTTTATCCATATTTATTTTGCTATCATCCACTATATTCACATCCTTTATTTCTATCATATTTATTGAACATTCGAATATCAATAGCGAAAAATAAGCTAAAAATAAGGTGCCTGTGCATCACACATTTATGACAATTCATCAGAATCTATATAAATACGCAAAGTGGCCAACCGGCAATTGGTACGGTTGGCCACTTCATTTACTTTATGCAATTGTAGTGTATTTACTGAATAGTGTGCTGCACAGGCACCCAATTAAATTAATACGAACCACAAGGAATTATGTTAAAATAAGTTAAAATGTTCTGTATATAAAGGGAGTTGGGGTGTTGCTAAAGTATAAAGGGATTTGCTACTTGTTACTAACAATGTTTGTTATTTTACTATCCGGATGCAATAGTGAGGGGAAGTTCGTTCAGGCTACTTATTTTTTACCTTTGCAAGGAGAAAGCCAAACGTGGAGTTTAACAGGATACGAGATTATGATAACACCAGATGATTTTAAAGCAGGTAACGGTATATTAAAAATGAAAACTGAAGAAGAATCTCTTGCTGATTTTTATCAAAATGCAACCCATGTAGTTATTAACGGCAAGGATACTAAGGTGCATGGGAATATAGTAACGTATTCAAGTCCAAAAGCTGATGATGGAATGGATATTCGCGAAATGCCAACTGGTGCTATCGCAGGCCCAAACTATATAAACGCAAATGGTGACCCTATTTCGCTTAAAGAGATAGACGCTATTTATATGGTTGTTGAGTGGAGAGATGTAAGTACAGGCGAATATAGTAAAGAGAAAATAGAGCTCTATGTTAAGTCGGATAAAGAAAATACTTTCTTGAAGTAACATAGTTGAAGCGACCTTAAATTTTTCTGGTCCCTACCTAAGGATTTTGTATTCCCGGAAGAATTTAGAGATGACCATATAATAAAAGGTGAATTTATTTGCTGGCATATTGTTGATTATGCGAATCGGCAAAGAGAAAGAGTAAAAAAATTAAACGATTACCAAATGCGGCTATCGCCTTGGGGAATGTGGAACGATACTCTTCTCAAGGAAAGATTGGCTGAGGGCTGGACTTTAGATCATTGGGGTTAAGCTATTCAACTAACAGGTGCAACAACATAAAAGGAGAAGTAATGGATCAGGTAAAACTCTATTTAAAGTATCGAATGAAATCCTATCTTTTGTATACTGCCATTTTTATTTCAGGCTTTATTATTGTTATTTGTATATTCGGACCACCGAAGTATTTTATTGTTCCTATATTATCACTGATTACAGCATATGGTTCTTTGGAATATGCAGGGTTTAGAAGTTGGCTAAAAGATAAAAAGCGTGTTCTTTAGTATGTTGGGCGTGATGAACGTTGATGTATACAAGTCAACAGCAAAAACAACATTATGATTGCTTACTGCCGATTTCTAGTTAAGTGTAAATAGTCAAAGCAAGTACGTGAGTTAGCTCACTACGCACAAACAGCCTCCCGAAAAAAATCGGGAGGCTGTTTTTTAAAGATACGGATTATCCACCCACGGTCCGACCGTCGATAGTCTCGTCATCTGCTTTGCCATATATGCGGGTGTATAGGGCATATCGTTTTTAAGCCACCAAATGATGACGCCCAAATAGGCTGAAGTGATATACGCGATCGACATGTCCACCGGTACGTTAAATTCGATTTTATCCTCAATCATATACTGCGTCCCTCTCTCCACCAACGTTTCGATGATTTCTCTGACAGACTCGGTGAAGTACGGCACTTTTTCTTGGACAAGCATAATTCTGTAAAAGCGGTTTTGTTCGATCATCATAGTAAACAATCGAATGAAGATCGGATGTGGATTATCACTATCATACTTGAATTCAATATCCTTCACCTGCACGCTGCTCCTTAGATTGTGCAAAGCCGCGTCCAGCATTTGTTCGAGCAATTCGTCTTTATCGTAGTAATGCAAGTAGAATGTCGCCCGATTGAGGGTGGACCTTTCGGATATCTCCATCACTGTAATCTTTTGATAGTCCTTCTCCTCCATTAACTCCAATAAAGCTTCCTCGAACATCGCCTTTGTTCTAATCACTCTTGGGTCGATTTTCGTAGACAATTCATTTCCCCCTGTCGATTTTCTCTCTATGTTTTAGACACTTTTACCCTTCGTGACGAGAATGCATCAATTATCTGAAGAATGTTTATTGTTTTAACTTTCCATTTACCTATAATTATATAGGACAACGCCCTGTCAATAAAGGGGATGTTGACATTAATCACTTTTTTGCACGGATAGAGTAACGCTTTCTTAAATGATAAGGGGGTTATGTGAATGATAATGAAAAACGATGTGAAATGGGATGTAGAAACAGATGTAGTTGTGTTAGGCAGTGGGGGTGCCGCTTTAACAACGGCTATTCTCGCCCATGATCAAGGGGCAGAAGTTCTCATCCTTGAAAAATCGGACCAGGTCGGAGGAACGACAGCATTTTCCGGTGGAATTCCGTGGATTCCGAATAACCGCTATATGAAGGAGCTTGGTTTGGAAGATTCGCATGAAGAAGCGAAAACATATATTACTAAACTGACGCATGGTAAAGAACCGGATCCAGAATTAATAGACGTATTTATTGAAAATGGTGCGAAGATGATTGACTACTTGTATGAGCATACGCCCGTCAGATTCGCCGTCCCTAAAGGGTATGGCGACTATTATGCAGATCTGCCCGGGGGCAAAAAAGAAGGTCGCTCACTCGATCCCCTTCCGTTTCCTTTGAACGATTTAGGGGAATGGTCAGAGAAAATAAGAAGAAATCCGATCTTCCCTCCGTTGACATTGGAAGAAGGCGGGGCTGTCGATCCGGGAGATATTGACTTCACCCTTGTTGCTGAACGAATGGAGAACAACATCACGACAATGGGAAGGGCGTTGGCCGGCAGTCTCTTCAAAGCTGTACTGGATCGCGGGATTGTTACACTGACTTCCACTCCTGGAAAGGAACTTGTCATGAATGACGAAGGAGCTGTCATTGGCGTCCGCGCAGAGACCGAGGATGGGACAGACTGTTTCATTGGTGCTCGGAAAGGTGTCATGATAGCATCCGGCGGATTCGAATGGAATAAAGAGCTTGTCCATTCATTCCTAAAAGGAGCGATTACGCATCCGCAATCCCCTTCTTACAATGAAGGCGACGGCCTGGTTATGGCGATGGAGGCAGGAGCGGCACTTGCCAATATGAGTGAAGCTTGGTGGTCTCCGGCGTTCGTGGATCCGACGATTGAATATGAAGGAAAAGTTTATCATCAGATCGACACGCAGGCACGCACGGCGGCGAATTCAATTATCGTCAATAAACACGGGAAACGCTTCGTTAATGAAGGCTCCACTTACATGGATCTGCCTAAATCGTTTTACACGTATGATCAGAACTCGCAATCATTGCCGAATGAATCGAATGTATGGCTCATTTTTGATCAGCAACTGAAAGACCGTGCGCTGATCGTGACGATGGCGCCTGGTGAAAATGCGCCGGATTGGGTTCCGCAAGCGGACAGTATCCGGGAGCTCGCGGAAAAGATCGGGATAGATGCGAATCAGCTTGAAGCGACGGTCGAACGATTTAATACGCACGCTGCAAATCTAGAAGACCCTGATTTTCATCGCGGAACCTTGCACTTCGAGAATTTCGCAAATGGGTTCCGTGGCCGTGAGGCGATGATCGGGCCGATTGAAAAAGGGCCATTTTATGCGCTTCCGGTCTATGCCGGGGCACTTGGAACGAATGGTGGTCCACGTATCAATGAACATGGACAGGTCATCAGTTTACGGGGGAAAGTCATCCCTGGACTATATGCTGCCGGCAACGCGGCGATGGGGATACTCGGCGGGGCGTATCCAGGCGCAGGCGGAACAATCGGGCCTGCTATGACGTTCGGCTATTTGGCAGGTATGCATATCGGCAACGTGGAACCGCGTAAGATAAGCGACGCGGAGAGCGTATTAGCATAATAAAGGAGGAACCTTACATGCCTAGTGGAACACATACGACAGAGTTGGATATACCGATTGAAAAGGTGTGGGATTTCGTCAGTGATATGAACAGGTGGGCGCCGCTCGTCCCGGGATATATCGAACATGAAATTTTGAGTGACAAGCAGTCGACATGGACGTTTAAAGGTGATATTGGCATTATGCAAAAGACCGTGAAGTTACAAATCGACATTACGGAATGGCGGGAGCCGACTTTAGTTACTTTCGATTTAAAAGGATTGAATGAAAACTTCGTGGGGAATGGGTATTTCAAGGCAGACGCAGTTTCTGACTCCAAAACCGTCATGCACGGGAATTTGGACATTACTGCAAAAGGGGTGATGGGTCCGATGGTCAATGCCATCCTGAAATCATTCGTTCCCAAAACAGCGGAGGATTTGACGAAAGCGATAGCCGAGGAGATTACGAGTATTGAATTGAAGAGAGTTTAATTGGATAAACGAAAAAATGCCTCCCGAAAACATTCGGGAGGCTGTTTCATTTCATTATGCTTTACTTACAACAATTTCTTCATCCACAACATCCACATGGACTTTTTCAATATCGTCTTCTTCCAAAATAAGATCTGTCAATGGATCTTCGATTTTGTCTTGGATGACTCTGCGAAGCGGGCGGGCTCCGAAACGATTGTCGTAGCCGAGCTTCACCAATTCCCGTTTCGCTTCGTCGGAAATTGAAATTGCAATGTCGTTTTCTTCAATCGCTTCTTCCAAATCAACGAGCATCAAGTCGACAATTTCGAGTAGATTGTCTTCTGTCAATTCGTTGAACGAGACAATGGCATCGAAACGGTTCAGGAATTCTGGTTTGAAGTAGTCGCCAAGCGACTCCAGCATGGAGACGGATTCATGTGCGGTTTGATTGAACCCGACACTTACCTTCTTCTCTCCTGTTCCCGCATTGCTTGTCATGATGATGACGGTGTCTATGAAGCTGACTGTCCGGCCGTGCGAATCCGTTAGGCGGCCGTCTTCCATAATTTGAAGGAACATATGTTGAACGTCCGGGTGCGCTTTTTCGATTTCGTCAAATAGCAAAATCGAATACGGGTTGCGGCGGACTTGTTCCGTTAATTGCCCAGCTTCTTCGTGACCCACATAACCTGGAGGGGAACCGATGATTTTAGAAACGGCATGTTTCTCCATGTATTCACTCATATCTAGACGAATTAATGTGTCACGGGAACCGAATAGTTCTTCCGCCAATACTTTCGTGATTTCCGTTTTACCGACACCCGTTGGACCGACGAATAGGAACGATCCGATTGGACGGGTTTTTGACTTCAATCCTGCGCGGCTTCGGCGGATCGCTTTTGCGACTTTATCGGCCGCTTCTTCTTGGCCGATTACTTTTTTTCGCAAGTTTTCCGCAAGGTCTTTCATTTTGGCCTGTTCGGATGCTTGCAATTTCGTGACCGGAATGCCTGTTTTTTCTTCTACGATTTCCTCGATATCTTCAACCGTCACTTCATAGAGAGATGCTTCGCCTTGTTCGGCTTCTTCTAGTTGTTGACGTAATTGCATTTCCTCTTGGCGCAACGTTGCCGCCTTTTCATAGTCTTCCATTTCCGCAGCTTGTTCTTTTTGCTGGACGACTTCTTCTAGCCGGTTTCCGATTTTCTCCGCATCCGCAGAAGAATGCTTCAGATTCAAGCGCGCCCCCACTTCATCCATCAGATCGATTGCCTTGTCCGGCAAGAACCGGTCTTGGATATAGCGTTGGGATAATGTGACGAATGCACGAATCGCTTCGTCAGAATAGCGCACTTCATGGAACGCTTCATAACGGTCTTTAATGCCGTTCAAGATTGTGATTGCATCTTCCGCAGAAGGCTCTTTCACAATGATCGGCTGGAATCGACGTTCGAGTGCGGCGTCTTTTTCAATTTGACGGTACTCTTTCAACGTCGTCGCCCCGATGAGCTGCATGCTTCCGCGCGCCAATGCCGGTTTTAAGATATTCCCCGCATCCATTTTGGAGCCTTCCGCTGAACCTGCGCCGACGAGAAGATGAATTTCATCGATGAAAACAATGATGTCTTCGCGGTTTTCAATCTCCTCGATCAATTGCTTCATCCGCTCTTCAAATTGACCGCGGATTCCGGTGTTCGTAACAAGTGAAGCTACGTCCAACACGTAAACTTGTTTATTCAACAGTTTTGACGGGACATCGCCTTCATGGATTTTCACTGCGAGCCCTTCTGCAATCGCCGTTTTACCGACACCCGGTTCCCCGATAAGCACCGGGTTATTTTTGTTTCGTCTATTTAATGTCTCAATGACGCGTTTAACTTCTTGGTCGCGGCCAATGACCGGGTCAATCCGACCTTCCTTGGCGTCATTCGAAATATTTTTACCAAGTTGGTCTAACAAGCCGTTTCCTTGATGTTCATCGGCTTCTCTCACTTGTGTATGTGCTTGCGGATTGCCGTTCGCTTGGAAAAACTGATTGGCATCATTGCCGAAGGACGGCATCTTCATTTGTCCTTGAACTGCTTGGAAACATGTATGACATAAATTGATCTGCATACGTTGCTGATTCATTTGAAGGCGAAAGCTCATTGTCGCTTCGTTTTTACCACAATGTTGACATTTCATAAGCCATTTCCTCCTTATATCATTCATTTCATTTATATGGTCTGACATTGACTATCTTTGACTTATATTTATATTATACATTGACCTTTTTTGACTTTCAAGGTTTTTGCTTGATGAACCCAAACTTAAAACGGCACATCATTTTAACGAAATAAATACGTTAAAAGATGCACCGTCTTGATTTTATAATTTATTCGCAGCTAATTCTTTTATCATTAAAACATGTGGAATGCAGTCTTCCATGAATATGGGTGATGCGGTCTCATAGCCAAGTTTGTGATAAAAACCTTCTGCATGTGTTTGTCCATGTAATTTAACCCGGGATTGCCCCTTTTCTTCTGCAATTTCTTCTAATGCTTTTATAATAACCTTTCCAAGACCAAACTTCCGGTATGGCTTTAAGATACAGATTCTCTCCAATTTGCCAAAATCATCAACCCATCTAACCCGTCCAGTCCCGACAGGCAGTTCATGATAATAAACTAAAATGTGCTCACAAGGAGCATCAAGTGTATCAAATTCATCAAACTCATCTTCTAACGGGACGCCTTGTTCTTCAACGAACACTTCTTTTCTGATGGAAAAGGCTGTTTCTAATTCATTCTCCGATGTTATTCTTTTAGCTTCCACTGTTCTTCAGTCCCCTTTTTTATGATCATGGCTTCTAAATGCTCGTATACAAATTAATCATAGTATCTTTGCTTGTTTCAACATGAAAGCGCGCAATATTTCCGCCCCTTCCATCAGCTGCTCCATGGATGTATACTCAGCCGGATTATGGCTGATGCCGTCTTTTGACGGGACGAAAATCATGCCAGTCGGACAGAGTGACGCCATATTCATCGAGTCATGCCCTGCCCCGCTTGGCATTTCGAGCCAAGCTACTCCTTTTTCTTCACAGATGGCTTTTAATTCGGCCACGATTGTGCTGTCCATCTGAACAGGTTCCTCATCTGAAGTCTTGTCCATCCATATATTTAATTCCCGTGCTTTTGCCACATCGTTTACTGCTGTTTCGAGTGCATCCGCTACCCGCTGGCGTGACTCCCGGTTCGTCCCTCGAATATCAACGTACAGGTCCGCTGCACCCGGCACTATATTCATCGCGCCTGGTTCTATGGAAAAGACACCTACTGTGCCGACCGTGCCATGCTCGAGTTCCGCGCGGGCTGCTTTCTCGATAGCAAGAGCGATTTCCGCACCTCCAAGCAACGCGTCACGGCGGTAATTCATCGGCGTCGTGCCGGAATGATCCGCTGTCCCGCCGACATGCACATGAAAGCGGATGGGCGCCGCAATTGCAGAGACGACTCCAATCGACTTCTCCTGCTTTTCCAGAACGGGACCTTGTTCAACATGCAACTCGACAAACGCTTTGATTTCATCCCGAAAACGCCTTGCCAAATGGACCTCTTCCAAATCGAGGCCATTTTCTTCGAATGCCTGCATGAGTGTGATTCCGTTTTTGTCAGTGAGTGACCGGGTGTACGCCGGATCGAGGCGGCCTGACATCGCTTTGCTGCCTAGGGTAGAAGCGCTGAAGCGGGCTGATTCCTCACAAGCGAAAATGATGACTTCAAGAGGGTGATCCGTTTTAATGCCTTCATCCGCGAGAGAACGCATGACTTCCAGTGAAATAAGGACGCCCGCAGTCCCGTCAAATTCACCCGCCGCATAGACGGAGTCAATATGCGAGCCGGTCGCGACAGCCGGCAAATCAGGAGAGCTCCCTTCCCGTCGCGCAATGACATTACCTGCGTAGTCGATCTGCACTGTGAGCCCCGCAAGTTCCAACTGCTTCATCAAATAGTCGCGCGCATTCCGCTCTGTTAAGGTGTAGGCCAACCGATTGATGCCTTCCCCTTCATCTGTAAATTTTGCAAGCTCTTCAAATGATTGACGCAATCGATCCAGCTTCATGGCCATCCCCCATTTTTCATTTAAGAAAATCTTTCTTTATGTTTTCAAGTCCAATAAAAAAAGTATTTTGCTCGCTCTCGGAAGGTATATGAGACCCATATCGAACGGCATTGTAGATCGCCAAGATATGTTCATGCTTCTCCCACCCCATGCGTAAAAACCATTCTTTTATAGTCTCCTCATGAGACCGATTTAATTTAGACTCTCGCGCTGCCTCCTCAAATCGTTCGAATGATTTCCGAACTTCATCCCGGGCGGTTGAATAATCATATAGCATTTTTCGTTGCTCTGTTTTCCGCTCCCTTTTGCCTTTAAATGAAAAAAAGTAAGTGTGTTGTCTATCATTATATCGTTCATTTTTCTTTTTCAGGATTAGAACGACTGCAATGATGATCAGAACAGCTGTCACAAATACGATTGACGCGTATTCAAATAGAGAGGATGTAGCCGCGCGCTCTTCAAAATCAAAGAAACGGAACCCACTTTCTCCGGCGTTTTCTTCGCCGGTTTTTTCGGTACTTTTTCTAATGAACTCCATTAGTGGGTCTAGCCCTTTTAAGAACAGCATGAATAAGCCGCCAAATAGATAGCCCATCGTCTCGATAATTAGGGATCTTACAGGCTTAAGCCAAGTCAGGACAATGAAAAATACAGAGGCGCCTAGCCCCATGATGATAATGAATACTTTTCCGGCTTCCCTTACTTTAAAATTGCCTAACTGCCTGCTATTTATTGTAATCGTAATCATACGAATAAAATAAAACAGGAAGGATGTCAACAAGAAGATCATCAGCTGTTGATGCATTAATTCCTCAGGTCTATCATTGGCAAAAATCAGCCTTGCCATGAAGAACGTTAAGAAGAAAGCGAATGGGTTAACAAGCGTTATGAATGGCCAGCCGTAAATTCGGGAACCGCTAAAATTAGCTTGAATTCTCCAATGTATATAAACGAAAAACAGCAGTATATTCATCAACGGTGCCCCAATTAGAAACAAAGGCACCGTTACACCTAATGCCAGTCCCATACCGGGTCCAAGTGAATAAGCGCGGGAATAGAATATGAAATAAGCTGCAATTCCAGCAGCGATTGAGATGAGAAGCCAGATATACGGAATCGCCGAACCTCTTTCTCCTAGAAAAAAAATAAAAATATAAGAGAGAAGAAATAACTCTGCAACGAGGCGTTCAGAGAGATTAAATCGGTTCCGTTCATATTCAAACCTTTCCTGTCCCATCCATTCTCGCTCCTTTCACTGACAGCATCGTTACTGTCAATTATACCAACATTCAGACACTAATTGGCACGTAATATTCACACCGGTGCCTGTGCATCACACATTTATGACAATTCATTAAAAATTATTTAAATACATAAATAAGCCTTCGTGACGTTAATACGGTTGCATTCTTCATTTATTTTATACAATTGTAGTGTATTGTCAGAATTGATCGGGTGCCTGTGCAGCGAACATTTATGACTATTCACTTTAATTCATATTAATACAAAAAGAAGCCACCTAATCGTTGAAATAGGCGGCTTCTTAAAATACTTTATGCAATTTCATTGTATTTACTGAATAGTGTGCTGCACAGGCACCAAAAAAGTACAAAAAAGTGCTTACTCATTCAACTTCTGATAAATACGGAGCATTTGCTGTTGCTCCTCGGGTGTTAGTTTTTCGAATAGATTTCTTCTCAGAGCTTGTCCTTCCAGGTTTGCACGTTGTAAGATTTCTATCCCTGCTTCTGTAATCGTTAAATAAATAATGCGTCTGTCTTCTTCATCAGTAGAGCGAACGGCAAGTTTCTTTTTTACAAGCTTCTCAACTAAATGAGTGACTGTGGGAGGGGTTAACCCAAGTGCTTTCGCTAATTCGGAAGGCCGGCTTTTCCCTTTGGAGGCTAAATGGCCAAGAAGGAGTATATGGGATACGCCCAAATCTTCATTAAAGGTTTTATTCCACTGGATGATCAAGTTATTTGTGAACTTGTCCATATTGTGGATGATGTCAAAAATTGTTTCTTCCTTCATTTTTACCCCTGCTTTCTACATAAACAATTCCATTTTATCATACACAGTCGGCAATATGAAAATGAACCCAAAATTCGATGCATTTGGGTTCATTCCTAACAAATATGTTATTGTGCCGAGAAGCCGCCGTCGATGACAATTTCCGCACCTGTAATATACGAAGAATCATCACTTGCCAAGAATAGGGCCGCATTGGCGATATCGGCTGGCTTTCCTAGCCGCTGCAAAGGCGTTGCACGAACGAGTTGGTCAAGCAGCTCTTTGGATGCGCTCAAATTCTGTGTCATTGGTGTTTCAATAATTCCAGGGAATAGTGCATTTACGCGCACACCTTGACGGCCGAATGTTGTCGCTGCTGCCTTGGAAATTGCACGGACAGCCCCTTTGGATGCGGAGTAATGGTTAAATCCTTGCCCGATTTGTGCTGTATACGATGAAATATTAACGATGGATCCGCTCCTTTGTTCAGCCATGATGGGAGCCACATGCTTCATGCCTGCAAATGGGCCGAAGCTGTTGATTGCCATCATTTTTTGCCAGTCATCCATGCCGATTTCCGAATACGGTTTTTCAGAGGAAATCCCCGCGTTGTTCACGAGAATATCGATACGGCCGAATTTTTCTTTCACTTCTTTGGCGAACGCAGCCCACTCTTCGTCGGATGCTACGTTCAACTTCAAACCATACACATTTTTCTTTTCACTCGCTCGTTGTATGGCTACTTCGTTAATATCCGCTGCAATGACAATTGCGCCTTCCGCTTGGAACAGATCAACCATTCCTTCACCGATACCAGAAGCGCCACCTGTCACGATCGCTACTTTTCCTTCCAATTTACCCATGTTGAACATCTCCTTAACGTAATTTGATAGAACCGCCGTCAACCATGATTGTTTGTCCTGTTATATAATTCGCATCATCGCTCGCAAGAAATACAGCTGTGCGGCCGATATCGCCTTCCGGATCACCTAAACGGCGCAACGGAATGCGATTGATCATCGCTTCATACATATCTGGTGCACTTTGTTTCCATGCTTCCACACCAGGCGTTAACGCAATCGGTGAAATAAGATTTACATTGATGCCTTCAGGGCCCCACTCATTCGCCGCCACACGTGAAATCGCGCGGATCGCTTCTTTCGCTGCTGCGTAAGATGCTTGTGTCGGTTGGCCATCCAAGCCAGCGCCTGATGCGAAGTTAATCACTTTACCTTTTGTCTTCTTCAGTTCAGGATACGCAGCTTGCATGAAATGGAATGTCGGGTAAAAGCCTGTGCCAAAGGATAAGTCAATCATGTCCATCGTCGTATCAGCAAATAGTGCTTGTCGGGATGCGTGCGCATTATTTACGAGTATATCCAACTTGCCGAACTTCGCGACGACCGCTTGTACAATTTCAGTGACGCTTTCAGGTTTCGAAATGTCTTTAATGAACAGCATGCTTTCGGTTAGCTCGTTCAATTCTTTTAACGTCTCTTGCCCTTTTTCTTCATTAATATCCACAACCGCGATATGTGCGCCTTCTTTCGCCATCGCAAGCGCGATTCCTCTTCCGATCCCAGATGCACTTCCTGTAATGATTGCCACTTTTCCTTGTAATCTCATGCTAAACTCCTCCTTATTGGTTATCAGGGAAACATTCATATTTTCCGTATAGCCGGCTAGCGCACCGTTACTTCAATAGTTAGACATCTAACTATTTCCTATCTAAATAATAATACTCAATTAGGAGAAAAGCAACCAAAAAGACTGTCGATGAAAGGTGCCAAATTTGGTGCCTGTGAACCACACATTTATGACAATTCATTAACCTTTATATAAATACATAAAGAAGACTCACTGTCGTTGATACGGTCGCCTTCTTCATTTATTTTATGCAATTGTAGTGTATTGTCAGAATTGTTTTGATTAGTGTGCAGCAAACATTTATGACTATTCGATGAAAGTTATTTTTATACAAAAAGAAGCCAAACAATTGTTGAGATAGATGGCTTCTTGAAAAACTTTATGCAATTGTAGTGTATTTACTGAATAGTTTGCTGCACAGGCACCTTTACAGTATTGCGGACATTACCTTTACCAAAATCTAAAAATATAGTATATTCATTATCAAACAATTCGAAATGGGGTGTTTTTTTGACAACTAAAATGAATGAAATTGTGAGCAAACTATATACCGCACACGAAACGAAGCAGCCGATTGAATTTATCCGCCACGACTATCAGTTGGATGAAGAGTCCGCTTACTTCGTGCAGGAACAATTCATCCAGAAACAAACGACTATACATAACGCTGAAATTGCGGGCTATAAGATAAGTATGACGAGTGCTGAGACGCAAGCGATCGCCGACACGAATGAGCCGGCATACGGCACGTTGCTTTCCACACATATTCAACATAGCGGCAATAGTATCGTGCTGTCTTCATTATTTGACCCATTAATCGAACCGGAAATCATGTTTATTTTGCAAGAGGACTTGTCACCGAATGCCGATGAAGAAGAAATCATCCAGAAAAGCAAAGTTTGTGCAGGCATTGAAATTCCGGATGCCCGGTATATTGATTGGTTCCCGAACTTCTCTTTGGCGGACTTGCTTTGCGATAATACCGCGACTGGACTTGTCGTCTTAGCCGACCCGATCGAGCCTTTGACTTTCGACCAATTTGAAACTATTGAAATGGAGTTGTTTCATAACGGTGAAAAGATCAGCGAGGGCGTTTCCTCGGCCGTGCTCGGAAATCCCGTGTCATCTGTCGCGTGGCTAAGTGAAAAACTAGCGAAGAAAAATAAAGTGCTGCAGCAAGGCATGGTCATCTCTTCGGGTACTTTCATTTCGCCGCTCGTTGCAAAGGAAGGAACGTATAAAGTGACGTATTCCCATATTGGTGATGTTGAAATTACGTTTGTGTGAAGGGGTTAGAAATAAAGCCCCTTTGAAATACATGACTATTGACTTGGTCAAATGAGATCATTATTAGCCCGACCTGAAACCAACTCCACCCTCCCCCGTATACTCAACTAACAATCTATTTTCAAGAAAGGGGATGCATGATGAGATCAGCGAATCCGAGTTTAGGAGAAGATACGTTCAAAGGGTTGCGGGCGGACGGCGGAATATCGATGACCATTCAAGGGACGGTGAACAAGACGTTCATCCTGTTTTTATTGCTATGTGTGACGGCCGTCTTCACATGGCATCAGTACTTTGCAGGAAACGACATTCAAGCGTTGCTTTGGATTGGTCTTGGCGGCGGGTTTGTCGTCGCACTCATTACGATTTTCGTGAAAAAGGCGGCACCTTACACAGCTCCGCTTTATGCGTTGTTGGAGGGCTTGGCGATCGGCGGGATTTCGGCGATGTTCGAATCCCAGTTTGAAGGGATTACGACGCAGGCGATCCTGTTGACGCTTGGGACGCTGTTTTCACTGCTGCTCGCGTACAAGTCGGGGTTCATCAAAGTGACGGAGAATTTCAGGCTGGGGGTTTTCGCAGCAACTGGGGCCATTTTCTTTGTGTACTTGGCCGATTTCGTCCTCCGTTTCTTCGGCATGGAGGTTCCGTTCATCCATGAGACGGGGCTTGTCGGCATTTTGATTTCAGTCGGTATTGTCGTTGTTGCGGCATTGAATCTCGTGCTCGATTTTGATTTTATTGAAAAGGGCGCGGAGCAGCAGGCGCCGAAGTATATGGAGTGGTACAGCGCATTCGGCCTGATGGTCACGCTTGTGTGGCTGTATTTTGAGATTCTTAGGCTGCTTTCGAAGTTGCGGAGCAATAAATAGGAAATAAATTAATGTGCCTGTGCACCACACATTTATGACAATTCAATAATAGTTATAGTAATACAGAAAGAAGCCAACCGGATATTGATATGGTTGGCTTCTGTTTTTATTTTATGCAATTGTAGTGCATAGTCTGAATTGTTCGTTGCACAGGCACCCAAACAATTCAATCAATTATCCAACGTCAACAACGCGACGCATTCGACATGCACGGTGTGCGGGAAGAGGTCGACCGGCTGCACTTTTTGGAGAGTGTAGCCGAACTGAAGCAATTCCGCTGTATCCGTTGCGAAGGTGTCCGGGTTGCATGACACGTAGACAATCCGCTTCGGTTGGGCGCGGCCGATCCGGCGCATCACTTTGCCGCCAGCACCGCAGCGCGGCGGGTCGATCAATAACATATCCGCCAAGCCCCAGCTTTCATGCACTTCATCGATTCCTCGGCGCGCATCGCGGGCGAGGAATGTCGTGTTATGCAAATCGTTGTCAATCGCATTCCGTTTTGCGGATTCGATCGACGTCTCGACGATTTCGATGCCGGCCAATTCTTTCACGCGCGCGGCAAACGGCAGTGAGAATGTCCCGACGCCGCAGAACAAGTCGATCATTTTTTCGTCTTCCTGCGGATTACCCATCTCCAGTGCAAGCTCAACTAGCTTCTGCGCTTGGACAGGGTTCGTCTGGAAGAACGTATCGAACCAGAGTCGGTAGCGGTAGCCGCCCAATTCATCATAGATGAAGTCGCGTCCTGCGAGCACGAAGGTCTCCTCGGATTGTGTGCGGTCCGCTATATCCGTGTTCACGAGCCACATCAAGCTTTTCACATTCGGATAATTCTTCGTGATCCGTTCAATCAAATCCTCGGCTGCAGCCGCCAATTCACCGGCAGGCGCTTCCGTCGCAAACAAGGCAAGCATCACTTCCCCGGTTTCAAACGACTCCCGGACCATCAAATGGCGGAGCAGTCCTTCCTTCGTATCTTTATTGTAGCCTGGAAGGCCGAACTCCTTCGCCCATTCGCTTACTTCCATCGTCGCGTCAACCATGTTCCGGCCTGCAATCAAGCAAGTTTCAAGCGGGATGATCTTGCGGAAATTCCCTTGCTCATGCAGCCCGAGATCCCCTTCCGGACTGAAGGTGAATTCCATTTTATTGCGGTAATGCCAAGGCTCGTCCATGCCAATCGTGTCCTCGACAAGATCCGGATTCATTCCGACGCTTTCCAACGCTTTCTTCACATGCTCCGTCTTATGCTTCAGCTGGCCTTCGTAACTCCAATGCTGCCAGACACAGCCGCCGCATAGCTCGAAATGCGGGCAAGGCGCTTCCATGCGATCCGGGTTCGTGGCCAGGATCGCATCAGGCAATACCTTTTGCCATCTCATCGTTGGATCATCCACAGTCACTTGCACAGTCTCTCCCGGCAAGGATTGTGGAATGATGAGCTTCAACTTTCTCTTGTTGCCCAATTCATTCTCACGCCAAACGACCGCTTGCCCATTTCCTTTTCTATCTATATGGTCAATATCCACAACCATTTTTTCCCCTGTAATTACGGTCAAGTTATGATTCTCCTTTCACAATATCCATCATCTATTACACGGCTGCCGTAAACGGCTCGCCTGTTTCTTCAACTGTCCTATTATAACGGAATTTGTGCGGAATGAAAAATGAATGTTTATTCCACATAAAAACCGCAAATTTGGAACAGATGCGAGGTAACCCTTTCCCTATAATCAAGTGGAGGGGGAAATTCATGCGTACAAACAATAGAAAAGATCCATATGCAGTTTACTTGTTCACATGCTTTTTATCGCAACTGTTTTTCACGTTCATCTTTACGGTGAATTTGCTATACCACGTGCAAGTCGTGAAGCTCGATCCGCTCCAGCTCGTTTTGGTCGGGACCGTCTTGGAGCTGACGGTTTTCCTGTTTGAAATCCCGACCGGCGTCGTAGCGGACATGAAAAGCCGTAAACTTTCACTCATCATCGGCTATTTCCTGATTGGTTTCGGCTTTATGGTCGAAGGGATCTTCCCTTTATTCGCCGCAGTCATCTTCTCGCAAATCGCATGGGGGATCGGGTATACGTTCACAAGCGGCGCCCAGCAGGCTTGGATTGCAGATGAGATCGGGGAAGAACGGGCATCGCTCGCATTTATTCGCGGTGCGAAGTTCGGCAAGCTTGGCCAAATCATCGCGATTCCGCTCAGCATCCTGACGGGTTATTTCATGATCAATTTACCGATCATCATCGGCGGCCTTTGCATGCTGGGACTCGCCATTTACATACTGTTTTTCATGGAGGAAAAGAATTTCAAACCTTTGCGATCGGGCGAAAGGGTTTCCGTGTGGAACAGCATGAAGGAGAATATGCAAAAAATCGTTGTTTATTCAAAAGCGAGCTTTGTCATGAGAATGCTGCTTCTGATCGCGTTATTCATCGGGTTGTACAGCGAAGGGTTCGACCGTTTATGGATGACGCACTTCATTGACGTATCCGCGTTGGCTTCCCTATCGAATGAAAAGCTAGTCCTGTTCATGGGCGGACTGCAATTCATCGTCGTCGTCCTTTCATTCACGGTGCTCCACTTTATGAACCGGAGCACGATCCATTCGAATTTGAGGCATATTTACATCGCCCTTTTCATCGGCAGTTCGCTTATTGCCGCGTCACTCATCGGGTTCGCACTCTCCGCCCTTGTCGTCAGTTTGCTCGTCTGTTACGTCGTGATCCAAGTGACAAGGCAAGTCATGTATCCGCTGGAGGACATTTGGTTGAATAAAATCATTCCGGACTCCTCAACAAGGGCGACATTCTTTTCGGTCAAAGGCCAAGTCGATGCCATCGGTCAAATTGGCGGCGGCCCGATTATTGGAGTGATCGCTTCACGGTTCGCTGTGAAAACGGCAATCATCGCAAGTGCCTGCTTCATCATGCCCGTTTTGTATCTCTATACGGTCGTTCTAAAAAAAGACAAAGCGTGATTCGTTCACACTTTGTCTTTTTCTTTAATTGGCACGTAAATTTCCATCGTGATTTTCTCATAAATCCAGTCATGGCAACGTTCATCGTAATACTCAAAATCATACCCCTGCTCATCGACTTCGTATGACGACTGCGGCAGCCAATCCTCGACGATGAATCTCCACGTCCCTTTGATGGCAGGGACAAACTTCTCCACATCTACCGGAGGAATCGTGAAAACTGCATACGTTGCGGGTTTTAGTTGCAGCTTCGTCAGCCCTTCCGGAAGCTGGGCATCCTCATCATCGCAATCGACGGCAAATAAATACGTGAACGTCCGATTCAGTTCCCGGTCATTCAGATTCACGCAATACTCGCCATGCTTTTTCGGGGACAGCTTTTCATACAACATCGTCTCGATCGCCTCTTCCGGCGCGATGCGCTGATGCCAGAAAGCCGGGGCATCCCTTGTGTAAAAGACGTTATCCATGCTACTTTCATAAATTTTCCCGGCAATCGTAAAGCCTTCCTTTCGCACAATCTTCGGCTGCATGACGATGCCGCCGACTTCCTTTTGACGCAGGTCCAGTAAATCCAGCTTAGGTGGCAATGAAGTCGGACAATGTTGCCGGTAAAGACTCGGCGGACTTCCGAAGACCCGTTTGAACGCTTTCGAAAAGCCCGAATGCGTTTCAAATCCATAGTCGAGAGCAATCTCAATCACTTTTTTCCCGTTCACCAACTCGAATAACGCGTGCTGCAGCTTCCTTTTCACGACATAATCCATAACGGTATAACCGATATGCTGATGAAAAATCCGATAAAAATGGAAGGGGGAGTACCCGGTCATTTTCGCTAATTCCTCAGGTTTGATCTCTTCCTTAATCCGGTCTTCGATCGTGTCGATGACCTTTTGCAATAATTGTATCTGTTGAATCGAAAACGCCCGCCTTTATGATCTGTTTGATTTTAATTATACGCGATCATTATTTTCTTACATACACATTTTCAATTTCCGTCCAGTCACCGAACGCATGGTAATCACCGTCAAACATATAATAGATTTTATTCACCTTCGGGCTCTTGAAAACCGCTTCATTCAACGCATCCATCAGCTCAGCTTTATCCTCCCATGATAAGGCACCGATCTTCTCCCCGAAATGTTGAAAGTCCACGACGGCAACTCCCTCATCATTAAGATACGCACCATTCAACATGCCCTTCAGCTTGCCTTGGAATAAATCCTCGCTTGCTAGAACGGTTTCAACTTCACTTTCAATCCGTATATCCCGCTCGCCGAATTCATCTACATCTATTGTGCTGCCATATTCGACATCCGTCAGCGCCGGCGCCTTCAGCTCAACAACTTGGAAGACTGAATCCTCCCCGCCTTCTTTCGGCAGCTGCCAGATGGCCATATTCCCGCGGATCGTAGGGAATTCACCTTCGCCGATGATCTTCGTTTCTTTCCGCACGAGTGAATACACATAGATTTGTTGACCACTTTCCCAAATCACGAAATCCTCACCGATATCGAAACTGTTAAGTTCCCCTTTGAACAGCTCGACTTCTTTCCTGCCGTACTCGACTGGCATCACGGCAAGCCTCGTTTTACTCGTCCCGGTCTTTTCCTGCCAAACGACATATTCATCGTTCACTTTCGGGAACATCATCTCAAACTTAGACCCCGCCCTTGAATCCACTTGTCGTTGTTCCAGCGAATACTTGACGAATTCATAGTTGTTGAAGTCGGACCAGACAAGATACTCATTTGAAATTTGTGGGTAGGTCTCCATATAGATGGTTTCATCCACAGTCACAAGTTCACGAGTATCCAAATCATACAATTGGATTTCCACTTTATCCTCCCCCGCCACAGGCTCCACCCATGTGAGCAGATTCCTGCGCGTGCCGAGGGAAAGCCGCGGATTCACGATATGCGGATTGCCATAGCCTTCGACCTGGTTGGAAGACCGGATTAGATTCCTCTCATTTGTATTCCGGTTAAAGGCATGGATTCGCCATTCATATTCGCCATCCACAGTCCCGGAGTCGACCCACGTTATCCAGTCATCGTTCACTTGCCCGTCGATCACTTCCCCAGCTACCTCTGATTGGAATGTTTCATCGAACCGTTCCGCTTTCAAATTGTACGTGAACAAGTCAAAGCCGTATGAGCCGGAATCCGGAACGTTGTCGCTTCCCGACCAGATGACCGTATGGCCATGGATATCTTGATAATGAACGTCCTTCTGTCCCGTCTCTATCGTGTAGCTCTTCCAGATGAAATTCTCCCTTCCCACCGTCTCATCCGGCGGCATCGTCACTGGTGGTTCGATGTCTTGCGGCTGTTCGGTTTCTTGCGACGGATCATTTGCGAAAAAGCCAAGCTCCTTCCCGGCTATGCCGCCCAAGATGACGAGAAACGCGCAAATGGAAATGGCCGTGAGGAATGTCGGCAATGGATTGAACCGTCGAACGGCGGGCGTACCGCTATTCATTTTCTTAATCCCGCTTCGGATCCTGCGCTTATCCTGCTCCGTGAAATAATTGTCCGGCGAAATGACTTTGTCAATTTTCTCATCCAGCCCTTTCAGCTTTTCATCCAATATCCTCACCTCTCTCCAAATACTCCAATGGCTTCCTCAGCTTCTCCCTCGCCCGATGCAGCCGCACCTTCACCGTACTTTCGCTTATCCCGAGGATCTCACTCACTTCTTTGATTGATAAATGCCGATAATAATAAAGCAGAATCACTTCCCTATATGGAATCGCCAACTTGAGGACATGATCGACGATCTGCTCACTGTCCTGCTTATCGATGACTTCATCGTCAGGTCCCCGCCGGTTTGATTTCAATAATTCCTTTATATTTTCCTGTACGGTCATCTTCCGCATATGCCAGCTCTTTAAGTGATCTTTACATTTATTAATCGCGATCGAATAGATCCACGTTTTCACCGACGATTTGCCCGCGAACGAATCAAGCTTGACGTAGACGGTTATGAATATTTCCTGCGTTATGTCTTCCGCCGCCGAATGATCTTTCGCGTATGTATACACAAGCCGCTTAACCTCTTCCCCGTATTTATCCATTAGAAGTTCGATTTTCTCATCCCTGCCTATTGCATCCAAATCCAACTGCTCCATGTCCTCCCCCCTTCCCCTACACGTTAGACGACGCTCGGCTTGAACCGGTTACAAATAAATGCCCGCCACCGACCCAATCCAAATTTGCGTCGGTGACAGGCTTCAAATTTTCCCTTTATCCATTCGTTCCGCCACTTGCCGCGACTGTGGATTTCCTTCATTTCGGAGCTTCTCGATGATGTTGCGGTAATCCGTTTCATTGCGATTTTGGCTTAATTTATAAGCTGCCTGGATCTCCTCGACTTTTATCTTAAATCCGACGATGCCTTTCAGTTCATTTTCTATAAGATTGGAAGAAAGCGTATCCCATAATACCGGATTTTCACGATGTCCCTCGTATTTTTCGAGCATGATCTTCAAGTCTTCAATTAATTCTTCCCTTGATAGAATACTTGCCTTTCCGTAAACATGGATTGCCTCGTAATTCCACGTCGGCACATTCTCGTGAGAGTACCAGGAAGAAGAAATATAAGCATGCGGTCCCTGGAACATAGCAAGAACATCGTCACTCGTTTCAAATGTCCGCCACTGCGGATTGCCATACGCCATATGCCCCGTAATGTAGAAATCCTCTCCTTGTTTCGTGAACCCGAAAGGCAAATGCGTTGCAATCGGTTTGCCTTTTTTTGTCGTGACAAGCGTGCCAAAAGAGTTCTTCTGGATAAAATCGCGGATTTCATTCGTATCTGTGACTTTGAAGTATTTTGGAATATACATATGATTCATTCCCTCTGTACGTATTTTCATTTTGTTTCCACTACTCGTCATATTATAATATCAATTATTCCAAGTTTCTGTCATTCGTACAAGGGTTCATCAAAAACTTTGCAATAGGGGGAGAAACATGAACGTATTGGAAGTAAGACATGTAACGAAGACGTTTGGGAAGTTCACAGCATTGGATGATGTGAATTTTACGATTGGCAGCGGCGAGGTTTTCGGGTTTATTGGACCTAACGGGGCGGGAAAATCTACTGCCATTCGGATAGCGCTTGGTATTTTAAAAGCGACTGAAGGGGAAGTGAAAGTATTTGGCAAGGATGCTTGGACTGATGCGGTTGAAATTCATAAGAGATTGGCCTATGTACCAGGTGACGTCAATCTATGGCCGAATTTAACGGGCGGAGAAGTCATTGACTTGTTTGTTTCATTGCGGGGAACGACTAGTAAAAGCAGAAGAGAAGAATTGATTAAAAGATTCGATTTGGATCCTACGAAGAAATGCCGCACGTATTCCAAGGGGAACCGGCAAAAGGTTGCGCTTATCGCGGCATTTTCATCGGATGCTGATTTGTATATTTTGGATGAACCCACTTCAGGGCTGGATCCGTTGATGGAAAAAGTTTTTCAGGAATGTGTGATGGAGATGAAGAACAGCGGGAAAAGTGTACTGCTTTCCAGTCATATCCTTTCCGAAGTGGAGAAATTATGTGACCGGGTCGGTATCATCCGTCAGGGGCAAATCATTGAAACTGGAACGTTGAACGAACTCCGCCACTTGACCCGGACACATATACTCGTTGAGACAAAGCAGCCCATTTCAGCGTTGCGTGAATTACGAGGGGTCCATGAAATAGAGGAAACGGAACGAGGGTTGTCCTTCCAAATTGATACGGAAGAGCTGGATGCTGCAATTCGGCATATTAGTCAGTTCGGCATTGTGAAATTGGAAAGTGCGCCCCCGACACTTGAGGATTTATTCATGCGTCATTATGAGCGGAAGGACACGTCGGCCAGGAAGCTGGGAGGTGTCCTCTGATGGGGCAGAACATCTTTGCCAATACAGGGCGGCTGTCCCGGTTTATCCTTCGCCTTGATCGAATAAGGATTCCACTATGGATCATCGGATTAGCGATATTCACGCTCATCGTCCCGCCCGCTTTTGACAACTTCTATGAAACAGAGCAGGACAAAGCAGCGATTACGGAAACGATGGCGAATCCAGCCATGATTGCCATGGTAGGCCCAGCTGACCTGGAGAATTATACAACAGGCGTCATGACGGCCCATCAAATGTTACTCATTACGGCAATCATTGTCGGTTTAATGGCCATTTTGCTTGTCACCCGCCACACGAGAGCGGACGAAGAAGATGGTCGTCTGGAACTGATCCGTTCTTTGCCGGCAGGGCGCCTCGCCTACTTAAATGCTGCTTTATTCGTTTCGTGCGGAGCTTTTATTGCGTTAGCCTTATGTATAGGATTTGGGTTATATGCACTTGGAATTGAAAGTATGGATTTGGAAGGTTCCTTGCTGTATGGTGCCATTTTAGGTGGGACGGGATTCGTTTTTTCAGGCGTGACAGCGATATTTGCCCAGCTTTCCGAAAGTTCACGCGGAACGGTCGGCTGGTCGGTTGCCGTACTCATTTTCGCCTACCTATTCCGGGCAGTCACCGATGTAAGCAATGAAGCCATGTCGTGGCTTTCACCATTGGGATGGGTGACGAAAGCAGAAGTTTATTCATCCAATCATTGGGGACCGGTCGTCGTCATGCTTGTTGTTTCGTTCCTACTCTTTATCGCTGCGAATTTCCTGAATAGCATTCGTGATCTGGAACAGGGATTCATCCCATCCAAGCCAGGTAAAAGATACGCTTCGCGCTTTTTGCAAAGTCCCATCGGCCTGGCATTCCGACTGCAGCGGACAGGGTTTTTCGCATGGGCAATCGGCTTGTTTATACTAGGGGCGTCCTATGGGTCTATTTTCGGTGATTTGGAAGCATTTTTTGTGGGAAATGAAACGTTTCAACAAATGTTGCAACAAGCTGAAGGCGCTTCCCTCGTGGAGCAATTCATTCCAATGTTAATGATCGTCCTTTCACTCATTGCCACAGTTCCACCCGTTCTGGCAATGAATAAACTTCGCGGCGAGGAGAAAAAGAACCGCCTGGACCATTTATTGGGTAGAGCTGTATCAAGGATGCGGCTCATCGGATCCTATGCAGTCCTCGCGGTGGTGAACGGTTTTGTCATGATTTCGGCAAGTGCCCTCGGGCTATGGTCCGCTGCCACAGCGGTTATGGAGGATGGGCTTGAATTCGGAATGGTTTACAAGGCGGCCATCGTCTTTTATCCGGCCATGCTTGTGATGATTGGGATTACTGCATTCCTGATCGGATTTCTGCCAAGGCTGACCCAATTGATTTGGATGTACATCCTTTATTCATTCTTCGTGTTATATGTAGGGAACTTGATTCAATTTCCGGATTGGGTCGGGCAGCTCTCACCATATGGGCACGTTCCACAAGTGCCGATTGAGGACGCGGCATTTATGCCGTTATTCTTATTAAGCAGTCTTGCGGTCGGGTTATTGGTCACCGGCGTTACCGGCTTTCGAAAACGTGATTTGCAATGAAGTAGTCTGAATTGTTTTGGTGCCTGTGCAACAACCAATTATGACTATTCATTGTAAGTTATATTAATACAAGAAGAAGCCAACCTGTTGTTGACTTGGTTGGCTTCGTCATTTTATTTATGCAATTGCAGTGTATTTGCTGAATAGTGTGTCGCACGGGCACCCACACAATTCAACTTATTTAATGTTCTCGATGAATTTGTATTCTCTTTAAGATGGATTCGGCTTTCTCTCCAATATCCCAATAAAGTTTTTCCTGTGAGCGAACAACAAATAGCCAAGGGCAAGGACAAGTAGGATAGCTAGAAGAAGCAATGAATGGTCGAGGAACAGGTGGAGTAAGAAGATGTTTACAACAATTGGTGATAAAACTGCAATTGCCAGTGGGATGAATTGATTGGTTAACAGCAAGATTCCGCATATGATTTCCAATGATTTTTCTGCGATCAATAGGTGTTTGAATTCGAATAATGCCATCGCTTCGGCGCTCGTTGCGATGAATGGCTCCAGTCCGAAGATGACAAAATAGCCGTTAATTCCCGCGACTAAGAAAACGATCCCTAAAAACAGCCTGCTGCCGTGCAATAATCCTTTTGCCAACTTGCACACCTCATCTCCTTGCTGAATTAAGTATATTGTCATTCATTATACGAATAGGGAATCGGCTAAATGATGGCGAAATCGGTCTGTTAGATTTCTCCTCCCTCATGAATCGCGCTCCGCAAATTGCTAACGTGATTCGTGTTCCTCTCCCATTGACGCATAAGCTCAAGTTGCCTATTTTTCAAATCCGCATCCGGTTCTGCAATCATTTCGATTTTATTAAATTTCGCTTCGAAAATAGCTGCGTCATTCATCTTCTGGAAGGCGCCAAACCCCAAATCATCATTCAGCAGCCAGACAACCCTTTGTATTTTCGCAAGCAGAATACCACCCGTACACATTGGACACGGCTCCAATGAACTGTAGAGGGTGAATGTTTTGTTATGTATCTTGGCGTCAAAGATGGCTTCTCCCGCTTCGCGAATCACCTTGATTTCCGCATGCGCCGTAGCGTCCTTATTCGTATGCACACGATTTCGGCCCTGTGCAATTACGTTGAATTTGTCATCCACGAGGATCGCTCCTACAGGATACGTATTCTCCCTGAGAGCATGCTCCGCTTCGTCCAAGGCCATTTGCAAGAAAGCTCTATCTGCGTCAGTAATCATCTTCAATCGACTCCTTTTAAAAGGATATCTTCTGCATCTATTCTAGTAACTCCTCCCTGGCACCTAAACAATTTAAGGGAACGGTAGGCGGAAATAAAGGAGTTCCCTGTCCCATTCACGAATTATAGATAGGACGCTCAAAAAAAGGGGGATAATTATATGTTTACAACGACTAAAGATTTTCTTATTCATTGGGGACATGAAAGTAATTCAACACAGAAACTACTCGATACGTTAACAGATGAATCACTACAGACGGAGGTTACACCTGAAGACCGCACACTCGGTCGCATTGCTTGGCATATTGTGACAACACTCGGTGAAATGATGTCGCGCACAGGCCTTCAGTTTGAGGCAACGGACCACAACTTACCCGTTCCGGAAACTGCGTCTGAAATTGCCGAAGCCTATCGCACGTCCAATGAAGCGATGATTGCCGCAATCAAAGAACAATGGACGGACGAATCTCTTGCAGAAGTAAAAGAGATGTATGGAGAGCAATGGTCAGTTGGTACTGTACTCGGTATTTTAACGGCTCATCAAACACACCATCGTGGGCAAATGACAGTACTCATGCGCCAAGCTGGGTTACGCGTAATTGGAGTGTATGGTCCCGCCCGAGAAGAATGGGCGGCGTTCGGCGCTCCTGCACCAACAGTGTAACAACAGGTGCCTGTGCAACAGGTATTTATGACAATTCACTGAAGTGAATATAAATGCAAAAAAAGCCAACCAAATATGGTTGGTTTCTTTATTGCATTATTCAATTGCAGTGTATTTACTGAGTTGTTTGCCGCGCAGGCACCCACACAATTCCCACACAATTTACCCGGAAACGGGTGGACTGCTCAAAAACCGGAAGGAGTACGCCATTTTTCTTGCAAAATCGAGAGGCGGTTCGACGGACTGGATGTGTATATATATAATTGTTGGGTTCGTAAATACCCAGTGGTTATGCAATGCACTGACGATGAGGCCTTGGTTTGTCAATGAGTGCGTGAATGCCGGGATTTCTTCTTGCAAGATAGCGATTTCCGCCAAATTCAACGCTACCCCATTTTGATCGAGCGATTCGAATAGCACATCGGCGGGTACGACGGATGTGCTCGGTTTCCCTTGAACGGTCGCCTTGAACGCCCGATGTAACGATACAGTACAAACGCCTTTTTCCACCTTGCTTTTGCCATGCAGAATTTCTCCGAACTGCTTGCATATCGTATCCATTTGAACCATACAATCCGATTCTCCTTTTCCCTATAGTAATTTTTCGCACCTCCTTTATCTTACGAAGCGAGGCGGCATCCGGTGCCTAATTTCGGTGCCTGTGCACCACACATTTATGACAATTCAATAAAAGTAATATAAATACAGAAAGAAGCCAACCAAAGATTGATATGGTTGACTTCTTCATTTTTTTTATTCAATTGTAGTGCATTGTCTGAATTGTTTGCCGCACAGGCACCCAAACAATTCTCACACGATTCATCTTCGCTTGCCGATTAGTAATGTGATTTGGGCCATGGTGAATGTTAATGAAGATTTTTTTCGATAGGCGACATACTTGGATTCCCAGAAATCTGCGTATTTCTGCTTGAAGTTTTTCAATCCCTTGAAATGATAGAAATACTGGCCGTGCAAGAAGATTTGGGCCGCCACTTTTTCACTGACGAATGAATACTTGGACCGACCGACATTTGACAACGGCGACATTCCGATATTGAATATGCGATAGCCCTTTGCTTTTGCCCATTCGAATAGAGATAAGAAAATGAAGTCCATCGTTCCATTCGGCGCTTCCGGTTTAAAACGCATGAGGTCAACAGAAATCCGCTCGCCGTTATCGTACATCGGCATAAGACTGGCAAACCCCAGAATCCTCTCCGCATCCCGGAGGACTGCAATTTCTGATGTGTTCAAGTAATCCCGATCGAAAAACCCAAGCGAAAAGCCTTTCTCTGCTCTTCCTTGCAGCCACTTCACCGACACTTCTTCCAATTCATCCATGACGTCTGACGAATAGGGAGGGCTCAATAATTCGACGGAGTAATTTTCCCGTTCAAACTTATTTTTAACCGCTCTGCTTCCCTTCATCTTCTTTCCGGCAAATGTGAACTGCTCCAAATCGACATAGGCTTCCTCGCCCAATTTGAAAAACCCGAATCCATACTCGTGCAAGGAAGCCAGGATTTTATTGTTCACCTCGTAAAACACAGGGGTATAACCATACAGATCCGCCCACTCCAAAAACTCTTCCATGGCGGATGGAAAATCCGATACCCTTCCTACCGGATTTCCAAGCACCACAATTTTATCCGCATAGGTTTGATAAGTAAATAAAACACTCTCTTCTTTATTCCAATAAACGTATTTGTCATGCAGAAAGATCAGATGGGAAAACTCTGTCCCCTTATACGTCAGAAGATGAAGCTTAATTTTTTCCTCCTCGTCAATCGAAGAAAGCATTTCCATCTTCTTTGGCTTGTGAATGTAGTGGCCAATAAAAAGAATGGCAAAAGCAATAACAATCCCGATGAGAGCACTGTAAAACAAGTCACGGGAATCCGTGATGATCAAATCGTTCAGCGCAGTCGGAATACGAAACTTGGATGAAGGCATATTCAAATAACCGATGAATACATACATTCCAGTTATGATGGCCACGACAGCCAAGTCAAAAAGGGCAATGCCCCACGTTACGACATAACTTGCCCGGTAAAACTGACGTTTGGATGCCAAGAGCAATCCCATTACAATGAGCAGGAAAATGGCTTCCTCATAATCAAAACCTTTGAAAATCGAGAACAGCGCCGCGCTGATCAACACAACAATGGTGAGGTGAAACGTCCTTTTCACTCTTGAATTGATTCCCCTGCATAAGCCTAACAGAACGAAACCGGCCGCCACCGTCAATTGGTGGGAGACATTCATAATGGGAGAGGATATGAATTCCTGAGTAATTCTGAGACGGCTGAACACGCCAGGAACAGCTGCGGATAGCAACAGCACAATCCCTGCGACGAATACGAATACCGTTACGAGCATATGGCTAAGTTTTTGAACAATAACCGTCGGAACGTCATCCCACGAACGATTCCACTGTTCCCAATACCTTTTTACAAATAAAAGGGTCGAGGCCAGGAATGGCAGGATGAAATAACCCATCCGATACAAAATGAGCAGGAACAGCACTTTTTCATCGGCAATCCCCAAACTTTGTGTTCCCCATAGGAAAACAAGGTCAAACGAGCCAAGCCCTCCGGGAATCAAACTGGCAATCCCCGCACAGGCGGCAATCAAGAAAATTGGGATCAGCGCCGATAGTCCGATCGGAATCTCTAACAAAATAGTCAGCATCCAAATCACTAAAAAAACGCAAACCCATTCAAGCACTGAAGCGAGCACGAGCCGAACAGCCATGTTGGAATTCAGAGAAGGCGCATCCGCTTTCCGATAGCGGGTCATAAAAATGCCGATGAAAACCGGAAAATATAAACTAACCGCCACGACCGCAATCAACAGCCATTTCGTCTCTTGCAGCAACGGAAAATCACGATAAAAGAAAACGATAATCCACGCCAACAATGAAATCCCAGTTAAGTAAAACAAGGTGACAGAAGCAATGTTTTTCAACACGCCTTCCTTCTCTTCCTTATACTCCGAATAAAAATAACTGCGAAGCATGACACCGACAAGACCGCCAAAGCCGATCAGATTCGAAAACGTATTGGCAATGAAGGAATTACGTAAAATGCTCCGGGTCCTCATTTTTATTCCCAATACTTTAACGAGAATTACGTCATAATATAGCATAGGTGCGATCGCGCAAAAAGAAACGACAACGATAAGTGCAAGTTCCCAAGGCTGCAATTGTGCCATTTCCGTCCGGAGCATCTCGATATTTGTTCCACGCACCGTCTTTTGAATTTCAAAAACGGCCAGCGCCAAGAGCACAAGCGGAAACAATACCTTCAGAACACTAAACACCTGCTCCTTCCTTACCTTGAACAATCACATCACCAACTTCCAAATAATCTCCCCTACCATTGTAGTACCCCACAACGAAAGAAAAAACCACAAAGTTTAATTCCGAGTTCTTCCAAGACGGTGCTATCCAAACCGGTGCCCAAAAGCGGTGCCTGTGCAGCACACATTTATGACAATTCAAACCTAGTGATATATATACATAAAGAAGCCGACCAAATAATTGATTTGGATGGCTTCCTCAATTTTTTCATACAATTGTAGTGCATTATCTGAATTGTGTGCTGCACAGGCACCCAAACAATTCAGTTATCAACCCGATGCGGGATTAGCCCCCGACCGATTGCGTTAGGGGAAACCGGCTTCTTCCCAATCTCCCTTGCCCATACCGACAGTTGTCCGATATGATGGATTTCATGTGCAATCATATGCCGCATGACCTCGCCCCAGGCATCTGTCACGATACGACCATCGGGCATCGTTTCCTGCAGCAGATTATGCTCCATGCTCTCCTCCCAATTCCGGACAAACTCCTCCACTTCAGGCTTGAACCGCGCATCCAGCTCCCGCACTCTCTGAAGGCTTTTAAAATCCTCAAAGTTCTCCTGAAAATCCGGTTTTCCCTGCAACAGGCGGATCCAGCTCCACTCCACATCGATAATGTGGAATAATGTCTCTAAAATGCTGCCCACCCCACCGGTCCGGGTTCGGAGCAACTCTTTTTCCTCGACCTCTTCACACCAGCGATACCAATCCTCTCTGACTTGCCAATTGTACGCAAAAAACGTTTTCAAACGGCACCCTCCCTATAGTCGGTAATCAACCTCATTAATTTTTCAAAACCGAAAATACGCGTGCATCGTGCGATTGTCCATTTTGGAAAAGATAACTGCGAAGGATTCCCTCTTGTTCAAACCCGTGCTTTTCCAATAAACTGATGGATGCCACATTATCCATGAAAGTGACGGCCCCCATACGGTTCAGGCCTAATTCTTTAAATGAATATTGCAATACCGCTTCCAATGCCTCCGATGTCATACCGGTTCGCCAAAAATCCGGATGGATCTCAAATCCGACTTCCGCCCGCTTCATTCCTTTGGAAAGGTTATTCAAACCGATCGTCCCCGCGAAACGGTTATCTTCTTTTCGAATCATAGCCCAACGAATTCCATGCCCTGCTGAATAAACATTTCTGAAATGTTCAACCATCTCTTCCGCTGCCGCCAGTTCAGTCATCGGATCCCTTCCGTAATACCGTATCACTGCCGGATTTGATAAGTTATCGAATAAGCCCTCGGCATGCTCCATTTTCACTTCGACAAGACGCAGCCGTTCTGTTTCCAATTCAGGAAATTTCATCACAAACGCCCCCCTTCTTTCGTTATAGAATAGCACAATATTTCCAATTGTCATTAAGAATTTAACGGAATTTAACGGTGCCTGTGCACCACACATTTATGACAATTCAACGAGATTTATATAAATACAAAAAGAAGCCAACGAAAGATTGATAACGTTGACCCCTTCATTTAATTTATGCAATTGTAGTGCATAATCTGAATTGTGTGCTGCACAGGCACCCATACAATTCCCACACAATTCCCCATCAGCTTCGGTCAATTTTCCAAATGACGCCTGTGCCTGGGGCAGCGGTGGCTCCTGAGAATTGGCCGAAATCGAGGACATAGAGCGCGCCATTTGCGTCGAACACCGCGTCGATCGGCCGTTCGAATCCGCCGCCATTTGTCATGGAGGCCACCATTCCCGTTCGATTGATTGCAAAGGGGTATACTTGCCCCGACGTCATATCGATTCGGGAGATGCGATGCCCGACAAGCGGCAGTGGTTTCCCTCCCGTCGTGCCAGGTGCATTCGCCCCGAACTCCGCAATGAATACGTCCCCGATTGGAGCAAAGGATGAGTTTTCATTAAAACTGAAACCCATTGTTGCAGAATGGGCCGGGAAGCTTGCGACCGGATATGGCGGCTGCATCGGATGTTCCGCCAATAAGAAAGTCGGCTGCGGTTTTCCTTCAGGTCGGAATTGCGGCATCGTCACCGGCAACCCTCCGGTAAAGTCCGGAAACCCGTACCAGTATCCTGGCCGGATCCACTGAAATTCATCCGGTGAGTTCGCAACCGGACGGCTTCCCCGCACATCCATCCCATGGTTCGCGGCAAACAGCCGATTATATCTGTCAAACCTTAGCCTGAACGGGTTCCGCAATCCCCATGCCACCAACTCCAGCTCCGACCCATCCGGGTTTGCCCGCAATATGCTGCCGCTTGCGCGAGTGACTCCATCGACAACTTGCCCCGGATAGGTCTCCACCCCAAAAGGTACATAGGCACCGGTCGTCTGCACCCGGTCCTGGTAGTCTTTCAAAAATCCGGATGCTTGATAATTCTCGCCCGCAAGCGTGATCCGGCCGCCGGGATAATCATGAAAGAACGGATGCGCTTTCACCCAACCGTTATCCTTGCCAACCACCCCGCTATTCGTCGCGGTCCCTTGGCCAAAATACATCTTCCCGTCCGGCCCAAAAACGACCCGGTTGTTATGATGGTCGCCATTGCTCGGCAGCCCTTCGATGATGTCCTTTTTCTTCCCATCAGGCTGGATGATCGTCACGTAACGCCGATGCGCAACGTAAATAATCCCTTCATGTTCCGTAATTCCCGTCAACGGAGGATGAAATCCATCCGCTATGACAGTGAAACCTTGTTCCGTCAGCCTCAAAACCTTTCCATTCCCGTCCGTTATTCCCGCATCGGCGACGAGCATTTCACCTTTACTTGTAAACGTCAAATTGATAGGTGCAGTTAAACCGGTCGCAAACACTTCGACCTTATAGCCAGGCGGCAATAGGATATCTTCAGGCGCCAATTTTCGTTGCGGCAATCGTTGTTCATTCGGACGGGATTGTTCCCGGACATTTTCAGCCATAGACGTCTATCCCCTCTCCCCTTTTCCTTATTACTCTATTCCAACGTCCACCTTTCCGGCACCTCGGAACCCGCACGGAAAAGTGACTTGGCCAATAAAATAAAGATAAAGCTTGTTTACAAAAAGGAGAGAGACCATGCCTTTCACGACATCACTCCCATCGCATCCAAAATACATCCACCGTATTCTTAAGCGATGGCGACCGACGAAAAGACTGCTCTTCATGGCATTGATGGCAGCACTGACAGCCATTTTACAAGCAGCAGGCGGATTGCTGCCCGCCATCGGATTTGCCATCAGCCCCTTCGCCACCGCCCCCATCATGATCGTCGCCCTCATGTCGCTACGCTCAGGCATCTTCACCTATATCTTAACGATCCTTTTATTACTCTCACTGCAGCCGAGCGAGTTGCTCATCTTCCCTTTCACAACGGGGCTGCTCGGTCTAGGGTTAGGCTGGACACTTCGCAAACTGAATAAGCGACTGCACGTCGTCCTCACAAACGCACTCCTACTATGCATCGGCATTTGCATCCCCTTATACGCACTCGGCTTTCCCGTCTTCGGCCCAACCGTCTCCTCATCATTCAACCCAATCACCCTGCTCCTCATCCTCGCATTCACCCTGCTCTACAGCTGGATCTGGACAGCACTCAGCCTCTACATCCTCCGCAAAATCAAACCCATCCTCCAAGCGGTGCCTGTGTAAGACACATTTATGACAATTCAATGAGACTTATATAAATACAAACAGAAGCCAACGAGGGTTGATTACGTTGGCTTCTTGATTTATTTTATACAATTGTAGTTCATAATCTGAATTGTTTACTGCACAGGCACCCGAAAGATTCTGAATACTCCACATCACTCCACGACGCCGCATGCGATGCGGTCGCCGGAGTTTCCGGATGGTTGGGTTTTTCCGTCGTCTGCTTCAGCGTGGATGACGAGGGATGTGCCGCCTTCATGGTATAGGGAATTTTCCTCTCCGGCCAATAATGTTAGGTTTTCAACAAAGAATTCTTCCTTCACAGTACCATCCGGCCCGACTTCCAAGTTCGGCAAGTCGCCGGCATGCGGACCGTCTTCGTGGTCAAGTCCGTGGCTCGCATCTGTCGGATTGAAATGTCCTCCCGCAGACTCAAAATCCGGCGCTTCGCAGACCCCTTTTTCGTGGAAATGAAAACCGTGTAAGCCTTCAGGCAAATTCTCCGCTTCCACCATGATCCGCAACGCGTCCTCTTCCTCGGTCAATTCCGCCGTTCCGACCGGCTTTCCGTTGCCGTCCATCAGATTGACTTTCACAGATGGCAATTTCTCATCCTCGACTAAATCCAATTCAACCGGGTCAGTAGTCTTCCCCTCATCGACCGCGCCATCTTCCGCTTCATCTGGAGCCGAGTCATTCTTCCCATCGGCGCATGCTGCGAAAACAAAAGCACAGGCAAGAATCATTGTAAGCGAAATCCATTTTTTCATTTCCACACGCTCCCTCTAGTAAAGTATTGACACCTATACAATTCACTATTTTGTGTGCCATAAAACTAGATTCACGTAAAAGAGCCCTTACCGACCACCTAAAATGGGACGTATTGACAACAAACCGAGCAGGAATTCCTATAAAAAAGAACAGGTCCATTTTCAGACCTGTTCCTTTGCACTCTATGAATGTTCCTTAATTAATTCCGAACGAGATAATCAAACGCGCCCAATGATGCAGTCGCGCCTGCACCCATGGAAATAATGATCTGCTTGAACGGGCTATCCGTGCAGTCTCCTGCAGCAAATACGCCAGGGACATTCGTCGCGCCGCGTTTGTCGACAAGGATCTCGCCGAATTTATTGCGCTCAACAGAATCGCCTAGCCAATCCGTGTTCGGCACAAGACCGATTTGGACAAACACACCAGCTAGCTCGATATGCTTTTCTTCACCGGACTCGCGCTCAATATACGTGATGCCGTTTACGTTGTCCGTACCGGTAATCTCTTTCGTCTGAGCATTTGTAATGACTTTGACATTCGGCAAGCTGTGCAGACGCTCTTGAAGTACGGAATCCGCCTTCAACTCGTCGTTGAATTCAAGAACAGTTACGTGGTTGACGATACCCGCAAGGTCGATTGCCGCCTCGACACCGGAGTTCCCACCGCCGACAACTGCAACGTCTTTTCCTTCGAATAAAGGACCGTCACAGTGAGGGCAATACGCAACGCCTTTATTCCTGAACTCGGCTTCTCCAGGAACGCCGATATTTCTCCAGCGTGCACCTGTTGAAAGGATGACGGATTTACTCTTCAGGACAGCACCGTTTTCCAATTCGATTTCAATGAGATCTTTCTTCTCCAAACGCTTCGCACGAACCAAATTCATCACGTCGATTTTATAATCTTTCACGTGCTCTTCAAGGCTAGCCGCTAGTTTTGGACCTTCCGTGCGGTTCACGCTAATGAAGTTCTCGATTGCAGCCGTATCCAAGATCTGACCGCCAAAACGCTCAGCGACAATTCCAGTGCGAATCCCTTTACGTGCCGCGTAGATTGCCGCACTTGCACCCGCTGGACCGCCGCCAACAACAAGGACGTCAAACGGATCTTTATCTGCAAATTCCGATGCATCCGGGCCGCCGCCCAATTCTGCAAGGATCTCTTCGATTGTCTTACGGCCGTTCGTGAATGGCTCGCCATTCAAGTAAACCGTCGGGACAGCAAGAATGTTTTTGCTTTCGACTTCTTCTTTATACGCCGCGCCGTCAATCATCGTGTGTGAAATGTTAGGGTTCAACACACTCATAAGGTTAAGTGCCTGTACAACCTCAGGGCAGTTTTGACAGCTCAAGCTAATATAGGATTCAAAGTGGAGCTTGTCCTCAATTTTCTTCACTTGCTCGATCACTTTCTCATCCACTTTTGGCGCTCTTCCGCTCACTTGCAATAAAGCGAGCACCAATGAAGTGAATTCGTGTCCAAGTGGGATGCCTGCGAATACAACGCCTGTATCCTCACCTATGCGGTTGACGCTGAAGCTTGGCGTTCTTTCCAACTCGGCATGCTCCACTTTAATGCGTGATGACATGGTCGCCAGTTCATCCACAAGTGACGTCATCTCGCGCGACACCTTATCTTCTCCAGCGCTTACTTTCAGAAGGATATCGCCTTCCATTAATTCAAGATATTGAGCTAATTGTTGTTTTATATCTGCATCTAAAATCATGTAATCTACTCCTTAACTTGTATTTTCCCATAGAAAACTCGGCATGATTGCCTTAGATATTGAATCGAAAAAAACGCAAATTCAGTTCAATATCTAAGACATCAGCCGAAAATATTCAAAAATAAAGGGAGCCCCTATCCCTTAAAGGAAGGGGGCCGCCCCCGATTTTCGCTATCGCGAAATTAAATTTTACCTACAAGGTCAAGGCTAGGTTTAAGGGTTTCTTCGCCCTCTTTCCATTTTGCAGGGCAAACTTCGCCTGGATTGTTGCGCACGTATTGTGCAGCTTTGATTTTGTCGACAAGCGTGCTTGCGTCGCGACCGATTCCGCCAGCATTGATTTCAACTGTTTGCACAACACCGTCTGGATCGATGATGAACGTACCGCGATCTGCTAGGCCTGCTTCTTCGTCCAGTACGTCGAAGTTGCGGGAAATCGTTTGTGAAGGGTCACCGATCATAATATACTCAAGTTTGCTGATCGTCTCAGAGTGATCGTGCCAAGCTTTATGTGTAAAGTGCGTGTCCGTAGAAACGGAATAAACTTCAGCACCTAGCTCTTTAAGAGTTGCATATTGATCTTGAAGATCTCCAAGCTCAGTTGGGCAAACGAATGTGAAGTCTGCCGGGTAGAAGCAAACGATGCTCCATTTACCTTTTAGGCTCTCATCAGTTACCTCGATGAATTCGCCTGTACCGCTATGGTAAGCTTGCGCTTTGAATGGTAGTATTTCTTTTCCGATTAGAGACATAAAAAAATTCCTCCTAGTGTGATTTTTCATAGTTAGTCTAGGTAATTTCATCAAAACCTAAACCGCAGCAAGAATTATGTTGCACTCTCAACCGCTTAACTATAATAATTCTAATTACATACTCATTATCATATAGAACCACCCTTTTGTCAACAGATACACTTTTGTCCACCAGAAACCCTTATACATCATGTTTTAGGGATAATCCATCCTTATCGATTCCATATTATTTACAGGATAATAAGATTTTCACCCCAACCTTTAATTCTCAATTACCTTTCTACGTTATCGATTATTTAATATTTAAAATATAATGAATACATACAATATAATAAAATCTCCCAGAATGCCTTTTGCGATGCTTTTTTTGCGGTGCCTGTGCAGCACACATTTATGACAATTCAACATTAGTCATATCAATACAGGAAGAAGCCAACCATGTCTTGATTTGGTTGGCTTCTTGATTTCTCTTATGCAATTGTAGTGCATTATCTGAATAGTGTGCTGCACAGGCACCCACACAATTCCCAAACAATTTAGAAGGGGATTTTGGGGATTTGTTGAATTGTTACTATAAGAAATGAGCAAAGGAGTGGAATGGCAATGAATTCAATCGCTTCCCCTATCGCCAGCAAGGTGAACAATGTTTTTATCCACGTCAGCAACTTGGAGAAATCTGCAGAATGGTATAGCAACCTACTCGGATTACCTTTTTCAGCGGAGAACGTTTCATCTCCTGTTTACAACATCCCCGTCACATCCGAAACCGGGCTCACTTTGGACGATCACACTTTCGATCCCGGTTTCACGCTTAAGCCTTCCGATCATGTATTGTTTAACTTCTTCGTCAATGATATTGATGAAGCTTACGATTTTATTCAAAACAAAGGCATCACAATTGTTAAGGAAATTGAGCGTATTGGTGATTTTGCTTATTTCAACTTTCAAGATTTGGACGGAAACGTATTAATGATCTGCAATTGCTGAATGGCAATTAGGCTGTTCACTTTCGCGGTCTCGTTTGAATGAAATTTAAAATGCATAATCGGAAACCCCTCTCAAGACAATTACTGTACTTGAGAGGGGTTTTTCACTGCCCACTGCGAATGGCTATTACATTCCCTCTCCAATTATTTACACTTCCCTATTGTTGGCGGAATCATAATACTGTATGATGCATAGTATATAAAGACGAGGTGACAACTATGGAGCCATTATTAGAATCATTCGCGACAGAATTAAGAAGAGGAACGTTGACGCTTGCTGTATTGAGTCAATTGCGGACACCTCAATATGGATATTCATTAGTCCAACGTCTTGAGAAGGCAGGCGTAGCCATTGAGCAAAGCACGTTATACCCGCTGCTTCGCCGATTAGAGAAACAGGAACTGCTAACGAGCAGTTGGGACACGACGGAAAGCAGACCCCGAAAGTATTACGTAATGAGTGAGTACGGCAGTGAAATTTATGAGCAGTTGAAAAAGGAATGGGAAACGATGACTACGGAACTGAAAACATTATTGGAAGGAGATGAATTTGATGAAACTGATTGATGCCTATATATATGAAGTGACGCGAAGACTACCGGAAAAATCACGGAATGATATCGCCCTTGAGCTCAGATCCACGATCGAAGATATGCTGCCCGATAATTTCACAGAGGATGAAGTAAAGGAAGCCCTTTTGAAACTTGGCGATCCCGCGCGTCTAGCCGCAAGCTATCGCGATACACCGATGCATTTGATCGGCCCGAAAGTCTACGATGCTTATATATGGACGATGAAAATGATCATCCCATGGGCGATCTTTATTACCGCCCTAGTCCATGTCGTGGAAACGATTGTCCTTTTTTCAGGAGAAGAAAGCATACTCTCTGTCGTAATAAAAAGCCTCGGCATTATCATCGGCAATGTCATAAATGTGCTCATTCAAACGTTTTTTTGGGTGACTATCACATTTGTTTTCATTGAAAGAATCGGCATGGCAAAAAGCACCGGCTCCCTTACAGCGTACGGGACTGATTGGTCTCCCGAACAATTGAGGCATGTCCATGTCATTTCGAAGAAAAAGGCGATTCCACTGGGTGAGGCGGTTTTTGGTCTGGTCTGGATTGCAATTTGGCTCGTTTTTTATTTCAATGCGAACCATCTTGCGGGCGTCTATCGATCAATAGATGGTGAAGGGCTCCAATTGGTGATGCCGGCTCTTAATCAATCGGTATTGATGTCCTACCTGCCCATCGTTTTACCAATCGCTCTGCTTGAAATAGGAGTAGCGCTCTATAAATGGAAGGAACGACAGTGGACAATGAGGCTTGTAACCATAAATGCTGTCATAAAAGTCATCAGCTTGATTGTCTTCATGATCATTACCCTCAACCCTTCCCTTATCAACGAAGCAATGATTCCTTATTTGGCAAATTTACTAGAAATCAATTCGTCTTCCGTTCAGAATTTCATCGATTGGGCGGTGTGGACGATCATCGTCACCCTCATCGTGACCGTGGCTATCGAAATCTACGACAGCTACCGAAAAGCGAAAGCATAATTGTGCCTGAATTGTATCGGTGCCTGTGCACCACGCATTTATGACAATTCAGCAAAAGTCATATAAATACAGAAAGAAGCCAACCAAGTCTTGATTTGGTTGGCTTCTTGATTTTTCTTATACAATTGTAGTGCATTATCTGAATAGTTTGCTGCACAGGCACCCAAACAACTCCGGAACAATTCAAACAATTGAGCCCTATCATGCGTGCCGCATCATCATCCGTGCACCTATAAAAATCGAAGTACTCAGGGCGAACGGCATCGTCAAGGCCGGTAATCCGAACGGCAAAAGTACGGTATCGACACTTCCAATAAACACAACTGTTAAAACGCAAGCAATTATCGCACCGAATAGCGAGAGCCGGTTCACCCCATCCCGGAAAACGACACCGACAGCGATTGCCGTCAAAATAGCATTATAGCCGTACAGCCCCGCATCGATGAGCGAATGTTCACCACCAAGCATGTATGCGGTAAACATGCCGATGAAATTACCGGCTAGCGCATACAGCCCCTTCTGCCAGTCCGCAATGAAGATTGCTAAAAAGAGCAACACCCCCGCAACAATGCCCTGCAGAAAGAAGATTTGGCCGGCTCCGTCAAGAAAAGCACCTAACCAATGGATCTCGCCGGCAATTTCCAGCTTCCAATGCGATACATTTTGCGGCATTAATTCGTCCGTCAATGAAAATGTTTCGAATCGATACGAGGACAACATCAACAGCCATGTCGTCACGATGTATGGAAATGTCAATGTCGGCAAACCGGCAGGCTGCAGAAATCTCATCACCGAAGCAGTAAATGCAGCCGAAATGACAGCACCGAATAAAGCAATCCCCCAACTTAAAGGTCCTTCCAGAAACAGATAGAGCGCCATCCCTGTCAACATGGGATTATATCCATACAGCCCCCGTTCAACACTTGACGGATTCCCGCCGCCAAAGCGTCCGATTAGCGTTCCGATAGCAGCTGAAAGGAACGCCATCAAACCAAGCTGTATGGAGGTAATTGAGATTGCAGTTAATATGAGCAGGCCTGTCACCCAGTTTTCGATGAGAAGCACTTGGGAGATGCCTTTCATCGTTGCCAAAAGGAAAGGAAATCTCTTTCCGCTTACTTCAGTTCCGCCGATTCCCATGCCAATGCTCCCCTCTTTCCCATTTTTCGTTCTCATACCCTAAGACGAAACATCGTAATCCCAGCAACATTGCTTATTTTACTAATAACTTCTTATCCTTCTCCCCATCGGCACAGCTTGCAGCCTGATCGCCACGACACCCCCTATAACCGCCCCACTTAAGCTCGAGACAAGGAAAGGCGGCATGAAAAAGAAAGCGGTGACCGTTGTTCCCATCAAAATGGCCGCGTATGGAACCGCGAAGAGGGACGCAATTACCCCTGTCCCAATGATTTCCCCAATTGCAGCCAGCCATACCCGCTCCGACTTCTTATAGAGCAGACCGGCAAGCGCGGCGCCGATCATCCCTCCCGGAAAGGCAAGCAATGATCCCGTCCCCGTCAATATGCGCACCAAGCCAGTCATGAATGCAATAATGACTGCCGGAATTGGCCCTAAAAGAACCGCGGCGATGACATTAACCGCGTGCTGGATCGGATAGGCACGTGCAATGCCCGCAGGAAACGAAACAAACACGGATCCCGCCACCGCAATCGCCGTAAACACGGTCATCAAGACAAGTTTTCGCGTACTCATCGCAGCACACTCCTTTCACGACGCCACTTCAAAGACACTTCCTCCAGCCGTTTCGCCGCCATTTCGGGATTAGCAGACGAAGCAATCGCCGAAATGACAGATACTCCGCTTGCTCCCGCCCGGAAGACGGGTTCGGCATTTGCTGCCGTAATGCCTCCGATTCCGACAATCGGCAAATCAGGATACAACCTCGCGACTTCCTCAATCATCGCCGTACCCGCCACCGGTTTCGCATCGTCTTTCGTAACCGTCGGATAGACAGGCCCCATCCCGACATAATTCGCCCCAGCCGATATCGCCGCTTCCGTTTCTTCTATTGAATGGACGGAAACCCCCAATATTTTTCCCGGTCCAATTCTTTTTCGGACAAATCGCGCCTCTGCATCGTCCTGCCCGATATGGACGCCGTCCGCGTTAATCTCAACCGCAAGGTCCACATCATCATTCACGATAAATGGCACCCCATATTGCGCACACAATCGTTGGCAGCTCTCCGCAAATGCTTTCTTTTCCATCCCGACAAGTGCACGTGCCCCCTTTTCCCGCAGCTGGAAACAAGTGATTCCGCCTCTTAACGCATCCTCCAAAACAGACAGCGGCTCCTGTGCATTTACCGATCCCATAATGAAATAAAGCGTCACATCAACGTTTTCCAATCAACTCGACATCCTTCCGTTCAGCATTTCCCCGATTCCTAAGCGCTGCATGGTTGGTCGGACCATGTCCATTGCCAAGGTAAATCCCATCTTCAATTGCTGCATGGATGAAGTGCTTCGCGGTAACAACCGCCTCACGCATCGGTACACCTTTCGCAAGCTCTGCCGTAATGGCGGCGGCAAAAGTGCATCCCGTTCCATGTGTATCTTTTGTCTTGATCCGCCTGCTTCTCATAAGGAAACACTCGTCGTCCGCCGACATAAATAAATCCTCTGCGTCAGTAATATCGATCCGATGCCCCCCTTTTAGCAGTACCGCCCCGGCTCCCATCCGGAGCAATCGGTTCGCGGCATTCTCCATATCTTTCATTGACAAAATCGTTATCCCCGTCAGCACTTCCGCTTCAGGTATATTGGGCGTCAAAAGGGCAGCCATAGGAATGAGGTGCTCCTTCAAAGCCGCAATCGCCGTTTCTTGAAGAAGCGAAGCGCCGCCTTTCGCAATCATGACGGGGTCGATAACTAAAGGAATTCGTTCGTGCCGGTCTAATGTATCGGCGACTGCTTCGATAATTTCCGCTGAAAACAACATCCCGGTTTTAGCAGCGCCGACTGTAAAATCATGCAGGACCGCCTCGATCTGCGCAATGACGATGTCCGTCCCTATCGGTTGAACCGCATGGACGCCCAACGTATTTTGGGCAGTTACTGCCGTCAAGGCGGACGTTCCGAACGTGCCGAGCTCCTGGAATGTTTTCAGATCGGCCTGGATGCCTGCCCCGCCGCCACTGTCCGAACCTGCAATCGTGAGTGCAACGTAAGTCATTTGACAACCCCCTCTTCGACAACGATTTGCCCAAGCTCTATTGCAGCATCATCCATTTGGAATATAGCATTCAGGAAATGAACAGCAAAATCCCCCGGCCCCGAAGCTCGCTCCGCCGCCAATTCCCCCGCCTTCTTGTAAAACGCAAGACTATAAGCAACCGCATCAAGTAGCGCATGTTTACCGACAGAAAGGAATGCGGCGCAAACTGCGCTCAGCAGACAGCCCATTCCGGTGATCCGCGCCATGAGCGGGTGCCCGCCCGTTATCCGGATGATTTTTTCGCCATCCGTCACGATGTCCGTCTCACCGGTAACCACTACGAGACAATGATGGCGTCGAGCCACATCTATTGCCGCTTCCACAATATTTGCCGACCCATCCCCCGCATCGACGCCTTTCGCTTCCCACTCCACTCCCGCGATGGACGCGATCTCACCGGCATTTCCCCGGATGAGCGTAATCTCCAATTCCTCCAGAAGTTTTGCAACTGTCCGTTTACGGAAAACAGTCGCCCCCGCACCGACCGGATCCAATACGAGTGGCCGCCCTTTAATAGAAGCGCTTTTTCCAGCTGCGATCATTGATTCAACAACCGAACTGTCCAGCGTGCCGATATTGAGCAATGTACACGAGGAAACGGCGGCTACTTCCGCCGCCTCCTCGATTGCACCCGCCATGATCGGCGAAGCGCCCAATGCGAGCAAGCCATTCGCTTGAAAGTTTGCAACGACAATATTCGTGATGCAATGAACCAACGGGCTTTGCGAACGCAGTTCATGCAGCAATGAAGATTGCGCCATTATGCATGCACCTCCGTTTCAAACGACCATTTTTGCTTCGTCCATGCCATTTCCCAAAACTGCAATTCATAATGGACACTTTTAATGAAATGGGCTTTCAATTGTTCCCTTCTTTTATCCGAAAGTTCTTCCGTAAGTTTATTCAAACGATCGATCTGTTCACGGGTTGCCTGCTCGAACCATTCAGAACTGTACGTGGCAATCCATTTATCGTAAACCGGATGATTCGGTTTCGCGTCCTTCAGCCGCTCCCCGATTTCGTAATACAACCAATAACATGGAAGCAACGCTGATAATGTCGCGGCCAAGTCACCTTCCAATGCGGCCCTGTACAAATGCGACGTGTAGGCATACGCTGTCGGCGCAGGTTCGAAACTTTTAATGTCATTATCTGTAACGCCCAGCAGGCCAAAAAAACCTTCATGCAATGAAATTTCCGCACCGCACGTTCCCTCCGCATGCTGCGCAAACCGTTGCACCGTCAATAAATCCGTAGCCTGCACAGCTGCCAGGGCATGGACTTTCGCAAAGTGCTTCAAATAATACGAGTCTTGCAGGACATACTGTTTGAAGACATCTTCAGGCAAAGTCCCTTCAGCGAGCGCCGCAATGAATGGATGGTGGAAGCTTGCCTCCCAAACATCGCTGCATTCCTTCCGTACCTCTTCACAAAACGTCATTCCAACCACTCCTTTATAGTTTTAGAAAACCAAAAAAGCCGCTTCACTCAACACAATCGTTGAAGAAGCGGCTCGCAAATCGGCGGAAGATAACCTTTGGAAGACGTGCGATCCACTTCCCTACGCTGGTATGAGCCAGATCAGGTTCGAAGGGTCCGCGTATCGATACACGTCTCAGTCTTTTACAAAGACTCCCCCAGTGGTTAACTCTTTTCAGTTTTCTACTTCACTATATCATAGATTACTAGTTTCGTAAGGTCCGCGTAATATTTTGTAATACATAACGTTAGACCCTTAAGACCATTCGTTAAACATAACAATAAAGTAATGGGACATCTATGCAAGGCAATTTGACGGTATTTTCAACGCAGGAATAAATTGGATATCCAGGGTCTAATTCATTAGAATACATCCTTTTTTAGTATTTTAATGTGTTTTCTCTTTATTACAAAGGTTAATATTTCCATGAATATCTGTTAATTGGTTGTCACACCCCTGTTATTTTCTTTTGTTATTGTTGGTATTGTGCAGTTGGGACACTGCTCACATCCGAATGAAAGCTTTCATCCGGATAGTAAAAAAACGAACCCACCTGAGAAGGAGGCGGATGTACATATCGACTTAAAAAGATGAATGTTATTTCGCTTCAGTATTGAGTAGTCGGGAACGAAAAATTTAAGAAAAGGGAGTTTGATGAATCTTGGTTAACGAAACGAATCGTAATGAGAAGAACACGAAAAAGAGAATTTTACCGTTTGTCATGTCGACATCGATGCTAACTGCAGCTATTTTCGGAGCAAGCGGTTCGGCGTTCGCTGCGGAAAATGGCGAGCCAGAGTTTAAAAATCATGGCGAAAAGGTTTCCTATTATGCAACGAGTATTCCTGGATCTCCTGACAAAGGTAAATTCATGCGTACAATTGCAAATAAAAACTTCGTAGCTGCTGATCTGGATGAAGATGATTCAGACGATACTACTGGTGATGACGACGCTACGGACACGCCAAATGATGACGAAGAAAATACAGATACACCTGTAGATGAAGAGGACGATGCTGTAGATGCGCCAGCTGACGAAGATGTTGATGCTCCGGCTGATGAAGAAGGAGATGTTGATGCTCCGGCTGATGAAGAAGGAGATGTAGAAACTCCTGCTGATGAGGAAGTAGATGCTGAAACTCCTGCTGATGAAGAGGATGCTGAAGAAGCTCCAGCTGATGAAGATGCTGATGCAGAAGCACCTGCTGATGACGAAGTAGATGCAGAAACACCGGCTGAAGAAGACGCAGATGTAGAAGCTCCAGCTGATGAAGATGCTGATGTAGAAGCACCTGCTGATGAAGATGCTGATGTAGAAACTCCTGCTGATGAAGAAGTAGATGCAGAAACACCGGCTGATGAAGAGGACGCTGTAGAGGTACCAGCTGACGAAGAGGAAGCTGAAGAAGCACCTGCTGATGAAGAGGAAGCTGAAGAAGCACCTGCTGATGAAGAGGAAGCTGAAGAAGCACCTGCTGATGAAGAGGAAGCTGAAGAAGCACCTGCTGATGAAGAGGAAGCTGAAGAAGCACCTGCTGATGAAGATGCTGTAGAACTACCAGCTGACGAAGAGGATGCTGAAGAAGCACCTGCTGACGAAGCCGAAGAAACAGAAAAGCCAGCTGACGAAAATATCAATGAAGATACTACGTCAACTGACCAAGCCGATTCAATTATAACAGATGAGCAAGTTAATGAATATAAATCTATCTTACAAAATTATGTAAATTTACTCAATTACTATGATCTTGCTATTCAAGATTATTTCGGGATTGCCTTACCAGGTGAAGATGTAGCGGAAGAGCCAGCTGAAGGCGACGATGCTGTTGAAGGTGACGACGCTGTTGAAGGCGAAGACGCTGTTGAAGGTGAAGACGTAGTTGAAGGTGACGACGCTGTTGAAGGCGACGACGCTGTTGAAGGTGAAGACGCTGTTGAAGGCGACGACGCTGTTGAAGGCGAAGACGCTGTTGAAGGCGACGACGCTGTTGAAGGTGACGACGCTGTTGAAGGCGACGACGTAGTTGAAGGCGACGACGTAGTTGAAGGCGACGACGCTGTTGAAGGTGAAGACGCTGTTGAAGGCGAAGACGTAGTTGAAGGCGACGACGTAGTTGAAGGCGACGACGCTGTTGAAGGTGAAGACGCTGTTGAAGGTGAAGACGCTGTTGAAGGCGACGACGCTGTTGAAGGTGAAGACGCTGTTGAAGGCGACGACGCTGTTGAAGGCGACGACGCTGTTGAAGGCGACGACGCTGTTGAAGTTCCTGCTGAAGACGAAGATGTAGCAGAAGCACCAGCTGAAGACGAAGAAGCTGCTGAAGAAACGGTTGTAGAAGAAGTTCAAACAACAGTTTGGGACAAGCTTGTTGGTTATTACAATCAAGTAGTAGCAGCTTACAACTCTTTCTTCGGATTGCTTAAAAAGTAAGATAGCAACAAACTACAACTGAATAAATGCACCCCGTAACAGGAAATGTTAGCATTCCCTGCCTGAACCGTATGCCCTACGGTTAATCAAATAGGTAATTTGATCATTACTAAAGCCCTTGTGAACTCCAGCTGGAGTTTTCAAGGGCTTTATTCATTCAAAAGCATCGACGGAGAAAGGCATTTCCCTTTATGTTAAGCTAGAAATATACAGACAACTGTGATTCCCCTAAGGGGAGGATATGCTATACAAACACGGGAGGTCATATTATTGGCAGTAAAGATAAAGGTGTATTCAGATTATGTATGTCCATTTTGTCTTCTTGCAGAACAACCTTTAGCAGAAGCAATAAAAGGAAAAGACGTGGAAGTTGAATGGATGCCGTTTGAGTTGCGTCCGTATCCAAATGAAACGTTAAAGCCCGAGGAACATTATTTGCAAAGCACATGGAAACAGTCTGTCTATCCGATGGCTGAACGGATGGGCATCGATATCACCCTTCCAAAAGTGTCACCTCAACCGTACACGCATTTGGCCTTCGAAGGTTATCAATATGCGAAGGAAAAAGGAAAAGGCAATGAATACAATGACCGCATGCTTCGAGCTTTCTTCCAGGAAGAACAGGACATTGGCAACATTAATGTGTTAACCCAATTAGCCGGCGAGATCGGCTTGGATGAAAAAGAATACCGAGAAGCTTTGGAAACGCGAACATACAGAGAAGCCCATCAAGAAGCACTTCGACACGCATACGAGGAAGCGAATATTACATCTGTGCCCACTTTTGTCATTGGCGAGACCAAATTTGCAGGCATTCACTCCAAAGAAACACTTGAACAAATCATCGATGATGAGCTCCGCAAACAAAAGCCGGATTTCCCCGAAGGAATGGCTTGTGGTATTGATGGCTGCTAATCTCGGTGCCTGTGCACCACACATTTATGACAATTCAATATAAGTTATAGTAATGCATATAGAAGCCGACCAAACATCGATTTGGTCGGCTTCTATATTTTTTTATGCAATTGTAGTGTATTATCTGAATAGTTTGCTGCACAGGCACCCAAACATGCATATTGAGTGCAAGTCTGATTTCAACATTAGAATCCTCTAAAATGTCCCATGTGATCGCAGTGGCATCCGTGATGACCAGGGAAAAAATTTATAGGTTGAACCATTGGATAATGACCTTCAGGGTAGAAATTCATAGGTTGAACCATTGGGTGATAACCTACCGGTGAAAAATTTAAACGCTGAACCATCTCGTTATGATCTTCAACGAACAAATTTACATTTTGAATCATTTGTGGGTGTTCCATAACGTGCTGTCCCATAACGTGGTGTCCCATATGGTGCCCTGTTGGATGGCCTACATGTTGAGCGTGCGGAATATGACGATGATGGTGATGAATGTGCTCATGGTGATGCTCGTGGCGATGGTGGCGACGCTCGTGGCGGTGCTCATGGCGATGCTCGCGGCGATGCTCGTGGCGATGCTCGTGCCCGCTATGAACTTCTTCTGTATTTCTCATATTTACCCCCCTTTTTCAAAGACTCTTAGTAGAGTATGCTAGGCAAATAAAACAATTTGGACAATAACCCATGTTTACATATAATGAATTTCCCTTTGCGGTGCCTGTGCACCACACATTTATGACAATTCAATAAAAGTTATTGTCATGCAGAAAGAAGCCAACCAAGTATTGGTCGGCTTCTTTATTTATTTTATGCAATTGTAGTGCATTGTCTGAATTGAGTGTCGCACAGGCACCCAAACAATTCTCGAACAATTCATTCGCCCTTTACTTCCTGGCTCAATGCTTTCAGGTCACTGCCCGTCGGATTTTGAAACACGCGGAGTCCGAATTCCCCTGCAACGGCAAATAAGTGATCAAAAATATCAGCTTGCACAGTCTCATAAACCGTCCATTGAACACTATTCGCAAAGGCGTAAATCTCGATTGGCAGTCCATGCTCCCCCGGTGCCAGCTGCCGGACCATCATCGTCTTTTCCTGATGGATGCCCGGATGACGTCGGAGGTATTCACTGATGTAAGCCCGGAAGACCCCGATATTCGTCATCGCTCTCCCGTTCACAAGATTACTACGGTCGATTTGATTCGCAGCGTTGTACTCCTCGATTTCACGTTCACGGTTGACGATATAATCCGATAGAAAGTGGATCTGCTTATAATGCTCAATCATTTCTTCCGTGCAGAACTGGATGCTCGACATATCAATATATAATGCGCGCTTAATACGCCTGCCGCCGGATTCCTGCATTCCGCGCCAGTTGATGAAGTGATCCGAAATGAGCGCATAGCTCGGGATCATTGTCACCGTCTGGTCGAAGTTCCGCACCGCTACAGTATTCAAGGAAATATCAATGATATCCCCATTCGCGCCATAATTCGGCACTTCGATCCAATCGCCCATCCGAACCATTTCGGTGGCTGACAACTGGATCCCCGCCACAAGTCCCAATAACGAATCCTTAAACACCAACATGAACACTGCGGAAAGAGCACCAATCCCACTCAGCAGGATAATCGGGCTCTCCCCCATCAGATTGGCGATCACCAAAATCGCGCCTACAATAATGACGACAATTTTGGCAACTTGCACATAGCCTTTGATCGGCTTCGTTTTTGCTATTTCATACGTTTGATAAATATCATTGAAGACGCTCAACAATCGATTGATGACACTGAATGCCACAATCATTATATACGTCAATGCCAACGTTTCAATCGCCTTTTGATAGGTCGGAAAAGTAGATGCAAAGTAATAAATAATAATAGCAGGCACAAAATGGGATAATCGCCGAAGCACTTTCCGTTCCAACAAAAGATTGCCCCACTCGATTTTATGCTTTCTCACAATGTGCGCGATGAACCGGATAATCAAATGTTTCGTAATGAAATTCGCGATAATACAAAGAAGCGTGATGAAACTGATCAGGATGACAAAGGACAGCGGGTCAACCAAGGCCTCATCCACTCCGTAACCTAAAAGCCGATTACGAATAAAGTTCATTTGTTTCCTCCACCGTACGTAGTCTTCTTACCATTATACCAGAATCAAGAGGTGTCCACTTTCTTCAGCCTCCTGTAAAGGAAACGATACGATTCACTGGAATATGGTACAATCGGGAAAATAACAAACAAATGAGGGAAACAATATGTGCCGAAACATTAAAACACTATTTAATTTTGATCCCCCGGCAACCACGGATGAAATTTATGCCGCTTCGCTTCAATATGTGCGGAAGGTTTCTGGTTTTAACAAGCCATCCAAGGCTAACGAAGATGCTATACATCTCGCTGTTGAGGAAGTGGCTATCGCTACACAAAAATTACTTAACACATTGGTAACGAATGCCGAACCTCGTAATCGAGAAATCGAAGCTGAACGGGCTCGTGCTCGGAATGCCAAAAGGTTTGGATTGGAAAATCAGGAGTAAGAACAACCCAAACGATTCCCATCAATTTTCGTATTCTATAAATGACCCGACATGGAAAACAACGTATTCATCGCGAGTCTTCTAGGATAATGGGTGTCGTTGTACATTTCGCTCGTCATAACAATCACTACTTGGCGGGAAGGGATGATGATAATGTATTGTCCACCGTATCCCATCGCAAAATAGTAGCGGTTCTCTTCACTCCACGGCTCATTTTGATCAACGCGATTCGTCCACCAATGGCGCGCGTAATGTCCTATATTGTAGGTAAGAAACAGAGGTGTGGTCGATTCCTCAACCCAACGCTCCGAAACGATTGGCTTATCACTCCACATCCCTTTGTTCAAATACAAATACCCTATTTTGACAAGATCTTTGACCCGCAAGCAGAGTCCGCTTCCCCCATTGTTCACGCCTTGCGGATCTTCATACCAACGGTACTCCCCAATCCCTAATCGCTTGAACAAATGCTTCTCCGCAAACGCACTCGCTTTCATTCCGCTAGCTTGTTGCAAAATAGCGGTAAGGAGATGCGTCGCGCCAGTATTATAATTCATATGCTCCCCCGGATTATGTGTAAGCGGCCTGTTTAGCACATACTTTACCCAGTGCGGAGCATGAAACATTTTAGGAAACGCTTGCCACTCACCGAATTCGGGCCAGTCAAATCCCGGAGTCATCGTTAAGAGATGGTCGATGGTGATCTGCAGTTTCCGCTCGTCGTCGACCTTCTCCATGAACCTCTCAAAATAATTAACGATCGGCGTATCCAAACTCGGAATCAGTCCCTCCTCCAACGCGATTCCGATCAACAATGATACGACACTCTTCGAGATGGAATTCAGAGTTTGCGGCTTGCTCGCCATTTTTTTATTCTTATAGTATTCGAATACACAGGAACCATTTTCGATGATAAGGCAACTATTGATTTTCACCTTCTGAAGCTCCTTTTTCAGAACTTGCAGGTTGGCATCCTCAAATGTTGTGTCATCCGAATACGGAAATAACTCCATAAACCCCTTTTCTTTATACATGAATCCGCTTCTCCCCTAGTTATTCAGTATCTTCTTTCACATACCCTCTCATTGTCCTGTAATAAATAAAGTATTGTCCGATTGCAAGCAACAGCAAAGCGTTCAGCATGCCAAACTTCCCAATCGGTAAAATCAAAAAGAAGCTTGCCAGGAACGGAAGTGCAACCGTGAAATAAGAATAGACTTTTTGTGTCGCACGCCTAGTGACTTCCTCAAACAACTCGTCATCCTCCATATATTCCTGCGGCTTCAGAGTCATGAATTTCATCTGACGACTTGGATTCCGCTTATTATGAAGATGCATTTTCCATCCAAATAACAGTAGATAGATAACTAGGACGGCGAGCCAAGCGGCAAGGCTCCAAAAGCCGGCGCCCTCCAAACTGAACTCGAACAGGAAACTCTCCTTGCCATTTGACAATTCATAATCCAACGCCAATCCAATTATCGTCGTAAGAGCGATCAGCAGTAGAATGAACCCCATTTGCCATAACGGATACGTATACCTCATATCACCCTTCATTTCATTCCTCCCCTTCCAACCAAAATACTTCATTAAGATCACATTGGAGTGCCCGCGCAATTTTCAGAGCCAACGTGACCGAAGGGGAAAACTCCCCTTTTTCAATAAAGCCAATCGTTTGCCGAGTGACACCCACAGCTTTGGCAAGATCACTTTGCGTAAACTCATGACGTGCACGCAGCTCACGAACCTTGTTATTCAGCATGTCAATTCCTCCCACTTCAAATGTACATTATTCTTAACACTATGTAAAGTTTTATTAACATTTAGTTAGAAGTAATTAACAACATTAGGGTAGCCCTCTTGCGAAACAGTACTTAATACCTCAATCGACAGGCCTAAGAATTAGTTACGAAAACTTGCTATAGTAGAGATATCAAAAAAATTCCAAGGGGGAACCCGACGTCTATGAAAAAAAGATATATACAGATTGTTTCATTGCTATGCCTGCTTTTATTGGGCGCATGCACAAATAAGCCTGCTGCTATAAAAGAATCGCAGCCGGAACCCGAGGTAAAGCAGGAGCAGAAGGTTGATTATCAAGCGGCAGTGGAAAAGAAAAACGCTGAACTGGACATGACGCCTTTGGAACTGACAGGCTATGCCGAAGAAGTAGGTGCTGCGTTACTCGAACCAACCCACAAGAACTTTGCGGTGGATGAATACGTCACCGTTGAAGGAACAGTTGAACATCAGGACCAATTAAAAGAAAACTATGCATGGATCAAAATCAGGTTTGCAGGTGAAGCACTATCCGACGATTCGATGGAATACTATGCTCCGATCCTGGACGGGAAATTCAAACAGGAAGTTAGGCTGTTCAATGGAGAGGGAGAATACCAAGTGACCGTGATGCTCCCGAGCACCAAGCAGAAAAACTATTATTATGACCTTGCAAAGTTTATAGTCTTTAACGTCAGCCCTGCGATGCAGCGAGATGTTACGTATACCCCCTTTGCCCAGGAGGCCGGCTTATCAATAGAGGCTCCGGTTAGCGGGTATGTAAAAGAAAGCGAAGTCTTCGCGCTAAAAGGGAAAATCCCTGCCATCAAAGGGACAAACGAGACGCTGATGCTTGAGCTCAAGAAGGATGGCGAAACGTGGAAACATGTGCTGCCTGTTAAAAATGGCGAATTCAAATATGATGTCCCTTTATTTTACGGAAAAGGGGTTCATCAACTTAAAATCTACGTTCCCGACGAGGAAAAAAAGGACTATTATCAGGCGGGAACCATCCTTTACATCGACAATGAATCCGACCTTGTCACAGAACCGATCAGCTACATGACGACCTATCTTGAACGAGGGGTCAATCTCACCTACCCAACGGCCGGCGGTGAAGAGACCGGTTTAACCTATAGCATTAAAGGCACGATTGACAAAGATGCCCCATTTGCAAAAGAGACGACCCATCTTTATATTACGACGAAAAAAGATGGCGACGAGGCGTTATCCGTCATTCCTGTTAACAACTACAAATTCGACGATGAATTCTATTTACGCTTCGGACCGGGGACATATGACGTAACCGTTAGCGTTCCAGAAATAAAAGAGAAAAACAGTTCCAAGTTCTATTATTATGACGTTGCCAAATTCACAGTCGAAAGCATCGGCACGGAAGACCAACGTGATGTATTGCCATCACGGGGAGTTCAATCCGATGCACCTGAAATTATCGCGATTGCGAAAGAGCTCATCACCGAAGAGATGTCAGATCGCGAGAAAGCGAAAGCCATCTATGAATTTACGGCAAAGTCAATTGCCTATGATGTAGAAAAACAGAAAACCAGCGACTTCATGTGGGATGATAGCGCGCTAAAAGTTCTTGAACTCGAAAAAGGGATTTGCCAAGACTACACGTATCTCGCACTCGCCCTGCTCCGCGCGTCCGGCATGGAAGCAAGATATGTAGCTGGAACGGCAGGATCCGGCTTCAATTTCTCCCGCCACGCATGGGTTGAAGTGAAGGTCGACGGCGAATGGCTCACAATGGACCCGACATGGGGCGCGGGCTATATCGCCAAGGGAGAATTTGTAGCGAACTACACAGAAGATTACTTCGATCCGGACGAAGAAGCCTTCAAGACGCACTCCCGGAGCGGCGTTCAGTATTGAAGAAGCGGTAAAGAAGGTGCCTGTGCAGCACACATTTATGAATATTCAACGTTATTAATATAAATACAAAAAGAAGCTGACCAAATCCTTAGTTGGTCAGCTTCTTCATTTTACTTTATGCAATTGTAGTGCATTATCTGAATAGTGCGCTGCACAGGCACCCACACAATTCCCGCACAATTCACCCTGTGTATTGGATCATCTGCGCGATCACTAATGTGACGACTCCGATTGCTGAAAACACAAGGAAGAGCGGCATATAGAAACGAATCCATTTTTGCCAGGATACGCCCGCGATCACGAGTGCAGCCATGAAGTAACCGGATGTCGGGAATAGAATATGGGCAAAGCCGTCCCCGAACTGGAACGCAAGCACAGCTGTCTGTCTTGTTACGCCGATAATGTCTGCAAGCGGTCCCATGATCGGCATCGTGACTAAGGCTTGTCCACTTCCGGACGGGATAATAAAGTTAATCGTCAGCTGTACGAGATACATCCCTACTGCACCAAGGACAGATGGCATTTCACCGACCATTGAACCGAGGCTGTAAACGATCGTATCCATAATTTGTCCGTCTTCCAGCACAACAGCGACAGACCGGGCAAGACCGATAATGATGGCTCCCATGAGCACGTCACGGAACCCCTCCGTAAACGCGTTGGAAATCTGGGTAGCGTTAAGTCCGGCAATGAGGCCGACAACGATGCCCATAAAGATAAACAGACCTGCCATCTCCACCATGAACCAACCGTGCTGAAGCACACCATAGACTAAGATTCCAAGGAAGATGAACGCGGCAACTGAAGCATATTTTTGCCTCGTGTTCATGCTTTTCGCTTCCACTTTATCCTTCTGCTTGTAAAGCTCCCTTTTTTCTACGTCATCTTCATACACATAGCTGTCCAAAGGATTCCGCTGAACTTTTTTGGCATAGCGCATGATGAAATAAATCCCTATCGAGATACAGATTATAAAAAGAATAAGACGTAACGGCAATCCTGAAAACACTGGGATCCCTACAATTTTTTGCGATAATCCTACGTTGATCGGATTTAACACGCCGACAGTAAATCCGACGACCGTACCGACAAGAGCAATCGCCGCAGCGACAATGGAGTCATACCCTAAAGCGATGATTAATGGCATAATGACAGGAATATAAACGAGCGAAAGCTCAGGGGTTCCGATCAATGTCGCGCCAATTGCAAATACGGTTGTTAAAATCGGGATTAACAAAATACTGTTTTTCGCAAAACGGTTAGCGAGCCTGTCCACAACGACTTCAATGATTCCAGTTGTTTTCAGCACCGCAAACATACCGCCGATAATAAACGTGAAAAACACGATTTCCCCGGCATCAATCAGTCCCCGCGGAATAACAGTAAGGAACTCGGCTAACCCGATCGGTGCAGATTCCACATGTGTAAATGAGTTCGGATCAATCGATGTTCTGCCCTCTGGACCTGGTACACGCTCAAACTGGCCTGCAGGAATGAAGTACGTCGAAATGGCCGCCAGCGCACTGAATGTAAATAGGATCACATAAATATGCGGAAGTTGAAACTTTTTCTTAACACCTTTTTCCTTTTCCATTTGAAACCTCCAGTAAATAAATTTATAAAGACAAACCTTAAGTAGCTCAGCCTCATTATACAAGCTTCCTACATGGGAGTCGTTAGACCTTGTAGCCAATAAAATTCAAACCCCTTGTCTAAGTAAAACAACGAAAAATTCCGATTTGTTGACACTGCACAATGAACTGTACAATATTACCATTAAATTATGTTGATTCAATCTATTAAAAATGATCTAGAGTATAAAGATGCCGCCAATTATTGATTTGGGCGGTTGACTAAGGTGTACGGCACATCTTACATACGTATAACATATGGGGAAACATTAAGGACGGTCGGGAGTGGTGTTGTGGATACACAGCAAAGAAAGGATAAGGAGAAAATGGATTCCCAAAAAACAGAAGAACTAAAATTGAAAATAGAAAAACAGATCGCAGGTGCGGTTTGGATACAAACATTCGGAGTGTTATTGGAAGTGATACTCTTAGAGAAGCTGGATGCGTTAAGCAAAGAGAACATCGAAGGAGAAACCGAAGCCTTGATTGGGGCATGGATTCAGTTGACTGGATTGATTACGGAGTCGATCGGGGCTACACAACAAGCATTTGAACCTTCTCTTGTTTTAGAAGGACAGCAGGTAGCCGTCGTTGGAAACTTGCTTCAATCCATCGGCTCAGCACTCAAAGCCGTTGGCGGAGAAAAAGTATTTCTGAACGATCTCCTCAACCGGGTATCAGATTTTGTGGAATAAAAATAGCGGTAACGTTAAACCTTAAGGACCAAATGCCTTGATTGCATCCCATCGAAAATTGCCATTATTGTTATTAAGATTTCTGCCAAGTTTTGATGATATTTCATCTGCACTATAAAAAAAGAAGCTGCCTCAATTTAGAGACAGCTTCTTTTATAAATGCCTATTATGCTTGTGGAGGTGTTCCTTCAGCGTTTCCTAGAACTACATCGAATTGGATTAACGCATCTTCAGGTAAAGCAGATACGCCAACTGTTCTTCGTGCAGGAGTTCCGCCTGGGAAGAATGTTTTGTAAACTTCGTCTACAGCATCCATATCCGTAAGATCTTTAACGAAGATATTTACTTTAACGACATCGTCCATAACGTGGTCGATGCTTTCGATAATTGCTTTAACATTTTTCAAGCACTGCTCAGCTTGCTCTTTTACACCGCCAGCTACCAATTTACCCGTTGTTGGATCCAAAGGCAATTGACCTGAAAGGTGATTGTAATGAGAGAACGCTACAGTTTGTGTAGACAATGAACTCTTTGGTGCATTATCAGTGTTGCGTGCCCAGATAACGATTCCATGTCTGTCTTCGATCGCTTGTGGAGGCGTACCATCTCCGTGTGATACGACTGCTTCCATTTGTACCAAAGCACCCATAGGTAGAGCTGAAGCTTCAACTACTGTACGTGCAGGGACATAGGCAACAGCCCTAGCGATAGCGGAGTCTGGGAAGAATGTTGAATACACTTCGTTTACCGCTTCCATATCCTTAAGGTCTTTAACGAAGATCGTCATTTTAACGATATCGTCAAAAGGAACGTCGATGCTTTCTAAAATCGACTTGATATTTTTCAAGCACTGTCTAGCCTGCTCTTGTACACCGCCAATTACGAAGCGGCCAGTTGTTGGATCGATCGGCAATTGAGCTGAAAGGTAATTGTAATGAGAGAAAGCTACAGTTTGTGTAGATAGGGAGCTTGTAGGGGCATTTGCCGTGTTATTTGTAAGCTTAACAAGGTCACCTGCTTGTGGTGCGTTGGGAATCGAACCTTCGCCATGTGAAAGAAGTGCTTCAACTTGCACCATAGCATCCATTGGCAAAGCTGCAACTGCAACTGTTGTCCGTGCAGGAACATAAGTTGGGAAGTATGTTTTATAAACTTCATCTACAGCGTCAACATCTTTAATATCCTTAACGAATACTGTGATTCGAACAATATCGCTCATCACATGATCGATGCTGTCTACAATAGCCTTAATATTAGAAAAGCACTGTTCAGCTTGCTCTTTGATACCGCCAGCTACCAATTTACCTGTTGTTGGATCGATCGGCAATTGAGCTGAAAGATTATTGTAATGAGAGAAAGCTACAGAATGTGAATAAATACCGTTGCCGCTTGGAGCATTTTCCGTATTTTTTGCTGATACTGCGTTATAGTTGCTCATGATACATTTTCCCTTCTTGATAAATATTTACTAACCCAAGTATGCACCAGAAAAGCCGTTCTAATCCGCTCTGAGTGCTATGCAATTATAGCAGGATTTGTTCAATCTGGCTAACTTTATGTTTAAAGTGACTAAAGAAGCCTCCCGAAAGTTCCCGGAAGACTTCTTCATATTAATTAATTCAACTATCTCTTCCCTTTATCATAAATCTCGCCTAACGCCCTCGGAGCACGGTTAGATTTAGAGAAAAAGATCAATAACAATAACGTTAATACATACGGTAAAATCATGAATAAATCGGTGAAACTACTTGGCAATGCCATTGCTTGTGCGATATACGTTCCCCCGGATTTAGCGAAACCAAATAACAGACAAGCTCCCAACGTCGGAAAAATCCTCCAGTTGCCGAAGATTAAAGCGGCAATGGCCAAGAACCCATATCCCATATAAATGCCCGAAGAGAATTGGGCTGAAATGGAATAGGCAAAACACATACCAGCGAGACCTGATAATAGTCCCGATATAAGAACCGCGGAAAAACGGATTTTATATACATTTACACCTGCCGCGTCAACGGATTGAGGGTTTTCCCCACTCGCTCTTAGACGCAGCCCGAACTTTGTTTTATACAATACATACCAGGCAAAAATCGCAATCACGATGATAATCACTTCGAACGGGTACACATCCGTAAATATTGCGCCAATGACGGGGATATTCGCTAAACCTTCAATCGTGAAACGATCCGAAACCCCCAATCGGAACTTGTCCGAAGCGGCTCCAAATACAAGCGCATTGATCTGTGTCGTTAAGAAAGTCGTCAGCGCCAATGCCAAAATATTAATGACAACACCGCTGATGACTTGATTTGCCTTGAATTTAATACTTAATACAGCATGAATGATGGAAAAACCCATTCCGCCGATCATCGCAAACAGCAACGCCACGTAGAACATATCCTCAATCGCTGCACCTGAAGCATTTGCGATTAACACAGCTGACATGGCCCCGATGAAAGCGCCGAATCCTTGAAACCCTTCAAGCGCCAAATTGGTAATCCCACTTTTCTCACTATAAATACCGCCGATTGCCATGATGAAAAGAGGCAGAGCAAAGGATAATCCATCAATAAGTATTGTATCCATTTATGATTCACTGTCCTTTCGATCCACTTCTTTTTCCTTCAAGCGGCTGACTTTATGCTTCACATACGCACCACACGCACTAAACAAAAGGATTAACGCGATGATCACAGAAGCGATTTCCTGTCTGATTCCGGACTGCGAGCTCATATACGTACTTCCCTGGTCAATAATTGAGATCAAGAATGAAGAAAAAATAATCCCGATTGGATGGGAGTTTCCTAAAAGGGCAACCGCAATGGAGTCAAATCCAAGACTTGTTAACACCTTTGGTTGGATGGATGCAAAGTCACCCAAATAATACGTCACACCTGCAAGTCCGGCCAAACCGCCTGAAAGAATCATCGCTAGGACCATATTGCTGCCGACCTTAATGCCCGTATACTTTGCTGCATTTCGGTTGGATCCGACTGCTTTAATTTCAAGACCGACCACTGTTTTATCCAGGAGGAACTTGATGAAAACAGCGACAATGATCGCCATAAGAAAACCTAATGGAATATCCATTTTCAAGTTAGCAATCTCGACATTTACTAACGTCAATCGTGCCGCCTCTGAAACATACTTGGATTGTCTCGAAACCGGGTCAATATAGTACATATGAATGAAGAAGCTGATGACGTATTGAGCAATATAATTCAGCATAATCGTCGTTACGACTTCATGAATGTTGAATTTATATTTCAGCCATCCAACTAATCCACCCATTAATCCACCCGCGACAATTCCGACGAGCAATACAAGCGGCTTTGCAATAAAGGCATCGAGCCCACTGTAGCCAACAAGTACAGTCGCTAAAAAACCGGAAAAGAGCATTTGTCCGGAAACCCCGATATTAAAGAGGCCCGCCCGAAGCGCAACAGCCACTGCAAGACTTGCAAATACGAGCGGTGTCATGGCGTCCAGCAAACTCAAGAAATCAGTGAGCATGCTCTTGTAGCCGGCGTACGAAGCCTTCGGGAAGATTCCTGCCCCTTGGAACAAGTTATAAAATGCTTGTATCGGATTTTTGCCAAGCAATAGGATGACGATTGCCGCCGCAATGAAGCTGACCAGTATAGAGGCGACCGGAATGGTGATCGGCTGCCATCTCTCATTCCGTATCGGCCACAACAGACGATAAATTAAGCTTGTTTTCTTTTTATCTTTACTCATGCTTAGCCCCCATCATATATTCGCCGACTTCATTCGTCGTTAATGAATCACTGCTTGCGATCTTTTGAAGTTGGCCATTATAGATCACGCCGATTGTATCCGCTACATTCATAATTTCATCCAACTCCAACGAAACGAGTAAAATCGCTTTTCCTTGGTCACGCTGTTCGATGATCATCCTATGAATATTTTCAATCGCACCAATATCGACTCCCCGTGTCGGCTGAACGAAGATCATAAGCGGGGATTGCAATTCGATTTCACGCGCAATGATAGCCTTTTGCTGGTTACCGCCACTCATCGAACGGACTTGCGTGTGGATCCCTTGTCCGCTTCGAATATCATATTTATCAATCAACCGGCTGCCGAATTGCTCAAATTCCTGCTTATTTAAAATCCCTTTAGTCGAAAACGGCTTTTTGTAGTACTGTTTTGAACCGATATTTGTCGCTAAATCAAAATCCAAAAACAGTCCGAATCTCTGCCGGTCTTCAGGTATATACGAGATACCCGTTTCCGTCCTGTTCCGTATACTGTCATGCGTAATGTCCGTGCCATTGAGGACGATCTTTCCGCCGTTCGCCTTCGTCAATCCGGCAATGGCATCCGCGATTTCAACCTGGCCATTATCGGCGACACCCGCAATCGCAAATATTTCGCCACTGTGTATCGTAAAGGAAACGTCTTTGACGACTTCAAATCCGTCCTCATTTTTCACGGTTAATCGTTCTACTTTCAATACTTCCTCTTTAAACGCTGCAGGTGTTTTTTCAGATTCGAAACTTACTTCCCTGCCGACCATTAATTGAGCCATCAGGTTGACTGATGTTGTCTTCACATCCAACACATCGATCAATTTACCTTTGTTCAATACAGCACATCGATCGGCCACTTTTTTAATTTCTTCCAACTTGTGTGTGATTAAAATGATTGTTTTTCCACTGTTTCGCAGCCCGTCGATAATGCCGAGCAGGAATTCGATTTCTTGCGGCGTCAGAACTGCTGTTGGTTCATCGAAAATAAGGATTTCTGCTTCGCGATAAAGCACTTTCAAAATTTCCACACGTTGCTGCATGGAAACCGTAAGATCGGCAATTCTTTTCGTAGGATCCACTTCCAGGCCAAAGTTCTTGGACAGCTCCTCAATTTTACGATTGGCATTCCGGATGCCGACATATGGGAAGAGACCGGCAAATTTACTGATCGGCTCAACCCCTAAAATGATATTCTCTGTAATCGTATATTCCTCGACCAACTTAAAATGCTGATGGACCATTCCGATGTTAAGGTTTGCCGCATGGTTCGGCGAACTGATTTGAACCTTCTCTCCACGGATATAGACTTCTCCTTCATCGGGTTCGTACATCCCGCTCAGAATACTCATCAATGTCGATTTGCCCGCACCATTCTCTCCGAGTAACGCAAAGATCTCTCCCTTTTTAATGCCAATGGAGACATCATCATTTGCAACGATTCCAGGGAAACGTTTCGTAATATGTTTCATTTCTACGATATAATCAGACATCTTTCTTCTCCTTCCTCAATAACCGGAAAAATAATAGAAGTTCATCATTCACTAATCATTCGATTAAGGAACTGATAAACTTCTATTGTCTTTGTGTCTCTATTTACTCTTATAGTCCTGGAAACGCTTCTGGAGTGTGTTCATTGAAATTGGATGCAGGTACAATCGTGCCATCTTTCACTAACTCATAAGCCTCATTCAATTTGCTCAGCGTATCCTTAGATAGTTGGTGACGGCCTTCTTCTTTAATAAAACCTGTCGACTCTGTATCTGCATAAAGAACAACGTTGCCGCCTTTGAACGTTTCATTGACAACAGAATTCAATGACTTCTCGATGTTCATCGCCATAAATTTTACAGCGGATGTCAACACGATATTTTCAGAGCCTTTTGCTCCGTCATCATATTGGTCAACGTCCACACCGATTACTTTAACATCGCCCTTCGCTTCCTTGACTGCTGTGAAAACCCCATTGCCCGTACCGCCTGCAGCGACGAAGATGATATCTGCACCTTCTTTAATCAATGCATTACCGATGACTTTACCAGTTGCTTCATCTGCGAAGGATCCTGCATAGTTACCGCCTACATCAGCGCCCGTGACATCAGTCCCTGCATAACCGGATAGTTCGACAAGTTCAACATTTTTCCCATAAGCCTTGTTCGCGTAATTCACGCCTGATTCAAAACCGAATTGATAGTTAACATTTGATGGATAAGCAATCCCATTTACAACTGCTACTTTGTTTGTTTTCGTTTCAAGTGCTGCTGCAATACCTGCAAAGAAACCACTTTCTTGTTCAGCGAAGTTCATCGCATAAATATTATCGAAATCAGTTTGGCCATCTACTGGCGTTGGCTCCGTGTCATTCATGATGAAGATCTTATCTGGATTTTCTACAGCAATGCTGGAAACGCCCGCAAACTGGAACCCAGGTGTAACAATGACATCATAATCTGCCACAATGTCCGCAACAGCTTGGACAGCCGCAGCCGGATCACCCGTAGGTTCTTTAACTGCCTTCACGGTCGCAGTCGGATTATTTTCGATAAACTTCAAAATGCCGTTATAGTTATCTTCATTGAAGCTGCCGTCATCCACGCCAGATGGGCTTGTGACGATCGCAATTTTCAATCCTTCTTCGCCAGTTCCCGCCTTCGCTACCTTTTTATCAGCTGAGCTATTACCGCAAGCGGCCATAACAACAGTCATCAAAGCAAGGACTAATACCATTGCTATTTTCTTTGTACTGTTCATCATTAAAATGATCCTCCCTGTGAATGAATGTCTTTGTAAAAATTAAAAAAGCACCGTGTAGATACCGGTGCTTGACTTCAGGAAGGTAGACAACAGAAATAAACATGCTTATTTCTCTTGTTATATACGCAACCTCGTAGTCAAGCCATTTACGGTAGCTTGGTAGAAACTTATGGGCCCTATCCCCAATATTATACGAGAATATCATTCAATTTTTACAAACCAATAATAACACCAGAAAATCTACCCGTCAATAAAAAGACGAATGTTTATTATAAAATACAGTACATTGTTCGGAAATTATATGAATGTCTAGAATTATCAGCAAAAAATAGGGCTAACATCCGCCTTTCTTGTGTTTTCAACACTCCAAAACTGAAAGAAATCTTAAAAAGTTTGTAATCACCTTTCTTAATTTTGTACAATTAGGGGGATGCTTTAGAGAAAGGAATAACAATGAAGCGCAAAATTGGTATATATTAAATAATAATCGGAGGTATTTAGAAGTGAATAGCTATGATCCACAATTTTTCATATCCAAACTTGGACTAACTCCACATAAGGAAGGCGGTTTTTATAAACAATCATTCCATTCGACCGAAATGATTTCCGATCAGGAAGTTACGATGAAATTCGAGGGAAACCGCAAGCTATATACGAGTATTTACTTTCTTTTAACTTCAAAAGATATTTCCCATTTCCATCGTTTGAAATCTGATGAATTATGGTATTACCATGCGGGAAGTCCTCTAACCATTCATGTGATTGAGGAAAATGGCAACTATAAAGAAATTAAATTAGGGTTGAACTTGGAGGAAGGAGAAGTCCCACAGGCGTTAGTTCCGAAAAACAGCATATTCGGATCGTCTGTGATGGATCCGGATACATTCTCTTTAGTTGGGTGTATGGTCTCACCTGGCTTTGAGTACGAGGACTTTGAGTTGTTTACACAGGAAGAGCTGTTACTGAAATATCCTCAACATAAAGACGTCATCTTAAAGATGGCTTATGAGAAGATTCCAGACTAACGAATAGAATGAAAAGAAGCTCCTCACAAGTCTAGTGACTTATGAGGAGCTTCTTTTTAATTGGTAACTGAATCAAGTTATATATCTATATGTCGAGATTAACAAATCCTTCACAGGTAAAACGAACATCTGTTGAAATATAATTTTTATCGCCTGTTTCTACATTAATAATGCCGCCTGGCTGATGGATTCTTAAATTGTAGTCATTACTTATCTTTGACAAATAAACACCCAAAGCTAGGGAGCCAGACCCACAAGCTTGCTCGAAAAATCTACTTCCCGTTTCTGTCACGTAGACGTATGGCCATATTTCATATTCATTTTCCCTTAATTTTCTATAAGGAATTATCCCAATAGCTTTATCTTCAATTTTTTCAGTAACCGCCTCAATTAGCAAACTAAAATCATCCTCGCTTGGCCAATAATCGGTTAAGAAATGAGTGATCCCATCTAATCTCACAACATTCCCTGAAATAATACGACCATTGAGGCTAACAACAATTTCATCGGTTGATAGTGGATGAGGCATTTCGGCCCTAGATACAAAATGAGTAGGTGACTTTTCTTCTACAACACACTCTAGTGGCAAATCGGAACCAGACGTTTCTAGAAAAAAACGATTACTTTTGCTTATCCCTTTATACGAGCAGTAAGCAGCAGCACTTAATACTGCGTTTCCGCAAAATTCCCCTCCGGACATTTCTAATCTCAGTACAGACTCTTTGTTTTCCGGTTCAACTATGAACCCAACCTGTTCTGCATTAAGGTATTCATAGTCCATAATAGTACTAGCAATTTCTGCAAAATTAGTAGGTGCAACATAGTTGGTTATTAAAACTGTCATGTTTTTTGAGGGGCTGACCTTTACAAAATCAAGTTTCATAACATGGACTCCTTCCTTATTTCCATCTTACTGTCTAGCTGAAACATTGCCCGTTGAATTATTTGCTTAAAGCACCATAGCTGCAATAAGACCGAAGATAAAGAGAGGGATATTAAAATGTATAAACGTTGGCACACATGTATCCCAAATATGATGATGTTTTCCATCTGCATTTAACCCTGCTGTCGGTCCAAGCGTACTATCTGATGCAGGCGATCCTGCATCCCCTAGCGCACCAGCAGTACCGATTAACGAGGCAGTTGCCAATGGTGAAAATCCGACGGCTATACAGATTGGAACGAACAAAGCGGCAATAATGGGGATTGTTCCAAATGACGAACCGATACCCATTGTGATTAACAAGCCGATTAGAAGCATCACGAAAGCAATAAGAAGTTTATTATCCCCCAAAATTCCTGTCGCTGCCTCGACCAGCTCATTAACAGCACCTGTCTCTTTCAAAATTGTCGCGTAACCAGAAGCGATGAGCATCACGAATGCAATCATACCCATCATGCTAATTCCTTCATTGACAACCTTTTCTCCCAATTTAAACGGAACAACTGTGAATATATACATTAAAGCAATACCAGTCAGTGCTCCTAAAACAAGCGAACCGGAAGCCAATTGTACAACTAATGCACCAATAACTGCAGCAATCGTAAGGTAGTGTTGCTTTGAAAATTTCAGTACTGTCTCTTCTGGTAGATCAATCTTATCGATTACTCCTAGATCACTAGGTGGCAGTTCTCGTGGCTTACGATAAGTAATGAACACTGCAATTAAAAGTCCTACAATCATACCGATACCTGGGATTAGCATTGAATATGTGACAGACAAAAGAGGGATTTCCATTCCGCTCGCTTTCATTTCATCGGCGATGATTCCGTGGAAAATCAGTCCAAATCCAGCCGGAATCATAATATACGGCGCCTTTAATCCAAACGTCAGTGCAGTCGCGACACCTCTACGGTCAATCTTCATTTTATCAAACAAATGAAGCAATGGCGGAATTAAAATCGGAATGAATGCAATGTGTATCGGAACTAGGTTTTGGGAGAAACAAGCGACTCCGGCAATCGTCAATAATAGAATCGAGCGTTTCCCTTTTAACACGTGTACAAGTCTTTTTACCAAAAATCCGGTAATTCCTGAGTACCCGATCATGACAGCAAATATTCCAAGCAAAACATAACTTAATGCAGTATTCGCTTGCCCCCCCATTCCGGAAACAAGCATGTTCGTAGTTTCCGTCAAGGACAGGCCTTCCATCAACCCGGCGACACCCGCAGCGACTAAAATCGCAAACATAACGTTAACGCGGAGAAGACTCAATACAGACATTACGATAACTGAAATTACAACTGTACCTAACATAAATCCACCCCTTCTCTTTATATGGTTTTATCCCTTTGAAAATAATCAATCTGATCCAGGAAAAGGAAGCGGCCATTGATTATAAAAATTAATGGCCACATTCCGAAGTATGCTGTCTTCCTTTCCTGACTTATTAATCGATAAAGTGAATTGAATTTCGCCTCTCACTCTTCCCCCAATTGATTACGCCTCAGAAACTGAAATCCCCATCTTTCAACCACTTATTCATCGCTTCAATATCTGTAGAAAACACTCGGTCTTCAAAGATATTAGGTACGACATTCCTGCCGTTTTCAAGGAACTCCCTCGTGGCGGCAGCCATTTTTTCTTTTCCTCTGAACTCCACTGCTTGCATGCTACAAATCGCTTCAATTGCCAGCACACGGCGTGTGTTCGTTATCACTTGATAAGCATGTCTAGACCCGATTGTACCCATACTGACATGGTCTTCCTGATTCGCCGATGAAGGGATCGAATCGACACTGGCGGGATGAGCCAATGTTTTGTTTTCAGAGACAAGTGAAGCGGCAACGTATTGCATAATCATCGCGCCAGACTGTAATCCGGGTTCAGGGCTTAAAAATGGTGGCAAGTCATTTAATTGTGGATTTACTAAACGCTCGATCCTGCGTTCTGAGATATTTGCCAGTTCCGCTATGGCGATTGCTAGGAAGTCCATTGCAAATGCAATCGGCTGTCCATGGAAGTTCCCCCCGGATAGTACCTTATCACCGTTATCAAAAATCAACGGATTATCTGTAGCCGCATTCATTTCTATGAGCAATTTTTCTTTTACATAATTCATCGCCTGCCATGTTGCACCATGCACTTGAGGGATACACCTGAGCGAATACGCATCCTGAACACGTATTTCACCTTGCTTTGTTGTTAAATTACTATCGGACAGTAGATTACGGATTCGTTCTGCCACTTCCACTTGTTCTCTATATCCTCGTGCCAGATGAATATCTTCGTCAAATGCATCTATGATGCCTTGTAAGCTCTCAATCGTTAAGGACGCGATATGTTCAGCTTGGTATGCCAATTTCTCCGCTTCCAAATAGGCTACTACACCCATTGCAGTCATTGCCTGTGTACCATTGATAAGTGCAAGTCCTTCTTTTGCCGTCAAGCTGATTGGTTCGATCCCTTCTTGAGCCAGCGCTTCCTTCGCAGGGATTCTTGCTCCTTTATAGAAGACCTCCCCTTCCCCGAGCAAAACAAGGGCCAAATGTGATAAAGGTGCCAAATCACCGCTTGCTCCTAGTGATCCTTGCTGCGGGATTACCGGATGGATATGTGCATTAACTAAATCCAAAAGCCTTTCGATGACAACGGGACGCACCCCTGAAAACCCTTTCAATAATGCATTGGCTCGAAGTAGAGTCATCGCTCTTGAAACAACCTCCGGAAAAGGATCGCCCACTCCGCAAGCATGTGAGCGGATTAAATTCAATTGAAGTGCCCCAACATCGTCCTTATCGATGAACACATCACTGAATTTACCAAAACCGGTTGTAATCCCGTATACGATTCTTTCTTCTGCAACGATTTTTTCTACGGCTCTTCGGCTTTCTTGAACCTTTCTCATGCTCTCTTCTGAATAAGTGACTTTATCTCCATGATAAAGTATGCGATGCACCTCTGAAAAATTCAAAGTCTGTCCATTCAATACAACCATTGTCTGTCCATTCAATACAACCATATTTCCTGTCTCCTTTCGATTCTGTTACATTTTAAAACTTGCTATAAAAAGTGACTAATTCACTTTAATTCGTTGTTTTCCCAACGACTTGCACGCCTTTTTTCCAAACAGACTTGACGTGATTCACACCGAATAAATATTGCAGTTCCTGATAATTTTTAACATCCCATAACACGACATCACCTTGCTTGCCGATTTCCAACGAACCGACCTTATCCTCGCTTTTAATAGCGCAGGCTGCATTATATGTAGCAGCTGTCAAAGCCTCTGCTGGCGTTAAACGCATTGAAATACAGGCCAAGTTCATCACAAGCGGCATTGAAGTTGTTGGCGAAGATCCCGGGTTGCAGTCTGTTGAGATGGCCACAGGTACACCTTCGTCGATCATGCGTCTTCCCGCAGCCGCTTCTTCTCGTAAATAGAGTGCTGTAGCAGGCAGAAGGCAAGCGATTGTACCCGATTTAGCCATTGCCTGAATCCCTTCTTCCGATGCTTTTAATAAATGTTCAGCTGAAATAGCGCCTACTTTAGCTGCAAGTTCTGCTCCGCCATAAGACTCGATTTCATCTGCATGGATTTTCGGAATCAGTCCAACCCGTTTCCCAGCCTCCAACATTCTTTCGGATTGCTCAGGTGTGAAAACACCTTTTTCGCAAAACACATCATTAAATACAGCTAGCCCTTCTTCCATCACCACTGGCAATACATTTTCAATTAAATAATCAATGAACTCATCTTCTCGCCCTTTATACTCAAGAGGTACGGCATGTGCCCCCATGAAAGTTGGAACAAGGTCAATCGGATGTGTTTCTTGAAGCTTTTTCATCACACGGAGTTGTTTTAGTTCGGTTTCCAGATTCATTCCATAACCACTTTTCCCCTCCACTGTTGTGACTCCATGCGCAAGAAACGAGTCAAGTCGACGTGTTGCTTGTTCGATTAACTCTGCCTCCGATGCATCCCTTGTCATACGTGTCGTTGCATGAATACCGCCTCCCGCATTCATGATGTCCATATAGGTCGCACCTTCCAAACGCATTTCAAATTCACGCTCACGGCTTCCCCCATAAACGACATGTGTATGTGGATCCACTAAACCTGGAGTCACAAGACATCCCGATGCATCCACAATTTCTGCCTCTTCTGCTCTTTCACCATATTTCCCTTCAAGCTCTCTTGTTGTTCCTACAGCTTGTATGTAACCGTTTTCAATCCACAGACTACCATCTTCAATGATTCCAAGTTCCGACATGTCTGTTTTTGCCCGCGGGCCTTGCTTCCCAGATGCCAATGTGGCCAGCTGGGAAGCATGTTTAATCCAAATTATCTTTTTCATTCAAATTCATTTCCTTTTTTGAGCATTGGAATATTAACGCCTTTCTCCAAAGCTGTTTTTTTAGCTATTTCATAACCTGCATCGACATGACGCGCTATCCCCATGCCTGGATCCGTAGTTAACACGCGCTCAATACGAGCAGCAGCTTCCTTTGTCCCATCTGCAACAATTACAATTCCCGAGTGCATCGAATAACCCATACCGACCCCACCGCCATGATGAAGCGATACCCACGTTGCTCCCCCAACTGCATTGATCATCGCATTTAAAATTGGCCAATCCGCAACTACGTCAGATCCGTCCTTCATCGCTTCTGTTTCACGGTTCGGAGAAGCAACAGAACCTGAGTCCAAGTGGTCACGCCCAATAACAATAGGCGCGCTTAACTCACCGCTTGCTACCATGTCATTTATGATTTTCCCGAAGCGTGCGCGCTCTCCGTAACCAAACCAGCAAATACGGGCAGGAAGTCCTTGGAATTCAATTTTCTCCTGTGCCATACGAATCCAGTTACAAAGGTGTTCATTGTAGCTGAATTCACGTAAAATCACTTCATCTAATTTATAAATATCTTCTGGATCTCCTGACAATGCAGCCCAACGGAATGGCCCTTTTCCTTCGCAAAATTGCGGACGGATATAAGCAGGAACAAATCCTGGGAAATCGAACGCATTTTCAATGCCTTCATCTTTTGCAACTTGACGAATGTTGTTCCCATAATCAAAAGTAATTGCACCTTTATCCATCATGTCAAGCATCGCCTGGACATGTTTAGCCATGGATGCTTTTGATCGTTTCACATATTCTTCTGGATCATTTATGCGAAGTATCTCAGCATCTTCCAGTGACATCTTAGATGGAATATAACCATTTAACGGATCATGCGCAGACGTTTGGTCTGTCAGTACATCTGGAATGAAGTTGCGTGCAATCATCTCTGGTAAAATATCAGAAGCATTTCCTAACAATCCGATTGATAATGCTTTTCCTTCTTTTTTCGCTTCTTTCGCTAGACGAATTGCTTCATCCAATGAATCCGTTTTCAAATCTGTGTAGCGTGTTTCGATACGACGGTCGATGCGCGTCTCATCCACCTCAATCGCGATGCAAACACCACCAGCCATTGTGACCGCAAGTGGCTGTGCGCCACCCATGCCCCCGAGCCCCGCTGTTACCGTAATCGTTCCTTGCAAATTGCTATTGAAATGCTTTTTCCCAAGTTCTACAAATGTTTCATACGTCCCTTGCACAATTCCTTGAGAACCGATGTAAATCCAACTTCCAGCAGTCATTTGTCCATACATCATTAGCCCTTTTTTATCGAGTTCATGGAACGTTTCCCAATTCGCATAGGCAGGAACAATATTTGAATTCGCAATTAGGACACGTGGTGCATCCGCATGTGATTTAAATATAGCTACTGGCTTACCTGACTGAACGAGCAATGTTTCATCATTTTCAAGTTCTTTCAGCGACTTGACGATTGCATCAAAACTTTCCCAATTCCGAGCCGCTTTTCCAATCCCACCATAGACCACGAGATTTTCAGGATGCTCAGCCACTTCAGGATCCAAGTTGTTCATTAACATTCGAAGTGCAGCTTCTTGAAGCCATCCTTTCGTATTCAAATTAGAGCCTCTATAGCGAATCACTTTTTCTTCAGCTATTGTAGTCATTTTTAAAAACCTCCTCTTTTCTGTCCCTTCATTATACATAGAAGATTCTAATTAATTTTTATTAATTGTTGTCATTTTTATATTCTATATATATTTATAAATGTATTTCATATCCAATTTTATAATATGTTTCAATTTTTCTGTTTTATCTATCTTTATATGTTTTTATTTTCATCAAAAAAAGAACCTTACCTATGTAAAGTTCCTTTAAACATTGAAATGATAGGAGGAAGGGGTTCTTCCTTCAAGTTGTTTAAATTTCATTGTGAAATAACTTTGATTGGAGTAGCCCGTTAGTCTGGAAATCTCCTCCAATGACAAATCGGTCTCCTTTAATAATCGTTTAGCTTCCCGAATCCTGACTTTGTGTAGCACATCTCTGAATAATTGTCCTGATTCTGCGGAAAATCGTCGGCTCAGTGTACTTTTGTTTAGCCTCAGTGCATCTGCACAAGCAGTTAAATTCCATTGTGCATCCCAATAGTTGGCCTCTATCAATGTCTGTACTCTTTCAACAAGTGATTGTTCTTCCGCTTGCGAATGTACGTCTCCATCTCCATGTAAAAGAAGTTTCGTGATGAACGTAAGTAACTCTTTCACGATTTCGTGTATGACCGGTTTCCTAATTATCTGTTGAAAAACCGCATGGTAGGAATTTTCCCACTCTAGCGTACGCATGTTATAAGATTTCATATATCGACGCACTTGAGCAAGGACACTTGTCAGACGTATCCGCACCATTTCAGGATCGGGATAAGGTTCCTCATACGTGAAGAATTCCTGTTCCACCCATTTCCGAATCTCTTTCGCGTCCCTTTTCTCAAGCATTTCAATCCATTGCCTTTGCTCTAAAGGTGTCAAAAAAGGATCCATAGCCGACCAATTTCTATATTCGCTATTCGACAAAACAATATCATAACCCTCAAAAAATATCTTTTCTTTTAGTTGCTTTGTTTGTGCATACGTTTCTTTCAACGAATGTAAAGAGGGGGAGTCATTAATCACAATGGCAAGCGATTCTCCCGTATCTTCTTTCCACCCAGCAAGAAATGCATGATACTCCTCCTGATACAATTCGGTTTCTTGCGTATGCTGAACACATAAAACACAGTCCGATAACGCAAATATTTGCTGTTCCGTCGTAAATGGAAACTGATGCAACTCATCATATAAACGTGGCAATGTGGTTGTATCAGGCGTTACAATCGCAATCATCGTGATCGATTGATTACTCACACTTCCCGTTAGAAAAAGGTCTGAGTAGTCAATCCTCATTGTTTGGTCTTCCTTATGTGAATCTATTATATGCCGATGCCGTTCACTTCTTAATTGGTATCGAATTTGTTGAATATGCTTAATTAAGTCGACTGGAGAAAAAGGACGAAACAACACATCTTCTGCTCGATAACGAAGACCACGGTAAGCTGTTTGAAAAATGCGCTCAGATGAAATACCCAACCAACGGACATTACTTTTTTTAAGCAGTTCTCCAAAACTTTCACCTTCTTGCATCCATGCATCCATATCTAATAGAAGTAAATCCGGCACCTCTTCATTGCCTATCTTCGCAAATTCTTCGATGGAATCCCATTTGAATAAATCAATTCCAGTCATTTGAGATTCAACAAGCCAACGAATTCCCTCCGCCTCCAAATTATCTTTAGCCAACAAATGAATCCTCAACACGAGCCCTCCTTTTTCAGGATGTTCATATCTGCGATTTACGCTAGGAGCTTTAAATTAATGCCAAAGAGAATACTCTTCCACGCTCTTCCTTATTCACAACATGATGTCGATGTCTGTCTAGCTTCGTAGGCGAGTCCGAGGTATTTATTATAATCATAGCAGTGATTACAGCCTGTCACAACAGGGACCTTTTTGCTCTATAGCGACGTTAATCGGTTTTACAAAGGAAGTTTAAAAGTTTCGGAAATAGAAAATGACACGAACTTTTTATTGGACGATTATTTATTAAGTTAAAATGAACATCTATGCACATACGACAAAAGAAGCACAGAAAAAAGGCCTCCCAACAGTTTAGTAAACTGAAGAAAGACCTTCTTTAAAATTAGTCATATGCATTTTTTTACATTGAAGTGATCAAAAAGTGGTCGTGTGTTATAACAACACTCCCAAAACCCTTACTTACCAAGGGTATCTTCTCTTTATTACATCATGCCGCCCATTCCGCCCATGTCAGGCATGCCGCCTGCCATTGGTGGTTCAGGGATATCTGCAACGACTGCTTCTGTAGATAGGAACATTGCCGCTACAGATGCCGCGTTTTGAAGTGCAGAACGCGTAACTTTTGTAGGATCCAAGATACCGGCTTGCATCATGTTGACCCATTCGCCTGTAGCTGCGTTGAAGCCGATGCCGACTTCCTCGCGTTTTAGGCGATCGACGACGATGGAGCCTTCAAGACCAGCGTTTGTTGCGATTTGGCGAACCGGCTCTTCAAGTGCGCGAAGAACGATTTTCACGCCAGTTGCAACGTCGCCTTCTGTGCTTTCAAGAAGTTTTTCAACTTTTGTATAGACGTTCACAAGCGCTGTACCACCGCCGGAAACGATTCCTTCTTCGACTGCCGCACGAGTTGAGTTCAATGCGTCTTCGATGCGAAGTTTGCGCTCTTTCAATTCAGTTTCAGTAGCCGCTCCGACTTTGATGACTGCTACGCCGCCAGCAAGTTTCGCAAGGCGTTCTTGCAGCTTCTCTTTGTCGAACTCGGAAGTCGTTTCTTCAAGTTGTACGCGGATTTGGCCGACACGTGATGCGATTCGCTCAGAATCTCCATTTCCTTCAACGATTGTCGTATGGTCTTTTGTGACAACGACTTTCGCAGCGCGTCCAAGCTGGTTGATATCAGCGGACTTAAGGTCAAGGCCAAGGTCCTCAGTGATGACTTCCCCGCCTGTAAGGATTGCGATATCTTCAAGCATCGCTTTACGGCGGTCGCCAAAGCCAGGAGCTTTAACAGCTACCGCGTTGAATGTACCGCGAAGTTTATTCACAACAAGTGTTGCAAGCGCTTCGCCTTCCACGTCTTCCGCAATCATCAACAACGGCTTGCCTTGTTGGACGACTTGCTCAAGAACCGGAAGAATTTCTTGGATGTTAGAAATCTTCTTATCTGTGATCAGGATGTAAGGGTTGTCAAGAACCGCTTCCATTTTATCCGTGTCTGTCGCCATGTAAGCAGACGCGTACCCACGGTCGAATTGCATACCTTCAACGACGTCAAGCTCAGTCGTGAAGCCTTTTGATTCTTCGATTGTGATGACGCCATCGTTGCCGACGCGCTCCATCGCTTCAGCGATCAATTCGCCGACTTCTTCGTCGCCTGAAGAGATAGCCGCAACTTGTGCGATCTCCTGCTTGCTTTCGATTTCATCGGAAATGCCTTTCAACTCTTCGATTGCCGTTGCTACCGCTTTTTCGATCCCTTTACGGATACCGACAGGGTTAGCGCCAGCCGTTACGTTTTTCAAACCTTCACGGATCATCGCTTGTGCAAGAACTGTTGCAGTCGTCGTACCGTCACCAGCGATTTCGTTCGTTTTGGAAGCGACTTCCGCCACTAGTTTCGCACCCATGTTTTCGAATGCATCTTCAAGCTCGATTTCTTTTGCGATCGTTACACCGTCGTTTGTGATGAGCGGAGAACCGAATTTTCTTTCAAGAACAACGTTGCGTCCTTTTGGTCCAAGCGTCACTTTAACAGCGTCAGCAAGTGTATCTACACCGCGTAGCATTGCGCCGCGCGCGTCTTCATTAAATTTAATTTCTTTAGCCATTTATGAATTCCCTCCTGGTTTTGATTGTACTTATTTATAAAGGGCGACTTAACCGATGATGGCCAGAACGTCGCTTTCACGCAGGATCAAATATTCATTGCCTTCATATTTAACTTCAGTTCCAGCATATTTTGAGAAGATGATGCGGTCGCCTTCTTTCACTTCCAGGTCAACACGCTGGCCGTTTTCAAGAACTCGTCCAGTACCTGCCGCTACAACTTTTCCTTCTTGCGGTTTTTCTTTCGCAGAATCCGGTAATACGATACCGCTAGACGTCTTTTCTTCTGCTTCGATTAGTTCGATTACGATACGGTCACCTAATGGTTTCAACAAGTGAAACAACCTCCTCGACATATTATCTTCTTTTTAGCACTCATCTAACTAGAGTGCTAATACATTTATTATCATAATAAAGTTGCCCAAAAATTGCAAGCAAAATACTTATCTGTTTTAACATTAAACAAAACGGCAGGCTTCCCCCTTTCAAAGCATATAGGTCAAGTGCGATCGACGTTTCCTTTTCTCTTTGCTTGTCTTCATTGAAACAGCTAAAATGGACAATAGAAGAAAGGAAGTTGGCAATGAAAAATTGGAAAATCTCTATTTGGATCGTTCTCTTATATATAGCAATGCAATTCGGAAGTATTCCTGTTTCAAAAGGATTCTTCCATTACTATCAAAACACCGACGGCATGGAAAAGGAGGACGCAGCCTATTACGCCTTCGCTTTGGCGCTGTTTATCACCAACCTGATCGCTGCCCCGATCATCCTTTTCATGACGACGCGCAACAAACGGTTCTGGGATATCTTTAAAGGAAAGAAAGCGACGCCTTGGATGACAATCCTCTGGGGAATATTAGGATTCTTCATGGCAATGGCGGGACAAATGATTGCCGGCATCATTGAAATAGCGCTCGGCATCGAGCCGGGCTCCGAAAATACCGCCTTGCTGAGCGACGTCGCCAAACTGTCGCCGATCATCATCTTTTCAATTGTCATCTTCGCTCCGCTGCTCGAGGAGATCGTTTTCAGACGGGTCTTATTCGGAGGCATTTACACGAAGACGAATTTCTGGATCGCGGCGATTGTGAGCGGAGTTGTATTCGCGGCCGTCCATGGAGAGCTCGAGCACCTGCTCATCTATATGGCGCCGGGCTTCATATTCGCTTTCCTTTATCACCACACGAAGCGGATTTGGGCTCCGATGATTTCCCACTTCCTCATGAACGGGTTCGTCATGATCGTCCAGCTCAATTACGAAAAGCTCGAGCAATTTCAAAACATGAAGCAATCAATTATCTTTTTCCTTCAATAAAAAAACGACTTCCCATTGGGAGGTCGTTTTTCATTTCATCCAAACGTTGAAAATAAAGAAAAGAGGATCATGCCGATAATTAACGAGAACACGATCGCAAGCACAATGCCAATCCCCATGAGAATTGCAACGACACCCAATCCACGCCACGCTGAGAAATTATGGACAAGTCCAATCCCCTTACAGGAGATCACCGTACCGTAGATGCTCACACCTAATGAGATGAAGTTCATTAAGAAATATACCCCGAGCGGCAGATTAGTGATCCCGAGATTCCCCGTCGGCACTTCAAATAAACGGGATCCGTAGATCGCTAGTATAAGAAAGTTCATCGGCGCGAGCCAGATCATCGGAATCGTTGAGGCTGGCGTCACATGGATCATGTCAGAGTACCTTCCAGTCCCCCCAAGCCATTTCCCGATCCATGTATACAACGCAGACACGATCACCCATCCGATCAACGACCCGCCATAAGTCGTTGCAATGGATAGGAAAACAATTAAAAATAATGGCAAACCATTAAACCAACCCGCTGTTGCCGTAGCCATAACCCCGGTACTGATTGCGCCTAATAAAAAAATTAAAAAACCATAACCGATCGACTTCTTCTCAAGCATATACCGCAGCGTCTCCGTCGGCCGGCTCCATATGGAGAGCAATGGATTCATGTGTATTCCCCCTTTACGTATTATGTATATGTCAGTCCCACTCTTCCTATCATACTGGAATCATTTTGGAATTTCATTACAAAATAAAAAAATCCCGCCTCTATCACCCGGGAGGCGGGATTCATTTTATTTTTCCAAATTCCCCATCACTTCGTCAATTTGACGCTGTTGTTCAGCCTTTATTTCTTCAAGCTTCCGTTTTTCCTCTGCCTTTAGGAACTTCCGATACCCGACGCGGCAAATGACGATGCTGATTTCATAAAGTATGAACAACGGCACAGTCACCAACAAGTGTGACATTATATCAGGCGGCGTAATGAATGCCGCGATGACAAACAGCGTGAAATAGGCGTATTTCCTAATTTTCACCAGCTTCGCAGGATCCAATATACCGAGCCTAGATAGGAATAAAAGGACGATTGGCAGCTGGAATACAATTCCGAACGGGATCAGGATTTGGAACAGGAACGTGAAATACTGGTTTATGCCTACCGTCTGCGTAATCCCTAATTCCGCAGACAAATCCTTCATGAAGTTCATGACGAACGGCACGAGGACGAAATAGGAAAACGCAATCCCCACGAGCAGCAACATAAACGCGAAAGGGATATAGCTCAACGTCACCTTCCGCTCCGTCTCATGAAGCCCCGGCGAGATGAACGACCAGAACTGGTACATGATGATCGGTGAAATGAGGACAATTGCCAAAAAGATAATGACCTTCAAGTACAACGCAATCGGATCGACGACATTGAATGCGTGGAATTCCTCATACCCCGCCTCGGATTGTAAAAACTTGATGATCGGCTTCGCGATGAAAAAGCTGCCGATTACCGCAATAACAAAGAAAACGACGATTACCATCAGTCGTTTTCTAATTTCATCTATATGTTCAATGACTGTTAAATTTTTTTCTTTCATCGGACAGACATCCTTACTTATTGCACATCATTTTTCTTGTCTTCCACTTTTTTCACTGGTTCATCATCATCGGATGCAAGGCCTTTTGTCGCGTTTTTGAACTCACGCAATGAAGATCCAAATGCCTTTCCGATTTCCGGCAACTTCTTCGGTCCAAAAATGAGCAATGCAATGACTGCGATTATAAGTAAACTTCCAATACCTGGAGCCATTTCGGACACCTCCTTCGTATGTATTCCATTTTACATGAAAACAGCTTGTATTACTATTGAACAGTTCATTCTATTTGTGAATGTTTTTCGTCATTTTTTATGAAATAAATCAACGTCTGCAACTCCACCGACAAATCGATCGTGTGGATACGCATCCAGTCGGGCGCTGTCAGACGGACGGGTGTGAAATTAAGAATCCCTTTCACGCCGATATCGACCATCCGATCCGCAATCTCTTGCGCCGCCCTCGTCGGAACCGTCAAGATGACAAGATTAATGCCCAGCTCCTTGATCTTTTCCTCCATCATATCCGGATGGAAAACCGGGATATTGCTGATCATCTTCCCTTCCCTTGGCGCTTTCGGATCGAACGCGACGACGATTCTCGTATTATGGTTCTTCTGGAAATTATACTTTAAAAATGCGTTCCCTAAACTCCCGACGCCGATCAATGCTACATCCGTCTCTTCATCCTGGTCGAGCGCCCTGCGGAAGAAAAGAAGGAGATCATTCACATCATATCCGTAGCCTTTCCGTCCGAGTGCCCCAAAATGGGAGAAGTCGCGGCGTATCGTGGCGGCATCTATTTTCATCGCCTCGCTCAACTCGCTGGAAGAGACGCGCCTCTTGCCTGCGTTCGCGAAGTTTTGTAGGAATCTATAATATAACGGAAGACGTTTTGACGTCGCCTGTGGAATCCTCTGAGTCGTTCCAGTCATCTCTTACCTCCTGTACGTGCAATAAGCCTTTTTTTATCGTACTCTAGATGCTTGCTGATGTAAAGCCGACCATTGCACCAACAAGCCCATTCGATTAAACTTAAAGTGGAATAGAGGTGTGCTGAATGATCGTGTTACAAGTGAACGGAATAACGAAATCCTTTTCAGGAACTGACATATTGAAAAATGTCCGCCTCGAAGTGCAGCACCGGGATCGGGTTGCGCTCGTCGGACGAAATGGCGCGGGCAAATCGACATTACTCAAAATCATAGCCGGAGAGATGACCGCCGATTCCGGCGACTTGATCATGCCGAAAGGTGTACAAATCGGCTATCTCGAACAGCACGCGGGCATTGATTCCCCACTGACGGTCTGGGAGGAGATGCTGACCGTTTTTGGCCCGCTGCTTGAAATGGAAAAAAGGCTGCGCGGTCTCGAAGCGCAAATGGCGGAGCCATCCGTTTATGAAAATCCGCAAGAATACGAGCGGGTCATGAAGGATTATGATGCGCTTCAAATCGATTTCAAGGATTCGGGCGGCTATCAATATGAATCCGACATGCGTTCGGTCCTCCACGGCATGCGCTTTTATCCAGAGGACTACGAGAAGCAAGTCAATCTGTTGTCGGGCGGACAAAAGACACGGCTGGCGCTCGCAAAAATGCTGCTTAGCAAACCGGATCTCCTCATTTTGGACGAGCCGACGAACCATTTGGATATCGAGACGCTCGGCTGGCTCGAAAAATACCTTGTCTCCTATGAAGGGGCGATCCTCATCGTTTCCCATGACCGGTATTTCCTTGACCAGATCGTGACGATCACTTACGAAGTCTCAAGGATGAAAGTGACGAAGTACGTCGGCAACTATAGTGCCTATTTGGTCGAGAAAGCGAAGAATTATGAGCGGGACAAGAAGCTGTACGAGCGCGAGACGAGCGAAAGGGCGAAACTCGAAGATTTCATCCAACGGAATATCGCCCGCGCTTCGACTTCCAAAATGGCGAAAAGCCGTCGGAAGCTGCTTGAACGGACGGATTGGATGGACGCGCCCGACGGGGATGAAAAGTCCGCAAGCTTCTCCTTCTCCATCGAGCGGCCAAGCGGCAATGATGTGCTCAAATTGGAAAACATCGCTGTCGGCTATAACGGCAAACCTGTTTCCGAGCATATTAACATGCACGCATACAAAGGCGACCGGATCGCAATCATCGGACCGAACGGAATCGGCAAGTCGACACTACTGAAGACGATCGTGAAAAGACAGGAGCCGATCGACGGGACGATCCGCTACGGGACGAATGTCCAATTCGGCTATTATGACCAGAACCAGGCGACAATCCTCGGAACGGGGACAGTCCTTCATGAGCTATGGGATGAGTGGCCGATGATGAATGAAAAGGATGTCCGCTCGGTGCTTGGCCGCTTCCTGTTCACAGGGGAGGACGTAGAGAAGCCCGTTGCTTCATTGTCCGGTGGCGAGAAGGCTCGTCTTTCATTGGCGAAGCTCATGCTTCAAAAATCGAACACGCTCGTGCTGGACGAGCCGACGAACCATCTCGACCTCGACAGCAAGGAAGTGTTGGAAAATGCGCTGGACGACTTTCCAGGCACTATCCTTTTCGTCTCCCATGACCGGTATTTCATCAACCGGATCGCGACAAAGGTCATCGATGTCGGTCCTGCAGGCGTCACCGAGTACCTCGGCGATTATGATTATTTCATTGAAAAGAAAAACGAGCTGGAAGAGCTGAAGGCGGAACATAGGACTTCGGAACAGCCAAAACAGCCGAGAAACGGACGTACTGAAGAGGATAAGGAATTCAAACGGCAGGAGCGTCGATTGACAAGGGCGATTGCCGAAGTTGAAGAATCCCTCGGCAAAATGGATACCGAAATCGCTGTTCTGCAAGAAGAATTGCTGAACCCCGCCTTTGCCGATGACCATGTGAAACTGATGGAGCTGCAGGAACAGATTGACGAACTGCAAATGCAGCACGACAACCTGTCGGAGGAATGGCTGAATTTGCAGGAAGAGCTCGAGAACCTGAATTCACAAGTTTGATTGTAGCTGTCGAAGGGTATGACACCTTTCGACAGCTTTTTTAGTTTTCGACAAGCCCAACCATTTAATTTCCACAACCTTATCAACATCATCTACGTTGATATAATGGGATATGAACATAGTTATCCACGTTATCCACATTTTCCGTTGCAATTACCAACATAGTTATCCAAAACATGAAGTGGTCATACACAAGAATCTTTTAACAATCCACAACTTATCAACAATTGTGCATAAGTACGAACGTTCCCTCTTGACAACTCGAATTGGTTGTAGGACAAATAAAAACGGAAATCGTCACATCTCGACGATTTCCATCATTCATTCGTTCATTCATTCCATGAAGCTAGCTCCATGCCCGGCCTGCCGTTCATTTCCATTGATCCCCGTTTCCCGCTTTCGAACATTGAAGATCCTGCAGCCGCAATCATTGCCGCATTATCCGTGCATAGGTAAATCGGCGGTACGTAAAACGGAATCCCTTCTTTTTCAAACACAGCGTCCAATGAAGCCCGCAAGCCTTTATTCGCCGCAACACCGCCCGCCGCGATGACTTGCTTCACGCCGTATTCCTTCGCTGCCCTTAACGTCTTATCCGTTAACACTTCGACGACGCTTTGCTGGAAGCCCGCTGCTACATGGGCAGGATTCACTTCGCCACCTTTTTGCTCCAGATTATGCTTATAATTGATGACCGCGGATTTTAAACCGCTAAAGCTGAAATCATAGGAATCCGGCTCGAGCCAGGCTCTCGGGAAGTCGACCGCTTCCTCGCTCCCAAGCGCAAGCTTATCGATATGCGGACCTCCCGGATATGGCAACCCAAGGACACGCGCCACTTTGTCATACGCTTCCCCAGCTGCATCATCACGCGTTTCGCCAATCAATTTGAACGACCCATGATTCTCCATCAGGACCAGTTCCGTATGCCCACCGGAAACAATGAGCGCAAGCAGCGGGAACTCCATCGGCTGCATCAATTGATTCGCATAAATATGTCCCGCGATATGATGGACGCCTATAATCGGCAGCCCGTTGGCAAATGCGAACGCCTTCGCCGCATTTATGCCGATCAATAATGCACCGACAAGCCCAGGTCCTTCCGTCACAGCGACCGCATCCAGATCAGATGGCGATAATTCCGCCTTCGCTAATGCTTCCTCGATGACGAGCGTAATCTGTTCAACATGATGCCGAGACGCGATTTCAGGCACGACACCGCCGAACCGTTGCTGGCTCTGGATTTGCGAAGCGACGACGTTCGAGACGATCTCATGTCCGTTCTTTACAACCGAGGCCGCCGTCTCATCACAGCTCGTTTCAATTCCTAAAATATACATATCTTTATTCATTACAATTCCACCCACATGACGAGCGCATCTTCATGGTCGTCCGTATAATAGTTTTTCCGTATGCCGCCATCTTGGAAGCCAAGCTTGCGGTATAAGTTCTGCGCGGTATGATTGCTCACGCGGACTTCGAGCGTCATCAGCCGAACCTCATTCACCTTGCACAGCTCCATCGCCTTGCGCATAAGCGCCTCGCCGATTCCATGGCCTCTCATATGCTTCCTCACCGCCACATTCGTAATATGGCTCTCATCCAGCACGACCCACATCCCGAAATGCCCGATCACCTCGCCGTCTACGACTGCAACGATATAATGGGCATAGTCATTTCCGGCCATCTCATGTTCGAAGATCTCCTGCGTCCAAGGCGTCGCGAATGCCTCCTGCTCGATTTCGACAACCGCCGGGATATCTTCTATAGTCATCTTCCGATATTCGATAGGTTTATTCACTGCCCTGTTCCTTCCGTTGCTGCATCAGCCAATTCGCCTCCGCCTCAGCGATCCGACGATATTCCGGCGTAAATGCATGTGTATTCTCTTCCTGTCCGCTTTGCTCCGCAATGAAAATCAACGAAGAAGCCCGCGGAAGCTGCAGCGGAAACGGAGCAATGACCGCATTCCCCTGCAATCTTTCCCTTATGAGCTCTTCATGCATCGCTACATCCTTGCCGACAAAAAGAACCGGGCGCTCCTTGCTTGCCAAAACATCCAGCAGATTATCAATCGCAAAATGCCCATCCTCCGCGATGTCGGTCAACCCGCCATCCACGAATTCATAAACCCCTGCGTACACATTATTCCTTCGTGCGTCCACAATCGGGCAGATCAACCCGTCAAAATAGATAGCATTCGCCGCAAGGACCTTCAAGCTTGAGAGACCAAACAGCGGCTTCTTCAATGTCCAGGCCAACGTCTTCGCAATCGTCACCCCGATGCGGACTCCCGTATAAGAGCCAGGTCCTTCCGAAACTGCGATTGCATCAATATCTTTCGGCTGCAGCTTCACCGTCGCAAACAGTTCTTCGATAACAGGCATAGCCCGCAACGAATGATTGACAGCCATCGACGAATTCACCTCGGCCAAGATGGCCCCATCTTTCACAATTGCAACGGATAAAGGTGTATTCGCCGTATCTATTCCTAACCATATCATAACGTCATCGCCTCACAAATCTTTTCAAAACGCTCCCCTATTGGAACGAGGACAATCTTTCTTGAAGTTTCTCCGGTATGATGGATCCGGATTTCCAAGCGTTCTTCAGGTAAGTCATCCTCGATCAGATGTGCCCATTCAACGACGGAAACCGCATCTCCATAAAACAGCTCGTCCCAGCCAAGATCCTCATCGCTGTCCGCCAATCGATAGACGTCCAAATGATTAAATGGCACCTTGCCTTCGTATTGCTTTATGATCGTAAATGTCGGGCTGTTCACCGTCCGAGTGATGCCGAGGCTGCGTGCAAGCGCCTGCGTAAAGGTCGTCTTCCCGGCACCGAGATCGCCTTCCAACGTCACGACGTCCGGAGGGGAAAGCAGGCCTGCCAATGTATCCGCAATCTGTTCAGTTTCCGCCAAGGAACGAACATTGAATTGTATAGTCATCGTATTATCCTTTCATCTCCACTTTGTTTCAGTGTACCGAAAATAAGGCGATTTCGAAAGCCATAGGGTTTGGTGGAGATCTATAATTAAATAACAAAAAACCGATTCTGGAATGAATCCATAATCGGTTGACAGTTTAAATTAAGATGGCGGTCCCGACCGGGATCGAACCGGCGATCTCCTGCGTGACAGGCAGGCATGTTAACCGCTACACCACGGGACCGTATGTATACCTTTCGATAGAATGCAAGGTTCTTTAACTGCAAATTCATTATACTTGATCAATTCTAACCTATTGACATTCTTATCGAAAAGGAATGGGTTGCCCGGCGACGTCCTACTCTCACAGGGGGAAGCCCCCTACTACCATCGGCGCTGAAGAGCTTAACTTCCGTGTTCGGTATGGGAACGGGTGTGACCTCTTCGCCGTCGTCACCAGACATATATGAACGACTCTTGTTCGTTCAAAACCGGATAAAACCAACATTGTCGCTGAACTTCAAGTTCAACCGTACTTCATAACTTTTAAGGTTAAGTCCTCGATCGATTAGTATCCGTCAGCTGCACGTGTCGCCACGCTTCCACCCCGGACCTATCCACCTCATCTTCTCTGAGGGATCTTA
>NZ_JBHSNP010000009.1:0-252737 GCF_042655825.1 Sporosarcina koreensis | reverse complement strand
CGTATCCAAGAAAAATTAGGCTACCTGACACCTGCAAAATATGGTGTAATGGCAGCCTAATCAAGGTGTTTTATATGTGTCTCATATGGCTAGGTCAGTCTAGAATCCGAGTGTGTTTTTTAATATGGGAAGCCGAATGGTCCGTAAAACGGCGCGTATCCAAACGGATAGCCGTATGGATATCCAAATCCATAAGGATAATAAGGTGTAGCTAACGTACTACCAAGGAGGCCACCTAAAGCCAAACCTCCTAAAAATGGCACTCCTAGCCCGAAACCGAATCCCGGCCCAAAGAATCTAGGGCCAAAACCGAATCCTGGACCAAAACGCCTAAAACCGAATCCTGGCCCAAAGCCTCTATGAAATCGTACCATCAATATCCCCCTTTCTCACTTATCCTATTCGTGACGGGCAAAGTGAGGAGGGACGGATGCCTATTGGACGGATCAATAACGCCAGGCAGCTGCGTCTTTATTACAACGTTAAGTTTTATGAGGCTGTATCTGTATCCGCCATCCGCTCAACAATTGTAGCTAGTGTACGGACCATGACACCTGTAGCGCCTTTCGGTCCAAGATCATGGGCTGCAGACGCGTCTGACGTGCCTGCGATGTCCAGATGGATCCACGGAGTGTCTTCCGCGAACTCACCGACAAAGCCACCACCAAAGATCATATGGCCATCACGGCCCGGTGAGTTGTTCAAATCGGCAACGTCGCTTTTTCGGATACGCTTCTTATCGTTTTCCGTAAGCGGCAATCTCCACACGAATTCGCCTGTTTCCAAAGATGCTTGCATGAACTCTTCAAAAAACGCTTCATCATTCGTCAACGCACCGGTCTTGTCGTTACCCAATGCAACGATGACGCCGCCAGTGAGCGTCGCAACATCGATCAGGTAATTCGCTCCTGATTGCTTCGCGTATGTGACTGCGTCGGCTAGAACAAGTCTTCCTTCCGCATCAGTGTTCAGCACTTCAATCGTTTTCCCGCTGAGTGACGTAATGACGTCATCCGGCTTGAAAGCTTCGCCTGAAATCATATTGTCCGTCGCTCCGATGACTGCAATGACGTTTTTCGCTGGGCGCAGCTCGCCGATGATATGCATCGCTCCAAGTACGGCTGCCGCACCGCCCATATCGCCTTTCATGCCGACCATGCCTTCACGCGGCTTCAATGAGTAGCCGCCGGTATCGTACGTCACACCTTTGCCTACGAGACCGACGACATCTTCCCATTGCTCAGTTCCCGCATATTTCAAGACGATGAGACGGGGCTCCTCGATGGATCCTTTATTGACCGCCAAAATTGCGCCCATGCCCAGTTCTTCCATCTCTTTTTTGCCTAGTACTTCAATTTCAAAGTCATATTTTTCCGCAAGGCCTTTGGCGTACTCCGCCATTTTCGTTGCAGTCAGGATATTTGGCGGTGTATTGACAAGCGTACGTGCCTCATTCACCGCATTTGCATATGTACTGCCCACTTCGAATGCCGCCTTCAATTCATCTTCGTCTGCAGTCGTCAAAAATGTCACTGCATCCAATGTGACTTCCTTCTCGTTTGAATCGGTTTTATACCCTGCAAATTGATATGAGCCCATGCCGATTCCTTCTGCAGCGGCAAAGACGACATCTTCACACGCCAATTCGTCGTTCGTAAATGGCGCTGTCCAGACGGCCACAGATGACGCTTTCGAAGCTTTCAATTCCTTGCCCAGTGCCGCAAATGCTTGACGCAAACGGTCTTCCGTCAGTTTTTTGGATGCTCCGACGCCGATGAATATGACACGCTCATAACCGCGTGCTTCCAAAGCAGGCATTTTACTGATTTTCTTGAAATCCGATTTAACATCACCGGCTTTGATCCAATCCATTAGACGCGGGCTGAACGAGTCGGCGAACGTTTTCCATCCTTCCACATTTTCCGGATGCTCAGGAACCCCCACAACTAACACTTCCGATTTCAAATTACCGAAATCAGGCTCAATAAATGATGTTTTCATTTGACTACCTCCCACTTTTCATACATCCTCTATTATATACCAACACCATGTCGAACCAAAATAATCATTCAAAAAAATCGGACTTTCGATTTTCACTGACAACTGATGTGGTATACTATCTGTATATTTTTCATTAGAAAAGGAGTGGAAACATGTCCTTATTGCAAAACACTCCGCTCCTCGCGGCATTATTTGCGATCTTCTTTGCTCAATTCGTCAAAATTCCGATCCATTTTTTATTGACGAAAAAACTGGACTGGAAGTTGATGACGTCAACCGGCGGCATGCCTAGCTCCCATTCAGCAGCCGTATCTGCGCTGACGACAGCGATTGCTTATGAAGTCGGCCTCGGTTCCCCGTTATTTGCGGTATCCGCCATTTTTGCGGTCATCGTCATGTTCGATGCGTCCGGAATCCGGTACCAGGCAGGCCAGCAGGCATTGATCATCAACCAAATGCGGCTGGATTTTCAAACCTTCGTGACAGAAGTGAAAGGCTGGCAACAAAAAGACGGGCAGCAAAAGATCATGGAGCTGAAAACCCTTCTCGGCCATAAACGAAGCGAAGTTTTTGCAGGTTCAATGACCGGCATACTCATCTCCGTCATTACTTATTCATTTATTGTTGTGTAAATCAAAAAAGAAGGTGATCCCTAGTTGGGACACCTTCTTTTTTGGTTACATTAGAACATCTGATACCCTTGTTTCCTTAACAGCTTAATGACAAACCCTGAAATAATGGCGCCAACGAGCCCACTTGCAAGAATAATAATATCGGCTGCATGAAGGGACATGATTTTTTCGCCAAGCAACCCGAATGAATGGCCCGGGTTTGTAAAATACTCAAAAAATCCCACTTCATCAATAATCAAAATGACGACAATCGGATAGACGATCGCCATCAACCACGTCATACGGAGCAGCATGTTCAGCAAGAAGCCTATTCCGAAAAACATGACCATGAAAATAATTATGGATAAAACGACATGTGTCAATGAAATTGTTCCCAATATATTTACCTCCGCTTTCCAATCATCATTTTACAGGAACGGATGGATGCTTTCAATCAATTTCGCCTGGGCGAAATTGCGTCGGGATTTTGAATTGCGCTCGCGCAATTAACTCCATTCAAAATCCCTGACATCCGCCGGAGGCTTTATCTTGATTTAGCAGGCTTTGGATTACCCTGATTAAGAAATTAAATCGCATCCATCCGATAACCTATAATGTAGTTTTATCTGCTAAATTAAGATAAATCGATGTCAATTCAATGATTTGTCGAAATTTGAACACTAATATTCATTTTTTATAAAAAAGCTTATAAGATGTGTACCCGAACCAATCACCGGGGTCCATCTGTTCCATTTCCAAAAGCCCCGATTCAATCGCCCTTTCCGCAATCTCATGGATCATGGCGGAGACATTGGGATCATCCTTCAATTCAAATGGCGTTTTCCAAGCGACTTCTGAAATCTCTTTTTCTTGGGGAATCAGCAGCTGATCTTCACGTACGGGACGCAATAGGAATATCGCCATGTTATCGCTAATCTCGCCATTCAGGATGCCTGTGCGGAAACCGACCATCCCTTCCAATTTGCAATCAAGTCCGGTCTCCTCTTTCACTTCACGGATTGCTGCTTGGTCGGCTGTTTCATTCCCTTCCACGAACCCCGCAGGCAGCGACCACATCCCTTTCAATCCGCTATACGTCTTTTTGACGACGAGCCACTCTCCGTTGCTGTTCATGACAATGCCCGAAGCACCGAGCCAAACATTTCCCCGTTTATTTTTTGACATACTTATCCCCCCTTGAAAAAGACACCCGCCACTGAATAGGCGGGTGTCTAATAGAGTATGATTGCAGTTCTTATTTAAGTAAGTTGAACTTACCTTTTTTAATCGTTAGGCCTAATCCACCGATCATGTAAAGGGAGCGGTTATCAACCATCTTTTTCATGAATGATGCTTTTTTACCCATCAATTTCTTACCGAAAGCGACACCGATTGCATCGTCGTCACCAAGGGAAGCGATAGCACCTTTAATATCCGGAACGAATTCAGACGTAGGGTTACCTTTGATCAATGCGATCAAGTTGTTCGCACACATATCACCTTGTTGCATCGCGATTTGCGCTGTCGGAGGATATGGACGGTTCGTTTCTTCATTGATCATCAATGCACAGTCACCTACGATGAATACGTCGTTGTGTCCTGGCGCACGAAGATCCTTCTCGACTTTAACGCGGGCACGCATATTCTCGATGCCTGTCTCTTCGATCAAGCGGTTGCCTCGGACACCAGCTGCCCATACAACTGTACCGGCTTTGATGAATTCAAACTCATCTTCGCCTTTTTTAATATTAACGCCTTCAGGAGTCGCTTCTACAACCGGGGTGCCGATCGAGAATTCAATTCCTTTAGCTTTCAATTGTCTTACTGCATAGTCAACCAATTCAGGATCGAATCCAGGTAATACCATAGGTGCCGCTTCTACACAAATGACGCGGACCTTCTCTTGAGGTACGTCGAACTCTTTGCAAAGTTCAGGGACGCGGTTACCAAGCTCCCCTAGGAATTCAATTCCTGTGAAGCCTGCTCCGCCGACAATAATTGTCAAACGGCTATCGTCTTTTTCATCTTCAAGAGACCATGTTGCAAATTGATATTCGATATGTTCACGGATTTGACGAGCTGCATTAACGTTAGCGATGGACAATGCATATTTGTCCAAGCCAGGAATGCCGAACGTTTCTCCTTCGAAGCCTAACGCAATGACAAGATAGTCGTAAGTATGCGTACCGACATTAGTAGTGACGACTTTTCCTTCAATATCGATTGCTTGAACTTCAGCTTGAACGAATTTTACTTTTCCTTCATTGATGACATCTTTGATATCATAGCGAACTTGTTCAGGCGATAATGTTCCTGCAGCCGCTTCATGAAGCCAAGTCGACTCGTAGTGATATTCATTTTTGTTAATGAGTACAATATCAGCCTCGTCAGTGCCAATGGATTTCTGCAAGTTGACGATTGTGGATAAACCGCCGTAACCCGCACCTAATACTAAGATTGTCGGTCTTTTCACGAAAATCGAAACCACCTTTATTTTTATTATGTGCCGGGTCCGTTGAAAATCAGTTCATACGACGATTTGCCCAGTCCTGGCATTTGCCTGCCTTTATTCGACAAACTTCTACTATTCAATAGTAGCGTTTTTACAAAACCTTTTCAACATCATAATGATAAAAATCATTAATTCGAATATAACAATAAAGCCCTCTCCATCCAGTTGAATCCTGAAGACTCATCCGGATGAGAGAGGGAGCTAGGTCATTACGTCCTGTTTTTCGGTAATTTTAATCGCAAGATTCCGGCGTGCCGACTTTCTTCGCAGTCCTGAATGAAGTTCCGCAGCCGCATGAAGCGATGGCATTCGGGTTTTCAATCGTGAATCCCCCGCCCATCAATGACTCCTTGTAATCCACCTTAGTCCCTTCAAGGATTCCCGCATCTTCTTTCGAAACAACGATCTGAATGCCATGTTGGGATAAGAGGAAATCATCCTCGGACTTTTCTGCTTCGAATCCTAAACCATATGTTAATCCGCTGCAACCTCCGCCATTTACCGCAACGCGAAGGAACGAACCTTCCTCACCGTTATGAGTCATCATTTCCTTAACATGAAATGCTGCAGCTTCAGTAATTTCAACATAGTGTTTCATTTACATCCACCTTCCCGCTTTTCCTCTATCATATCAATGATTCAACCGATTACGCAATCATCTTTACTCCAGTTGGTTGAAGATGGTGTATAATGAAAAGTATAGCACGAAAGGATGATGACGAATGGAAGTCGGTGCGACTTATGTCAAGAAAGTGGATTGCTTGAACTGCAAGGAGAAATTTACTACAACAAAAATCCGTTCACGCTTCGTTCGTGTAATCAAACATGAAGCTGACTTTAAACCTGTATATTCAGATGCACGGATCAATCCAATTTTATATAATGTAGCCGTTTGCCCCAAATGCGGATTTGCCTTCACCGATGAGTTTTCCAATTATTTTGCACCCGGTGTAAAGGATGAAATTGCTCAAAAAATCACGTCCCTTTGGAGCGGCAGATCCTTCGGGGAAGAACGGACAATCGACGAAGCGATCGAATCGTATAAACTCGGCTTTTTAAGTGCGAATGTAAAGAAAGAGAAGTCATTGACAATGGCGGGCATCATGCTGCGAATCGCTTGGCTATATGATGAGATGGAAAATCTCGAGTCTGCGAAGCGGTTCAGGAAAGTGTCACGAAATTTGTATACTGATGCGTATACTGCGGGGGATCATGCGGGGACACAGATGTCCGAGACGAGAGTTTTGTATTTGATGGCCGAGCTCTCGCATCAAATCGGTGATGAAGAAGCAGCAATCAGGAACTTTTCGAGGGTGATTGAAAACCAAAGGACCTCGACCGAGCCGCATATTATCGAGATGGCGAAAGAAAGATGGCAGGAAATCAGAGAGCAGCGCGAGAAAAGTGTTCAATCATAAATAATATGGCTCGCTTTGAGCGTGGAACGGTAGGCTTTGGGCGCATGAATATAAAAAGGGACTGCAACAGAAATTAATTCTGCGCAGTCCCTTTTTCAATTAGAAGACTTGCTCAACTTCCACGACTCCAGGCACTTCTTCGAGCAATGCTCTTTCAATGCCTGCTTTCAATGTGATTGTCGAACTTGGGCATGTTCCGCAAGCACCTAGCAGGCGAAGCTTTACAACCCCCTCTTCGATATCAACGAGTTCACAGTCTCCCCCATCCCGGAGTAGGAATGGACGTAATTTATTTAGTACTTCTTGTACGGGTTCCATCATAGCTGTATCAGTCATTGTTTATTTCTCCCCTTTCATTATACTTATTATAATCTAACTCTCACTTGAAATACAAATGAATTATCCCCCAATAACTATAACGCCAACATTTATTGGATATTGTGCCGCTAATTCGCAACGACTGCCAGTTCGTTTCGGCAGTCGTTGACATCTATCACTTTTCAATTTCAACTTGTTTATCATCATTATTCTTCGACTGGATCTCCATCAGCTCTGAAATTGTCACAAATGTAAAACCTCTTTGCTGAAGCTCCGGCAATATTTCTTCGAGGGCCTTGACAGTTTGTTCCCGATTGCCTCCTCCATCATGAAAAAGCACAACGTTTCCTTCCTTTGCTCCATCCAAAACAAAACTGACTATTTTTTTGACACCCGGATGTTTCCAGTCCAGTGTATCCAAATGCCATGACCACATGACGACCTTATAGCCCTCTTTCGCAATGGCATCGATCATATCGTCGGTATAGTTGCCCTCCACAGGCCTGAATAATTTGGTCGAATACCCGGTGATGGCATATATCGTTTCATTGGTTTGTCTAATTTCCTTCAGTAGATTCGGGACGTTCGGGCTGCTTGGATGCGAGTATGTATGATTTGCAAGTTCATGTCCATCATCATACATACGTAATAGTATATCCGGATTCCTTTCGGCGTTCGCTCCAAGAACGAAGAACGTAGCTTTCGCATCATACTTTTTCAATAAATCCAATATTTCAGGAGTGTATTTCCGATGAGGCCCATCATCAAATGTTAAGGCAATCACCTTTTCATTTGTGTTTATATCCCATATGATTTGTCCAGCCTGCTCATAATACTGCCTACCTCTATTTGCAAAAGTGCTTTCAAACATTACAAAGAGCAGCATGGCAAACAAAAGTAATGAAATAAGCTTTTTCATGTCAGATACACTCCTAAGTAGTTTTATTCCTCCGTATTATTTGTTGTTTTACAATTAAAATGCATGCCTAAATAAGTAATTACGGTTTAAACTGATTGCCTATCTGTTCGCCAATATTGACTGATTGCAAAACTACTGAATATTGATAAACTAAAAGGTAGTGGGTTCAAATTGAGAATCGAAAGGGGTTTTGATCGTCGTGGAGAAGAACAAAGTGAAAATCGAAATTTACGGGGCGGATATAATTTGTGCAAGCTGTGTGAATGCACCTTCTTCAAAAGATACATACGAGTGGCTGCAAGCAGCAATCGGAAGAAAATATCCGGACCAGCCATTTGAGATTGAATATATCGATATTGAATCGGACATCGAAGATCCGAAAAAGAAAGGCATTGCCGAGCAAGTGTTGAATGATGAATATTTCTATCCGCTTGTCATTATCGAGGACGAAGTGATCGGCGAAGGCTATATCCAGTTGAAGCCGGTATTCAATGAATTGGAGAAACACGGATTTATTCCGGCGTGATGTTAATTAAATGATTAAAAACCAAAAACCTTTTCCCTATGATGCGGAAAAGGTTTTTTACTATTATCCGTTATGCCATTTGTACATCCAAAGCACGCCCGACTTCAATAGTCTTGCAATTCGTCCGGTGACAGTGCGGTCTGCAAGATAGGCGAAGCCTTGTTTCTTTCCTAACGAGCCCATGAAGCCTTTGAGCTTGATTTCGGGCATTTCTTTCGGCAAAGGTTCTTTATTCCATACGAGGCGTAGCACGCGGACGATCTGCTCCGCCTGTTCCTCTGCAAGCTGCGCGCTCGGTGCGTGCGGCAGATCAGCGATGTCACCGACAACGTACGCACTTTCATGACCCGGAATTTGATGGTATTGGTTCAGCACGATGCGTCCCCTGTTCTTCTCCACGTCCAATTCACGCGCGATTGCGACTGGCTGGATTCCGGCAGTCCATACGACGGCATCGACATGGATCTCGTCCTCGTGATTGTAAAGGACATTCTCTTCGACTTTCGTAATGTTCGAGTTGGAGATGACTTCCACTTCGTGCTTGTCGAACCAATCCTTGACGTAATTGCTTAGTCGTTCAGGGAAATCCTTCAGGATGCGTGGTCCTCTGTCGAATAATTTGATTTTCAGGTCCGGACGGCTTTCGCGCAACTCACTCGCAAGTTCAATGCCGCTCAATCCCGCGCCGACGATGCCGACTGTCGCACCTCCGCCAAGACCTTGAAGAAGCTTGTATGTGGCGCGCGACTGGCCGATCGTTTGGATGCTACTCGTATACTCCGCAGCTCCAGGGACGTCATGGTAATTATCCTCACAGCCGAGTCCGATCACAAGCTCGTCATACTTGACCTCTTCACCGTTTTTAAGGGCTATCGTTTTGTCTTCCAATTTGATTTCCGCGATTTCCCCTTCAACGACCTTCAGTTTTTCATGTGCAGGAAGCGCGACACGGATATCCGAATCCGGTGCTGTTCCCGCTGCCAATGCATAGAATTCTGTTTTAAGACTATGGAAAGGTGTCCTGTCAATCAATGTGATTTCCAGATCGGCGGGCAATTCTTTGTTGAGTAGACGAAGCAAAATGCGCATATTCCCGTAGCCTGCACCTAATAACACTAGTTTTCTCATAGTTTTCTCCTTTGCCAATCGATTTTCCGCTTAATTCTCATCACGATTATAACAGTTTGTGAGAAGTTTCACAATAAGACATCCTATTTGACGGCAGGTGAAAATAAGAGTAGCATGCCAAGTAGGTGAGGTGATCGTCGTGAATCCGATCGTAGAATTCTGTATGAGCAATCTTGCAAACGGTTCACAGAAGACATTGGAAGCGTTGGAAAGAGATCCAAATATAGATGTATTGGAATATGGCTGTCTCAGTTATTGCACAAGATGTGCTGAAGGATTATATGCCCTTGTCAACGGTGATGTCGTCGAAGCCGACTCTCCGGAAGAATTGACAGAACGGATTTATCAATACATTGAAGAAAATCCGCTATTTTAATTCCAAATAACCAAGAAAAGAACCGTAATTTTCATTGCGGTTCTTTTTTTCGTCCAGCTCCGGGCGCTAGGAGGCTGCCTTAATTTCTGCAAAAAGCGCAGAAATTAAGGCAAATCGAACCCTTCGTAGTTCGATTTGCTCAGGTCATAAGCCAAAGCTACTGCGTGGCAAACACCGCCACTTCGTATCTTTGTCTTATGCCGAGCGAGCGCCCTTCGCTTTTGGTTATTTCCAATCAGCTAATGATTTGTAAAAATACGTCGGACGTTCCAATTGCTCCAAAACTGTCTCTAAACTTGTCACGCCGCCTTCCACATGGATTGTATCAATTCCGAAGCGGATCCCTGCTAGGATGTCTGTTTCGTAATTGTCGCCAATCATGATCATTTCACCTTTCCTATACCCTTTTTGTTGAATGAAATGCAGCATATGCGACTCGGGTTTTCCAACATAGATGGCATTGCGTTCCGTTGTTGATTCCAAGAGCTTCACAAATGAACCATTTCCCGGGACAAGACCTTTTTCGGTAGGAAACGCCCGATCCCCATTCGTCGCAATAAAATGTGCACCTGCTCGGATTGCCAAACTCGCGGATGCAAGTTTTTCATATGTAATGCTGCGGTCGATTCCGACGATAACGACATCCGGGTTTTCTGAAGTTAGCTTGAAACCTTCTGAAACAAGTGCTTGTTCAAGACCTTCTTCTCCGATCATCATGATGGATGCACCGTTGAAATGCTCTTTGCAATATTTCGCGGCTGCAATTGCTGATGTCATAATGTGATCCCTTTCAGCCTTGATCCCCATTAAAAGAAGCTTTTTTTGAAATTGCTCAGCCGTGCGGGAAGAATTATTCGTTATATAATAAGGTTCTATGCCCCGACGTTGAAGTCCTTCAATCAAAAGGGCGGCTTCAGGAATCACTTCATTCCCCCGATAGACGGTACCATCCAAGTCAAAGCAGACCGCTTTATATCTGTCCATTTTTACTGCTCCAGCGGACTGAAGGCTGAAACGGGACCGAGTTCGTTCTCCAAGTAATGCCTTACCTTTATCGGGAATTGCTTAATTTCCTCTTTTGTTTCATTCAAAACTGCTTCGATTTCCTCATTATCCACTTCAACAAATTCACGGACGATCATTTTACGGAGTCCGATCACTTTTTTCAACGGGTCAGCCATTTCCGGGGAAATCACCTTTTCATCATCCATAATGTCGATTATATCGTCATAGCTTCCCGGATCGCGCATGATGAATCCGTCGATCATGGAATTGCCGACATCGATGATCGACTCGACGATCGTATGAGCAATCCTTTCAAGTGCCAAAGCGTGGACTTTGCTTTCATTCCATTTTTGATGCCCTTCGAATAAAGCAAGAAGGCTTTCCATATAAGCGAGTGTTTCATTGATTTTTTGACGGTCGATAAAGTACAAAATTGTTCCCTCCCGGTTGTCTAAACTCATGTCCATCATATCATAACGTACACATGAATGAACCGCCTTGTACACAGGTTCCTGCGTACGAGGCGGCTCATCCATTCTATTCCTGTTCTTGCTCCTGCTCTTGTTCGACTGGCTGCACCTTCACCCTTCCGACCTTCCTGAGGACGAAGTAGGCACAACCGAAATTGCAGTATTCATACAGGTAATCCTGCAATGTGCTGATTTTCGTTTCATAGGTCGATTTTGAATTACGATCCTCGTAAAACCCTTTCAGACGAAGCTGACCGTAACCCCAGTCACCTAAAATATAATCGTATTTGGAAAGCACATCACTGAACCGTGCGTTCAATGCTTCCTCGTTGAAACCATCCCGGTAATCTGTCATGATTTCATATTCAAAATTATTTATTGTTACCAAACTTATCACTTCCATTTTCAGCTTTGCACCGTTGTTTCTAACATTGCATCCCCGATCCGCTGTTTTTCTTTTGCAGCGGCGTTGACTTGTTCGTCCGCATGATAACTTGAACGTACCAATGGTCCTGCTTCACAATGTGAAAATCCTTTAGACATTGCAATTTTGCGGAGCTCTCCAAATTCTTGGGGTGTATAATATTTTTGGACTTTCAGATGTTTTTTCGTAGGCTGCAAATATTGGCCGATTGTCATGATATCGACTTTATGGGCACGCAAATCATCCATCGTTTCGATGATTTCTTCCATTGTCTCGCCAAGCCCAAGCATTAAGGAGGACTTTGTCGGGATTTCAGGATGCATTTCCTTTGCTCGAAGTAGAAGTTCCAAGGAACGATCATATGTTGCACGTGCTCGGACTCTCGGCGTCAATCTGCGAACCGTTTCAATATTATGGTTTAAGATGTCCGGTTTGGCATCCATCAAACGCTCGAGGTTGTCATAGTCCCCTCCCATATCTGACGGTAATACTTCGACAGTCGTGAATGGGTTTTTACGGCGGATGGCACGGATCGTTTCAGCAAACACTGCAGATCCCCCATCTTTCAAATCATCCCGCGCAACTGCTGTCACAACGACATGTTTCAAATTCATGAGAGAAACCGAGTCTGCAACGCGTTCCGGTTCTGCTAAGTCAAGCTCGTTCGGCAATCCTGTTTTCACTGCGCAGAAACGGCAAGCGCGTGTACAGACAGCGCCAAGGATCATGAATGTGGCTGTGCGGCGTTCGCCCCAGCATTCGTGAATGTTCGGGCAGCGGGCTTCTTCACAGACGGTATGTAAGTTTTTTTCGCGCATCAATTTTTTTAGGTCCGTATAGTTTTCGTTCGTGTTCAATTTTATTTTAAGCCAATCGGGCTTTCGAACATGTTCTGTCTTTTTCCCTATTTCTGGTCTACATGACACGATAACCGACTCCATTCCTATTTGCTTGTTTTGCAGTATATTACTTCTGTCAATGTAACATATATTCTGACTTCCAACAACTATCGGCAGCGGAAAAAAGACGTAGGAAAAATAAAGGAAAGCGCCGTGTTATGGGCGCTTTCCTTTTAAGTTGATTCATTTCAATCAGGGTCAGGCTCTGCTTTTTGATTTGGCCACTGCCCAAAATATGCTTCCCGCTAATCCTCCCCAAATGACGAGGATTCCAAGAATCATCATGAAAATAGCTCCACCGCTCATAGCGAATCCTCCTTATCGATTGTCGTAGTCTGTTGAATCCGTTGCATTCTTGTTCCATTTTAGTACTGTAAAGATGATGGCCATGACGATGGCGAATAATGCGACCATCCAACCCGTTGACATGATGAATGCATTCGAATATCCTTCGTAGTTTCCATTGTCCGTCTCATGCAATTTAAAGATATTGATGCGCAGCAAATCGAACATCATATATCCAAGTACAATTGGTGTAACGACACTTAGACAAACTTTCCACCACATGCCGACACGTATATCCGAAATTTCATTTGCATGGTTTTCGAAAACGCGAAGCTTTTTGAAGACCCAAGCAATCAAGATGACTTCGACCAAACCGATTGCGGCTACACCGAATTGGTTGATGAAGTAGTCGGCCACGTCCAGGAAATATAATCCCCCGCGTGTTGCGAACAGCAATGAGATGATTGCTGCCAATCCGACTCCGAATACGACGGACTTCGTACGCGAAACGTTGAATTTATCCTGCACCCCTGCAATATACGTCTCACAGATTGAGATGAGTGAGGTGAGACCCGCCAAGACAAGCGACAGGAAGAACAGGGCACCGAACAGCCCACTCATTCCCGGCATTTCATTGATGATTTTCGGGAATACGACGAATGCGAGCCCAACGCCTGCAGAAGCAACTTCCGCAACTGATGTGTTCGCTTGCGTCGCCATGAATCCTAGTGCTGCGAACACTCCGATACCTGCAAGCAATTCAAACCCCGAGTTCGCAAACCCAGTGATGAATGCGTTATTCGTAATGTCCGATTTCTTCGGCAAATAACTTGAGTATGTGATCATGATAGCAAAGGCGATCGATAAACTGAAGAAAATATGTCCATACGCCGCAACCCATACTTGCGAATTTGCCAGCTTACTCAAATCCGGTTTAAAGAATGCCTCGAGTCCGAGAACCGCTCCGTCAAGCGTAAGCGCCCGGATGACGACGAGAAGAAATACGACGACAAGCATCGGTATGAATATCCGATTCGCCAATTCGATTCCACGTTTGACCCCTGCCAATAAAATGATGAAAGCGAGTGCCCAAACTAAGAGCAGCGGAAGAAGCACGCCTGGCACAATCCCGCCAACCTCTCCAGGAGTATCTGCCAAATTCAAAACGCTTCCGAACAGGAATCCTCCTGTATCATCCCCCCACGCTGTATTAAAGGAGTAGATCGTGTACTTCATCGCCCAAGCGATAATGACTGCATAATACGTTGAAATGACGAACGAAACGAAAATGCCCCACCAGCCCAACCACTCGGCCCCTTTTCCTTTCATACGAAAGAATGATAGTGGCGCAGATCCCCGATACTTATGACCTATCGTGAATTCCATGATCAGAATCGGAATTCCTGCGGTTAGGAGTGCAAATAAGTAAGGTATGAAAAATGCCCCTCCGCCGTTTTCATACGCAACGTATGGAAAACGCCAGATATTTCCTAACCCGACAGCTGATCCGACAGCCGCCAAAATAAAGCCGGCACGGGTCCCCCATTGCGAACGCTGTTCCATAATAAATCCCCTTTCCCTTTCCCTTTATTAATCTGTTAAAAGATTACCATTTTCAGATTATTATATAATCTTAAGACAAGTATATCCGTCTTAGTATCTATTGTCAAAATGTTTTTTATTGAAGAAATACCCAGCTCACATATGAAGTTTCCCTTTCGTCATGGGAATCCAGTACTGTCCCGGTAGTGGAAATTTATGATTGGTGGGTACAGTTTATGCTTCATTCCAAAAAAAAACTGCCACATCCGCCGAGTGTCCGGCGGGTGTGACAGTTAATCATTAAAAGGAAGTTGCTTTCACTTCCGCTTTATTCCGTTTTGACGTCCATACAGTGAACAAGCCTGCGATAAGAATAATGACCGCCGCAAGTCCGATCCAAACCGAACCAGTGAGCCCTAGGATAAAGTAGCCGATTGCAGCAATGCCTGCAGAAATCAAGGCATATGGAAGCTGTGTCGAAACATGGTCCATATGGTTGGATCCCGCACCGGTCGAGGACAGGATTGTCGTATCGGAAATCGGTGAACAGTGATCTCCGAATACAGCTCCTGCCAATACGGCCGATAACGCCGGCAGCAGCAATTCAGGTTCTGCATTGATCATAATCGTTCCGGCGATCGGGAGCAGTATCCCGAATGAGCCCCACGAAGTCCCGGTAGAAAATGCCATTAAGCCCGCAAGGATAAACATAATGACGGGCAGGAAGTTAACGGGAACATTCGACTGCTCCACGACGCTAGACAGGAATGGTCCTGTTTCCAACACGCCGATCAAATGCGTCAACGCCCATGCAAAAATCAAGATGAGAATCGCCGGCATCATCGCACCCGCACCACTGAAAAATGCCTTACTTACGAGGCTATACGAAGCTGTCTCGTTTTTCCCCATTTGGGAAATGTACAGAACCGCTGCCAATAATGTTCCCGCTAGGCCACCTACGACCAATGACATCGGAACATCCGTGTTTTCGAAAATCGTCCAGATGCTCGTCGAGCCGCCGATGCGGTAGCCTGTCCAAATCATCATTCCTAATGTTACAACGACGAGTGTAATGATTGGCGCAATCAAATCAATGACACGTCCATGGGAGTGAATCGGGAAATCCTCTTTCAATTGACCAGGGATTTCTTTCTTCGGATCGAAAAGCTCTCCTTTTTCTTGGGCGCGCGTCTCATGTTTTTTCATTTCAAAGTAATCGTTATTCGTCCAAGCAAAGAAGAACACCATTGCCAATGTAGCGATGACATAAAAGTTCATCGGCGCCATCATTAGAAACGCGGACAGCGGCGAGTAGCTGATTGCAGCAGATGTGCCAAAAATCAGAGCCAATTGGCCGATCAGAAATGCTCCCCAGCTGGAAATCGGCGAAATAACGCAAATCGGTGCAGACGTTGAATCGATGAAATACGCCAATTTCGCCCTTGAAATACGGTGCTGGTCCGTAATTGGACGTGCGATTTGTCCGACCGCTAATGAATTGAAATAATCATCCACAAAAATAAGGATTCCGATCAGCACAGTGAGCAGCTTTGCACCGCGTCTCGTTTTAATGCGCTTGACCGCCCATTCCGCAAAAGCCCTGCTTCCGCCGGACAAGCTGACAAATGCCGTAATGACACCTAGTAATAAAATGAAGATCATGATGAAAATATTATAAACATTCAATTCCCCTTCAGACCAGAAAGAGACGATCATAGCAGTCCAAAGATTTTTCAACGTATCGACCGGTGCAAAACTGGCGACTAATAATGCTGCCGTCACAATTCCCGATCCAAGCGATAATAATACCCTTTTCGTCGCCAATACCATCACAATTGCCACGATTGGCGGTAAAATCGAAACCCAAGTGCCTATCATAAAAACATTCCTCCAATTTTTGATTGAAGAACTAGTAGTGGGGAAATCCAAAAGCGGATGGTGGCGGTTAACTGTGATAGGCATAAGGCAGAACTGCGAAACGGCGCTTTTTGCCTTGCAGCAGAGCTGACTTATGACCCGAGCAAATCGAACTGCAATGGGTTCGATTTGCCGTATTTCTGCGGTTTTTGCAGAATTTAAGGCAGCTTTCCACCACCAGGAGCTAGACGTAAAAAAAAACCGACACCCTTTGCACTAGAATGTGCATCAGGTGTCGGCTTATTCTACGATTCGTTTGAAAGATAATCTAAGATGTTTTATCTAACGTACGATCTGTAGCTCATCATGCGATATATGCATGACAGTGCCATTCCTATTCGGAATGACCCCAGCTTGGATGGGTCGGCGTTCCATTCCAGCTTCGGCAAAACTTCCTTTCACGGGCGGTCATCGATGCCAATCTCGCGTCCATTACTCATAAGCCTTGCAGCCTCTACCTAATCGGTGTTCCTCTTGTTATACTAGCATAACACAAATTTAGCATTTTTCAAGGGCCGTTATTGTTTACCGCCGGGATTGAATGGAACTTCAATTTGCGGAGGGTTGCCTCCGCCCCCATTATAAATTTGAGGAATCGGGCTTTGGATCAATCCGATGGCTACAGGTATCCGCTGTTCCACGACGCTTCTCCGTGTTGCTAGCGGAACGACGATCTGGACGTTGACTTTCACCAATATATTCACTTCAATCATTGCGTTATTGATGCCGAACTCTGTAATATCAGTCTCTACGTTCGTCTGTACTTCCCCGATGACATGAAACCGGATTGGTATTTTCGGTCCGAAGTTCCCGATCAGTGGAAGACCGGCAGCTTGCCCCATCGGTACAAAAAAGACGACCCCTCCGGAACCATCCATCGCTTTCGGATCGTATTCGATATTCTCGCTGAGCGGAAGCATTTCCAACTTACCGCTTTCCGCCATTTTGAGATGCGACTCCACAAGACCATGGATTTCCGCCCTTGTTTTATTGATGATTTCGGCATTAAGTGTATTTGCCACCATTCCCTGTGAATCATTCGGCACATTTTCCATGATTTCTTTCACATCGTAAATTTCGGTGGACCTTGATTTAATTGCCTGCGTTATGACATGTGCCGCTATATTCTCCGTTTGGATTTCCGCATATGAAAGATAAACCGGAGTGAGCTTTGAGTTGACAAAATAGAGAAAAAGAACGACTGTCACGATGAACGCTGGAAAGATGAGCGGCAACAGGCGCCGCTTCCGGCGGGGCCTGCCATTTTGACTGGAACGGCGATAGCGGTTCCTTTTTTTATAATTTCGAGATGGCTGCCCATAAAATCTCAAAACGACCCCTCCTGCCTAATATTATGCAGGAACAGGGCCGTTCATTCTCGTTTATACCTTGCATTCCTCGTATCCGGATCGATACGATTATCTCTTTTCATTCCATACCAAATGAAGACATCCCGGATCAGTTCCGGCATATGATACTCCTTCTCCGCGGTTTTCAATGAAGGGAAAAAGTAGCCGAATGTGAACATATCTAGCGTTGCCAACGTGTACGTTTTTCCAGCAATCACTTTTCGATTGCCGGCATACAATTCCCCAGCGTCTGTCCGAAAAAGCCTTTCAAAAATCATTTTCCCCATGAATGTGCCACGAAAGCCGAGCCCTTTGATTTCTGTCTCCGGCCATGATTCATTTTTGGATAGTCTGTAAACTTCCAGCAGTTCCGCCCCGTCCAACGTTACTGTACAAGGATTGATAGGGTGTGGCAGCAAGGCGTGCACCATGCGTTTCGTCACCCAGCCCTTGTCGAGGCTCCCTAGGAATATCCCCGCATTGAACATGGCACAATCCGCACCTGTGTATTCGACCAATGCCCTTCCGAAAAATGAAGATATTGGACTGTCCACGAAGAGCTGTTGTTTTAATGGGCTTGCGGTGTAGAAGACGTTCTCTTCAAGCGTTTCATTCCCAGTGTGGATCAGTTCATTCACTTCCTGTACGTCCTCTTCCCGACTTTCCAGCTCAGCCACACGAATCACTTCAGCGCTTTTATCGACGATCTTCATATCGCAATCGACGTGGATTTCAACATGTCCGACGTACTCGCCGAATTTGCCTGTGGCGGCTAGCAACGTGTCATTCACCATTTCACCTTCCGGGAATAAATGATGGGTATGCGCACCTAAAATGACGTCGATCTGCTTGCATTCTTCCGCAAGCAGCCTGTCTTCATTCACGCCTAAATGGGATAGGCAGATGATCATGTCCGTCTTATGCCGAATTTGTTCGGCAACTTTTTTCAATTCCTGTCTCGGTTCTTCGATGAGCCAACCTAATTTCGCATAAAAGGCCGTATACATTGCAGTCGCACCGATGACGCCAACTCTGATGCCCGAAGCTGTTTCATAAATCACGTAAGGATTCAGCCATTGCGGGAGCGAACCGTCTGTCTCTGTTAAATTGCAAAGGATGACGTCGAAATCAGCGCCTTCGTAAAGGGAGTTCAATGCTTTTTTCGACATTGTGATCCCTTCATTGTTGCCGATTGTCACCGCGTCATATCCGGCCCTGTTCAGCAATGCAACATTGCCCTTGCCGGATGTCCCTTCTGTGAATGGGTGCGACCGATCGACATGATCTCCGATGTCGAAAATGAAGCAAGCCTCTTCTGCCGAATCATTGAGCCCTCTCTGTGTTTGGAGATACCTGCTAATCTTTGGCCAGCTGTCAAAATGGCTATGGATATCATTCGTATGATACAAATGGATTGTTTCTTCACGGCGTCTCATGGCTCATCCCCAAATCCCATCGATGATCGACCTTACTCCGAACAATAACAGCATGATGCGCAGCACAAGCACTAATGTATCCGAATTCATCTTTTTATTGAGCATCGTCCCGATCGTACCGCCGATATAGGCTCCTGGAATGACAGGAAGCGCATATAGCCAAGGCACATGTCCCAACGAAATATGGCTGGCCGAGTTTACGATCGCTGACAGGAAGACGATGAACATCGATGTACCGACAGCGATATGCGGCGGGAACAGGAACAGCAGAATGAGCGCCGGCACAATCATCGTGCCTCCCCCGATGCCGAATAGTCCTGAAGCAAACCCGATGATGAATGTCAGTACAAGTGCAAACCAGATCGGATACCCATACACATGGGTGTCTCCATGGGTATCGATAAATGTCATCTGCTTGCCGTGATTGACAAACCATTGAATCGGCTTTAAGTATTTGCGAGCAAGCAATAGAATGGAAAGGACGATAAGCAAGATTCCGAAGTATAAATTAAATGATGGCAAATCCATTCCTTTATTCACAAACGCTCCTATCATCAAACCCGGTATGGAGCCTGCGAAAAAGATCCATCCTGTCCGGAAGTCGACCGTCTTCGCTTTCATATGCGAAATGGTTGATGAAAGACCATTAAAAACCATCATGATGACTGAAATTCCGACTACGCTTTGCGGCGTGATGCCCGGAATCCAACCGAAATTGATCCCTACCAATAATGTGAGCGGCACGAGAATCGTTCCGCCTCCGAGTCCGACAATCGACCCCATCACGCCGGATATTGCACCGATAATTGCCAACAACAGATACGCCATTTTTATTCCTCCTCAAAAAAGTCAAGCTGCTTAGGTGCAAGTGCCTGGAAGTCAATGCCCATCATTTTTTGAAAGCGTTTAGCGTTCTCGGCTGCATGGCCACCAGAGTTATTATTGAAGATAACATAAATATTTTCTGCTTCGTTCTCTAACTTGTGGACTGCTTGACGGATTTCATCCAATTCATTGTCTTCATAATTATAGAGGTAGCGGACTTTGCGCCACGCCTCATTGTCGCCTGTCGTGTTGCGCCAGCCATTCACATTCCTGCCGTGAAGTCGGACAAACACTTTATCGCTTCGTGTCGTTTCAGCGACAAGCGGGACGCTGCCAACGCCGGATTGTGGTTCATCACAAACCGTGTGAATGAAATTCAGTTCCTTAAGGAAGGAAAGTGTCTTTTCCTGCATGGATGGAGCGTACCAAGATTGATGGCGGAATTCGATTGCGACGTCGTATCCTTCCAGCTGAGTTCGAATGTATCTGATCTGGTCGACATTTTCTTTTATGCAATCAAACCATGGCGGAAATTGAACGAGAATCATAGCAAGCTTTCCGGCGAGCCGCATCGGATCGACGGAAAGCTTGAACTGCTGGAACATTTCTTCCGGAGTTGAATAGGGCAGTTTGCCTCGTTGATGCCCGGTCATTCCTTGGTACGCTTTGACGATGAATTGAAAATCGTCTGGTGTTTCGTCAATCCATTTGCGGATATTGCGCTCCGGTTGGATGGCGTAAAACGATGCATCGAGTTCGACGATCGGAAAGTGGGCGCTGTAATCCATCAATTTTTCATTTTTCTTGGAGGTAGGAGAGTAGACGTCCGGATGGTCGCCCCATCCTGTCAATCCAACTTGAATCATAGTATCCCTCTTTTCCGTTCGTAGATGAATATTTTCATCATATCATATGTCAGCGGGCTGATTCCGCCATTTTGCATAGACATGATTAGACAAGGTATGAATGGATTGGTACCCCGATTGCCGCTCCAGGTGGACGCTTTCCGCGGGCGAGCGGTGAGCCTCCTCAGTCGCTTCGCTCCCTCCGGGGTCTCCCCTGTCTCGCTTTCCCGCAGGAGTCGCCACCTTCCGCTTCAATCCTCGATAATATTCTAATACTTAAAAAAATAAAATAAAAAACCACCTGAAAAAGGCGGTTTTTTGCAATGAGATAATATTCTAATAATAAATAGTAGACTCTGTTAAAAGGAAATTAAACAATTATATTTAAGTGAATAGAATTGTTTTTTCAAAAAACAACCCACTTCTCTTACCTAGAAATTCACTTTTTCCTCTCAATATAGTCCGATACTTGTTCAATATGCTTATCTATTCTTTGAATCAATTTTTTTGTCATTAGTTGAAAACTTGTCTGTTGATTGGGTAACCAAGCAATTAAAAATGAACGATGACCGGCTAAGTAGTTATTTAAATGTGAGAGCGAATAAAATTTGCGTACGTAAGAATTACTTACAATTTTACCATTAATTTTTTCCAAGAGATTTTTTTGACGCAGGTCTTCTTTAGATAACATATCTAATACAAATAAAACACTTCTGATTTCTTTTAACTTTTTACGGGATAGTCTTATCTTGTCATCTATAACGAAACCATTTATTGAAAAAAATCCTATACCACGTCGAATCTTATTGTAGTTTAATTCCATCTCGTACTCTTTCAAAATTCCGACTATTAAATTTATAAGCCGTTCACTATGTATTACATCTCGATAGCTTGAAAACAAAAGGTCATCAGCGTAACGTGTGTACTCTATGTTCGTATCAAAGCAATATTTTTGTATCCTTGCATCTATACGTCTGAAAACCAAGTTAGAAATCACAGGGGATGTTTTCGCACCCATTGGCAGTTTACCGTCTAATGTGATGGCAGAGACTGTCCAATTTAAAACAGCTTCTTTTTCAATTGGATTTTCAATCTTAAAATATTCATCTAAAGTTCTTTTTATAATGTTCTCATTAATACTAGGAAAGAAGTTTTTAATATCTAATTTGAGAAATAGCTTGTTTTTTTGGTGATAGGGGTCATTTACATGTGATTCTAAAAACGTTCGGTAACTTCGCCCTTGAACAAATCCGTGTGCAGCGTCACTTAAATAAAAAGTATTGAACAAATTACGATTCAATCTTTCTTGAAAACGAGCTAGAATATTACCGCCAGGTAGTGTATAGACTACACGTTCTTTGCCATTCAATTGTTTTAATTTAATCGGAATATACCAAGAATGTTCTATTTTCGGTAACTCTTGATCGCTTATTTTCAATATATTTCTAAGAAAATCTTTTTTACTAACAACATATTTTTCCATTATTATCATCCTTAGAAAGATGATCCAAAATGAGTACGTCTGGAAACAATTCTGCGCGTTAGCGCAAATACCGTTGAAGCGCGATATATGCGCAAAAGTAAAACTTTATCTGCTTGGAATTTGGACAACAAACGAAGATTTCCAGGCCTTCGTTATGCCTTCAACAAGCTTATTGGCTACTCATTTTAGATCATCTTATCAATCTTATTTATAATACCATAGATATCAGGAAACTTCTCTTTAAAAATCTCTCTTCTAACTTCTATTGATTCCTCCTTATCTATATCTTCAAAGATCGAATTAATGAATTCTGTTATCCAACCACTAGTTTTAGTGAAACTATACTTACCATTAAATTGCTCCTTACGACACTTTAGATCTTCAGAGTTTCCACCAACTAGTTGGCGCAGTCTAAATAAGATCTCTCTTTTTGATAGACTTTCTTCTCGAAATTCTATTTTAAATATTCGTAAAAAGTCCTCCATATTGTTTTCATTAATCAATGCCCCTTCTAATGTCGGAAATAATAAATAAACTCCAAACAATTCGTAATACCTTTTTAAATCACGTATCATTTGTTCATATTTTTTTCTCATGGGCTCTTCCATAGTTCCTACCTCTGTGTTGATTTTAAATTCTAAGTCTTCATATTCTAAGATTCTTGCATTTATTATTTCTAACATCCATCTATTCTTTATAAATTTTGCCCTTAATTCCTTTTTGAAAGCTTCGCTAAAAGGGCTGTATTCTTCTTTTTTCTTAATCCCCACTTTAAAAGTTCTCTTTTTTTCCTCGTCCTTTGTTGTGGAGTACTTATCTTCTAATGCTTTATCGATATCTGCTACTATTAGATAAGGAATTGGTAAATTCATTTTTGAAGGAGTCAATGTTTGCAACAATACACTATTCGTTAAAGTTGGAGAAACTTCTACTTTCTTCATTTTAGGAAACAACTCTTGAATTTTCGGGTTCTTAAAGACTTCTAACTCAGATTGACCTTCTACAATTAAAATAAAACTCCCAAAGTAATAACTGGCTTCCCTTTCAGAAAAAATTATTCTTGATCGTGCATTTGTTAGTTTAGGTATTTTGTTTAAAACTGAATATTTATCTTTAAGATAAAACTTATAAACAGATTCTCCTTGTCTCATAACTTCTGCTAAATAACGAGATGAATGTGTACTGATAAAAAATTGAATACCCTTTGATAAGAATAGTAGATCCTTTATTTCGTCGATGTATTGAGGATGTAAACCTAATTCAGGTTCATCGATTATTATAATTGGGCTTTTAACCTTTTCTTGTTCTAGCTTCTGAACCAGTGTTACTAATAACTTTAGATAACTTAATGAATTTGTTTCTGTAGAGAAATAATTCAGTTCGAAACCGTCTCGATTTATTTTAGACCCTCGTAATGCCAATTGATATATTGCAGCTAACTGAGATTGGTTTGATTCTTTCTGCAAATTGTATCCTGAACTTTCAAATACATTTTCGATATATTTTACATTTTCCTTGAAGTTTTCTGCTGTTTTTCCTGTGAAAACATTATTAAAACTGGTTGATTCCTCGTAATCAAAAATGTTGCCTAAACTGCCGATAATCTCCCAAATAAAATCCCATTTTTGAAAATCAGTTTCGTGTGTACTTATTAAATAGATTGGATGAGAGTTATGAATTAAATATCTATACTCATATGGTAAGTTCCATTGAATTCCTTTTCGTTTATTTTGAGTTAATACTAAAGTGAAGGAATCCTTCTCCTTTAGTTGAGCAAGCGACCGTTTTATTTTTTCAGTATAATTATTATTAGCTACTCGTTTATTTGAATCAATCAACCTGCTTAGATTGAAACGTATTTTTATTTTCAACTCATAATTATAACGGTTATTTTGGTCATAATATTCCTCGGAATAATTATCCTCAATTAAATTATCAAAGAAATATTTAATAGCTTTAAATAAGGTGGTTTTTCCAGAACCATTTTTCCCTATAAAGCTTTGAATATGGTCTTCTCCATTTACAAAAACATCTTCAAGTGATTTAAATCCTTGAACGTGAATGAATTGAATCACTCTAGGATTCCCTCCTTTAAATCAGAATAACTCAATGATATTGGCTTAATAATTATGTACTAAGATTAAATCACTATATTTCACGTAGGTTCTTTTTGATTTGATAACGGCAAGTTTTGTTAAAAAGCACAATAATTCCTGCTTTAAAAATTAAGCGGTCAAACCCTATACAAAAATCCCCGTCACACCTAATTGTGACGGGGGTATTGGGATATTATCCGATAGAACCTTCCATCTCGAACTTGATCAGGCGGTTCATTTCTACTGCGTATTCCATCGGCAATTCTTTTGTGAATGGCTCGATGAAGCCCATGACGATCATTTCTGTCGCTTCGAGCTCAGGAATTCCGCGGCTCATCAAGTAAAAGAGCTGCTCTTCCGATACTTTCGAAACTTTCGCTTCGTGCTCGAGTGAAATGTTGTCGTTCAGGATTTCGTTGTATGGAATCGTATCGGACGTCGATAGTTTATCCATGATGAGCGTGTCACACTCGATGTTCGCGCGTGCGCCATCTGCACGGCGTCCGAAGTGGACGATTCCGCGGTACGTAACTTTACCGCCGTGTTGGGAAATCGATTTCGAAACGATTGTGGATGACGTGTTCGGCGCCAAGTGCATCATTTTAGCTCCTGCATCTTGGTGCTGACCTTTACCAGCCAAAGCGATGGACAATGTCATACCGCGTGCACCTTCACCTTTAAGGATACATGCAGGGTATTTCATTGTAAGCTTCGAGCCGATGTTGCCGTCTACCCATTCCATCGTAGCGTTCGCTTCACACACCGCACGCTTCGTAACTAGGTTGTAAACGTTGTTCGCCCAGTTTTGAATCGTCGTGTAACGGCAGTACGCGTCTTTTTTAATGATAATCTCAACGACCGCACTATGAAGTGAATTCGTCGTGTAAACAGGTGCTGTACATCCTTCTACGTAGTGGACGCTTGCGCCTTCGTCGACAACGATCAACGTACGCTCGAATTGACCCATGTTTTCCGAGTTGATACGGAAATAAGCTTGAAGTGGCGTTTCCACTTTAATGCCAGGTGGTACATAGATGAATGAACCACCGGACCAAACAGCAGAGTTCAACGCTGCGAACTTGTTGTCTGTGTTCGGAATGACAGTTCCCCAATACTTCTTAAATAGCTCTTCGTTTTCACGCAAAGCCGAGTCTGTATCTTTAAAGACGATTCCCATGTCTTCAAGTTCTGATTTCATGTTGTGGTAAACAACTTCAGATTCGTACTGTGCAGAAACACCAGCAAGGTATTTTTGCTCAGCTTCAGGAATCCCTAGTTTATCGAATGTACGCTTGATTTCTTCCGGCACTTCATCCCAAGAACGCTCTGTCGCTTCGGAAGGTTTTACGTAATATGTGATTTCGTCGAAGTTCAGGGAATTCAAATCGCCGCCCCATTGTGGCATCGGTTTGCTATAGAAGATTTCAAGGGATTTTAGACGATAGTCCAGCATCCATTGTGGCTCTTCTTTCATCCTCGAGATTTCTTCAACAATTTCACTTGTCAACCCACGTTCCGAACGGAAAACAGATACATCCTTATCTGCGAAACCATATTTGTAATCGCCAATTTCAGGCATTTTCTTAGCCATCAATATTCCTCCGTTCTTTCATTTGTATTGCTTGCCCCGGTTGTCCGGAAATTTCCCGGCAGCCGTTTTCGGATTCATTGCGCGGACTCGGATTCTTCCCCGATTCCTTTTTCCATCGCTTTCCACGCAAGCGTTGCACATTTGATGCGCGCAGGGAATTTGGCAACTCCGGAAAGGGCTTCGATATCGCCGAAGTCGATGGAGTCGTCGATTTCTTTTCCGAGCATCATATCCGAAAATAGATGGGCATATTTCACAGCCGTGTCGACATCTTTATTTTTGATGATTTGCGTCATCATCGATGCGGATGCCATGGAGATCGAACAGCCTTCCCCTTCAAACTTTGCGTCTTGCACGATGCCATCCTCGACTTTAAGGGTCAGATGGATGACATCCCCGCAAGTCGGGTTATTCATGTCGATTGTGACGTTGTTCTCTTCCAGCACACCTTTATTCCTTGGATTTTTATAATGATCCATGATGACTGAACGATATAGCTGGTCTAAATTATTTGTAGGCATTATTGGAAATACTCCTTTGCAATACGGAGTCCTTCTACGAGACGGTCAACATCTTCTTCCGTATTATACACATAGAAGCTTGCACGGGCTGTCGCTGAACATTCAAGCCATTTCATAAGCGGCTGCGCACAATGGTGACCTGCCCGCACTGCGATTCCGTTCATATCTAAAACCGTGGCAAGATCATGTGGATGGACATTATCCAAATTGAACGTCACGATGCCTGCACGCTTCTTCGGATCATGCGGTCCATAAATCGTCAGACCGTCCATCGATGACATTTTCTCCATCGCATAACCCGCAAGCTCGTGTTCATGCCGTTCGATTTGATCCAAACCGATTTCTTCCAAAAAGTCGATGGCGGCGCCTAATCCGATTGCTCCGGCAATGATTGGCGTTCCTCCTTCGAATTTCCACGGAAGCTCTTTCCAAGTGGATTCATACAGACCGACAAAATCGATCATTTCACCACCGAATTCAACCGGCTCCATCTCATTCAATAATTCTTTCTTTCCATAAAGGACACCAATCCCCGTAGGGCCGCACATTTTATGGCCTGAAAAAGCGAGAAAATCGCAGTCCAATTTTTGGACATCCAATTTCAAATGAGGGGCGGCCTGCGCTCCATCGACGACCATAACGGCGCCATGAGCATGCGCAATCTCTGTAATTTCCTTGATTGGATTCATCGTGCCGAGCACATTGGATACATACATGATCGATACGATCTTCGTACGATCCGTCACTGTTTCACGCACTTTATCAAGGGAGAGTGTGCCGTCTTCTTCTAATTCGATAAACTTCAGGACTGCACCTTTTTCCTTCGCCAATTGCTGCCACGGAATAATATTGGAATGGTGTTCCATATGGGTGATGACGATTTCATCGCCTTCGCCGACATTCGTTCGCCCATAGCTTTGGGCTACCATATTGAGGGCTGTCGTCGTACCGCGAGTGAAGATCACTTCTTGCGTCGATTTCGCATTGATGAACTTGCGGACTTTTTCACGCGCCCCTTCATAATGATCGGTAGCCCGGTTGCCCAATGTATGGACTCCGCGGTGGACGTTTGCGTTATCGTACATATAGTATTCACTGATTGCTTCAATGACTTGCCGCGGCTTTTGGGAAGTCGCGGCGCTATCTAAATAAACGAGCGGGTGCCCGTTGATTTCCTGGTCAAGTATCGGGAAATGTTTGCGGATCTCTTTGCTGAGCATTAGCGCACTTTCCTTTCGATAACCTCCGTCAATTGCTTCTTGACGCCTTCGATAGGCAATTTGCTTACGACAGGTGCTAGGAAACCATGAATGACAAGGCGTTCTGCTTCCTGTTGTGAAATTCCACGGCTCATCAAGTAGAACAATTGAAGCGGATCCACACGGCCAACTGATGCAGCGTGGCCTGCAGTTACATCATCTTCGTCGATCAAGAGGATCGGGTTCGCGTCTCCGCGTGCTTTCTCACTTAGCATCAAAATGCGTGACTCCTGAACCGCATTCGATCTTGTAGCGCCTTTGGCAATTCTGCCGATGCCGTTGAAGATTGAAGAAGCGGATTCTTTCATAACGCCGTGCTTAAGGATGAATGCATCTGTATCAAGTCCCCAGTGGACGATTTCGGAAGTGAAGTTCTGCCTTTGGCTTCCACGGCCGACAACGACAGTCTTCATATCACTTGAAGAGCCGTTTCCAACGAGGTGCGTGATGTTCTCTGAAATTGTATCGCTGTCGTTCATCAACCCTAACGCCCATTCGATACGGCTGTTCAAACCAGCTACTCCACGGCGGTTGACGTATGTCGTGAATCCTTTTGCAAGGACGTCCACTGCGCCATAGATGACCTTCGCATTATCGCCCGTGAACACTTCCGCGATGATATTCGCCTGTCCTGCAGCCTCTTCCACAGTCGACAAATAGTTTTCAACATATGTCACAGAGCTGTTCGCTTCAGCTACGACGATCACGTGGTTGAAAAGAGAAGCTTGTGCGTCATCGTGTAAAAACAGCACTTGAAGCGGTTCTTCAACGACAACATCTTTCGGAACATAGACGAATACGCCGCCGTTGATAAGCGCTGCGTGTAAAGCAGTCAATTTATGCTCATCCACTTTCACGCCATCCGTCATGAAATACTTCTTCATCAAGTCGGCATGTTCGCGTGAAGCAGTGAAAATGTCTGTAAGGATAACACCTTTTGCTTTCAATTCATCTGAAAGGGAAAGGAATGCAGGTGTATTGTTATGCTGTACGTAAAGATTGTTTTGATTCTCTTCGACCAATTCTTTCGCTTCTGCAGGCAAGTCAGCGATGGAAGCGAATGTTGTACTTTCCACTGCGTGGGCAGGGAAATCTACAAAGTTCCATTTGTCGATTTTCGTTTTATCTGGTGTTGGCATCGGAAGCTGTTCCACTTTCGCTAACGCATCTGCGCGGAATTCTGCCATCCAATCGGCTTCATTCATGTTTGCGGAAAAAGAGCGGACGTCCTGTTCGGTCAATGCCATTTTCGTTTCAACCGTCATTTTGAATCGTCCCCTTTCTTATGCTTCTTGTCCAACTGTTTCGTCTTCGATCCCTAGTTCTTCTTTGATCCAATCATAACCGCTCTCTTCAAGTTGCTTCGCAAGTTCCGCTCCGCCGGATTTAACGACTCTGCCTTGCATCATAACGTGTACAAAGTCAGGTGTGATGTAGTTGAGAAGGCGTTGGTAGTGAGTGATGATCAGGCATCCGAATCCTTCTCCGCGCATTTCGTTGATTCCGTTGGAAACGACTTTCAATGCATCGATGTCGAGCCCGGAGTCGATTTCATCGAGAACTGCGAATTTTGGTTTCAACATCATCAATTGGAGGATTTCATTGCGTTTTTTCTCTCCGCCGGAGAATCCTTCGTTCAAGTAACGAGTTGCCATATCTTGATCCATTTCAAGGACGTCCATTTTGCTGTCCAATTCACGGATGAATTTCATAAGGGATATTTCATCGCCTTCTTCACGGCGCGCGTTGATTGCTGAGCGCATGAAGTCTGCGTTTGTTACGCCAGTGATTTCACTTGGGTATTGCATTGCAAGGAAAAGTCCCGCTTTAGCGCGCTCATCCACTTCCATTTCTAGGACATCTTCGCCGTCAAGCAAGACAGAGCCGGAAGTTACCTCATATTTCGGGTGGCCCATGATTGCGGATGCAAGTGTCGATTTACCGGTTCCGTTAGGTCCCATGATCGCATGGATCTCACCTGTATTGATTGTTAGGTTGACGCCTTTCAATATTTCTTTACCTTCAATTTCGACGTGAAGGTCTTTGATTTCCAAAGTTGCCATTCCAATACCTCCAATATGATAAAGATGAACGGGGTAAACCATTCTCTATTTAGTATCATTCTAATTTTAGCTCATTCTGCACGTTGTTGCAAATCATTGAGGATTATTATCATTTTATGGGGAATATACGAGTATTCGAATGTTTTATCTTATTATTTGTAAGGTAGCCCATTTTCAATTATCCCGCTCTTACTGAGAATCAATGAAAATAGTTTTATTTATAAAGAAAAAGTAGAAGAAGGGAATTGTTGTTTTTCCTTCTTCTACTTTTATAATTACTTCGTTTCTACGCCTTTTACTTTTGGGGTTAGGCGGTCGACGATCATGGCTAGGGCTCCGTCGCCTGTTACGTTTGTGGCGGTGCCAAAGCTGTCTTGAGCCATGTAGAGGGCGATCATCAAGGCGACCATTGATTCGTCAAAACCGAGCATTGTGCTCAGAAGGCCAACCGCGGCCATGACAGCTCCTCCAGGGACTCCAGGTGCCGCGATCATTGTTACGCCGAGCATGAGGATGAATGGCAGGTAGCTTGAGAAGCTGATTGGCATGCCATTCATTAGCAGGACGCCGATGGAACAGGATACTAGTGTGATCGTACTTCCTGATAAGTGGATCGTCGCAAATAACGGAACGGTGAAGTCCGTAACTTTATCCGATGCACCGGTCTTTTTAGCTTGTCTTAATGTGACTGGAATTGTTGCAGCTGAGGATTGTGTCCCGATTGCTGTCATATAGGCAGGTGCCATTGTTTTCATCAGATAAAATGGATTCTTCTTTGAAAGGGTTCCGGCAACCGTATACTGAATGACCAGCATAAGCAGATGCAGCGCGATGACCATAACGAAGACGAGTGAGAATACTGATAATACCTTTGCCACTTGCCCACTGAATGTCATATTCAGGAAAATGCCGAAAATATGGATCGGCAATAAGGGAATGATGATGAATGAAATGACTTTTTCAATTAACACATTCATCTCTTCAAAGAATGAAAGCATCGTTTTACTTCCGATGGACGCCATCCCGATTCCAAAAATGAACGCGAGCAGCAATGCCGACATGACGCCCATGATTGGTGTCATTTCAAGTTCGAAAAATGCTGTAGCAGCGGCTTTTCCTGCATTTTCAACAGATTCGTTGCCGATGCCGCCAATGAAATTCGGCAGTATTGTCATCGCAGCGAAAAATGCTAAAATCCCTGCCGCAATCGTGGATGCATACGCAAGCACGGTTGCCAATCCTAGTAGCTTACCGGAGCCGCTGCCCAGTTTTGCAATACCAGGCGCAATGAATGCAATGATAATGAATGGTACGACAAAGTTAAGAAAACCGCCGAAAATCATATTAAATGTTGCGAACAACCGGGTGAACCAGTGTGCAAAACCTGCATGTATTTCTGGGAGCAACATCCCAAGCCCCACCGCAAGCCCTATTGCGATAACGATTCGCCATATAAGGCCTATCTTCCACTTCATAAAATGTCCTCCTCAAATGTACAATTGTTTATAAAACAACTATCCAACTTTAACATAGTAAAGGAAAAATGGGAACACTTTTAGGAGAGATTTGCTTATTTTTGAAGCAGAAAAAACCGCCTGCTTCCATTTGGGAGCAGACGGTTGTTCGATTATTTTACTGGAACGACAGAGCCGCCCCACTCTTTTAAAATAAATTCCTGGATTTCATCGGATTGCAACACTTCAACGAGCGCTTTAATCGCTTCGTTGTTTTCATCGCCAGAACGAACCGTAATGACGTTTACATAAGGAGAATCACTTTCTTCAATTGCAATCGAATCTTCAAGTGGGTTCAAACCAGCATCGATCGCATAGTTGGAATTGATGAGAAGCGCGTCGCCTTCATCATTTTTATAAAGTGTCGGCATCAGAGCTGCTTCATAGTCCGGTTCAAACTTCAGATTCTTCGGGTTGTCCACGATGTCCTTAAGTTCAGCATCAACTTTTTCAACACCTTCAGCAAGTGTGATTAATCCTTCTTTTTCAAGCATTTCAAGCACACGCCCATGATCTGAAACCGAGTTGCTCATAAGGACCGTCGCACCGTCCGGAAGTTCATCCAGTGATTTATATTTCTTCGAATAAACACCCATCGGTTCGATATGGATTCCTCCCGCGTTGACAAAGTCGTAGCCGAAATCAGCGATTTGACTTTCCAAATAAGGAATGGTCTGGAAATAGTTCGCATCCAATAGACCCGATTCCAAGTCTTTGTTCGGCAAAATATAATCCTGGTATGTTTCGATTTCCAAGTCGATGCCTTTTTCCTTCAACAACGGCTTCACTTTTTCCAGAATGACGGCATGCGGTGTATTGGAAGCACCAACAACGAGTTTAGTAGTCTCTTCCTTGCCGCCCGCGGCATTTTTGCTTGCTCCATCTTTATCCTTCGCTCCGCATGCCGCTAATGCAAGCACGAGAACAGTCAATAGTAATGCTGATAATACTTTTTTCATGTTAATCCTCTCCCCATTCTTTGATGATTTTTATAATAACAGGATTACCTGCAATTAACGTTTGTCCAATTTTTTAACTGCAAAATCGCCGATGGCTTGAATCACAAAGACGATAATCAAAATGATGATCGTTGCAACAATCATCACGTCCGTCCGGCTTCTCTGGAATCCTTCATAATAGGCAAGGTTCCCGAGCCCGCCTGCTCCGATGACGCCTGCCATCGCCGTATAGCCGACGAGCGCAATCGCCGTTACCGTAATTCCAGAAATGAGCGCGGGCATCGATTCGGGCAGCAGCACTTTGAAGATGATTGTACTTGTTTTCGCACCCATCGATCTCGCAGCTTCGATAACGCCTCTATCGATTTCACGCAAGCCGATCATGACCATCCGCGCATAAAACGGGGCAGCCCCGATGACGAGAGCCGGGATGGCCGCTTCCGGACCACGCATCGATCCAACGAGCAAGGTTGTGAAAGGGATAATGAGTATGATCAAAATAATAAAAGGGATTGAGCGGAATATATTGACGAAAGCTCCCGTAATGCCGTATACCAATTTATTTTTCCAAAGCTGGCCTGGGCTTGATAAGAATAGGAGCACGCCGAGAACAATCCCGAAAATGAATGTATATAAAGTGGAGATTCCTGTCATATATAATGTTTCAACTGTTGCTTCCCACATTTTATCCCAGTTAACATGTTGAAATAGTTCTTCATTCATTGCCGATCACCTCTGTCTGTACGCCTAGTTCATGGAGATAGGCAATCGCTGTATCAATATCATTTTCATTGCCGAGAAGCTGTAAAATGAGTGAGCCATAAGCGCCGCCTTTTGTATGGGAGATATTCCCTTGGACGATATTCACGTCGACATCGAATTTCCGGATCAAGCTTGCCAACACAGGATGCTCTGTCTTCTCCCCGACAAATACGAGTTTGATGAGCGTCCCTCCCGGCAAATGAGCTATCGCTTGATCGGTTCCAGCCGGTTCCGTCACTTGGGAAACGAACCGTTTTGTAATCGGAGCTTGCGGGGACTGGAACACATCCAGCACCGGACCGATTTCTACGACTTTCCCGGCTTCCATGACCGCCACGCGATGGCAGATTTTCCGGATGACATGCATTTCATGCGTAATCAGTACAATCGTCAAACCAAGCCGTTCATTAATATTTGTCAACAGATCCAGAATCGCATCTGTCGTTTCCGGGTCAAGCGCGGAAGTCGCTTCATCACAAAGCAGCACTTCAGGATCATTTGCCAATGCGCGAGCAATTCCGACACGCTGCTTTTGACCGCCGGAAAGTTCGGAAGGATAAGCATCTTCCCTGCCACTCAATCCGACGAGCTCAATCAGTTCCGCCACTTTCCGTTCGCGGTCTGCCTTTTTCACTCCGGCGATTTCAAGCGGGAATGCTATGTTTTGCTTCACTGTACGGGACCAAAGCAAATTGAAATGTTGGAATATCATGCTTATCTTTTGTCTTGCTTCCCGCAGCTCTTTACCTGTAAAGGCCGATATTTCACGGTTTCCGATTTTGATTGTCCCCGTTGTCGGAGTCTCTAGCCCATTCAATAGGCGAATCAATGTACTTTTCCCGGCACCGCTGTAACCGATGATGCCAAAGATTTCACCCTCATCAATCGTTAGGGACACACCGTCCACCGCCAGAATTTCATCATTCGTCCGGCCGAACCTTTTTTTCACGTCTTTCAGTTGGATCATCATTATCACCTCTACCACTATCTTGTCCAAAATAAAAACCTTTCCGCGGATAAGCAGAAAGGCTAAAACGTTATATCAAATAAACGTCAATCCGATCTCTCATCTCTCAAAGCAAACGCTTTGTGTGACTTGGCACCATTTCACTTCCGTGACGGTTGCCGGGCTTCATAGGGCACTTCCCTCCACCTCTCTTTATAAGAGCGACATATTCAGTTAAAGTTAATAGATATACTTATATCATGGCTTGCTGACTACTGTCAACCTATTTTCTCAAGAAGATGCGGAATAGATTGAAAAGCATAGATTTTATGGACGACTTCCCCACTCTTCTGGATTAAAAGACAAGGGACACTTTCGATTTCATAGTCGACAGCGAGGTCCTCTACATAATTCAGATCCGCCTTCCCAATCGGCAAATTTGGTTTCATAGCAGCAATGACTTCCATCATTTTCGAAGCAACTGCACAAGTTCCGCACATCGGCGTATATAAATAATATATCGATTCCGGAAAATCTAATTTGCTCATTTCCCATTGCTCACGTGTCCAGTTTTCGATATTGGTCACAATTGATCACCTTCAAAGTAAAAATTCGGGATGCACCTCAAAATTCTCAGAGAGGAGGACGGCGGCAAGCACACGGTACGGCGTCGTTTCGACTTGGCGATACGTCCGTTCCGTATAAAGATGGGTCGCTTCCGGATAATATCTTTTGAATAAAGACCTGATTTTATCGCCGGATTCATCGGCATCCAGAAACACGAACAGTTCGCAATCCTCATAAGGCAAAAGGATCTCCTCGATGCGATAAGGGCTCACAGTCCCGTTCGTGCATATGATTTCAACCGGTTCCGCCAGCACCTTTTGCAATCGCTTCCGATCCGATCCGCCTTCGACGATCAGGACTTTTTGATGTTCCACTTGCACGACACCCCCTTAAACAAAAGCGTAGGGCGGCGATTAGCCTCGACAGGCGCTGGAGGGCTTGAAAAAAAGGCGGTTTTTGCCTTTTCTTTTAAGCCCGAAGCGACCCGAGAGGCTGCCACCCGAAGCTAGATGAAACTACCGCATTAGAAGTTTACCCATCATACCTGGAATTTATCGTTTCCCATCCATTGAAAAAAGCGCCGGAGTTAAAGATCCAGGCGCCACTTAAACGATTACTCGCCGACAGTCATTTTGTCGTAGTCTTCAGCTGACATGAGTTTATCGAGTTCGGATTCGTCTGATGCTTCTACAACGATCATCCAAGCACCTTCAAATGGAGATTCGTTCACCAATTCAGGGCTGTCTTCCAATTCCTCGTTCACTTCAACAACTTTACCGCTGATCGGAGCATACAGTTCAGAAACAGTTTTCACTGACTCGACACTGCCGAATGGCTCGTCTGCTTTCACTTCGTCTCCAACTTGCGGCAATTCAACGAAAACGATATCGCCAAGTTCGGATTGTGCGAAATGTGTAATACCGATACGATACTTTCCGCCTTCATCTTTTACCCACTCATGTTCTTCTGAATAACGAAATTCTTTAGGTGTGCTCATCCCGTACCCCTCCATAAGTATACAATTATTGATTTCCATTCAATTTTGACATATTCCGAAGCTAAAGACAAGAAAGTATATTAGGCTCCCCAAACTTCTTCAAACTGGTCTTCCTTGAAGCCGACAGTCACTTTCGCGCCATCTGTCACAAGCGGTCTTTTCATCAGCATGCCATCCGTCGCCAGCAGCTCGACCTTCTCGTCATCCGTCATCTCGGGCAGTTTATCCTTCAAATTCAATTCCCGGTATTTCATGCCGCTCACATTGAAGAACTTCTTAATATCCAAGCCGGAGTTCCCGATCATTTGTTGAAGCTCCTCTTTTGACGGTGGATTTTCAACGATGTTGACATCTACGAATTCCAACCCCGCGGTTTCCAACCACTTTTTCGCTTTCCTGCATGTCCCACATTTCGGGTAACCGTAATATATTAAAGACAATTCGCAACACCTCCATTTTCCCCAAGTATAACAGAGAAGCCGCCCGGGATAAAAATAACCCGGGCGGTGTCCTATCAAACGACGTATTTTTCAGCGTCAATCAATTTGACGGATGCTTCGCGCTTTTTCGCGATGATGTTGTATGGATTCGAACGTGTCAATTTACGCAATGCAGATAGCATCATGCGTTGGTTATCGCCTTCGACGGATGCAAGGAGAGTTTCTTTCGCATCTTTCTCAATTGCTTCGAACGCTTCTTGGCAGAAGATTTCAGTGTAAAGGATCTTCTGTTGCTCTTTCTCTTCACCATTTTTAGCGATTGCTTTCTCCGTACGGAGCAATGCGGATTCCATTGCGAAGATGTTATTTGCGATGTCAGCAATATTCACGAGAACTTCCTGTTCTTTATCAAGTTGAGTGCCGAATCGTTGTGCCGCCATTCCAGCTGCAAGCAAACCGATTTTCTTCGCGTTTTTCACGAGCACTTTCTCTTGGGCAAGCGCTTCGTCGCCGATTTCTTCCGGCATCATCATAAGCAGCTCTTCCTGCAATTTTTGCGCCTGTTCAAGTAAAGGCAATTCGCCTTTCATCGCCTTCTTCAAGAACGTTCCCGGAACGATCATACGGTTGATTTCATTCGTTCCTTCAAAGATACGGTTAATGCGGGAATCGCGGTAAGCGCGCTCAACTTCATACTCTTGCATGAACCCGTATCCGCCATGCAATTGGACAGCCTCGTCAACGACGTAGTCAAGCACTTCGGAACCGACAACTTTGTTGATGGAGCATTCGATTGCATATTCTGCAATGGAAGCTGCAACCGCTTTTCCGTCTTTTTGCTGTTCCGGAGTCATTTGGCTGTTGCGCTCTTCGAAATACCCTACTGTACGGTAGATTAAGCTTTCCGTCGCATAGATCTTTGATGCCATCGTTGCAAGCTTTTCTTTTGTCAGGTTGAATGAAGAAATCGGAGTTTTGAACTGTTGGCGCTGATTCGCGTACGTAACCGCCAATTCAAAAGCACGTTTGGAACCGCCGACTGTACCTACGCCCAGTTTATAACGGCCGATGTTCAAAATGTTGAATGCGATGATATGCCCTCTGCCGATTTCACCTAACAGGTTTTCAACAGGAACTTGCGCATCTTCAAGGATCAATGTACGAGTAGAAGACGACTTGATGCCCATCTTCTTCTCTTCCGCACCTACGGATACACCTGGGAATTCCCTTTCAACGATGAATGCCGTGAATTTATCGCCATCCACTTTCGCATAAACGACGAATACATCTGCGAATCCCGCGTTTGTGATCCATTGTTTTTCACCATTCAACACATAGTGTGTACCGGCTTCGTTCAGCTTCGCTGTTGTCTTTGCACCAAGCGCGTCAGATCCGGAGCCGGGTTCAGTCAATGCATAAGCGGAAATTTTATCGCCGGATACGGAGTTCGGCAAATACTTTTTCTTCTGTTCTTCATTTCCGAATAGGACGATCGGCAATGTTCCAATTCCGACGTGCGCTCCGTGTGTGATGGAGAAGCCGCCAGCGACGGACATTTTTTCAGCGATCAATGCAGAAGAGATTTTATCAAGGCCGAGACCGTCGTATTCTTCGGGAACGTCGGCACCGAGAAGGCCAAGGTCCCCTGCAGATTTCAGTAGTCTGACAGAGTGTTCGAATTCGTGATTCTCCAAGTTTTCAACGACTGGAAGGACTTCATTTTTCACGTAGTCCTCTGTCGTTTTCGCGATCATTTTTTGTTCGTCGGAAAAGTCTTCTGGTGTAAAGACGCGTGATGCGTCGATGTCCTCGATAAGGAAAGCACCTCCGCGGATGAAATCTTTTGTTGTTGATTCAGTCATTATAATTCCTCCCTTGAAATATTAATAAAATATCTTTTTTTGTAACGGATTTTCGCTTCAGGCGGACGCTTTCCGGGGGGCGGGCGGTGAGCCTCCTCGGTCGCTTTGCTCCACTGCGGGGTCTCACCTGTCCCGCTTATCCCCCAGGAGTCGCCGCCTTTCGCTTCAATCCTTCTTGTCTTCTTCAAAACGCATATTTCACTCTAATCACACATACATGACCCTAAAAGCTCATAAAGCGCTCCTTATAACATTTCAAACACGCCGGCTGCGCCCATTCCGCCGCCGATGCACATGGTGACGACGCCGAATTGCTTGCCTTGGCGCTTCAACTCATTCATTAGCTTCAATGTTAGGACTGAGCCTGTTGCGCCTAGCGGGTGGCCTAATGCAATCGCTCCGCCATTGACGTTGACTTTATCCATATCTATGCCTAGATGGCGGACGACTTGCAAGGATTGGGATGCGAATGCTTCATTCAGCTCCCAAAGGTCGATATCCTCGATGGAAAGTCCAGCCAGTTTCAATGCTTTTGGAACGGCTTCGATCGGCCCGATTCCCATCACTTCCGGCGGAACGCCTCCTACGGCGAATGAACGGAATTTCGCAATCGGTTTCAGGCCTTGGCCTTCCGCGATTTCACGGTCCATGACGAGGACGGATGCCGCGCCATCGGATGTTTGGGATGCATTTCCGGCAGTGACGGAACCTTTCACCGAGAAAGCCGGACGCAATTTCGCCAACACTTCCATCGATGTGCCCGTACGCACCCCTTCGTCCATTTCAAAAAGGACCGTCTTTTCCTGGTACTTTCCGTTTTCATCAACAAAACGTTTCACGACTTCTACAGGTACGATTTCATCTACGAATTTGCCGGCTGCAATTGCCGCTGCCGCCTTTTCATGCGAACGGACTGCAAATGCATCTTGGTCTTCCCGGCTGACGCCGTATTTCATTGCCACCTGTTCGGCTGTGTGGCCCATTCCCATATAGTACTGGGGAGCTGTTTCGGCCAATTTGAAGTTCGGTCTGATTGTATTCCCCATCATCGGCACCATGCTCATCGATTCGACGCCTCCAGCGATGATCGCTTCTGAATGACCTAGCATGATCCGCTCCGCTGCATATGCGATCGATTGGAGGCCCGATGAACAGAACCGGTTAACCGTAATTGCAGGCGTTGTATCGGGCAGCCCTGCGAGCGCCCCGATATTTCGTGCGACGTTCATTCCTTGCTCCGCTTCCGGCATCGCGCATCCAATGATCAAATCATCTATCGGTCCATCGTATCCATTTGCACGTTTCAATGTTTCTTTAATTGTCAAAGCTCCCAGGTCATCCGGGCGAACAGTCGCCAGGGAACCGCGGCCCGCTTTTCCGACCGGCGTCCTTGCACCTGCTACAATTACTGCTTCACGCATTTGAATTTCCTCCTTTTGCAATATGTGCAGATCAGTTGCGCAGCGGCTTCCCTTTCAGAAGCATATGCTGCATCCGCTGTTGGGATTTCGGCTCTTGAATTAGGCTCAGGAACGCCTCCCGCTCAAGATCCAACATGTATTGTTCATCGACAAGTGTTCCATAAGGCACTTTTCCGCCTGATAAAACAAATGCGAGCTTCTTCGCTATTTTCAAGTCATGGTCGCTAATATAGCCCGACAAATGCATGCCTTCCGCTCCGAGGAGCATCGTTGCATACCCGGAATCTCCCGTGACCGGGATTTTCTCTTTCTTCGGCGGTGTATAGCCCGCTTCGTATAATGCGAGTGCAGCCTGCTTCGCGTCATAGATTAAGTGATCTGGATTGACGCTTATGCCGTCCGCGAAATCGAGGAAGTTATTTTCCTTCGCCTCTTCAGCGGAAGTCGACACTTTCGCCATCGCAATCGTTTCGAACACTTTATTCGCAACATATTGGTAATCGACCTGCACGCCGTTCGGCAAGCCTTTCAAATGCTTCGTATACAGATTGACGTTGCCGCCGCCTCCAGGAATCAAGCCAACACCGACTTCCACCAAGCCCATATACGTTTCCATCGACGCTTGGATATGCGCAGCCGGCAAACATACTTCCGCCCCGCCGCCGAGTGTCATTTGGAATGGAGCCGCAACGACCGGCTTCCGGCTATATTTGATTTTCATCATTGCGTTTTGGAACGCTTTGATTGTGTAATCAAGTTCAAAAATATTATCGTCCTGTGCTTCCATTAAAATCATCGCTAGATTCGCACCGACGCAGAAGTTCTTTCCTTGGTTCCCGATGACGAGGCCTTTGAAGTTCTTCTCCACTTCATCGATCGCGAAATTGATCATTTGAATGATATCCAAACCGATTGCATTCGATTGGGAATGGAATTCAAGCAGAGCGATGCCGTCTCCTAGATCGACAAGGCTGGCGCCGGAATTCTTCTTGATGACGCCGTGCTTCTTCTTGTAGCGTTTAAGGTCAATCGCTTTCTCATTGATTGAAACAAGCTTGTAGCCTTCCCCATCATAGAAATAGAGGTCGCCGTCTTCTTCCTTATAGAAAGATTCAACACCGTTGTCGAGCATATTTTGGATGAAAGCTGGAATTGCTGCGTCTTCCTCTTTCATTCTTTCAACCGATTTCGCAATTCCGATTGCATCCCAAACTTCGAACGGACCTTGCTGCCAGCCGAAGCCCCACTTCATCGCATTGTCGATCGCGACGATGTCGTCAGCAATTTCACCGATCAAATCAGCGGAATAGCGCAATGTCGGCGAGAGGATGCTCCACAGGATTTCTCCCGTCCGGTCTTTTGCGTAGACGAGTGCCTTCACTTTATTCGCAAGTCCCTTTTGCTGTTTCGCCATTTCAATTGAAGGCGTTTTCAATTTTTTCGTCGGGCCATATTCGAATGTTTCCGGGTCAAGCTCAAGGATCTCCTTTCCTTCCTTCAAGTAGAATCCTTGTTTCGATTTCGCGCCGAGCCATCCATTGTCGATCATTTTCTTCATGAACGGTGGAAGCTCGAACACTTCCTTCTCTTCACCTTCCGTTTTGTAGTACGCATTTTTTGCAACATGCATGAACGTATCGAGACCGACGACATCCAATGTACGGAAAGTTGCCGATTTCGGCCGGCCGATCAGCGTGCCGGTCACCGAGTCGACTTCTCCGATCGAATAGCCACGCTTCTCCATTTCGCGAAGAGTGATGAGAAGACCGTAAGTTCCGATACGGTTCGCAATGAAATTCGGTGTGTCTTTTGCGACGACAACGCCTTTTCCTAAACGATCTTCTCCGAATTGAAGCATGAAATTGAGTACGCTTTCATCTGTCTTCGCAGTCGGAATCACTTCAAGCAGCTTCAAATAACGAGGCGGATTGAAGAAGTGGGTTCCAAGGAAATGCTTTTGGAAATCCTCCGAACGCCCTTCAGCCATCGCTTCGATACTAATTCCTGATGTGTTGGAGCTGATGATCGTACCAGGTGTCCGAACTGCATCTATTTTTTCATACAAACTTTTTTTAATGTCCAAATTCTCAACGATGACCTCAATGATCCAGTCCACGTCTTTCAACTTTTCCAAGTCGTCCTCGAAATTGCCGACTTCAATAAGTGAAAGATTCTGTTTAGCGGCCAATGGCGCCGGCTTCTGCTTCAAAAGTTTCTCCAAAGCTGTCGCCGCAAATTTATTGCGGACTTGCTGGTCTTCCAATGTAAGGCCTTTTGCTTCTTCCTGTTCAGTGCTATTTTTTGGAACGATGTCCAGCAGAAGGACAGGAATGCCGATATTGGCGAGATGGGCTGCAATGCCAGATCCCATTACGCCTGAACCTAATACTGCCGCTTTCTTGATTTGATATGCCACGTTGCGAAGCCTCCCTTTTTCTTTTGAATGAACATTCATTCATTTTACGAGTAAAAAAAATAGAAACGTTATCTATATCTATCAGTCTATATCATTCTCTTCTTTTTCGCAATATTGAAATGCATTTATTCCCTATTTTTTCTTATGGGCATTTTTCTATGTTGATTCGTAAAAAGAAGGTACACTACTTAGTAAAGGAGTGTGTTCAATATGAAATCAATTACTACAGTTGAAGAATTCAACAAGGTTATTAACAGCGACGACAAATCGCTTATCAAATTCCAAGCTGGCTGGTGCCCGGACTGCACACGTATGGATATGTTCATTGATCCGATTGTCAAAGACTACGATATGTATACATGGTATGACGTCGACCGTGACGTGTTGCCTGAAATCGCGGAGAAATATGAAGTGATGGGAATCCCGAGCTTGCTCATCTTCCAAAATGGAGAAAAGAAAGCGCACTTACATAGCGCGAACGCAAAAACACCGGATCAAGTGACCGATTTTCTTGAAACGGTAAAATGAATCAGTAAGTAAACTACGAGTGGAGGGGGCAACCAATAGGGCCTCCTCCTTTTAGTTTGCCTCTTTTCTATCGGTTTATCGTATAATGGAAGAAAACGCATATGCCGAGGTGTGCCAGATGGATTACATAAAAGAAATAGAACAATATAAAAAGAGAATTGCCGAATTGGAGGAAACGATCAAAAGATCATCTGTTCCGATCATTTCGTCGCTTCTCGATGATACAATTCTTGTGCCCATTGTCGGCTATACGGGACCGGAGCGGTTTGAGCTGATCCGCACACTTGTCTTGGAGCATCTGGACAAGCACCGGGGGATAAACTGTGTTATTTTCGACTTTACTGCAGCTGACCTAAATGAAAAAGAACCCCATGACTACGACTCGCTCGCGCTTGAACTGCAAGTGCTGAACAATACGTTAAAGCTCATGGATGTCCGTCCAATTTCAGTCGGCTTCAATCCGCTGATCGTCAGAAAGATTATTGCAGCTGGCGTCCATATGGAATTCGAGTCGTACGTCAATTTCAGGATGGCAATGAAAACTCTTCAGAAAGAACAAAATTCTACGCTGTAAACCTATCAGTGGAGGGATTGGTAAATGAAACGATTGGAAGGCTTCCAAGGCAAATCTCAATACGATGACGAAATCGATAAGCGCTTCCAGCCTTCCGCTTGCGGTCCGGTCACCGCCTTCACAATTCTCCGACATCATCTGCAAGATTCCCGCATTCAAGTGAATGCTCTTTACCGTTTGCTCGGCGGAACCCGTATCGGCCTGTTCAAATGGCGCTTCATTCACAATCTCCGCAAGCTGCTCGGTTCCGGATGGCGTATTGAAGAATGTGGCGTCGAGGAATTGAAACAGGAAATCGATGCAGGGCGTCCTGTGGCGGCGAAGTTCGACAAATGGTTCACGTTTCATTGGTTCGGCGATTTTGCTTTTGATTATCACTGGGTTCCTGTCGTTGGGTATAAGGAAGATGAAAACGGACTAATTCTGCTTGTCCATGACAATGGAGGCCGGAACCGTGAGAGCCGTGTTCGTGAAATCGCCTATGAACCTAACCGCCCTATCCTATCGTTCATAAAGATTAGAAAAACCACTGCTGACGAGTAGCAGTGGTTTTTGTATTAAGCAATCAGCTCTGGAAATAAAGAGTTCATCTGTCTGAGAATCATCGTATAGCCTTTTTCCCCCAATGGTTCCCTCGCCCCGGAGAAATCCGGAAGGCTTAATTGCTCGATAGGATCATTGAATTCCAGCTCGCAATGGATTTGCGCAAGTTTTTTTGACAGATGCAGCATTTCCATATCCTCTTCGATCTTCTTCCGCATGCCTGGCGTAAGTTCATGCAATGACTCGATGACATCTTCGACGGTTCCATATTCCTTCACGAGTTTCAACGCAGTTTTCGGACCGATCCCTTTCACACCCGGATAGCCGTCGCTCGTATCACCCGTAAATGCTTTCACTTCGACGAATCGTTCCGGTGCAATCTCGTACTCTTCAACAAAACGTTCTTCGGAATAAATATCGTATACATTGTAGCCTTTTTTCATGAATGCGATTTTGACTCCAGGTCGCAAAAGCTGCAAAAGGTCTTTATCCCCAGTAACGATGGTGATATCCGCCTTGCCTTCCCATTCGCAGACGAGCGAGCCGATCAAATCGTCGGCTTCCATTCCAGGGATTCCGTAGTTCTTCCAGCCGATCAGCTCGGACACTTCCCGCGTCATGTCGAATTGCGGCACGAGTTCAGGCGCAGGTTCCGGACGGTTCGCCTTATAGCCGTCGAACAGATCATTCCTGAACGTATGCGCACCCATATCCCAGCAGACTGCCATATGGGTAGGGTTGAAAATAGATGCCGCCGTCATTGCATGGCGCGCAAATCCTTGAACGCCATTCGTAGGGACTCCATCGTCATTCGGGAAGAAATGTCCCATTGCTGATGTGGCAAAAAACGATCTGAATAATAAAGCCATGCCGTCTATAAGCAAAATATGTGGTTTTTGTTCACCTGTCATTGCTATCATCTCCTTAAATCATGTACTTCACTTTTCCAAACCTCATGAAATGGGTATGGAAAAGCAAGGGGGTATTTTTTATGGAACTACATAAAGGTTCATTGTATTGGCCAACTACGTATCAAGCACCTCATAGAAAAAAGCCAGCACAAAAAGAGGATTGCTATGATGCTGTCATTGTCGGAGGCGGCATGTCTGGTGCCCTAACGGCATTATCCCTGCTAGATCGCGGCCTTCAAATCGCAGTTTTGGAAAAAAGGCGGTTTGCAGCTGGGAGCACGTCTGCCAACACGGGGCTTCTCCAATACTCTAATGATATCATGCTTCATGAATTGATTGAACAGATCGGGCGAAATGATGCTGTTGATTTTTACAGAAGCTGTCTGCAAGCAATGGGACAATTGAAGAACATCGCTGATCGCCTGGCGGTAAATCCTTATTTCATTTGCAGGGAAAGTATTTATTACGCAAGCGGTGAGGACGACGCCGAGCGGATTAAAAAGGAATTCCAGACATTATCAACATACGGATTCCCATGCGCTTACTGGGATAGGAATGACCTGCTGAACAACGCCGGCATCGACCGTCCATGTGCCATCGTGACTTTCGGGGATGCGGAAGTGAATCCTTATGTATTCACTAACGGCATATTCGATCTTGCCGAAACGAAAGGTGCTCATCTATTTGAATTTACGGAAATGCTGGATGTAACCGAGCGTGGTGGCCAATTGGCAATCTCTTCAACAGAGGGTGAATTGCGCACAAAAAACATCATTTTCACGACAGGCTATGAAACACTGCCGATCGGCAAAAGGATCGGCGCCGATATTAACCGATCCTACGTGATCGTTACGGAGCCATTGAAGGAGTCGCATGCTTGGTATAAGGATGCGCTTATTTGGGAAACGAAGCGCCCTTATCTTTATTTGAGAACGACTGCCGACAATCGGATTATTGTAGGTGGATTGGATGAAAACAGCGGTGAGATGGAAATCACGGATGAGTTGATTTCTAAACGCGGCAATGAATTGCGAAGGAAATTTAATGAGGTTTTCCCTCACTTGGATATAGGAATTGATTACGCCTATTGTGCAACTTTCGGGGAGTCTATCGACAACTTGCCATTCATCGGTGAGCATCCAACGAGAAAGAATCATTTTTACCTTTTAGGTTACGGAGGAAACGGTACGGTCTACAGCATGCTTGGCGCAGAAATACTTGCCGATCGGCTATTCGGAATTGAGCATCCGGCATCACATATCGTTCAATTGGCGAGAAAGAATGGAAAGGGAAAAAGCAAGATGATTTTATAATGGTATATTGTTGGTGGGATGGAACGCTTTGAGCGCGGAATTACTCGATTTGAGCGCGGGGAGGCTTGCTCTGAGCGCGGAATGACTCGCTTTGGGCGCAGGATGCTTCACATTGAGCGCCAAACGCTCCGTTTTGAGCGCAACCTTTATTTAATTGAACAATAAAAAAGAGGCTGCGGCAGAAAGTCAGATTCTGCCCAGCCTCCATTTCTTACGCATTCAAATAATCACTAATCTTTTCAATATCCGGTCCGAAAATCCGGTCTTCCTTTATCGGTTCGGCAACTTGAAGAAGTCCTTCCAGCTGCCCGCGTGTTTTCGGCGCCATTTTATCCTCGCCTCGGAACATGCAGCCAGTCATCGCGCATAGCGCTTCAATGGCCAAAACGTTTCTTGCATTCTTAATAATTTGCTGTGCATGCCTTGAACCGATTGTCCCCATCGACACATGGTCTTCCTGGTTACCTGATGATGGAATCGAATCGACGGATGCTGGATGCGCCAATGTTTTATTTTCAGACACAAGGCTTGCTGCGGAGTATTGCAAGATCATCGCGCCTGATTGCAATCCAGGTTGCGGGCTGAGGAACGGGGGGAGCCCTTCATTCAATTGCGGGTTGACGAGTCGCTCAATACGTCGTTCGGAAATGTTTGCGAGTTCAGCTACACCGATCTTCAAGAAGTCCATTGCAAAAGCGATCGGCTGTCCGTGGAAGTTCCCGCCGGAAACGACGACTTCACCGTCTTCAAAAATCAGCGGGTTATCTGTCGCCGCATTCATTTCGATCTCCAGCTTTTCTTTTACGTAAGAAAGCACTTGCCAGCTCGCTCCGTGTACTTGCGGGATGCAACGGATTGAATAGGCGTCCTGAACGCGCTTCTCCCCCTGCACAGTCGTCAATACGCTGTCCTCCAGCCAAGTCAACATTCTCGAAGCGACATCGACTTGCTCTTTGTATCCGCGAGCCTCGTGGATGGCAGGATGGAAGGCATCCGTAATTCCATGCAATGCCTCCATTGTCATAGCGGCGATCCACTCACTGCTGTACGCAAGCTTCTCCGCCTCCAAATAGTTGACGACACCTTGCGCGGTCATTGCCTGTGTGCCGTTAATCAAAGCAAGTCCTTCCTTCGCTTCAAGGATGATCGGCTCCATTCCGAATTCATTCCAAACTTGCGCAGCAGGCACATGCCCGCCGTCTCGCCAAACGAATCCTTCCCCTAATAGAACCAATGCCAAATGGGAAAGCGGCGCAAGGTCTCCTGAAGCTCCAAGCGATCCTTGCTGCGGGATGACCGGGTGGATATCGTTATTCACCATGAATGCAAATCGCTCCAACACTTCGACGCGGATTCCTGAGAACCCTTTCATAAGTGCATTTAATCGCAGGACGACCATTGCACGTGAAACCTTCTCAGAAAAAGGCTCACCGACACCGCAAGCATGCGAGCGGATCAAATGCAATTGCAATGCTTTCGTATCCTTTTCATCAATTTTCACATCGCTGAATTTACCGAAACCGGTATTGATGCCATACACCGTCTTGTCATTTTCAACAATCCGGTCAACCGCTTCCCTACTCCTCTGGACGCGTTCCAAAGAAACGGCATTCAACGCGACTTGTTGACCTTTATATAAAATGCTTTTCATCTGTTCAAGTGTTAGAGAAGACCCTGTCAATTCAATCATTCAAACCATCCTTTCGGCTAGAATAAGTTGCTTTCTACTTTCCATCGTACACGATGCCGAAAGGATTTTGGCGATTTTTACGAAAATTTGTTCTATAGTAATGTGATGTTGTTTTAGTGTGATGACGTGATGAAAAAATTCTTGACCCAAGAGTCCAACCCAATTCTCTCCTTGCTACATAAGATATGGGGAATGCTTGAAGGGAGAGAAAAGATGACGAACATGAATCAGTACGAGGAAGAACAATGGTATCCGAAGTTGCCGGAAGGATATACAAGCGGGGAAGATGAAATGGAAGGATACGGGATGAGCGGATGGATGCCGGGCTCTGTCACGCCAAACTACGGAATGAATGAGTGGATGACAGGCATGGCTATGCCGAATTTCGGGATGGATGACTCGATGACAGGCATGGTTATGCCAAGCTGGGGTGGAGATCAAACAGCTATACCAGAAGTCGGCCCCGCACCGATGCAAGGCGGACCTGGATTCCCGGGAGGCATGTTCCCTGGCGGTGGATTTCCTGGAGGCGGATTCCCCGGAGGCGGGATCCCGGGCGGTGGATTCCCAGGCGGCGGGTTCCCTGGAGGTGGAATGCCAGGCGGTGGATTCCCAGGCGGCGGGTTCCCTGGAGGTGGAATGCCGGGCGGCGGATTCCCTGGCGGCGGGTTCCCTGGAGGTGGAATGCCGGGCGGCGGATTCCCTGGAGGTGGGTTCCCTGGCGGCGGGTTCCCGGGCGGTGGATTCCCTGGAGGCGGGTTCCCTGGCGGCGGGATCCCGGGCGGCGGGTTCCCTGGAGGTGGGTTCCCTGGAGGTGGATTCCCGGGAGGCGGATTCCCTCCGGGGCAAGGTTCCCTAGCTCAGGGCAGCCAACAAGCGCCGACCGCACCGCCACCGAGCTTTACACCGGAATATCCAACCGCTCAGGCGTTCGCGGTCGATCCGGGTGCCATTAGAAGCTGCCTGTTCAGGTATACGTTTATTTGGACATCGAGGCGGCGTGGTTTCTGGTTCTACCCAACATTCGTCGGCCGCACATCCGTTTCGGGATTCCGCTGGAGCTCAAGCCGTCGTAGATGGGAGTTTTTCGGAATTGATTTGAATCGGATTGACCAATTCACTTGTTTTTAAGCTAGAAAGAAAAGACCAACTCCTTTGAGTTGGTCTTTAGTATATTTAGCTAACGTTAACAGAAGTAATTGGTCATTCATCCATTCATCTTCAATACTAAGGCTGAAGCTTCCCCCATACTGAGGCTCTCAAAGTCGTATTCACTTCTCAACTTTGACACTAACTGGAGAATCTCAGTCAAAAACTGAATGTTTTCTTCGATGTCTTTACCGAAATTATGAGGATGCCACCATAGATGAAACACTTCGCCTTTTTGAGCGGCATGCGTTATGCTTTTTTTAATTCTTCTTAACCGCAATGGTTCCAGTATTTTCAACTTAGCAATATAGGGCCTTAAAAATCTGCTGGAAGGCAAGTTTACGATCGGTTCTGTCTCAACCTCAAAAATCGGATACGTATCGTGTCCACAGACATTCAAATAACTATCCAATAATCTAAGCGCTCTTTTCATGACCCCTTCCTTATGGAAACGACTTGCCCGATAAGGCCAACTCAGTTCATTTCCCCTAAAACATTGAATTCCGTACTTTTTACAAACTTGTAAATAACTTTGATTTGACTGATTTCGTGGAAACACAAGTGATTTAACGACATGACCGTTTGCATTGGCAATTTTTAAGGCAGCTTGTAAGTCCGCTTCGAAACTTTTTTCGTTCTGTCCTTTTTCTAAACAATAGTAGTGGGAAAATGTGTGGGTCGCAATTTCCTGATTCGGATATTTTTCAATTTTCCTGATTAAAGATTTTGCATAATGAAATGGATCTTCCCCTTCATTTTTTCCAACATCGTTCAATTTTTTATAGGGTGAAAAATTACTGTTTTCATAGTTTGGTCGGAGTGAAGGTAGACTATCCAATAACTCTCTTTTATTTTCACAATAGAGCATTCCAACAATGGCCCATGTAGCATGTATATCGAAGCGGTGAAATAATTCAAGCATTTGCGGGATTGCTTCTCGGACACCTAAAAGATTTTCTCGATATTGTTCCAGTGAAACAACATCATGTACGCCCCAATTCAGTTCAAAATCCAGCGAAATGATGAGTGCTCCTTGTTTGCTTATCCTATTCTTTTTGAATACAAATTCTCCTAACCCTTGTAATAATAAATCTCATCCTGAATCTTCTAGTGTTTTAACAATGGTTTTTACAAAACCATAATAGGTCCTGTAGAACACATATTTACTTATCGTAAATCCCAAACCTTCCAATTTGGCTATTTTATGTTTCGAACCATCCTCTACGCTCACATATAACGTATTGACCGCACTGTTTCTTTTCATGAATGAGCATATTTTATCTACATTTCTAATCGTCCAATCCTGAATGTAAGCGGAACTTTTATGAAGCTCTTCAGCATAGGATAAATTTTCGATACGTAATACTCTTTCATGCATCCAAAATATCGAATTCATAGACAAACAATCTACAGGGTAATATCCTTTGTAACCAGTGAATATCCTTCTACAAACTTCCTTCATATGGCTATTGGCAATACTAGGGCAATTAACAGCATCACCGATCGTCAATTCAGTATAGCCTCCGGAATCAGGCAAATCCGGGATATCTTTTTTTTCTATTTTATAAATAATGTACTTCTTTCTTTCATAAAAAAACTTTTTTACACGCTTCAAATACTCCACTAATTCTTCCTTGATCGCTTTAGATTCCGTATTGCTGAATAGATTCCTACTCACAAAAAGCAGCTTCCCAATTGTATTTCGGATAAACAGAACGAAACTGTAATTTTTCTTCATTCGCTCGAGCAATGATTCCTTCAATGTAAAAAAGTGACGAACAACCTTTCCAATAATCGAATTAGAGGAGAAAATCATTTTGCTTGTATAATCTTCACCTGTATTCAATTCGAATTTGGATGGCTCATATCCAATGCTTAAATCAAAGATTGTATATGCATTTCTTAAACATTGTAATGTCTTTTGCTTTTCAAGAATTATTCCTGGCCCGAAAACGTCAAAATCATCATCATATCCCTTTACATAACCGACAAATCGTCCCCTACAAAGGAAACCATACTGAAAAGCAATCATCTTGCCATTGATATAAAGTCCATCAATTTCGGTTTGCATCGGCCCAACCTGAATACCGGCAAGACTTCGAAAAAACGCTTTGCCTTTGTCATTCGTAAATCCACTTGTGGTCCTTCTTTTCTTCCATCTTTTTTCAAACAGTTGAAAGACTGAATCCATTTCTTCTTGGCTGCTTCGCAAAAAATTAACAGCTCCACTTTTTCGTAAACGCTTCTCCCTTTTGTCAATCCGATGAAGTCTCTTTCTTTTATCTCTAAATTGTTCAAGCTCTATTTCTTTCAAATGAATGAATGGGGTAACCACTCGATGTTTTGAAAAATTATATTTCCGTCTCTGCAAATAAGTTTCTAAACTTTCATGTGTCTTCTCACTTTCAAGTAATCCATGTAAGTAAAACACAACATTCTTTTTCACTTTTATGATCTCATCAAATACAAACTCGATAACATCGTCTAACAAATGATTGTATACAACAAAATCCATATAATTTGCTATCCCGAAAGCTACAAAGGTATACATATGACCAAACCATTGTCTTTTATGAATAAAAGGGAAAAAACCAATAGGCTTATCATCTAGTTTTACGAGCATTATTTCCACATCGTATTCATCGCCAAAATGCTTCCACCACTCATAAATCCAGACAAATTCGATAAACGGGTTTGTATTCTGATTTTCCTCCAAGATGAGCGACCAATCATCCCGGTACTGGTCAAGTTGATTTAGCGATGTAATCCGTATAAGCTCCATAATTTCCCCCTTTCAATAGCATGAAGCGTCCTTCCAATTTTTCATTCAATGATTTCATACTTTTCATGACCAAAAAAAGTCCGTTTATAGATTTGTTTACAAATGGAAAAACCTAATGTTTCGAGGATACTCGCTTCTTTCCCAGAATTGTCTTTCGCGTTTACAAACACCGTTTTAGCTTTTCTGTTCTTCTTGACAAAGGAGCATGCGGCCGCCAAATTCCCCTCATGCCAATTCTTGAAATGAATGGCTTTTCTCCCAAGTTGTTCACTATAGGAAATAGGGCCGATTCGGAGCACCTTATCATTCATCCAAAATATATTTTCGAACGCTAGATTTCCTGCCGGATAATACCCCTTGTATCCCCGATACATTTTCTCGCAAATTTCCTTTATATGTTTTTGGGAGATAGCAGAACTGCTCATCGCATCGTTGATTGTCAACTCGATAAAATCTTCGACATCGGAGAATACAGAGATGTCTTTGTTCTCGATTTGGTAAATAAAATATCGCTCGTTTTCATAGAAGAATCTTTTTAGACGACTTAAAAAAGCAAGCAATTCTCCCCTTGCACCTTTTGACTCTGTTTTGTTGAACAAATTACGGAAAACAAAAAGAACCTTGCCGATAGTAATTCGAATAAATAGGACAAATTCATAGTTCTTTTTCATTCGTCCGATCAATGATTCCTTCATTGATAATAAATATCGCGTTATTTTTGCTGTCATTGCTGTAGAGGAAAAAATCATCTTTCTTGTGTAATCTACATTTGTATTTAATGCAAATTTGTATGGTTCATAACCAATACTTAAGTCAAAAACCGTAATCGCATCTTTTTTGCATTGTAAAATCTTTTCCCTTTCGAGTATTCTTCCTGGGCCGAATGGTTCAAAGTTATCATCAAAGCCTAGCACATATGAAAGCACTCTTCCCCGACAGTTGAATCCGTAATGGAAAGCGATCATCTTGTCATTAATATAAAGTGCATCGAGTTCTGTTTGCATCGGGCCTTCCTGAACGCCGACAAGACTACGGTAAAATTCTTTATCTTTGTCGTTCGTAAATCCGCTCGTGTCCCGCTTTTTTTTCCATCGTCTATCATGAAGTTGAAAGACCGTTTCCATTTCCTCTTGTCCGCTCCGCGAAAACTGAACTTCCCCATTCTCTCGTAACCGCTTTTCTCTTTTATCAAGGCGATGAAGCTTCTTTCTTTTATCCATGTATTCTTCAAGCTTTATATCTTTCAAATTAATGTATGGGGTGATGACTCGGTGAAGCGAAAAAATGTATTTTCGTCGCTGTAAATAATCCTCAATAATTCTTGGTGTCTTACTACTTTCAAGTAACCCATGTAAATAGAACACGATATTTCTTCTCATTTTAATCATTTCATCAAACACAAATTCGATAACTTCGGGCAACAGATGATTGAATACAACAAAATCCATATAATTCGCGTGACCCAAAGCCATAAAAGAATACGTATGACTAAACCATCGACTTTTGTGAATTAAGGGAACAAATCCAATAGGCTGATCATCTTGTTTGACGAGCATAATTTCCATAGTATATTCATCGCTAAAATGCTTCCACCATTCATAAACCCAGACAAATTCAATAAACGGATTTGTATTCTGATTCTCTTCCAATATAAGCGACCAATCATCCCGGTATTGTTCAAGTTGAGCCAGTGTTGTAATCCGTGTGAGCTCCATAATCTCCTCCTTTTATTAGCATGCATCGCCCTGCTAATTTTTCGTACTTCTCATTACCAACTATCACCTTATTCCACTCCCCCCTTAATCTTTTTCAATATTGGTAGTACCATTTGATACAGCGTATCCAACTCTTGTACCCTCAATATCTTGCTAACAATTATATAAATTGCAATACCAATGGCTATTTGACAAATAAGTTGCAGTAGATCATTGCTATCCATGAATTTGCCAACCTCAAATACAATAATCCCCATAATAAAAGAGATTATAAAACTAGGTAGTAAATCTCTTATCTGTTCTATTGATGAATACTTGATCTCTATCGCCGTATAGTACGAATTTATTAAAAAAGAAACAAACGAACTAATAACTGATGTCCATATTAAACCGATAATGCCGAACCCAAGCAATATGGAGAGGACAATCAAAATCGCCAATAAACTCTTTTTAATGATTTCCATTTTTAAAATTACGTTTGATTTTCCTTTTACCTGAAGAATATTTTGATTGATAGAGAGAAGTGGATAGAACATACCCGCAAAGCATAATAACTGAAAATAGATAACTGAAGGTATCCATTTATCGCCGAATAATACAATAAACAGCGGCTTTGCAATTGCTGCTAAACCAACCATTAAGGGGAAGTTAATAAATGCCGAGGTCTTAATAACTGACTTAAATCCAAATGTCAGTCGTTCTTCCTCTTGCTGAATGCTGCTTAGAACTGGATATGTGACACGTTGTACGGTTGAAACGATAGCAAATGAAGCGAGGTCTTTAATTTTAACTGCGTTTGTATAATAACCAAGTTGATTTGTAAGATGCATTTTTCCAATAATAACGAAGTAACTATAATAAAAAAGTGTGTCAATTAGTCCTGATAGTAATAATTTGTAACCAAAACTATAATATTTTTTAAATGACTGAACTTTAAATGTCAACGAAGGTATCCATTTATTAAAGTACCAAAGTAATCCCGTCTGAATGGATTGCAATGCAATCATATTAATAACGAGACTCCAAACACCAAATCCTGACATTGCTATAAATATTGTGAGACCTCCAGAAAGAATTACAGCGATGACACTTATCTTTGTTAATGTTTTAAAATCGACTTTTTTCACAAGCATTGCTTTTTGTATAATTGCTAATGAATTGATGATGAGTACTAACGAGATCACTCGAATGATAGTTGTCAGTTGCGGTTCTTCGAAAAAAACACTGATCATATTCGCAGTACTAAATAATATTCCATATATGGCTAGCGAAACAAATAAGTTGAAATAAAAAACAGTTGAATAGTCTTCTTGGGTCGTATGCTGATCTCGTATTAACGCTTGGGAAAAACCACTATCTACAATTGCGTTGGAAACGGATATAAATATTAAGATCATCCCAATAATCCCAAAATGCTCGGGAAGTAGTAACCTGGCAAGAATAATCTGTACGAGAAATTGTATACCATGGTTCGCCATTAAATCCGTGAAACTCCAAAAAACCCCTGTGATTGTTTTACTTTTTAACGACATCGGAGTCGGCATTTTTTCACCTATTTTTTATATTGGTAATACCATAAGAGATGCGACAAAGTCACATCTCTCTCGTTAACCTAATCTCTCTCTAATTACTTGAATAACTCTTTCCTGCTCCTTCACAGTCATATTTGAACCAGAAGGAAGACAAATTCCTCTCGCAAATAAGCGTTCACTAACGACGTCATCATCTGCATGCGCGTAAAACTTACACCCTTCAAACAATGGTTGCATATGAAGCGGCTTCCAAACAGGTCTCGCTTCGATGTTCTCCTTTTCAAGGGCATCCATCAGTTCATTTGCCGTAACGCTTAATTTCTCTGGATCCACTTCCATCGCCGTCAACCAACGATTCGAATAGGTCCCTGTAAGCTCCGGCATGAACGAAATACCTTCAATCCCACCAAGTGCCTTTTCATAACGGGCAAACACTGCTCTTCTTGCCTTTACACGATCATCCAGCACCTCTAACTGCGCACGGCCAATTCCTGCGAGAATATTGCTCATTCGATAGTTATAGCCGACAGTTTGATGTTGGTAATGCCTTGCTTTCTCTCTCGCTTGGGTTGCTAAAAAGCGGGCACGCTCCACTTTTCCAACGTCATTGGATACGAGCATCCCGCCACCTGAAGTAGTAATGATTTTGTTGCCATTAAATGAAAAGATGCCGAACTTGCCAAACGTACCGCTATGCTTTCCCTTATAATAGGAACCAAGTGATTCCGCAGCATCTTCAATTACGGGAACGCCATACAAATCACAAATTGCCATCAGTTCATCCATCTTTGCACTCTGTCCATACAAGTTAACGATCACAACGGCTTTTGGAAGCTTCTCTTTTTCTTGTGCCTCCTCCATTGCTCGTGCTAATGCCACAGGTGACATATTCCATGTCTCATATTCGGAATCTATGAAAACGGGCTCACCGCCCAAATAGTAAATCGGGTTCGCACTTGCAACGAATGTCAAACTTGAACAGAAGACAATATCTCCTTGTCTAACATCCAACAACTCCAATGCAATGTGGATTGCGGCGGTCCCGGACGACATAGCAGCAGCTCCGGCTGTTCCATTATACTTGGCAACTTCTTTCTCAAATTCATCTACATTCTTTCCAAGCGGTGCGATCCAATTTGTTTCAAAAGCTTCATCTATATATTTTTGCTCATTCCCACTCATATGGGGTGTTGAAAGAAAGATCCTTTTCGGCTCCAAACCATACCTCCTCTTTTCGCCCAAAATCGTTTTCAGGATATAGTTTATATCCTTCAAAAAACTATAATCCCGAATATACTCCTTGTTCAGCTTCACTTTATCAGGAAATAGGACTTGATCATTATGCCATTCAGGATCATCTACGTTTGCTAGTATCTGTTCTTCATTTTTATATTTAATGGAAGCAGGTCCAGTAATTCCAGGTCTGATCGTTAGGATGATTCGATCATCCCCGGTTAACTTATCGGCATAACCGGGGACATCCGGTCGGGGGCCCACAAAACTCATATCACCTTTTAATACATTCAATAGCTGAGGCAGCTCATCAATTTTTGTTTTCCTGAAAAACCTGCCACTTGGCGTGATTCTTGAATCACGGCTTGTCGTTATCGTTGTACTTTTATACTTCTTATCTTTCATTGTTTTTATTTTGATCACTTTGAAAGTCTTCCCATTCTTGCCTACACGCTCTTGGATAAAAAAACCGTTACTTCTTGTATCTATAGAAGCAATTATGAAAGCAATTAGTATGATCCACCCTGTCAAAACGATTCCTATCAGAGAAAATAGGAGATCAAAAGATCGTTTCACAATTCCCTCAACAGAAGTAAGATTGTTTTTCATTCCTCACTTCCTTGGCCGTTTGTTTATTGACCTTCCCTCTCTAAATTCGTTAAATATCTTCATCTGTCTTTCTAAAACCACTTGCTCATTGAACTCTTCCATAAATAATCTTCGTGAATTTTCCCCAAATCGCTTCATTTTGGACTCGTCTTTCAAGATTTTGATAATCGAATCCGCCAATGAGAGACTATCTTTGTCCTTGCACAAATACCCGTTCACATCAGGAAAGACTTCTTCCCTGCATCCACGGACATCAGTCGCAACGATCGGTTTCCCCATCGCCATCGCTTCAATGATTGAACGGGGCAGTCCTTCACGGTAAGAAGGCAATACAAACAAATCCGCTGCACTTAACAGATCGGGGATATCCTCTCTCATGCCTAACAGTTTAATTTTTTCTTTTGTCTTCATTGGCATTGATTGAATAAGCTGTTCAACATTCATTCCATCGCGATCCCCTGTAACTGCATCCCCGACAATTAATAATGTTGCTTCCTGTATTTCGTTCAGAACCAAATGAAATGCTTCTATTAGCTCAACAATGCCTTTTTCTTTTACTAATCTCCCGACAAATATAATTGCTTTTTCATTCGTAAAGCCTAATGACTCTCGACTTTTCACTCTGCTGTATAACGCTGGGTTAAATCGATTGCCCGACACACCATTATTAATATGAACGAGGTTTTCCGGTTTTTGAAAACCTTTTGTTAAGGCCAATTCATAGTCTTCTTTGCTTTGAAAGAAAAGTTTATCGGTGAAATATCTTGCCCAAATCTTCTCAAGCATATAAATGATCGTATAGGGTATTCGTTTCATATTTTCGTGGAAATAAAATCCGTGGGCGGTATAAACGCTTAAGGGTACGTTGGCCAATCGTGCTGATACTCTAGCAACGAGACTGGCGACTGGGGTATGTGAGTGGACAATGTCAAATTTTTCTTTTCTTATTAATTTCACCAATGCCACCATGCTTTTAAAATGGCTAATGACATTTAGATTTCGTTGAAACGGTATATGGTGAACCACATACCCTTCCTTTTCAATTTCATGTCCTGCCTGATCTTTATAACAAGCGATATGAACGTCGTATTGCTGATCAATCATCTCATTTACGAGCGGCAGCAAAAACTTCTTAACAGTAAAGCTTACGTTGGTGATTTGTAAAACTTTCATTATAATCTCCATAAATGAATCTGTTCTGGCTTGCTCGACTTGTCTAGCACACTCTTAATATCCATAACGATCCCTTTACCATGTTTTAACAACCGGTCGAACAGGGACCATCCTTCATTGACATACTCTATATGGGGTACCGCGAAGACAACGGCATCCGCGGGCGTTAGTTTGTCGTAAGCTGTCAATGAGAGGTGATATGCACTAAATGCCTCATTACAATTTGCATGGGGATCGGCTACTTGCACTTCCACACCAAACTCCTGCAGCTCCCGAATGACATCGATTACTTTAGAGTTCCGAAGATCCGGGACATTTTCTTTGAATGTCAATCCAAGAACAGTTACCTTTGCACCTTGCACAGGCAAATTGAGCTTTATCAATTTCTTTACTAATGCCCTTGCAATATAACGTCCAATACTATCATTGATTCGTCGACCGGCAAGGATCACTTCAGGATAGTGGCCGACGGTCTGTGCTTTATGGGTTAAATAGTATGGATCTACACCGATACAGTGACCACCTACTAACCCTGGTGAGAATTTAAGGAAATTCCATTTCGTACCTGCTGCTTCCAATACTTCTGCTGTGTCAATCCCGAGGCTATCAAAAATCAAGGCTAATTCATTCATCAGTGCAATATTGACGTCCCTTTGCGTGTTTTCAATCACTTTTGCAGCTTCAGCCACACGTATCGAGCTGGCTTTATATATACCGGCTTCGACAACATCTCTATATACTTGTGCTATAATTTCCAAAGCTTCGGGTGTTTGGCCGGATACGACTTTTGTGATTTTCGTAAATGTACGTTCTTTATCACCAGGATTAATACGTTCTGGAGAGTAACCGACGAAAAAATCGATGCCCGCCTTCAAGCCTGAATGCTTCTCTAATACAGGGATGCACTCTTCCTCTGTAACGCCTGGGTAAACGGTTGACTCAAAAACGACGATTGCTCCCTTTTGAAGACAATTACCCACTGTTTCGGAAGCATGCAGCAATGGCGATAAATCAGGACGGTTATGTGCATCAATCGGTGTAGGGACACACACAATCATAAAGTCTGACTCCTTCAATCTTTCACTGTCAAACGTAAATTCAATTTGCGCTTCATTTAGTTCATTTAGCCCTACCTCATTCGTCGTATCGACGCCAGTCTGTAATGTGGATATTCGATGTTCGTTAATATCAAAGCCGATTACCGGATGTCTTTTCCCAAATGCAACCGCCACAGGCAATCCTACATATCCTAAGCCGATAACAGCTATTTTTCTATTCATCACAGACCCTTTCACAACTTTATTTGATAATATTCCAAATACCAGTCGATAAATTTATCGACACCATCTTGAATGGATGTTTTCGGTTTGAAATCGATTTCCCGAAATAAGTCATCGACATTCGCATAAGTGGCCGGGACATCCCCCTCCTGCAATGGCATGAAGTTCTTAATCGCCACTTTTCCTAGTTTTTCTTCAATCGCGGAAATGAAGTCCATCAAGTACACTGGGCTATTATTTCCGATGTTGTATACTTTGTACGGTGCATAACTCGTTCCAGGGTCCGGAGTTTTCCCGGACCAGTTCTGATTCGGCTCGGCAGGTTTATGAATAAGACGAGAAATGGATTCTACAATGTCATCCACATACGTGAAGTCGCGCATCATCTTTCCGTTGTTATAGATATCGATCGGCTGGCCTTCAATTATATTTTTCGTAAACTTGAAGAGAGCCATATCCGGACGCCCCCATGGTCCGTACACTGTAAAGAATCGAAGTCCCGTAGTCGGTAAATTGTAAAGACTGCTATACGTATGTGCCATCAGTTCATTCGCTTTCTTTGTCGCCGCATATAAACTAAGAGGATGATCGACCGTATCATGCACGGAAAATGGCAATGTTGTATTTGCACCGTAAACTGAGCTGGACGATGCATATAGTAATTGCTTTACATGATGTTGACGGCACATTTCCAACACATTGATAAAGCCGACAATATTCGAATCGATATATACATAAGGATTGTCAATGCTATATCTCACGCCCGCCTGTGCTGCTAAATTTACAACTACATCGACTTGATTTTCACTGAATACCGTTTGAATTTTCTCTCGGTCTACTAAATCAGCATTGTAAAACTTGAAACACTTATGATGAATTAGTTTTTCTAGACGTGCTTCCTTTAACGATCGTTCATAATAATCGTTCATGTTGTCGAAACCTATAACTTCATGACCCATTGATAACAATTTTTCTGATAGATGAAAACCAATAAAACCGGAAGAACCCGTAATTAAGATTTTCATTTCTTCCCTCCCTCAACATTTCTAAGGAAGTTTTCATGCCATTTGTGTAAAACAATTAAACTCCATATAAGATTCTTGTGATTTTTTTTACTCTTCATATGCTCTTCTATGATTATTTCAACGAAATCGAAATGAACGAGATTTGCTTTTTCCACTTTTTCTTTCGATAAAGTGGAATATACCAATTCTTTTAGTTCACCCTTGAACCATTCAGCTAAAGGAATCTCAAATCCCCTCTTTTTGGCCGTTATTATGTCATTCGGGAGTAAATCTGAAAATGTCTCTTTCAATATGATTTTCCCATTTGCACGACGCATTTTATATTTCAAAGGAATTTCATATGCCAATTCCACTACTTTATGGTCGAGAAAAGGTGATCTTATTTCCAACCCATTTATTTTACTCATTCGGTCAGTCTTTACTAACATGTCATTCGGTAAAGCAAATTTGAAGTCTGTATACATCATCCGATTTACAGGCTCATTCGTATTTAAATACTGGAAGTAATTCGACAACTGTTCATCTACATTAAATCTAGTTAATGCTCTATTTTTAACTAATCGAGAGATCTGGTCGCGGTCGTAAGATTCCATTAATTTAATATGCATTTGAAAAGTATCAGTAGCAGCACTTCTCATAAACTTTTTTGCTTTCGTCGCAAATGAAGTAAATGAATTTCTTTTATCATCCGGTATCAGATGCAAAGGAGCCTCAATAACCTTCTCCCTCAGCATTCTTGGAATTTTCGAATACAATCGTTGATAATAAACACTCGTATATTTATTATATCCAGCAAATAATTCATCCCCCCCGTCACCGCTTAACGCGACAGAAGTATGATGTTTAGTTAATCGGGAAACGTAGTAGGTTGGAATAGCGGAAGAATCTGCAAAGGGCTCTTCCATTTTTCCAATGATTGTTTCGATGACTTCATGTAAATCGTCGAATTCGATAAATAGTTCATGATGAATGGTCTTATGCAGTTTTGAAACTTGCTTTGCTAAAGCCGACTCGTCATATTGTTTATAATCCTTATAGCCAATCGTAAAAGTATTTAAAGGCTCACTTGACTGTTCAGCCATCAAACCTACAACAATACTCGAATCAATGCCTCCGCTTAAAAAAGCACCAGCTGATTCTTCGCCACCCATACGTTCTCGGACAGAGCTTCTTAACGTCTCTCTTAATCTCATTTGAATGGAATGATAAGAAACGTCATCTTTTTCGGTACTATTCGGGTTTATATCCCAATATTTCTTTAGTTGCAGCGTATCGTCCACCACAGAGTATTTAACAGAATACCCCGGCATTAAATGAAAAACATTCTCAAAAATTGTCATCGGCTGCGGGATATAGTAAAAACGCAAGAAACTTTCTACCGCTTCGTAATTGATTTCTTGCTTGCTTTCAGCCAGTATTTTTTTCAATTCTGTTCCAAATAGTAACTTATCACGCCCATTATAATAATAGTACGGTTTTTCACCTACTCGATCTCGCACCATTAAGAGTTCCTTTTTAACGTCGTCCCAGATTGCTATCGCAAACGTTCCGTGCAAATAATTCATAAATTCTTCACCGTATTCTTCATACACGTTAAGGATTAATTCAGAATCCGAATTGGTTTCAAATTGGTGATTGTTGTTTTCTAGTTTCTTTTTCAGCTCTTGAGCATTGTATAGTTTCCCATGAAAAGCAATTGTTTTAGAATTGGTTGTATAATAAGTGGATTGTTCAGCTTTAGAAAATAGTAGCTCATTGTCATGAAACTGTAATTGTGCGCTTGATTTATTAAAAACACCAGTAAAACCACACATTTATTACCCCCATCCCTCTCTCAAACAAATAGAATAAGCTCTAGCCGATTTTGGTTACGATTCTGGATGAATTCGTTTCCTGCTTAGGATTATTCAACAATAGAAAAAACAGTACAAACCAAATAATCGGTTGCCTCAACACATTATGAAAATTAGAAAAAATGAATACTTGTAGTAATAAAATGAGGTAATATAAATTCTTTCTGGAACTAAGAATTGCCCATAAGAATAGTAATAGAATAACTACTAATCCAAAGAGACCTAACATTGAAACCAAATCAATTAACGTATTATGCGCTTCATCTCCTTCAAATGGAGCAAAGAGTCCAGATTGTGATTTAGTTCCATTTCCGATTAAAGGTGAAGTAAAGAATGCTTTTATTCCGTTTTCCCATAATACATATCTAATGGACGATTGACTGCTGGCTTCATCAAACAAATTTGAAACACTTTTAAAAATATCTAATGCAATTTTCAGCAGACTTATAAGAAATGAAAGGACGAAAATATTTACGATTACTTTTAAATTTTTTTTAATTTTTATCGTTTTGAAGAATAGTACGTAACTATATATAAGAAGTGATAAGATCCAAGTTAAAATCAGTGCATCACTTTCTATTTTCAAACCGACCCAGACAACTGCAACTATATTTAGAGTGCCTAGATACTTCGGTATTTTTCCTCTGCTCATTAAATATATTGAGATAATTGGAAGGGTAAGAGTCAACATTGCTAATTGATTGGGGTTAAGTGAAAGTCCACTAAATCTTGTCGAGTAATAATAAAGGAAATCTATATAGAGGAAGTTACGAATGATCAATATATACAATAAGCAACAATAAATATATATTTGCGAAAATATATAAAAAAACAGAGCGGCTTTTGTTAATATCTCTTGATAATCAGGTAAATGTACGACTAGAATAATTAAAACTATAGGAAGTAAAAATGCAATTGTATCCCTAAAGTCTATTATTTCAATTGTTCCTTTGAATGCACCGAACAAATTGGATATGAAAGCCAATAGTATAAATGTAGTTAATAGAGAAACAAGTTTTATACTTTTTTCACTTACATATATTTTTTGGTTGTTCGCCAGTTGAATGATCAGGAATATTGCCGTTAGTGTTAATAACAGTTCTCCTATTCCAATGGGTCCAATAAACCTTATTTTCGTAAAAGATGTAGAGCTTAAAGCGATACCGAGAAGGATGGGAATCATTTTGTTTGAATCCATTATTATCTCCCTCGTATAGTCGAATGATAATAATCTAAACTTTATGGTTTAAACGTTTTACGGTTAGCCAAATCAATTAACGTCATTTTCATTTCATCTACCGGCATATCCAAGAGTCTTTCAAGCACGCCATTCATTTCCTTCTTGCTAATCGGCATTGACTTTCCTACATAAATTTTAGGCGAAATTTGATCACTTTGAATTTCGTCATCATTCAATAGCTCCTCAAAGAGTTTTTCGCCAGGACGGATTCCAGTGAACACGATTCCGATTTCATCTTCCGTATATCCCGACAGTTTAATTAAGTTTTTCGCCAGTTCAACTATTTTCACAGGTTCGCCCATATCGAGTACAAAAACCTCCCCCTCCGCAGCAAGCGTGCCAGCCTGAATGACAAGCCGAGAAGCTTCGGGTATTGTCATAAAATATCTTGTCATTTGAGGGTCTGTGACAGTAATTGGGCCGCCTTGCTTAATTTGCTCTTTAAACAATGGAACGACACTACCGCGAGATCCTAACACATTACCAAAGCGCACTGCCGCAAATTTTGTTTTACTTTCCTTCGCAAGGTTCTGTACAAACATCTCAGCAAATCGTTTCGTGGCCCCCATGATATTCGGAGGGTTAACCGCTTTATCGGTCGAGACCATGACAAAATACGATACGTCAAATGCGTCTGCCGCTTCGGCGATGTTTTTCGTACCGAATATATTGTTTTTCACGGCTTCTACTGGATTCGATTCCATTAATGGGACATGTTTATATGCTGCCGCATGATAGATGACATCGGGCTTGAATTTACTTACTACTTCGAAGATCCTTGGACGGTCTTTGATATCAGCAATAACCGGGAAAATTTTCGTATAATCTCCTATACTCTTTCGTAATTCCATATCTATGTTGTAGATTGAGTTTTCACCATGGCCTAAAAGTATGATGCTTGTAGGCTTGTATCTACTCACTTGCCGGCAAATTTCCGATCCTATTGAACCGCCTGCGCCTGTGACTAGAATTGTTTTATTTGTGAGTTTTTCTTCGATTGCTTTCAAGTCGAGCTCAACTTCTTCTCGACCGAGGAGATCTTCTATTTTAACGTCGCGCATGTCGTTGACGGAAACCTTCCCCATCATCAGGTCTTCGATTCGTGGGATTATTTGAGTCTTCACGCCAGTTTCAATACAGATTTTCGTTAGATTTACCATATCCTGTTTCGATAGAGATGGAATAGCTATGACAATCTTCTCAACCTCATACTCTTTTACTAATTTCGGGATATCCTTTGTTCCACTTACGACTTTCAATCCATATATCTCTAATCCGTTTTTGGAACGATTATCGTCAACGAAGAGGACGGGTTTCATACCTGATTGTGGATTCTGAATGACGTGCCGGGCTATCATTGTCCCTGCCTCACCAGCTCCGACAATCATTATGCGAGTTGTCGCGGTGCTCTTTTGCCGAATGCCCCTGTCACGCATGAGTCGAGAAGATAATCTCGATCCCCCAATTAAAAGAAGATGGAGCATCCATGTGAGAATGAGTGCTCTAAAGGATACTTTATGCATAAGGACAAATTGGACGACCATGACAACTGTAATGGTCATTGTTACTGCCCTAAAGATCGAATTCAGTTCTCCAGTCGACGCATAGGACCATGCTTTCCTATATAGCCCATACTTCCATGCAAAATAATGATGTGCAATTTGAATTGTAATGACACTTATGAAGAGCATTTTGCTTGTGAATACATTGATGTACGGATATAAGATGAAATACCCGACATAGATTGAAAATAGGACAATAAGCGAATCGACAATTGCTAGTATACTTGTTCGCATTCTGATTAACACAAAGGCCCCACTCCTTCCAAACCCACCTTTTGCCTTAACTAAGTAAATAGTTATCGATGCCCTCAAATGGCATCCTTGAATATCGGCTCTATTTCAGAATACTCAATGGACTTGAAAGTAACCGGGTCTTAGCTCATTTATGTTTACCATTTTTTTGTCACTGGAATTTCAGGGTCTAGAATAATGAACGGCTCATCGTTTAAAATTCGTTTGTTGTTCTCTAGCAGGATGTTAATACTATCGTTTTTTTTCTTTTTTTGCAGATAGCGGAGTCCTTCATTGAACAATAATGGTCTCGCTTTTGTATCATGAACGTCCGATCCATATGTATGAATTAGATTTGCGGTGACAAGTTGAACTGATAGTCGTTGAACTTTTTTCCCGAATTGGCCAGACAGGCTTCCTGCATTTACCTGCGCAAATGCACCATGTCGAATTAACCGTTCGAGCCTCGCGGGTTTCTCAGCAATGGCTCTGTTGCGTTCTGGGTGTGCAATAATTGGGATAACATCATTTTCAAGCATGGTTTGAATGACGTTTACTGTATAAAGAGGAATCGATTGTGAAGGCAGCTCAAGAAGTAGATAGCGTGATCCTGCAAGCGTAATAGCTTCTCGAGATTTAATTTTATCTATAATATTTTCTTGAAGCCGCACCTCCTGTCCGGTGTGAAGATTGATTGGATAGCCTCCTATCCGCAAGGTATCTGTCAGAAGTCGAATTTGACCTTCTATTTCTTCTTTCGGTACATGGTAATGAGGACTGAAAGCATGGGGTGTAGCAATCATGTCCGTGATTCCTTCCTTCGCTGCCTTTTCTACAATACGTATAGTGTCCTCTATTGTTTTCGGTCCATCGTCTACACTAAATAAGATGTGGCAATGGATGTCAATCATCTGTCTCCCCTTCCAAGCAGTAGTAGAGTAAAGAATGGTGCGTCCTATTAGTCTTTAGCAGCATTGTAATTATAATAGTAATGGCCTTTTTCAAGCTTATAATTGTTCAAAATTACTCCTAATACATTCGCCTTGGAAGTTTCCAGCAACCCCTTCGCCCTTTTAGCATTGTTTTTCTCGGTTTTTCCAGAACTGACGATTAAAATTGTCCCATCACATTTATTTGAAAGAATTTGAGCATCTGCAACTAATAGAACTGGAGGAGCATCGATAATGATAATGTCATACCTCGATTTCATTTCATTGAGGAGATCATCCATTGCTTTTAAACCAAGGAGTTCGGCAGGGTTGACAGGTATCCTCCCACAAGTAATCAAATCTAGCCCTTTGGTTTGTGTTCGTTTAATCACCTCATCCAATCCCCTTTGTCTATTTAATAAATGGGATAGACCAGGCGAAGTGGTCGTTCTAAACGTATACTGTGTCGTAGGTTTTCTCATATCCGCATCAACTAGAAGGACTCTCTTCCCAGCTTGTGCGAAGACAATGGCTACGTTTGCTGCCAATGTCGACTTCCCTTCCCCAGAAGAAGAAGAAGTGAAAAGGAGGGTCTTTAACTTCTTGTCCGGTCTCAAAAAATTAATATTCTCCCGGATCATTCTGAATTGTTCCAAAGCGATCGACTTAGGCGCATCTTTCGTAACAAGTTTACGTGCCGCTGTTCGGCTGTCCTTTTTCTTTTTCTTAAACATCCTGCTGTCCCCTTCTCCAAAAACGACCTAATAACCCTTTGATATTATTGCCATCCCCTTCTGAAATCGGACTCACAATCCCAATAACCGGAAATCCTAACAGTTCTTCAATGTCCTGCTCTGTTTTTATGGTCATATCTAAATAATTGATGAGGAATGCCAGTCCGACTCCTATCATCAATCCACAGACAGCCGCGATTGACATATTAAGCACTGGATTTGGTGTAGCAGGCAATGGATTTTCGAGATAGACAGCTGGCGAAAGGATATAAACGTTATTAACGTTCATTAACATTTGGATTTCTTCTTGGAGAACTTCTACAATTGTGTTTGCAATATCTACGGATTTGTAATGTTCCGGATCCTTTACACTGATTTTAATAACTTGCGAGTCTTGTGTAGTCTCTACTTTTATCTTTTTTTCAAGTAAATCAGGTGTTGTATCCAAGTCCAGAATTTCAATGACCTTCGTAAGAATAGCCGGGCTTTTGATAATGACAATATATGTATTAATGAGTTGAATATTTGTCTGAATGTCCTGTGAGCTAACTTGGAATTGTTCTGTCTGCTTTTGATTAATAAGTATTTGAGTGGATGCTTTGTAAATAGGCGTCAAGAAAAGATAGCTGATAACTCCAGTTATTGCCACTACAAATAGGGCCGTACTAATGATGAATATAAAACGCTTTCTTAGTACACTGAACAAATCATGTAAACTGACTGTTTGTTCCATAGGCATAATAGTCCCCTTTATAGCGGATTGTCACAGCTCTTAGGAATTCACACCCTACCATTCGCTCTTTTGTGCTACTCAATCCTATGCAATCGGACTTAATTTCATTCGAAATTAACGAGGCACTAAAGAGGTCGTTATTTTCCCAATAACGAAAAAAGCACGGACGGTGGTGACAATCCGTCCATGCTTTAGTAGGTTATTGCTAGTGAATGATTATCTGTTAAGCCGCCACTTCACGACATGCCTCTGCACATTTTCGGCAAGCTTCCGCACATCGCTTGCAATGTTCGTGTTCGTGTTTAGTGCACTCTTGCGCGCAACGTTCGCAAATATCAGCACAAAGGTCTATAATCTGATTTGTGAAAGGGCTATTGCGCGTTATCACTTGAACTGCAAATGCACAAACATCCGCACATTCACGGTCCAATCGAATGCATTCCGCCATCATTTTCACGTTTTCTTCTTTCAAGCATGCATCAAAACAGGTATTGCACGCCTCTAAACACTCTTGTAGCATTTTGAGACACTCTTCGTATTTTGTATTCATGGACTCACCTCCTGATAAGTGCATTCAGTGTTTTTTTCCCTATACGTTAACAGTTAAAACTGAACTCCCCGTGTGGTGTTTTTCCATGTCATCAGATTCTTTTTGAATTTCCTGTTTCTCTGCGATGGAATTGCCCCCTACCATAAGGACAACCGCAAAAATCAACAGTGCCAAAGGTTTTAATAGCCACTTTTTATTATGCACTTTTGCTTTTTTAGGAGTGCTTAACATCACGATCAGAAAGGTTGTACAAATGGACAAAAAGAAGAAAATCTGCACGAAAGTGATGGACTGTTCAACCCGCAGCATCTCGCCCACCATAGCCCCCATCATGCCGCCCATCAATCCTGCCATCAATCCTTCTATTATTGGGAGGATTCCAAAGCATAGACCGCATAATGAACCCGCAAATACACCAGTCGTCATTGCGAAGAGTGTCGAAAGAAATAGATTGCCTTGAAAGGTTGCACCAAATAAAACACCAGCAGTCAATCCGACATTCATTCCAAAAAACATCGAAATAATCATTCCTTGCATCGGTGCGAATGTCTTTCTATTGAGTGCCATCATCGCTACGACGATAAAAGTTAACAAAACGATTGAGCCTACTATAAATACATGAAATCCCCCCATCATCCCCCACCTCTCCGGCTAATGAAATCCAGTAACTATCCGTTATAAGGGTATGTCCCATCTATGTTCTAAATGATTGATTTCCCCACAATGAAAAAAGCATGGACGGTGGTCGTAATCCGTCCATGCTTTAGTATTTTTTTGCTTCATTCCCTTATCCAAAGGCGACATCCAATATCATCATGACTGCAAATCCGATCATTAAGCACATCGATGCCAGGTCTTTATTGCCATTTTCCTGTGAGCCGGGGATGACCTCTTCTACAACTACGAAAATCATCGCACCCGCGGCAAAGCTTAATGCAAATGGAAGCATGGGCTGCATTGTTGTAACCGCAATAACCCCGATGACAGCAGAAATCGGTTCAACCGCTGCGGATAACTGCCCGTAAAAGAAGCTTTTTCGGCGGGACATTCCCTCTCGTCTGAGCGGCATGGAAACTGCGGTTCCTTCAGGGAAGTTCTGGATTCCAATTCCGATGGCTAAAGCAATGGCGGCTGCCATTGTTGCGGATGGCATCCCCGCGGCCACTGCACCGAAAGCGACCCCAATCGCAAGCCCTTCCGGAATATTGTGCAACGTAATCGCAAAGACAAGCAACGTACTGCGTCGCTTGCTGGCGGGATTGATGCCCTCCGCGTCTTTCATCGAAGAGCTAGGATGCAAGTGTGGGATGATTTTATCCGCCACCCACAGAAAAAAACCTCCTAATAAAAAGCCGACTGCTGCAGGAAACCAGGATGGAAACGAACTGTTTTGCTCGGCCATTTCAATGGAGGGTGCAAGCAGCGACCAGAAACTTGCCGCAATCATGACGCCCCCCGCAAACCCAAGCATGCCATCCATCAATTTCTGGTTGACCTTCTTCGTCGTAAAGACCAAGGCGGCCCCGACAGCGGTCATCCCCCATGTGAACAACGTGGCGATCAATGCCTGTTGGACCGGGCTCAGCCCTATAAAAGTATCCATCATATATATTCTCCTCTTACCTAGTGATTCAATAGATTATCGCTATTATATGCGCCTAGTTTCCTTCGTGCAACATTTAAATTTCTAGTTGAATTTATTAATTGAAATGTTATTTTCCTAAAACGTTCCGTGGTATGATAAAAAAATGAATGTAAGGAGTGAAGAACGATGGATAAAAAAGAACGACAGCTTTTTGATACCTATTACAATAAGTTTGCAAATAGGAATTTTGATGAGAAAGATGTGTTAAGCTTTCTTTTATTTATTAGAAAAGAAGCACATGACAATAAAGTGATGAAAGAGCTCGGAGACTTCCTTGTGCAGAGGGAAAATTGCACGGGGCATGTGAAAGCGTTTTTCGAGGAGTGCAAGCAAATTATTGATAATCTCGGAAAAGGAAAGAAGCAAAAGATCGAGAATATGTTCTCTTTTAAAGAAATCCGGAACGGCTTTAATGCCTTATTCATTGACCAAGGCTTGGAAAAGCTTCCTCCCGAAGTGATCAATGATTTCATCTTGTGTATTATTTCGCTATTGCAGGACGTAAAATTAGTATCAGCGAACGGCAAAAAAGAAGTGGGCCATTTGAGTTTCGCAGCCTCCAGCAAAGAATTGTTTTTAATGGGCAATATGAAAGCGTTGCATAAGGGACGCTTTATACCTGTGACATTCCCGGTTTTATCCGTAAGAAATATGTATGAGAAAATCAAACCACAAGATGAAAATGACACCCCTTATTTATTTGATAATGCGATTATCGAAGTTATTAATAGTAATGGAGAAATGGTCATTACTTTTCCTGCATTGTAATGAAAAAGCAAAGGAAGTGGACGCATGTTGAAATATGATTTGTTTTTATTCGATTTAGACGATACGTTGATGGATTTCAGCGCTTGTGAAAAAAACGCCTTCTCACTTTCTTTCGAATCAAATGGGTACCCGAATGGATTGAGTGATTTCAGGGAAAGTTATCGCGCGGTCAGCAATGTACTTTGGGATGACTTGGAACATGGACGCATCACATTGGGCGAGTTGAAAACAGAGCGATTCAAGCGATTGTTCGAGCTGCATAGTCTTGACATCGACGCAGAGGTATTTGGGCAGACATACCTTGATTATTTAGGCAAGGAAATTCATGTCATCGACGGTGTGGAGGAAATGCTTGAGAGCCTAGGCGATTCCAGGCTCGCCATCTTAACGAATGGCTTTAAGGAAGTGCAGGATGCGAGAATTAATGGATCACCTCTGAAAAATTCATTTGAAGCAATCATCACTTCAGAAGAAGCCGGCTCGCAAAAGCCCCATCCCGACATTTTCGAGTATGTATTTAAGAAGCTTGGCGTAACGGACAAATCCCGGGTTCTGATGATCGGCGATTCGCTATCATCAGATATTCTCGGCGGCAACAACTTTGGCATTGACACGTGTTGGTACAACCCGCAACGCAAAGAAAATAAAAGTGCAGCAAAGCCAACCTACGAAATCCATAATTGGAAAGAATTCAGCTTCGGCAGCGTGGGCGTTTAATTGCTTAATAGGTGCCTGTGCACGACACTATTCAGTTAATACACTACAATTGCATATATTAATTTTAGGAAGCCCTCCATACCAATAATCGGTTGGCTTCCTACTGTATTTTTATAACTTATTATGAATTGTCATAAATGTGTCATGCACAGTCACCGATACTATTCAGTCAATACACTACAATTGCATACAAAAAATCAAGAAGCCCACCATATCAATATTTGGTGGGCTTCTTAGTGTATTTTTATAAGCTTCATTGTATTGTCATAATTGCACCTTACACAGGCACCTAAACATTGGCACCGATACATACATGTCAGCGTAGACTTTTAATTTTTTTAAAAAGTATTTGACTTTATTTAAAATAACCAGTACTATTCAATCAAGAAGTTTATAAATTTTCAAAATCACATCGAAAGGAATTGATTTCAATGACTGAAACTCTTTACGGAAATACACCATGCTTTTTAGGAGCAAAAAACATCTCTGCTACTAAATCTTTTGAAGATATAGATGCCGTCGTATACGGAATTCCTTGGGAAGGGGCCGTTACATGGGGTGATTACACAGGGTGTGAGCTTGGTCCGAAAGTGATGCGCTTAACATCCGCCCGTTATAGCGGTTATTTACCGGAACTTGATCATATTGATGTGTTCGAACATATGAAGCTCGGAGACATCGGTGACATCGATGTCGTTCCGGCTGATGTAGATGAAACAATGCGCCGCATTACAAAATTTTCGAGCGAACTGTGGAAAAGCGGAAAATTCCTTATTGGCTTAGGCGGCGATCATGGTGTCACTTTCCCGATTGTGAAAGCGCTTGCTGAAACGGGGAAAAAAGTTGGAATCATTCACCTCGATGCGCATTACGATAATCTCCCTTCTCATAACGGTGATCAGTATGCACGGTGCAGCCCGTTTGCCCGTCTATATGAGCAAGAAGGCGTGCGCAATGAAAGCATTATTCATACAGGGATTCACGGACCTAGGAATATGCCGGAAGCTGGACGGAATGCGAAGGAAGCCGGTGCGGTTACAGTAACGATTAATGATATTCGAAATGCGAAAGACTTAAAGCAACTTGCAGTAGAACTCTATGCAATGGCAAGTAAAGATGTAGACTGTGTATACTTGAGCATTTGCAGTGACGTGCTGGACTTTGCGTTTAACCCTGGTGGTCCAGTTGACGGCAACGGTCTCACTTCATATGAACTACTAACGCTTGTCTACGAAATTTGTAAACAAGGTGTAATCGGGATGGATTTCGTGGAAATTTACCCACAACAAGATCCGAACCAAAACTCAGCGCACTTCGCTTCAACAATTGTGTTATATGCGCTTGCTGGTGAAATTGCCCACAAACAACAAAAACTTGTAACAGGAGCTCATCTTTCCCGTGTTTAATTAATGAGTCTTCAACCCTTTACTTGGGTTGAAGACTTCTATACAAAGTGCTATAAAAGCGCTTTCATAAGAAACTAAAGAAATTGGTGATAGTTATGAATGGTATAAACGAAGAAAACAACATTATTTTGAAGCGTTATGAACCGATTGCTGATATGATCCATGCCACTTTTGGCAGTAATTGTGAAGTTGTCATTCATGATTTAAGCAACGTTCAATCTTCCCTTGTGTATATTCAAGGAAACGTGACAGGGAGAGCATTAGGTGCCCCTACAACCGAAGTGATTTTAAAACAATTACGCCAACAGGGCAATGAAGTAAAAGACAAGCTTGGTTTTACAACAAAAACGACAGACGGGAAAATGGTGAAAACCTCCCTCTCTTTCATCCGAAACGATGAAGGCGAAGTCATTGGTTATTTGGGCATCAACTTCGACATTACTGCTTTTTCGATGGTTAACCAAGTGATCAAAGAATTCACTACTGTCTATGATGAAGAGGAAAATGGAAGTCACGTGGAAGAATCTTATGCGAAGAATATTGATGAAGTCTTTCATCATTTAATCACTACGGTAGTGCTTGAGATCGGCGTTCCTATTGCTGAGATGTCTCGAAATGAGCGTGTACGTTTTGTTCAGAAATTAGAAGAGAAAGGTGCTTTCCTGATTCAAGGCTCCGCTGACCGTATCGCCAAAGTGCTAGGCGTTTCTAAACAAACAATTTATAACTATCTAGAATAATTCAGCTAGAAAATAAAGCTATCCACATGATGAAATCATAATCGGTTTCATCCACCTAAAATAGTCGTAATATTCTAAACAAGGAAACGAGAGGTGCTCACAATGACGAATATAAATCTAGAGAACATCCAAGTTGCGGAGAAAAAATCATTAATAGAAAGACTAAAAGTGATCGGTCCTGGCGCCATCATTACTGCTTCTTTTATTGGTCCTGGGACCGTCACAACTGCCACTCGCGCAGGTGCTTCGTATGGCTTTGCGATACTTTGGGCGGTCGTCTTTTCGATCATTGCGACAATCGTATTGCAAGAAATGACAGCACGTCTCGGCATTATTACGCGGCAAGGTTTGGGTGAAGCCATTAGAGAACAATTTTCCAATCCCATATTGAAGTACGGTTCCATGTGGCTTGTAATGATCGCAATCAGCATCGGGTGTGCGGCTTATATGGCCGGTGATTTGCTCGGGACATCGCTTGGCATTTCAACGCTGACGGGTATTTCGCCAAATGTGCTTGGTCCAATTGTTGGCATTGTTATTTTGTTCATCGGACTAAGCGGAAGTTATAAATTGATAGAACGGGTCATGGTCGCATTAATTGCCATCATGAGTTTGACTTTCATCACGACGATGTTTGTCGCAAAGCCGAACGTGAGCGAACTGTTCCAAGGGGCACTCATTCCAACAATCCCAAGTGGCTCCATCATTATGATCATTGCGTTGATCGGGACGACTGTTGTTCCATATAATTTATTTCTACATTCCTCAATGGTACAGGAACGTTGGAAGACATCGACTGACTTGAAAGAAGCTCGCATTGATACGATTGTCTCCATCAGTATCGGTGGACTGATTACGGCGGCGGTTTTAATTACCGCTGGCGCGATGATTCAAGGCCTCGAAGTTTCAAGCGCTGCAGACCTATCGCTTCAACTGGAACCCATCTTAGGCCACTGGGCAAAAACATTTATGAGTCTAGGACTGTTTGCGGCTGGATTTTCTTCCGCACTCGCTTCCCCACTCGGCGCGGCTATGACTGTCAGCAGTGTTTTGAAATGGGAAAAAGGGATGAAGGATAAGCGTTTTAAAACTGTCTTCGCAACCGTTATGATGATCGGTATCGTTTGTTCAGGTCTAGGTTTTAATCCACTCGACGTCTTATTGTTCGCACAAGCGTTGAATGGTATTTTACTACCTGTGATCGTGATTACACTTCTTATTATTATGAATAACAAAAAGCGTCTTGGAAAATTTGGGAACTCTGTTAAGGCAAATGTTATCGGTGGAATCGTAGCTGTAGTTTGTTCGTTCCTTGGGTTATATAGTTTAATCGATGCAATTAAAGCTTTTATTGGTGCATAAATGTTGCGCAATACAGGCAAATAATGTAAATAAAACTAGCACAAACCATGTACTTGGTCTGTGCTAGTTTTATGATTCTATTATTTCTTTTCATTGCTCGCTGGCATGATTTGTAAACGTCGTCTCCAAGGTGTTCTTGTATATTCCTCTCTCTATAGCGGGAAATCAGGACAAATTTCTTCATATAGGATTATGAAAAGCTGTATACATATATGAATGACCTGAAACAAGGAGATGACAAATCGTTGAAATTACGAGTAGAACAGGAAATGAATCGGCTAATACTTCAGTTAAAAAAGGATCAGACGCATAATGGTTCATGGGAGTACCCGTTTGAAACTGGTATTTCTACCGATGCGTACATGATTATATTATTACGGACTTTGGAAATGGATGAAGAAGAATTAATTCGGGAATTAACTTCAAGAATTTTGAGCAGGCAGGAAGCGAATGGAGCGTGGAAACTTTTTCATGATGAAGAGAACGGGAACTTAAGCTCTACAGTGGCGGCCTATTATTCCCTTCTATATTCTGGCTATGTCAGCAAAGAGGACTCTACAATGCAGGCTGCAAAAAAGTTCATTCTAGCGAATGGCGGCATCGAGAAGTCACTTCTGTTCACGAAGATTATGCTTGCGCTTACTGGACAGGTTGAATGGCCTCCCTATTTCCCGCTGCCTGTAGAAATGATTCTCCTACCTCCCGAGCTCCCGATCAGCTTTTATGATATATCTGTTTTCGGAAGATCAAATCTCGCCCCCATCATGATTGTGGCAGATAAAAAATTCGTTAAGAAGACGAGACGAAGTCCAACCTTGTCTGATCTTTACGCAGCCACAGAAACAGATGAATTCTTTAACGTACATGACATTCAACAATTGATTTCTTTAATTGAGCACGGTTTTAAAAGTGTACCAGGCCTCCCCCATTACATCCATGAGTTAGCAATGAATCGGGCAAAACAATATATGCTCACTCGCCTCGAGCCAGATGGAACCCTCTGCAGTTATTTTAGTTCCACATTCCTTATGATTTTCGCATTGCTCGCTCTTGGCCATTCCAACAGGGACCCGCTAATTATAAAGGCAATCCGTGGATTACAATCGATGAAATGCACGATTCAAGGCCATATCCATATGCAATATACAACCGCAACAGTTTGGAATACGAACTTAATCAGTTTTGCTCTTCAACAAGCCGGTGTCCCATCGACAGATGCCATAGTTCAAAAAGCAAATCACTACTTAGCGAAGCGTCAACAAACTACGTACGGGGATTGGGCGCTTCATAACCCTGGTGTGATTCCAGGTGGATGGGGATTTTCGGATATCGATACATTCATCCCGGACATCGATGACACAACTGCCTCACTGCGGGCCATTTCGCAGCTTGTCGGCACAGACCCACATTTCCATCAAGCTTGGAACAAAGGCGTTCAATGGATATTGTCCATGCAAAATAGCGATGGCGGGTGGGCTTCTTTCGAAAAAAACGTAAACGATGCACTCGTGCACATACTTCCGATTGAAGGAGGAAGATTTTTTATAACGGATTCGAGCAGTGCCGATTTAACAGGCAGGACGCTAGAGTTTTTAGGGAATTACACGAACTTACCGAAACATCATCAGACAATCAAACGAGGGGTCGACTGGCTTTTGCATCATCAAGAAAAGGATGGATCATGGTATGGTCGTTGGGGAATTTGCTACATTTATGGAACGTGGGCTGCGATTACCGGACTTGCTGCTTCAGGTGTAAGCGCCCAACATCCATCCATTCAGAAAGCGGTGAACTGGCTACATTCGATACAAAATGCAGACGGTGGATGGGGAGAATCATGCAAAAGCGACCTTGCGAATACGTATGTCCCACTCGGTTCAAGCAATCGTACCCAATCAGCTTGGGCACTTGATGCACTCATTGCAGCCTCGGATCAACCAACACCAGAAATTAATAACGGAATCGCCTATTTACTCAAAGCTTCCAACCAAAATGATTGGACGAATTCGTATCCCGTCGGCCAAGGAATGGGAGGTGGATTTTATATCCACTACCATAGCTATCAGTATATCTTTCCTTTACTTGCTATTGCGCATTATAAAAGGAAATTTATCATATGAAAGACAAATAAAAACGTAAAAACCTCTCATTGAGCTTCATCTCGTTTGTATCGAACATTCCCTTTACCTAACACATATGATAATTTACAAGTTGAGAAAGGATTGAAATGAATGTATTATGCTCCACTAATGCAACATAATCCCAATTCGCCCAGCTTACCAATGTATACCTACCACCCTACCGGAGTCAACCATACAAACACATTAGGTTTTTTCCGCCCCTGTCATCATGAAAACAGCATTGCACAAAGCAATCAAATACATGCAAATCCAGCAAATAATCCAAACGTTGTAAAATCCGCTTTTTCAAAAGAAGAAGCAGCTGCAATCGCTTTACTTTTAGGCATTGATTTCAGTAAGAGTAAGTTTGACTTAAATGAGTTTTGGATGGGAGTAAACACTGAGCTTGAACACGGAAAACGGTCCATCCAAACAAATGTCACTGATGATAACCCTCTTATTACTGGGAAAATCGCACTGGCCCACCTAAATGAATTTCCTGATTACTACAAAAGATTAAAAGTACTTGAAGAACAAGCAAAAGCCTATTGGAACAAATAAACGTGCCTACGCAGCATAGTTTGTTCTATGCCGCTTAGGCTCTTTCCTTGGGAAAAACATCCGCATCTATGTAGTATCATAACCATTTCCAATCACATACTACGGAGAAATACCAACGATACACATAGGGCGTGAGCAATAATGGCTTTTTTCTATGGACAAGAAACATTGACAGCAATCCAATGGGCGTTGCGTGCGATTATAGGCTTTTTCTTTTTATTATTTGCTATGAAGTTGATGGGCGAACGTTCTATTTCCCAGTTACGGTTGATCGACTTTACCATTGCCCTGATTATCGGAAACATTTTAGCTCATCCCTTATCCGATGAAAAACTAGGAATGAAAGGGTCGTTGATTTCGACAGCTGTATTAATCTTTCTTTATATCTCTTCCGTATATGCAACGTTAAAATGGGGAAATTTACGCAAAATGATGGAACCGTCCCCCTACCCACTCATTAAGAATGGGGAATTAATTTATCCGAACCTAAAAAAAGCGAGAATTACAATCGATCATTTATTATCAGAGCTGCGCAAGGAAAAAATTGAAGATATTCAGAAAGTAGCATTGGCATTATGGGAACCGGACGGGACCATTTCCTTTTTCCTCTCCCCTCAACACCAGGCGTTAACGCCTCAAGATTTGCAACTCCCTACAAACCCATTTTCATTTCCAATGGTAATCGTCAAAGAAGGGAAAGTCGATTTCGGGTCATTAACGAGTATGGGCAAAGATGTGGAGTGGCTGCAAACTAAATTCACAATTAATAATGTGCAAACTTCAGACATTTTATTGGCTACAGTTGACGATAGCGATAAGGTAACGATTTATCTATATGAAAGATGAGTAAGCATAAGAAGGAATGAAGCATTCACTCAAGCGGTGGATACTTCATTCCTTTTTCGTATGGTTCTTGACTGGTACTATTAGAAATATTTCGTCATAAAAACTTGTGATACTGGTGTATGTTCAAAACCACTTGCCAGTAAAGATGAAACTACACGACCATCTCCCTTTAGGAAGTTATAAGTTGTGCGATTGATCGGTTGGTGATATTCCAAAACGTGAGCAAGGAGTTTGTCTAGGGCGTCTTCGTTCCCATTTTCCCTCACTTGAAATAACGTAATGTTTTCTGTCTCATCGCCAAACACACATTTTTTCCGAATCAGACAAGCTCCCAGCACTTCCCCATTCTTTGTCATCAGCACAGCTTCCCCGCCTAATTTTGGCGTGTTACTGGCATCCGTTTGCCAAGGAATGATACTTGGGAATAAATCTGAGCCAACCGTCTGGGTAGCTGGCATTCTGATGATTTCATAACCTGTGAGATCTGGTAACTGCTTTTCTAAAACTCCGCTTGCACGCAAAAAGAGCAAATCGTCCTCAATCTTGTAACCGCACTTTTCATATAATGAAATCGCCGCCCTGTTTTCAGAAAGCGCCTCTAATGTGGCTATAGAAACATGATTTTCCTTTAACAGTTTTTCCGCCTCCTCCATCAAGGCAACCCCCAACTTCCTTCCCCTGTATTCCGGTATAATACCCGTTCCACCATTCCAGGAAATCTTTTTGCCATCCACTTCTCTTATTCCTTGAAGCACAAAGCCGATTGGGGTCACACCATCATAGGCAACGACAGATAACGCCGGAGATAATCCATCATTGCCAAAACGCCCGATGAATGTATCAAAAGGTAAATTCATCGGTAGTAGATAACCTTCAAACCCACGATTAAACAGGACATGGGCGTCTTCAAAGCTTACTGAAGACATCAATTTATACGAAATGTTCATACGTTCCCCTCACTCGACATTTATTATTAAAACGGAGTTAAGCATATCGGTTTCGCATTAGGCATAAGCCATCGATCTAACTGTTTTGCTGGCCAATTGTTCACTTCCACTTTTCCGTATTGGACCAGCTGCTCCATGCTGACACAGCCCATCCACCAAGAACTCAAATCTGAAACCGCAATGCATACATCAACTTCCTCCCTAGAAAGGGACGATTTTGCTATGCTCCAACAACCTTCGCTAAAGGTTAAACGGTAACTTCCGTTCTGCTCCTGAATAAACGAGTCCTCAACAAATAACTTGATCGTTACAGGGCTATCCGGCCGATCTAATGAGTTGAAATTCGTTTGTTCCACAAATGACTCGATGGAGCTAATTCTATACATGACCCCTGTACCGACCATTCCAATTTCATGGTAAACACTCGGGATCAAACGATTGCTATCGTTTCGAGGGTCTTCAAATTGATAGATGATCGATTCATCATGCGTTCGAACGTATACACGATCGACTTGATCCTGTTGGGAATGAATCCACGTACACATATCCATAAATGCGCTTGGCTTCGTCCATACCCATTCAAGAATATTCATCTCATGATGAAGAAAATGACTATCCTTTACAGGTTGTAACGTATAAGCAAGTGCACCAACTAACTCATCTTCCCAATACACTCCGGCATAATACGAAACCTTTTTCTTAATTAAGTTTCGTTCATGCCAAGTCCGTTCCACCATGCCATGATGCATGGAAGCAAATTTATTATAGACGGCAACAATTTCTTCCTCATTGGCAGGAGACAAAGGGACCACTTTCTTTCGATCCCCACTGCTTGGAAAGCTTGCAGGCTTCAGCTTATATTGGTAGCGAGTTGGCCCATAACCATATCCCATCTTTTGATAGAAAGACGTATTAAAAGGATATAACGAGACGATCCCGACATTTTCTTCTCTAGCAAGCTCGTGAAAATGTTGGAGCAACCGCTTCGCAACACCTTCTTTCTTGTAGAAAAAGTGAACGGCTACCGTGCCTATTCCCCAAATCCGAATCATCTTTCCATTTATATTCCCTTTAAGATCATGAAGTTTGTACATACCTACTAACGCATCTTGTTCCGTAAATAGCCCGTAATAGCTCAAGTTATTCTCAGATTCAATTTCGGCCGTAAGTCGCTCGATAAATGTTTTTTGGGCTTCCTTTCCTGATATTTGCATCCCTGGATAAGCCATCGCCGCTAAGGTAGCAGCTTGTTCTAAATCACCTTTAGTTAATAAACGAATCATGGAAATCCCCCCTTACCAAATTATAGTTGTGCGAATTATCCAAGTAAACCTAAAAAGAGTAACAGCCCATGATCTTGGGCGTTACTCTTCTCTATTCAGATTCAAGAAATTACTGACCACCTGTACATATTCAATTTTTGGGTACTTACCATATAAATCGCTTGCCATTCGAATTGGATCGCCAAAAAAGTATCGTTCATATTGGGTTTGTCTGGTTCCAAATGAACTCATTGTTAGATCCCACGCTAGACGAAATATCTTTACTCGTTCCTCTGCGGTCTTCGTTGCTCCTCTAAGATAAGAATCCAAGTCCTTTTGTATAGAAGAATGGAAAGCTTTTTCGGTTGGCAAGATAATCATTCCACTTGCCCCGATCAGCTGGATGATCTCAGTGAAACGAGGGTAGATTTTAGGAAAGATGTTACCGGCAACTTGAAGCGGGAAGATTTCTGGCCGCATATATCCCCATTCATCTACTTCCGCGTTATTCTCCGATTTCTCCAATAAGGCTTTCATCGTTTCTAGACCAATGATGATTTCTGACATCTTATCTTGGACATGTTGATAGCCGCCGATCTTAATCGTTTCGATCAGAAGTTCAGCAATCCCTAAGACGAACTCTGTTTTCACAATTTGTCTCGTCAATACTTGGTGCTTAGCATAGTGATGGAATGGGCTATGGAATGGGAATTCTTCGGCCACTTCCGTGTTGTTGTAATAAAACACTCGATCCCAAGGAACTAATACGTTGTCAAAGACAATAATCGAATCCATTTCATCGAACCGCGAGCTTAATGGATGATCAAAAGAAGATTGCCCCCCGATGAAAGTATCCCTGCAAATGAACTTGATTCCTTTCGTGTTAGACGGTATCGAAAAAGCGAAAGCTTGATCTTCATTAAATAGGAACTTCCCAACGCTAAATACTAAAACTTCATCAGTTAGGCCACCTTGCGTAGCAAGAAGACGGGCACCTTTGACAATAATTCCATCTTCATTTTTATCGACAACTTTGGCGGCGATTGGTTCATCGCTGTTTTCAATGTAAATAGGAGAACGATTCACTTGCGGAGAAATAAAGGTATGTGTAAACGACAAGTCATTTTCCCTGGCCAATTCGAAAAACGCCTGTAGATTCTTTGGAAAGCAATTCTCTTTAGTCGTTAAAAAGTTTGCTGAAGAAGCAAAGCTCATCAAAACCGTATTCAAATAATCTGGGCTTCTTCCCATGATGCCCCCTGAATACCTCGCCCAATGTTCAGTCATCTTCCTTCTTCTCCGTAAGTCCTCTTTCGTTTTAGGCTGCAAAAAAGAAAGCCCAATCGCTTCTCCTGATACAGGTGAAACAAACGTCATCTCATCTTTTATGTTTGGATCATGCTGCAAATCATAAAGAGCCGCTTTCGACTGAATAAGTCCCCTGAAGGCTGGATGTTCAGAGAGCGGCCCTACAATCTTTTCGCCGTCATACCAAATTTCATTATGTAGCTGGTCTATCCGGTTAATATAATCTCTTCCATTAATAGCGCCCATGTTCCACTCCCCAATTTTTTCGCTATTCAGTAAAAGTATTCGATTATAGTCGTTCATTAATCTATGTGAATAGAGTATGCTAATATTCCTTCCACCATTATACGATCGGCTTCATGGTAAACTGAAAATACGAAATGAGCTTGCTATTTTGGGAGGTGACATAATGAAAATCATTGTCGCGGGTGGCACCGGTTTTATCGGAAAGAAATTGATTGATCTTTTATTACAGAACGGCCATGAGGTAGTTGTGCTAACGAGGAGGAATAGATCTTCATCGAACAATTTGTCATATGTAGAGTGGCTGAAAGAGGATGCGATTCCAGAAAAGGAAATCGAAACCGCTGACGCAGTCATTAACTTGGCTGGCGTTTCGATAAACGACGGAAGATGGACAGCGAAACATCAAAAGCAAATCTATGACAGTAGGATGATTGCGACGGACGAGCTGCTGAGGATCATTTCAGAAATGCCTCAAAAGCCTTCTGTCTTTATCAATGCAAGCGCAATCGGCATTTATCCTGTCTCCCTGACTGAAGTGTATACGGAAGATTCCATTTCCACACCGGATGACTTTTTAGGCAAGACGGTTCATGACTGGGAGGAGAAAGCGAAGCAGGCAAGCAGATACGGAGCACGCACAGTCTTCATGAGATTCGGCGTCGTGCTAGGCAACGACGGGGGCGCACTTCCACTCATGACACTTCCGTATAAATTATTTGCAGGCGGAACGGTCGGATCGGGTAAACAGTGGGTGTCGTGGATCCATGTCACCGACGTCATCCGAGCCATTTTATTCGCAATTGAACACAGATCTGTGGAAGGACCTGTAAATGTAACAGCCCCCTCCCCTCTGAGAATGAAGGAATTCGGCAAAACGATCGGCACTGTCTTAAAACGACCGCATTGGTTTCCCACCCCAGCACTAGCTATGAAATTGGCATTGGGGCAAAAGAGCAAATTGGTTCTGGAAGGCCAAAAAGTATTGCCGGAAGTGTTACTGGAAAACGGGTTTACGTTTGAATTTCCGGAGCTGGAGTCAGCTTTGAGGGATTTGTTGAGATGAAGTGTCTTAATCAAAAAAAGAGCAACCACCCATAAAATAGGGAGTTGCTCTTTTCACTGATTAATGCGGTAGAAATGCCAATTGATAGAAGAACAGAACCGCGAACACATACACAAGTGGATGGACTGCACGCCATTTCCCCGAAACGACCTTCAAGATCGGATACGAAATGAAGCCTAATGCAATCCCTGTCGCGATGCTCGACGTGAGCGGCATGCTTAAGATGATGAGGAAAGCGGGAAACGCTTCGTCAATTTCATCCCATTTGATCTTCGCAATAGCCCCCATCATTAAACTGCCGACGATGATCAATGCAGGTGCTGTAATCGAAGTTAAACCCGAAACCGCACTGACAAGCGGTCCGAAAAACGCTGCAACAATAAATAGGATGGCAACAGTTACTGTAGTCAAACCGGTCCGGCCACCTGCCGCTACACCTGCTGATGACTCGATATAAGCGCTCGTTGGGGTTGTTCCAAACATGGAACCAGCCGTAGCTGCAACAGAATCTGCAAGCAGGGCTTGGCGCGCGCGGGGCATTTTATTGTCTTTCATTAACCCGGCTTGCTGCGCCACGCCGATCATTGTACCCGTCGTGTCAAAAATCGTCACCATAAGGAATGAGAAGACGACCGGGAATAGCATGTGCTGCCATACGTCCGTAAAGGCAGTGAACGGATTGGAAATGATGAACCCTTCAGGTAGCGACGGCATTTGAACGAAGCCTTGTTCAAAAGATAGATGCCCCGTGAAAAAGGCAACGACTGCTGTCACAATCATGCCAAGGAACAATGCCCCATGCACTCTCAATGCCATGAGAATTAGCGTGACAGTCAAACCAAGCAATGCAAAAAGCACAGTTGGTGAATGAAGATCCCCGAGTGCCACAAGATTTGAAGGATGAGAAACGATCATCCCAGCTTGTCTCATTCCGATAAAGGCGATAAACAAGCCGATCCCCGCTGTAATTCCATGCTTCAAGTTATCTGGAATTGCCTCAATCAACACTTTCCGGAAAGAAGTCAAAGACAGAATAACAAAAATGAGTCCAGCAACGAAAACAGCCGAGAACGCTGTTTCATACGTAATGCCGTTTGTTCCAACGACCGAATAGGCAAAATACGCATTCATCCCCATCCCCGGTGCAATCGCTATCGGATAATTAGCTGCTAGCGCCATCCATAACGTTCCGATGACCGTCGCAATAATCGTAGCCGTAAACACTTGATCGAAAGGCACGCCTGCATCCTTCAAGATGATCGGATTGACAATCACTATATAGACCATCGTAAAAAAGGTCGTGAACCCTGCAAGGACTTCCGTTCTTACAGTTGTATTATTTTCTCTTAATTTAAACACAAAGAAACCCTCCAAAACACGAACAATATTTTATCCCTTACATATATTATTCGTTTTTATAGGGATTTACAAGTGTTATTTTTTCAGACGTCAGAAATATGTCTGCGGAAAAGCTGTTAAATAGGGCCAATCATACCGAAAATCCACCATAGCCGATTTAGCCTTTTTTCAATAGAATCTATTAAAAATAATTCAATTGTCCAAGCTCCTCCTTCCAAACTGCATACTTTAAAGGTATTAAGTTAAGGAGGTGATAATAGTGGTTCAGGTCATTGATTACCAAGCAGAACAACCCATTCGTAGGTTTACTCCAAGTAGACCCATTACGATTCCACGTTCGCCATTAAGGGTTGCATTAGCAAATATTCGACTCACGATTCCTAGTGGTGCAACTAGAAATCGTGTAGAATTAGTTGCGACAGTAGGCGTGCATGGGGTGACAGGCACATCCCAAATATTATTTAGAATCTTCCGTGACGGAAGAGAAATCTTCAATACCCAAGTAGGAGTAGAATCTGATCCTACATCAGAAGTAAACTATGTAGAAACATTCCAAGCAATAGATTTTAATGTTGGACAAGGTACCCATGTTTATCAAGTAACTGCTCAAAATTTGACTCGTGGGACAGAAGCTGCTGTTGTAGGCCCTGTTTCCTTTAGTGGCTTAGCAATTTCTCAATCATAATAAGTAATTGCTAAGGAGTGCTTGATCTAAAAAGTAGGCCAAGCACTCCTTACTTTTACGCACTTATTTTAATAAAAATACATAGCACAACGCAAAAAAAATCGTTATAAGACAAGGTCCATAACTTCAGGTTTACTCATACATTAAGACTGGAGGTGAAAAATGAGTGGTTCAAAATCCCATGCAGACTTCGACAAGTACAGAAGTATTAAATGATATGTTGAAAGCAATTGATGGTGAGTACACTGCAATCTCATGCTATGAGCTACTGGCGAACCAAGCTCCAAATGACGAGATAAAAAAACGCATTCTTGAAATCAGAAATGATGAAATTAGACACTACGAAACCTTTTGGTACCTTTATATTTCTTTAACAGGAAAGCAGCCAACTCCTAAGATGACAAAACAATGTCCTACTAATTATAAAGATGGAATACGCGCTTCGTTCATTGATGAACAGGAAACAGTTGACTTCTATCACGATATAGCCAGAAGTACCGATAACCCCGTCATTAGAGACGCTTTTACACGTGCCTCGGCTGATGAACAAAATCATGCCGTTTGGTTTTTATATTTCATGCATCAATAACCTTGAAGTAGCTAGCCGACGATGATGTCGGCTATTGCTGCTTAAATATTTTTTTATAATGACTAGCTCTCACTTCATACACTCCCAGTGAACCCTGCTCCGTTTGAATCGTGTTCATATACTGTAATGAAGGGAGGGTTCGCTGAATGGATCGATTAATTCTATTGATATTGGCTAGTATTTTAGCTGGATTTGCATTAGTTAAGGTTCCCTTATCAGGTACCTTTTTAGCAGGTTTGGAGCCAATCACTGACATAATAGGTATCGTAGCTATATTAATTTTCTCCCTGTTCCTCATCTATAAAGGGTTGAAAGGACTGCTAGGAAAATACTAAATAGCTAGTGTTTATCAACCTGAAACAAAACGCCAAAATAAAACAGAGTTAACTCCATTTGCATTTGGGAAGTCGACTCTGTTTTGTTTTACAATTGTTTTTTAAATACATAGCTCACTTTATCATAGTCCATCTTCTCTTCATAAAATCGATGAGCTTCCGTTCGCTGTAATCCAGATGATAACGCTACACTGTTATATCCATAATCTTTGGCCCATTCATGTACATAAGAAAGCAGCTTTTCACCATATCCGTTTGACCGTTTGCTATTATCAGTGACCAAGTCGCACACCCAAACAAAACGTCCATAGTAAAGGGTGATCATCGGTTTAAATCCTGTCACAGCAACTATTTCTTCTTGATTATACAAGGCAAATAATCGGTACATATCCTTTTCCTTCGCCTCCAACACCAGGTCAAGATACGCTTTTTCATCAAGATGAGTTCTTAGTTGATTCATTACCGGGAAGGCTTCAAGAATTTCCTTTTCGGAGTGGAGTTCTTTAATTGTTAATGTGTCCATTTTGATCTCCTTTTTAACTTCACAGTTTATGCACCAAATTGCAACTTGCCTGTTCTAGCTGCTCAAGTAAAAAATCCAGATCTTCGGGATAGACGTGGCTAATCGTTTTTATTTCAGATAAGGACTTCCAATCAGCTTCAGCAATAATTTCATCCGGATCATTTATTCCGCTGCTATCACCAATCTTTTCCACCCTAAAATAATATGTTTTTACCTGAATACCTTTTATGGTTATTTCTTTGACTCTTAATTGTTCGATGACTTTCACGTCATATCCCGTTTCTTCTTTAACCTCTCTAACGCAACATTCCTCCGGGCTTTCCCCTTCTTCGATACCACCAGAAGGTACCGCCCATCCCTCTGAACCGAAACTTTTAACCATTAATATTTCCTGTCGTTCATTAATACAAATACCTGCTGAACCCGACCAGCTTTTCATTCCCCTAATCCCCCCTATGTAAGTAGCACTATCATACAATTCCGATTGCCCCGCTAATACTATTTCTTATTCTTATTTTTTATCAGTCCATAAAACCTTATATAATAATGCATTCTCATACTCATCAATTCCGGCAGGCAATTCTCCATTCTCACTTCCAATAGAACGCAGTGAGTTTTTAGTCGTGCCTACCCACGCTGCTAAATAAACAGGTTCGTTTTTCTTCAAAGTAATCTTTTCACCAACTAATTTACTAAATGAATAAGCTGTCACGTCATTTGGATAGGACGTTGTCGCTAGCCCGGAAGGTATCCCAGATATCAGTTTGAAGGATTTTGAAGAATCATCTTCTCCCTGATAGTCACTCATCCCAAAAGAAATGATGCTGTCTTTATATTTTTCATCGACCGCGCCCCAAGTCTTCAGCAACTCTTCTTTAAACTTACCGTTTTCATACACTTCCACTGAGAATTCCAGATCATCATCTTTACCTAAGGTGCCATTCAGCTTAAAAAATTCAATATACCCCACTCCTGTTTTACTGATCAGCAGGCTTTCTTGTTCACTCATGGTATATGGTTCAAAGGTGATTTTCGTACTTGATTCTTTTTTCTCGTTTGCACACCCTGGTAACAACAAGGCAAGAATTACAAACAAGCAATACCGTTTAAAGCTTTGCATTTTTCTTCCCCCAATCAAATTGCAATTTGCGAATACCTACGGCCATTACTTGAAAAATCTTTTTATTAATGCCAACACGAAAAAATGAATGAGTCCCCCAAACAAGCCGAATGTGAGCATGAAGATCATAGAATAAAGATTATATAAAATCACACTTCCAAGAAGCCCAGCTAAGCCGCCGAAACCTGCATACAAAACTGCCTTTTTCCAATGTGGATAATCTCTAGTTCGAGCAGAAAAATCAATGTATATTGAAACAGGAAATGCACCAAACGCAAAGAACGGCCACGAATAAATCCCAACTACCAAGACGGTTGGACCAAAACTCCAAGAGTCTTGAAAAGCGATCATTGAATAAAGCGCCATGAAAACCCCAAAGAGTATGGGAGAAATGAAAATCGTTAAAAAATAGAATGAAAAACGATCAAATGTCTCCTTATAGTTAAATGTCATATCGAATTGCCTCTCTTTCCTTCCCTCTAAGCCTCTCACTCTTTTCACCCCATCCACATCGCCCAGACAAAAAATGACCACAATGAAGTCGTCAAACCTATTAGTACAAACGCTGCTAGATATATCGGAATGAGTTTTTTGAAAATCAATAATAGCAGTGGAATCATAACGTACAATCCAATACTAAGGAAAGTGATGATTGTTATTGCGGTCGATAACGAAATTATTGGGTAACGTTCGTTCAAATAATAAGAGATTCCTTGAGCATAGATGCCGAAAACCGTTGCAAGTATGAGCCCGATGATTACGCCGACGGCTACGATAGCATTAGATATAGTTATTTTCATAATCTATAATCCCCTTTTAATAGATTTTCTTTCACTATCTTAGCCCTAGCTGTCCAATTCACCATGAAGATACCAATAAATATACAACCTCCACCAAGTATTACGTTCCACGCAATCGTTTCATCCAGTAAAAACCAGCCCGTAAGAACGCCGAAAAATGGGGCTAGAAACAAGAACGCGCTGGTCTTGCCGGGGTCGCCTTTCTGTAAAAGGTAAAACCAGACTGCAAATTGTACAATGGAAGCCATTAATGCTAGCCATAATAAAATAGAAATTGATAGAGGAGTAATTTGAAACGACGGCTTTTCCAATAGAAAACTACCAACGAAAAGAATCATCCCACCGAACAACATCTGATAAGCCGTTAGAACCCATGTATTGATTTGAGCGCCCCACTTTTTAATCAGCAATGTTCCGACAGCCCAGGAGATGGCTGAAAGAAAACCGTAAAGTGTTCCAATTCGTAAGTCCACCTGTGCTCCTAACGTAATCATCACGCCGACAAAACCCAAAATAACACCAAGCCATTGCCGCCAGCTATACGTCATTTTCATAAAAAGCGTTCCAAATAGTACAACCAAAAGTGGATTCGTAAATGTTAAGATAGACGACTGCCCCGCCGTGATTGTTCGCAAACTGACGAAGATGCATCCCATAACGGCTGCCGTTTGAAAGAAACCGATGAGTGCGATTCTTATCCAAATAGACGCCTGTTTCGGATGAGCGATTTTTAAACATTTTACAATCACCGCCATGATGACCCCTGCTATGAGGAAGCGTAATGCAACCAACATGATCGGCGTAGCGAAGGCCAATCCGATCTTTCCGATCGTAAATGCAGACCCCATTAATGATGTTGTCAATACGACTAAACATGCAAATAGCCACTTGTTCATAATGGTAGTCTCCTTTGAAAACACTTCTCGTTATTGAAAATTAACAAGTTTCTTAAAACGAGTATAACACGTAAAAGGAGGATATAGCGGTATAATCTGACACTTACTGCAAGGCTTAGAACTTAAGAAATTGTTGAAAAACCATCTGGACTGTACAATGGGGTTACTATCAATGACTTGATAAGTTTCAGGAGGAAAAATAACGATGTCCTATCTATATTTAGCACTTTCTATATCTTTGGAGCTTATTGGCACTTCACTATTAAAAGCATCAGAGGGATTTTCAAAACTGTTCCCTACAATCGGAGTCATCATCGCTTTCATTAGCTGCTTTTTCTTTTTATCGTTGTCCCTGAAAACGATTCCTTTGAATACCGCATATGCCATTTGGTCAGGCATCGGGATTGTTGCGACTGTGATTATTTCAGTTAGCATTTGGAAGGAAAAAATCAATTTGGCTAGCATTGTGGGAATAACACTTATACTTGTTGGGGTACTAATCTTGAATTTATTTGGACCGGGGCAAAAGAACTTTGAATGAGTAATGTAAAGAAAAATAAACCGCAGCACTTCAAAATGAACTGCGGTTTATTCAAATTTCAGCTACCACGCCCGATTATGGCTTATAGTAAAGCTTTTTTAAGGATTAAAAGATTTTCCTTCAGAAATGAAGCATTCTTTTCAATTCCACGGCGTTTACACCATCCAATACTATTAAAGGCATCTGTAAATTGATAAAAAGGCAACACAACCTCTAAATCAATTAATGGTCTTATGCTGTTATAACCTTCTTTATAGGACTGATACAAAGAAAAATTCGAGCTTAAAAAATCACGATATAGTTTTGTGAAATCGATTTCTGTTGAGCCGAATCGTACACTTTCAAAATCGATCACGCCTGACACCTTATCTCCGTCAACAATGATATTTGCTGGACGAAAATCCATATGTATAAAGCTCGGGCCATCTGAAGGAGGAAGCTGTCGTTTCATATTTTCGAACTTTTCAATCGCCTGTCTGTATAAACCTTCATCCAAAACCTGCTTTACATCCTCGGCAAAACTATAAAATTGGCGTTCCACAAAATTAGACCAGTCCGGAAATTCATCTTGTATGCCAGTTAGCTGTATCGTAGTAGGCGGCTGTATTTGATGCATAGAGGCATGAAGAATCCCAACCTGAAACGCTACCGTGGATGAATCCTTTTTTGATAGCGGTTGTCCTTTTAATTCAGATAATAAGAACGCACCGGGGCACTCCTTATCACCTGGCCAATAATCCAACATTTTAGGAATGGAAACTCTATCTCTTAAGATTTCATAGGCTACCATTTCCCGCTGACACTTCAATTTTGTATAAGGTATTTTCAAAAAGACATTTTCCCCATTTAACAAATTGCATTTATACACTGTTGAACTATGTGAATCTTCAACTTCATTAATTGATAGCACATTCATATTGAATTGTTGTATGACTTGTTTTAACATCCAACCCCTCCTTTTTTATTAAAGTGTTATGCTGCCATTCCCTATCCCCCTATATAAAATGATTTTCTAATAACTACCGAGTTGAGCCTGAAAACTCATTCTGCTTACTATGTAACTTCTCTACCCACTCGCTATTATTCCAAATATTTGGGTCGTCAATTGTTTGATTTTCTCCACGCACCATGAAATCATAACTATCTTTTCCACCCGCATACCAATCAACAATAACTAACTTGCCATTTGTATTACGTACAAGAAATTCAACGCCTTCACCATAACCACCCGTAAACTTATGAATGTGCACAGGAATAATTAAGTAGAGAAATCCCCCATCCGCGTCATCCGTGAATTCCGCTTCCCAAGCGTCGTCAATCGTAATGTTTTTCACCTGACTATCAAGATTGCCATACAAATCATATTGAGATCGAACTTTCCCTTGTGTGTATTGTTTAAGATTTTCGTTGTCGATATATGAACCCAAGTCAATATCCGATCCGTTCCAGATTGCTCTATAATAGTCATTCAGCGCGCTCACACACATTTCATAAGCCGTATCAGAATCCTGAACGGATAGTTCCCCTTTATTCTTTGCTATATATTTCGGGGGATTTTTTAATACATTTTCTTCCGTACGGGGCATAGTTTCTGTAATACGTTTTTTACCTGTTAAAATTTCAAATACAACTTCAGAAGAATTTTCAGTCAATGATCCATAATTCGATTGTCCTTCAATTATAAGTTCTAACCTGTTACCATTTTGGTTTACCCAAACATTATGTTTGAATGAATTCCAAATGAAACGATAGTCTGGCGGCATTATATCCACTTTTATATTTTCTTGCCAGTCGGCATTTCCAAGTGCCTTAATAAGTTCCTCAACTTCAGCAGTATCAATGATTTCATTTACTGTTTCATACTCTTCGTCATGGTTTCTTTGTTCAACAATTACGGTGTTACCATCCCACGAATTGCTATAAACCCGTTGCTTCGTCGAATCATTATTAATGCTTCCACTTTTTGCATCCAAACTACACCCAGCTAATAAAAGTCCAGCTATTGTAAAAAGAATAGTAATTCTTTTCATAACATTAATTCACCTCATTTGAATAGACGTAATTAGTTGGGAAATGTTACAACTATTTCACATCTAGTTACTTCAGTGAAAAGGCAATAAACCGCAGCCCAAAATGACATGGGCTGCGGTTTATTTAATTTATTTAAGTGATTAGGAGAATTATAATATGCTAAGCCTATCATTACTCATCCACATTGCATAAATAACAATGTATACTTTGGGAAAGGAGAAGTGATTTTCTCATGTGTTTAATCAATTTTCATTTTCTGGACCATCCAATATACAGATTGATCGTGGCGGCGAACCGGGACGAGTTTTATGAGCGCCCGACTGCCCCGGCGCATTTTTGGAAGGATAAGCCCTATCTGTTGGCAGGCAGGGATTTATCCCAAGGCGGGACATGGCTTGGGATTACGAAGAGTGGTCGATTTGCCGCACTGACGAATTACAGGGACCCTTCTGAACAGAAAAAGAACGTCAAGTCGCGTGGTGAGATTGTGACGGATTTCCTTGATTCCGACATGCCTGCAGATGAGTTTTTGAAATCATTGCAGCAAAAGCGGGCGGAGTATGCGGGATTCAATGTGATCGTCGGCACTGCGGATGAATTGTTCTATTACTCGAATATCGAAAATGAAGTGAAAAAGATTTCCCCCGGGACACATGGGCTTTGCAACCATTTCCTGGACACGCCATGGCCGAAAGTTGTCAAAGGGAAAACGGATCTCCGAAAGCTTGTTGAACAAAACCGTGTTATCCAGCCCGGCGAACTGTTCGATATCATGCTGGATGCTGAACCGTTTCCAGATGAGCAACTTCCCGTTACGGGAGTCGGTCAACAGTTGGAACGGGTACTCTCTTCCCTATTCATTAAATCGGAAGGGTATGGCACCCGCTCATCGACAGTCTTGCTTATTAATCACGAGAATAATATTACTTTCGTGGAACGGACTTATCGCGATGGAGAGTTTGTGGGAGACCGTACGTTCAATTTTTTGTCCTCGTAGAAAAGAATGGACCCCGGCGGTGAAAGAATGGACCCTTGTTGGAAAGAATGGACCTTTATAAGAATGGAGCCCTTGTGTGATTAATTGAGCCCTTGACTAAATAATGGAGCCCTTGCGATTAATTGAGCCCTTGTAAGAAAGAATGGACCTGTTTCTATACGAAGTAACTATTTCAGGAATGTATCAGTGCATTAGGCTATAAAAAGTGGTACTATTTGATGAGCAAAGGATTTTGCATGCAACAGGAGGATACAAAATGAGCAACGAAGATAATTTTTGGCTTGATCTCCCGAAGCCGTTTTTCATATTAGCGCCGATGGAAGATGTGACAGATGTCGTGTTCCGTCATGTCATCGCCGAAGCAGCGCCACCTGACGTCTATTTCACAGAATTCACAAATACGGAAAGCTATTGCCATCCGAACGGAAGAGAAAGTGTCCGTGGACGTTTGATGTTCACGGAGGATGAACAACCGATTGTCGCCCATATTTGGGGTGATAAGCCTGAGTATTTTAAACAGATGAGCATCGACATGAAAAAACTCGGATTTAAAGGCATTGATCTCAACATGGGCTGTCCGGTGCAAAACGTGGCAGCGAACGGAAAAGGCGCGGGATTAATACGACGTCCGGAAGTTGCGGCGGAAATCATTCAAGCCGCAAAAGCAGGTGGATTGCCAGTCAGTGTTAAAACAAGACTAGGCTACGTCGAAATCGACGAGTGGCATGATTGGTTACGACATGTCTTGGAACAGGATATTGCAAACCTCTCCATTCACCTTCGCACTAGAAAAGAAATGAGCAAGGTGGATGCACACTGGGAACTGATTCCTGAAATAAAAAAATTGCGGGATGAAGTGGCTCCGAATACATTGCTAACGATCAACGGCGATATCCCTGACCGTGCAACAGGACTAAAATTGGTGGAACAATACGGCATCGATGGCGTCATGATCGGCCGAGGCGTTTTCACGAATCCATTCGCTTTCGAAAAAGAACCGAGAGAACATAGCGTAAAAGAATATCTCGATTTACTGCTTTTGCAACTGGATCTTCATGATAAATATTCTACTGAAGAAGAACCGCGTCCATTCAAACCGCTTCTCCGCTTTTTCAAAATCTATATCCGTGGATTTAGAGGCGCTGCTGAATTGAGAAACGAATTGATGGATACGAAATCGACGGATGAAGTACGGCGTTTGGTGAAGGAAGTTATGGAGAAGGAATTGGACTAAATCACCTATGGCAATTGATATACACGAAAAAAAGACCGCCTCATGTGGATAACATGAGGCGGTCTTTTTACGTAAACCGTTAACTAGCTGTATCGAACTGACTTTTGTACAAATTAGCATAAAATCCGTCCTGAGCAAGCAACTCGCCATGTGTGCCTTGTTCGACAATATCCCCTTCATCCATCACTACGATCAAATCGGCATTTCGGATCGTTGACAGTCTATGGGCGATGACGAAACTTGTTCGGTCTTTCATGAGATTATCCATCGCTTTTTGAATAAGGACTTCTGTCCGTGTATCAATTTTGCTCGTCGCCTCATCAAGAATAAGGATTTTCGGATCTGCTAAGATTGCCCTTGCAATCGTCAGAAGTTGCTTTTGACCTTGTGATATATTATCCGCTTCTTCGTTTAGCACCATCTCGTATCCATCCGGTAGTGTTCTGACAAAGTGGTCAACCTGTGCAGCGATGGCCGCTTCCCTCACCTCATCATCAGTTGCATCGAGCTTGCCGTACCGGATATTGTCCGCTATCGTACCGTTAAACAGCCAAGTATCTTGTAACACGATACCAAACAGGGATCGAAGCTCATTTCGATTGAATGATTGAATGTTATGGCCATCAATCTTAATTGAACCGGTTTCGATATCGTAAAAGCGCATGAGCAGTTTCATAATCGTCGATTTACCTGCACCCGTCGGTCCGACAATGGCCACTTTCTGACCAGGCTTGATTGTCGCAGTAAAGTTACGAATAACAGGTTTTTCAGGCTCGTAACCAAAGGAAACATGGTCAAACTCTACATTGCCTTCAATCGTTACAGCCCTTTCGTTTACTACCCCGTTTTTACTAACCGTTAGAGCATTTTCCTGCTCCGGTTTTTCTTCATCTTCCGCCAGAAATTCAAATACTCGTTCCGCTGCGGCGGCAGTCTGTTGAAGTACATTCGAGATATTCGCGATTTGCGAGACCGGCTGTGTAAAGCTCCGCACGTATTGAATGAAGGCCTGAATGCCACCGACCGTCATTTTACCAGTAACGGTAAGATATCCTCCAAGAATACAGATGACAACATAGATGATATTCCCGATGAACATCGCAATCGGCATCATGAGCCCTGAAAGAAAGTTCGCTTTCCATGCCGATTTATACAATGTTTCATTGTACTCGTCAAATGTCTTTTCAGAATCCTTTTCCCCGTTAAAAGCTTTCACGATTTCATGGCTGCTAAACATTTCCTCCACATGACCGTTCACATGCCCCAAATATTTCTGCTGATTTTTAAAATGGACTTGCGATTTTTTAATAATCCCGACAATCGAAATCATCGTAAGTGGGAGAATACAGATCGCAGCCAATGTCATTTGCCAGCTGATTGTAAGCATCATGATTGTAATTCCAATCAGTGAGGTAATGGATGTGATAATCTGCGTTAAACTTTGATTCAACGTTTGGCTAATTGTATCAACATCGTTGGTAATTCTCGAAAGAACTTCTCCGTGGGTTGTTTTATCGAAATAATTGAACGGTAGTTTATGAATCTTTTCATTAATATCCGTGCGAAGCCGCTTTGTCACCTTCATACTAACACCTGCCATGACAAAACCTTGTAAGTAGGAAAACAACGCACTAATCAAGTACAAGCCGACGAGCAATAAAAGAATTTCACCAATTGTGCCGAAGTTAATAGAACCGGTTCCAGCAATTTGGCTCATCACACCAGAAAAAAGTTCATCAGTCGCTTTTCCTAAAATCTTCGGCGATAAAATCGTGAACACCGTCGACAAAATAGCTAGGATCCATACGATGATTATGGTCCATTTGTACGCGCCTAAATAGCCGACAAGTTGTTTCATTGTTCCTTTAAAATCTTTCGCTTTACTCCCTTTCATCATCATCATATGTGGCCCACCTCTCATACCGAAGCCTGGCTGAGCATTTTTTCTATCTCTTTTTTCGCTCATGCTAATTCCTCCTTCGACAGCTGTGATGAGGCAATTTCATAGTATTCAGGGCATGTTTCCAATAGCTCGCGATGTGTGCCCCGCCCGACAATGCGGCCCTTATCTAACACGAGAATTTGTTCCGCATTCATGATCGTGCTGACTCTTTGGGCGACTAGGATGACAGTTGCATTTGACGTGTGTTCCTTTAACGCTTTGCGTAAAACGGAGTCTGTTTTAAAATCCAATGCTGAGAAGCTATCGTCAAAAATGAGAATTTCCGGTTTTTTCATCAGTGCACGTGCAATCGTTAGGCGCTGTTTTTGACCACCAGATACATTCGCACCGCCTTGCGAAATCGTTGACTCAAATTGCTCTGGCCTTTCTTCAATGAAGTCAAGCGCCTGGGCAACTTTTGCCACTTCCTTCATCTCTTCATCAGAAGCTTCTTTTCTGCCGTATTTCAGATTGGACTCAATTGTACCTGATAACAAAATGCCCTTCTGTGGGACATATCCAATTTTCGACCGCAATTCCGCTTGTTTCACATCTCTTATATCAACACCGTCTACTAAAATCTCGCCCTCACTTACATCATAAAAACGTAAAGTCAAGCTGGCAATTGTCGTTTTGCCGGAGCCTGTCGGGCCAATGATGGCAGTCGTCTGACCAGGTTTCGCCGTGAATGAAACATCATGCAATGCATCTTCATTAGCCCCTTCATATCGGAAGCTTACATTTTTAAATTCAAGAAGGCCTTTGCTCTTTTCATTAAATGAATTCGGCTCTTCCGGATCGGCAATCGACACTTCGGTTTCCAGCACTTCAGCAATACGACCGGCGGACACTGCTGCACGAGGAATCATGATGAACATCATCGATAGCATCATAAAGGACATCAATATTTGCATGACGTACTGCATAAAAGCCATCATATCCCCGACTTGCATCGACGAAACAGCAATTTGATGGGCACCGACCCAAACGATGAGTATAGTGACGCCATTCATAATGAGCATCATCATCGGCATCATGAACACCATCACGCGATTCACAAAAAGATTCGTTTTCGTCAAATCACTATTCGCAACGTCAAACCTCTCTTTTTCATATTCCTGCGTACCGAATGAACGCACAACCATTAAACCGCTTAAGTTTTCCCTTGAAATCAAATTCAATTTATCGATCAGCTTCTGAATCATCTTGAACTTCGGCACCGCAATCGCCATGACGATTAGAATCAATCCAATAAGAACGACGACAGCAAGTGCAATAATCCAGCTCATATGAGCCGACTTATTGACCGCCATAATGATGCCGCCGATCCCTAGAATCGGAGCATAGCAAATCATGCGGACACCCATCATGATTAGCTGCTGGACTTGTTGAATATCATTCGTACAGCGTGTGATTAAAGATGCAGTCGAAAATGTATCCAACTCTTTCTTCGAAAAGCTCTCCACCTTCGTAAACACTTGCTTCCGTAGATTCCGGGCAACACCCGTCGCAATTCGGGAAGAAAGCAAACCGACCAAAACGGTAGCGACTCCTCCGACGAGTGCAATGACTAACATATAGAACCCAATTTTCATTATATAACCCGTTTGTTTCGCACCCAAATCGACGCCAAGTTCATCATAGAAACCTTTTGAAAGCATGATGCCGCTTTGTTTTTGCATGACGTCATTTTTTACAGCTTCGGCATGCGCTGATTGAATCGCTGCTTCCGGCAACGATTCCAGGACAGCTTGCATTCCATAAATCTCTTTCATATGAATAGAGGTAGAGGCATCTTCTTTAGCATTTTCATCAGATGGCGGCGATAGTTCACGTAACACATTAATGAAAGTCGAAGAGGCTGTGCCGAATGCAGTATCTACATTTTCCGTCTCGGTTTTACTTAACTCCCTTTTAACATACAACTGCTGCTTTGCTTCGGGATATAATTTGCTGTAAGGCTTACCTTTCGAATTCTCTTCTGAAGGTGAGACCAACAGATAGGCTGATTCAATGATCTGTCTTTCCTGTTCTGTCATGAAAGAAGTGATCAGCTTCATACCATCTTGGCTGATCGCATCCGGTGATGCATGCTCAATGCCACCTTGCTGTATCCCCACGTTGACGATATTCGACATGTAGTTCGGTAAATTCAAATCACTGATCGCTTGCACAAACAAGAGCAGGACCGCTAATAAAATGCCCGTCGCAAACGGCTTTAGATGTTTCGCCAATTTTCTCAAGTCAATCCTCTCCTCCCAAACTCTTATACTGTTATAAGAGAACTCATCAGTACTCTTCTATTCCTTCTCTTCCTTAACTAATCCTCTTTTTAACAGAAATCTTATCTCTTTTCAATGTATTAGTAAAAACTTCCTCCAAGACAAAAAAGAGGCTGAAAAATGATATCATTTTTCAGCCTCTTTGATCTGTCTTCGCTCATTACATCTTCTGGAACTTCCAAGAAGATTGCATCGAACTCTCTTTACCTTCTTTACGTTCTTTCGCATATTCAGCTGTAGCTGTGAACAGGACGTCTGAAGATGAATTCAATGCCGTTTCACAAGAATCCTGGATAACTCCGATGATAAAGCCGACACCAACGACTTGCATCGCAATATCATTCGGAACTCCAAATAAACTACATGCCAGCGGAATCAATAAAAGTGAGCCGCCTGCCACACCGGATGCACCTGCCGCAGAGATAGCCGCAACAACGGAAAGCATGATCGAAGTCAGAAAGTCAACTTCAATTCCAAGCGTGTGTACAGTTGCAAGCGTAAGCACAGCAATCGTAACAGCCGCCCCCGCCATATTGATCGTTGCACCGAGTGGGATTGACACTGCATACGTATCTTCATCCAAATCGAGCTTTTCAGCCAGTTTCATGTTTACAGGTATATTTGCAGCGGAACTGCGTGTAAAGAATGCAGTGATACCGCTTTCTCTTAACACCATCAACACAAGTGGATAAGGATTTTTCCGTGTATAGACATAGACAATTAACGGATTAACAACTAGGGCGATGAATAACATACATCCCACTAAAATTAAAATCAATCGTCCATATACAAGCAAAGCGGAAAGTCCCGTTGTAACAATTGCATCGAAAACAAGTCCCATAATACCAAGTGGTGCCAGGTTAATCACCCATTGAACGACTTTCGTGATCGCATCCGAAAAACTGCCTAACATATCTTTTGTATGTTGATTTGCCTGTTTTAGTGCAATCCCTAAAACGACTGCCCACATTAAGATACCTAGATAATTCGCATTCACTAATGCATCAATCGGATTAGAAACTAAGTTAAATAATAATGTTTTCAACACTTCCACGATACCTTCTGGAGGTGAAACATCTTCAGCACCTGTCGTCAATGTCAGTGTCACTGGGAATATAAAGCTTGCTGCCACGGCAACAGCTCCAGCTAGGAATGTACCAATGGCATACAATCCAAGAATCGATTTCATATTCGTTTTCGTACCGCTCTTATGCACAGCAATCGCATGCATTACCAAGAATAGGACCAATATAGGTGCAACCGCTTTTAATGCACCGACAAATAATGAACCAAAAATGGAAACCCCACTTGCGGCTTTAGGAACCGTCAAAGCTAAGATAAGACCGGCAATAATACCGACAACGATCCTTTTCACTAGGCTTATTTGATTCCATTTATTAACCAATTTTTTCATTCGTCTACCCCCCAAATATCTCCCAAATTATTAAACATACACAATCAATTCTCCCCGTTAGAGTAGACTGCCGCTTTATTTTATCACAATCTTTTTAGAATTGTGAAGCGCATTTTTCTAATTAACGGATTTTGGATTTTTCGAGAAATATCAACGTTAAAATTTTACGAAATATAAAACTTCGTGATAAAATAAATTGAATTTAATTCCAAAAGGAAGTGTGAACCTTACAAGAAGACCGTTAAAGCACGTTTACCCATCACAAACGCATTTTGTTTTGAAAATTAAACAGTTTAAGAGGTGCTTGAAATTGATAACGGCAAATAAAGAGCAAACCATATTTAATCATGTTGGAAGTAAAATACTTACAGATAGAGAGATTGACATCGTCGCTCGATTAGAAGAGCCTTTAATCGTTGTTTTAGGGAATGTATTAAGCAACGAAGAGTGTGATGAACTGATCAGATTGTCAAAAGACAAAATGAAACGTTCAAAAATCGGAACGACACGCGAAGAAAATGAGTTAAGAACAAGCAGCGGTATGTTTTTCGAAGAAAGTGAAAACGAAATTGTTGCTCGAGTTGAAAATAGGATCTCAACGATTATGAGTATATCCATTGAGCACGGAGAAGGGCTTCAAATCCTTCGGTATACTCCCGGCCAACAGTATAAAGCCCATTATGATTTCTTTTCATCATCAACGAAAGTAGTAAACAATAATAGAATTAGTACGCTCGTTATGTATTTAAATGATGTAGAAGAAGGAGGAGAAACCTATTTCCCACAACTGAATTTTTCAGTATCGCCCAAAAAAGGGATGGCAGTCTACTTCGAGTACTTCTATAATGATCAAGCTTTAAACGATTTGACTTTGCATGGCGGAGCGCCGGTTATCACTGGTGAAAAGTGGGTCGCGACGCAATGGATGAGAAAGCAAAAAGTTAGGTAAAAAAAGAGGACCTCCCTAAATGTATATGGGGATGGTCCTCTCTCTATATTTACCCAAAGTCATATATAATTTTCGCAATTTCACAACATAGCATCGTTTGCTAAAGTTAGGTTGTAAGGCAAATACTTCTGGAATGCTATTACTGCATATTATCGTATCGAGAAAATGTAAAGGGATGGAGAGATAGCATGAAGAATAAAATAAGCATAGCGATGATTTTCACACTATTAATTGGTGGCATCCTCTTTTTCACCACATATTTTGCGTATGAAGAAAACAATAAGTTCTTTAACTTTCCGATACCCAAAAACGCGGAATTACTCAATAATAAAGCTGACGTTGCCATTTATAATTGGTCAAAAGCCTCTGAAGAAGATGGGATTCCTTTTATGTATGAGATAATCATCAAGTCAAAAGGATGGAGCAAAGCAGGCAGAGAAGGTGCTTCAACTTATTATGAAAAAGAGGGACATAGAATTGATTTGATCTCTCAAACGGACCAATTAACTTTGATCGCTAAATAAGGAATAGTTATTTGCAGAAAAGCAGTAATGGAGATTCTGGAACTAATTTAACCTATGCCACGTAAAGAATTAAACTAATCAAAAATTCCGATGCTTCATTCAAGGTCCTATGTCCTTACCAAGGGGGAAAGTCATGTCTCTAAAAAAAGCCTATCTATTCATCGTTTTACTCTTGCTGGCAGCTTGCTCGGATGAACAGCCAACCAGCGTACATCAACAGATAGAAGCAGTAAAACAACCAATTGCATCAGATGAGGCTGTAGAGGAAGGTGATTTCACTTATAGCCCCGAAGGTCAGGAGGCCGGGTTAACAATTCTTGCCCCGAGCAGTGATTCGGTAAAAGGAAGTCACACATTCACACTTAAAGGGAAAGTCGATTCTGCTAACATTAAGCAACAAGATATTTTAATAGAGCTCAAAAAGGATGGCTACTTTTGGTCGGATCTTCTACAAGTTGAAAACGGCAAATTTACGCATGAGATCCCTTTATTTTTCGGGAAAGGAATCCATGAATTGCTCGTCTATGTCCCTGACAAAGAGTATGACAACTATTTTCAACTCGGAACAACCCTTACGATCTATAATGACTCCGATTACTGGGGCGGCATCCGATACAGCCCGGCTTATGAGGAGCGCGGTATCCATCTTGAATTGCCCGCTGACGTTGAGGTAGCCAACCTGACGTCTAGGATCATAGGTTCCATTGACAAGGACGCTCCTTTTGCAAAAGAGACGAATCATTTATTAATAACGACTAGTAAGGAAGAAGATTATGCAGAGTATGTTATTCCCGTTAAGGATAATACATTCGATGATCAATTCTATTTGCGCTTCGGTCCGGGAAAGTATTTCGTGACAGTGAGTGTGCCCCATATAGAGAAAACGAATCGCGAGCCTTTCATATATTCGCAAGTTGCACAATTCCTAGTGGACAACGTTGGTGCTGAAGATCAACGTGATTTATTGCCATCTAAAGGAATCCAATCCGATGCACCTGAAATTGTCGCCCTGGCAAATGAGCTGATGAACGATACAATGTCGGATCGTGAAAAAGCAAAAGCGGTTTATGAATATACAGCGAAAACCATTTCTTATAATACAGGGAAACTATACTTTATCGGCAATCAATGGGATGACAGCGCGTTAAAAACATTAAAATTCAAAACCGGAATTTGCGTTGATTATTCCTATCTAGCCATTGCCCTGCTTCGCGCAGCCGGCATGGAAGCAAGGTATATCGTAGGAACTGCTGGATTTGAAGATGATCGCGCGGGCCACGCTTGGGTGGAAGTGAAAGTGGATGGCGAATGGCTCACGATGGACCCGACATGGGGTTCTGGTTATGTCGACTACGGCCGTTTTGAGCCTGAGTATACAGAGGATTATTTTGATCCTACGGAAGAAGTATTCAGCAGTCATGTCAGAGAAGGAGTCGTCTATTAAGCTTCATCAAAGAAAACGAAGACAATATAGACGAATTGGAAAATTAATCAACCTTCATATCGTTGGGAGCCGATCAAAGTCCTTTGTTTGGCTCCCCCTGTTGTTGTTTGGAACAATGGTAGTAAATCGGTCGAAAAGTTTTTTTCGCATAAGTACCTATTTTTTTGTAATAAAATGTTACAATTCGCTTTAGTTTGTAGTATCATAGGTAAGAAGTGAAACGAATAGAGATACTTTTTCTGCATTTATATTCTTACATTCACTATTCCCGTTACTTCAACAAATACATAGCAAGGAGATTCATCTATGAATATCACACTTATGAATGATGCAGGATTGACGAAGCATGTAAAAGTTGGCTTTAGTTGGACTACTTTCTTCTTCGGCTTTTTCCCTGCTTTATTCCGCGGCGATTTGAAATGGGCTGCCATCATGTTCATTATTTCACTAGCTGCAGGCTCATTTACATTCGGTATCGGTTCTGGGGTAACAGGCATTGTATTTTCCTTTATCTATAACAAAATTTATATTAAAGAGTTAATAGAAAAAGGGTACAAACCTGCAGACGAAAATGCAAGAAGAGTATTGGAACAAAATCAAATACTGTCTGTGGTAGCGTAAAAACAACTATAAAAACCTTATTCTATTTACAGAATAAGGTTTTTATTATATGTGAATGCAACTACCTCTTCCGTATCCTCGCGCTTTAAGTTACTTTTTATTCATCACCCGAATCTTCTGCATTAGTATTAGATATATCGTTCATAGCTTCATTTTGTAAAAAATCATCATACTTCATGAAGAATGTTGAAATATGACCACGCTTCAAAATTTCATCCACGCCAAAGTTTTCGAACGTCTTATTAGAAGCATCATATCCATTGGAAATATTTGCGTCGTACATGAATTGCACGGACTCTTCCAGGCTAATATTCGAATTGCCAAAATGCAAAGATGATAGAATCCGTGCCATTTTGCCTCTGGTGATCGGTTGATTCGCCTTTTCCATATTTCCAAGGCTTCCTTCTACAGGCAGTTCATATTTAGTCGCCAATTGATACGGAACAGAAGCCCAATAATTTGATTGTGGAGCAGTCGTTGCTAGTTCATCAGGTTTTGCATAACGGAATAATATTGCCAAGAAATGCGCTTCCGTTAAATTGTCCATCGGTTTCAAATATCTTCGATTGTTGACAACGCTGCCGGAAATTAATCCTTTATCTACAGACCATAAAATAGGTTCTGACCAGTATTCCCCCTCTTTGTAATCAACAAAGCCTCGTACAGTATATTCCTTCGTATTATCTTTCTTAATCCACATATTGCCCTTATCGGTTTTAATGAGGTACCAGTCAGCCTTTTCCCCAACTACGGAAACTCTTTGCGGATTCAATGACTGATTAGCTGATTTGAACGGTTTGGAGTATAACGTTGTTTTATTCAATAAATCAACTCGTACATCCGTCAAATAAACAAGCTTTTGCCTATCTAACCAAAGTTGATAACTTTCTGTTGCGGCGTACAAAGGTACAGCCTCATTTTGCTTCCAAATTCGATCAAATGCACTTAAAGGAACGCTCGTCTCTCCTGCAAACTTACCGATTTCCGGTGTTAATGCAGGCTTTCCAAATTTAGCGATAAACCAATCTGTTGATGCGCCCGTTTCTTTATTTTGAGCAAACATCAATTTGTATCCTGTCATGCCTGCTATTTTATTAGCAATGATGCGATCACGTTGCTTCGTTTTGTATTCAATCTTATAATCCCAATATAAAACTTCGCCTGCAGAATGGTAGTCCAACAGCATCTCCGGATTTACCTCATTAACCAATTTCATGACAGCCTTCACTTCTGCGATTTGGCCAGGTTTTGAGCCTTTATGATTTCGCCAAGATGGATTTGCAGAATTGTTTTGTATCTTACTCCAATCGACATCATAGTTCCTGTTGGGATCGATCCCTTGGGCATTTGCCTTCCAGCGCTTGAAATCCTTGCTGCCATTATTCATTTTAATTAATTGATTATGGACTTCTTTCGGAAAAGCGCCCAATCCTTTTTGCTGCAATGTCACACCGTCAGGATTCACCATCGGAATAAACCAGATTGTCGTATGATCAAGTACTTCCTTGACATTGTATCCTTGTATGGATTGGTTGCTTTGATAGGACGCAGCGTATTTGTAAGCCATATGCATCGTTAAAATGGTGGACATCCATTCTCTGGCATGGTGAGAACTCGTCACTAAAAGTGTAGCATCACCTTTTCCAACTTTCATCGCCCAAATATCTCTGCCATATGCGGTCTTGCCAAGCGATTTATATTCCACCAACTCCGGGTAATCCTTTGCTAACTGCTGGATATCCTTTGTCATTTTCTCATATGTATATTCCTGTTTCGGCGTAGTGATGTAATACGTTGATTGTGCCATTGTGGTACTACTGAAATGAATTAGAAATATAGAAAGAACCATGATACTTGCCATTATCTTTTTCAACATGATGCATCTCCCCCTGAATAGTCAGTTAGCCACCTTATCACTAGTATAATAGTATCAGAGAAAGAAAGTAATAGAAATGGCCACTATTTGCAATGTTGCTAGAATATTAGGAGCTGACGTACATATAGTAGAAAAAGTCCTGTTGGAAAACACAATAAACGAATGGATAGACATTGAACGAAAAGAGGCAACGTAAGTGATTGAAAGAGCATTGTTAATGATGATCGTATTACGGATTTTTTCCGGCAGTGTGGACATCACTGCCGCCTTGTTAATGTACAAGTTCAATGACTTGGAAAAAGCTTTTTACATCAACACGCTACTGGCCCTTGTAGGACCATGTGTGTTGATCATCACTACTGCGTTCGCGCTGATCGGTCTCGCTGAAAAGATTTCCCTCACACGAATGATTTGTCTATTTGCTGGAATTTCGCTGATTCTTATTAGTTTGAAAGCTGACTAGGCACCAAAGAAATGCATTCAAAAATGGAGCTGCAATAGGCTTGTGGGTTGAGTGGTGGAATTGGCAGGTATTGGTCAAGTAGTAGTGAGGTGAACGTATAATCAGCAAAAAGAAAGAAGCCAATCAAATGATTGGCTTTTTTGTATTCCTTCCCACTTGCACCGATTATTCACCCGTTTTCGCGAATTGTACTACCCTGTCACCGATTTCATCACGCACCCGCTGGAAAAACGCCCATTTTTCCTCATCCGTTCCAACTGCCTTTGCAGGGTCATCAAAACCCCAATGAGCACGTTTGACATGCGGAGGTGTCATCGGACACTTATCAGCAGCATCTCCACAAAGTGTTACGACGAAATCTGCATTATTCAGGATTTGCGGATTGATAATATCCGAAGTTTGATTCGAGATATCAACGCCAGCCTCATTCATAGCTTTGACGGCATTGGGATTGACTCCGTGAGCTTCAATCCCTGCACTGAAAACCTCCCATTCTTCACCAAGATGCTTTTTCCCCCATCCCTCAGCCATTTGGCTACGGCATGAATTACCAGTGCATAAAAAATAAAGTGTTTTTTTCGTCATTTTGAAATTCCCCTTTTTGAATTTTAATGTAAAATCGAAAGCCATAAATACAGCCCTATAAGGGTAATGAGGAGGGTAGGCACTGTTAAGATAATACCGGTTTTAAAATATGTACCCCATGATATTTTCACACCTTTTTGTGATAACACATGCAGCCACAATAATGTTGCCAATGAACCGATCGGTGTAATTTTTGGACCTAAATCTGAACCGATGACATTTGCATAGATCAAAGCTTCACGAATCGACCCGGCAGTACTTGTATCCGAAATGGCTAAGGCGTTGATCATTACAGTTGGCATATTATTCATGATAGACGACAAAATCGCAGCTATGAAGCCCATTGAAATCGTACCTATGAACAAGCCTTGATCTGCTGCCATTTGAATAAGGTCACCGAGCACACTTGTCAGACCAGCATTCCGTAATCCATAGACGACCACATACATCCCGATCGAAAAGAACACAATCGCCCAAGGTGCACCTTTTAGAACTTGCCTCGTTGCAACGGCAGGACTTCTTTGTGCCATCATCATAAAGAAGATCGCCATGATTCCCACAACGATTGAAACAGGAAGCCCCGTAACTCCACTCGAGAAATACCCGATAAGCAAAATGCCTAATACTACCCAGGAAAGCCGAAACATCTTTCCATCTTTAATGGCAGCCTTCGGTTCTTTTAACTCTGCTACTTTATAGTCTTTCGGGATACTTTTACGGAAGAATAAAAACAGCACTAAAATACTCGCCACTAACGAAAATAAATTCGGAACAATCATCCGGGTTGCATATTCCACAAATCCGATGCCGAAAAAGTCTGCTGAAACAATATTCACCAAGTTGCTGACAACTAATGGCAATGACGTCGTATCTGCAATAAAACCACTTGCAATGATGAATGGAAAAACCATCTTTTCATTGAAATTCAAATTTCGAACCATCGCAAGCACAATTGGAGTTAAAATAAGTGCTGCTCCATCGTTTGCAAACAAGGCTGCAACAATCGCCCCAAGGATACTGACATAAACAAACATGCGAAGTCCACTGCCTTTTGCCAATCGTGCCATATGCAGCGCAGCCCACTCGAAGAAACCGATTTCGTCCAGGATTAAAGAGATAATAATGATGGCGACAAAAGCAAGCGTAGCATTCCAAACAATTCCCGTTACATCCATAACATCTTGAAAATCAACTACTCCTACTAATAGAGCAATAATTGCTCCAATACAAGCAGACCAACCAATCGATAAATTCCTAGGCTGCCAAATAACAAAAATAAGTGTGATGATAAAAATCATTGATGCGATCATAACCGAACCCAACGTACCTTCTCCTCCCTATTGACAACAAACACGAAGTCCTTGTGCCTCAAGCTCAGCAATTGATTCATTCTGCTCTGGAAGATGTTCAAGGATGCTCTTAATAAACGGAAAATCTTCATGACTTTCATTAATCGAGAAGAAGACCCATTGCCCCCTGCGTTCTTCTTTAACTAACCCAATATCTCTAAGTTTTCGCAAGTGCTGGCTAATCGCCGGCTGACTCATCTTAAAAATTTCTACAAACTCACATACACAGCATTCATGTGACTTGAGTAGCTTCATCATCGTTAATCGTGTCGGATCACCAAGCAATTTTAATAATGGTGACGCCCTTTGTATTTCTGTCTTTTCATCTTTTTTCATGACCATCCCTCCAGTTCTTCAACATCATATAATCATATACTTATATAAGCAAGTGCATTTTTTTGCGAGCAAGAGAACTACCAATTAAAATTTAAAAAGACTGCAAATGTGCAGTCTTTTTTATTTCACTCCGGATTGTTATAGCAGCATAATTCTCTGCTCAAAGAAGTCACTGCATTTATATAACTTGAATAACTTATGGGTCCAAATGAAGCCAAGTTTCCTCGGAAAAATGTTTTTAACATAATCTCTTTTGCATCCTCCAAGGAACAGCTTCTTGCATTCATGACCAAGGATAAATAAGCGCGAAAGTAATCTTCCGACAAGTTACCCCCACTGTTTACGACCATCAATGGTTCACCCCTTTAACAGCTGCTGACTTTCATGTTACAGCAAGACTCAAACTTCTTAGTTGGCGCTAGGTTTATACTGCACACCCCTGTCTCTGGTAAGTCTAGTTCGACTTTCTTTGCGGATTCGAGATCACCCGTCAAATAGGCCACAACTGAGCGCACTTGTTCATACCCTGTCGCCATTAGAAAGGTAGGAGCGCGACCATAGCTTTTCATTCCTACAATATAGAAGTTCTTTTCCGGCTGTCGTAGAACTTCTTCACCATGGGGCCTAACTGTACCGCAACTGTGAACGTTCGGATCAATCAGCGGAGCGAGAGCACCAATACTTTCAGTTGCATGGTCAATGCTCAAACGAATTTCTCGTAGGAATGTAAAATCAGGTCTATTGCCTGTGTTCGCAATGATTTCATCAATTCCCTCTATCATTGATCCTCAACCGTTCAACTCACCGAAAAGGGTAATCCCATTCTCTGATTTCCGAAGTTCATAGATTTGAAACGCAGTAATTACCTTAACTCTGCCTTCATCCACTAGCCTGTGGATTCTGCTGCCAAGTTCTCCACGAGCTTGTAGAGCATCTTTTTCTTCTCCGCCATATGCATCTTGAACCGATTTTTTTCTCATGATCCAGTAGATTTCGGTATCCTCGTTCAGATCAGACAGTTCCAGAAGTGTGTTAATTGCCGAATGTCCTCCCCCTACCACTGCCACTTTTTTATTCGCGTAACGTTCTCGATGAATTCCTTTAGTATCAGGGATTCCATAGAAGATATTTCCCTGTAAATTCCGTTCTCTGTTACTCCATATGCCATCTGCATTAATTGGATTTGGCGTTAACCAAGTACCTGATGCATCGATAATCGCCTTGGCTGGAATTCTTTCGGTCTCCCCATCCTTTTCAACATACACAATGAAGTTTGCCTCTTCACGTTTTGCAGACTTCATTTTATCCACATTCTTTTTACTGACTGCTATTACCTTTGTATCTAACTTGATATTTGAAGCAATATCAGGCAAAAGTGATAGTGGTTTTAGATATCTTTCAACTAGCTCCTTCCCAGTCGGCAATTCAGTTAGGGATGGCGCAATCCAATTCTGTTTCTTCAATAGTCTTTCTGCCGCTTTATCAATATTGAACTCCCATGGTGAAAAAAGGCGCACATGCCCCCACCTTAAAATACTGTTCCCAACACTTTTACCTGCCTCCAATAAGACAAAGTTTACGTCTTTCTCCGCCAAGTGAGCAGCAGCTGCTAATCCGATTGGGCCTGCACCTATTATTACAACTGGCAATGAATTATTACTATTCATCATCATTCCTCCTACTAATAATTACTTGCAATTTGCAAGTATATATCAAAGCAAGTTTTAACTTGCTTAATAAACAGGTGTACAGCAAACACTTGATTTAGACATGGCATCATTCAGGATCTCCAAAGAGCGTAATACCGTTTCCCGTTCAAAGTCGTTCATATGGGAGAAAACCTCCTCAAGGTAAACATTCACTGATTTATCAATTGTAGTTGCTGCAAATTTCCCTTCAACGGTTAGCGACAATATTGAAACCCTTTTGTCCTCAGACCATGGAGTTTTTTTGACTAAACCCATCTTTACCAGCGTCTGGATCTGCCTACTAAAGGTTGTAATATCCATCGCGAGTGTCTCTGCTATTTGTTGCATCGATGGAGAATGCTGATTGTCGATTTCATAGAGAATATGGCTTTGCACAAGCGATATATCAATGCCTCCTACAGAACAGCAATTCCGATCCAATAACCCAAATCTGCGAGTTAATACATGAAATAGTTCTCGTTTGTTCTCCATGTTTTCACCTCTAGTATTAGTTATATTCCATTTACTTGCAAAATGCAACTAATTTATTCAACTATTTATTATGACATTGATGAGTTCATTCTCCTTTCTCTTCTGTAGCTGGATGACCAGAGGATTGCTAATAACAAAAATACACTTGCTCCGCCCCAGTATACATAGGTGAATCCGTTTGCTAAACCAAAAATCATGAAACTAATAAATGGACCTAGAGATGCACCAAGATCTTGGGCTATTGTATACGTGGTAAGGAATGAAACTACATTTGTGTTTGTTGAAATGTCCAAGGCAATTGCATCAACAATGGTTGTAAGCGAGGTAGCTGCTATCATCACTAAGAACGTAATGAAAATCATAACACCGAGTGGAAGTTCATAAGAAACGCTTCCAAACGTCAAACCTGCAAAAATTAATGATAGGACAAGCAAAGGTACTCTTCCTTTGACTCCATCTGACCAAATCCCGAAACGTGCACCTAAAAACGGTTCCCATATCCATCGTGCCGATAAAATAATTCCCGTCAGGAAAGTAACACTCATTACAGATCCAAATAAGACGACATTCTCCCCATGGTTATGTTCAATTAATGAGCTTAGAGTTGAGATGAATACCCCTTGAATGAGCAGAGTGATCCAGAAGCCAGTAAAAATAATCATTCCTCTACCCTGTTTAAGTCTGATAATAAATCGTTCTTTAACAATGACAGCCTTGTTATCCTGCTCATTAGCCATCGAGGGAGTTGTATTCACATACAATAATATCAAAGGCAGCCCGAACAGAGTAAGACAACCAAAAATTATCGAAACGTTGCTTAACCCTATAATCGGCACGAGCAATCCACCTACTAACATACCAAATAAGCTGCCTAATCGATATAATCCATTGTAAAGACCAATTGATTTACCCCGATTGTCTTTATCCGTATCAAAGGCCAAAATGGATAAACCTCCGATTCTGAAAAACGACCAAGCAATCCCCCATAGACTCCGTAAAATAATCCAGGCAATAAACCCTCTCAACAATCCATAGCCTAACGTCGTAATGCTGCCTAATATGATTGCGATCACTAATCCGGTTTTCAGTGAAATTTTATTATAAAGCCATCCAACAAGTGGGTTAAAAGGTAAACGGATAAAACGGTTTATGGATAAAAGCACACCAACTTGCCAAATGGAGTCAAGACCTGCTTCTTTCCAATATAAAGGCAAAGCAATATATAACATCGAATCCCCTAATAGACTTATAGCGGTAACCAAGGCAACAATGATAGTTACAGGGGATTTACTTTCCGCTTTACTTGACTTGGACAATGCCTATCACTCCTACCTATGCATCGGATTATCTTTAGATCTTACTTAGTAAAGATATGCTCTTTACTTGCATAATGCAACTAAAATCGGTGAATTTTTTTAGAACTCCCTAGATGCCCTGCCACAGACCGTTTTATTGGCTTAATAAGATACAGGTGTTTACAAATATATTCATTTTTCCGCTATGCACAGTATCCTTTTTGACCCCTCCCCTCTATATATAGGACAAAGGGGGAATTGTGCATAGTAATCCTATTTATAGTGATAGTTCTTATAACGTACAACGTAGTTAGAAGAAGGGATCAAGAAATAATGCGGCAATAAACAAAGGGCAACGGGTTCGGTTGATGGGGGGATAATCCGTTATGGTTTAGTGATTACAGCCACAGGAATGTACCACTTACGCCATCTTTTTTCCAGCGATTGCCGCAAGTCTTACCACTCGTTGTCAATGAGTTTACCAATGGGGGTAACGCCAAGAGTTTTGAAACATAAAAAAGCCTAACTCCAACGGATCTTAAACGAGGAATTAGGCTTATGATTATCCACAAACGCACCCGATTCTAGAATATTGGTCAGCGAATAAATGCCGCTTCCCTTTCTGAAAGTGCATCCTCTAACCATTGAGGGTGCATTGTTAACAAATCTTCCGGTAAGTTGTCCTGACTAAAAAATTTAACTTCAAGGGATTCATCTGAATTACATGTAAGTTCCCCACCTGTAATTTCAGCAAGAAAACAAGTCGTTATGAAATGCACTACCTTGCCATTTGGATAATTGAACACTTGTGAATCAGGATCGGAATAAACACCAATCAGCTTTTCAATTCTTATATCTAAATTAGTCTCTTCTTTTACTTCTCTCATGACTGCCTCAGACACTGTTTCACCAATTTCCACATGTCCTGAAGGGATTCCCCACAAGCCCACATCGGCTCTTTTTTGCAATAGAACTTCATTCTCTTGGTTCAAAATAATTACAGCAACTCCAGCTTTTAATTCATCAATTTTTTTCAAATCAAAACTCCTTTCTTTTAGAAAATGGCCAGATTACGGAAGACTTGATTATGTTGAAATTTAGCCAAGTTTGTATATCAAAATCATATGAAGTGGTAAAGGTTTTGTCACGCACTGGTACAATCTTTGTCACTTGGCGGTAATAAAGATGGCAGCAGTGGTGCATTCCAATGGCTGTAATGATTTAGTCGTATTTTTGATGGTTGCTTCCCGTCCATTTGTTTTTCTTTCTTTTATAGAACACGTAAATCGCATTACCGGCGACCACTAATGCAAAAACGGACAGATACCCGAGCGCAAATATTAGGTTAAGTTCACGATTCATGACACTGATTGCAATAAAAGCCCCGAGAAGTCCCGTTAGGGTAATGATACTTAATCTCCACTCGGAATTTGGACGTGTTTTCATTTTTATACCCCCTTCATTCTAATTTAACATAAAATCCCTACCATTGTTAAAATAATTCATTTATTTCGACAACCAATTAAATGAATGAAAAAAAAGACAGGCATCCAATTCATAGATACCTGTCCCATTGTTTAAATAGAGTCTGTCCGGAGCAACATAGTATTGCTACTCTTCTCATTCTTATGCTAATAGTTTAAAACAAATCATATCTTACTCTCTACTTATATTATAACATCATCCACTAATTATTTATAGACTACTTTTCCACCCATCCCATACCTTATACTGTAATACACAAGTCAAAAAGTATAAGGGGTGCATTTACATGGATGACAACAAAAATATTTTAGATCCTGGTCCGTTCTTTCATGGTACAAAAGCAAAACTGGAAATAGGAGATTTGCTTGAACCTTTGCATGCCTCCAATTATCAGGATAAAAAATCTAACCATATCTATTTTACTGCAACATTAGACGCTGCTAAATGGGGTGCTGAATTAGCAAAATCCAATTCAAAAGAGAGGATTTATATCGTAGAACCATTAGGTGATTTTGAAAATGATCCGAACTTAACTGACAAGAGATTTCCCGGAAACCCTACACGTTCCTATAGGTCCAAATCTCCCTTGAAAATAATAGCTGAATTAGGTTCGTGGGAAAGACATTCTGATGATGAAATTAATCATATGATTACATCTTTAAAAAAGTTAAGTGAACAAGGGAAAAATGTGATATACGATTAATTCTCCTATCATTCAATAACAGCTCTATTCGAAGAAAAGATTTAGCAACTACTCGTTTCTACACCCGATTCTAAAAAAGCCGTCTTCAATCATTTTGCTTTAATGATTGGAGACGGTTGGTCTATATTAATTTCACTCAAAAAAACTCTTCCCAAATCCATATAGGTTTTTGTAAAACAATAGAAGTAAGGTTGCGGTTAATACTCTTTGAGTTCACGGTCATTTCATTACTTAGCACAATAACCGTAAGTTCCTCATCCTGGAGACGTGCAACATAGTGTCGGAAGCCGCTTGGGTATCCACCAGAATGGCCTACTGCTTTATGCCCCAAAACATCTTGTGTATACCACCCGTACCCATATTTATATGGAAACTTTGAAGCATGAGTTGTTCCCATCAGTTTTGAAGTTTCCTCGGATACTAACAAGTTTTGGCGTAATGCCTCATCAAAGAGCGCCAAGTCTTCGGCGGTGGAAATAATATCCCCAGCAGCATATGCTGCGGAGTCATCCATGCGCGGACCCGATTTCCCTTCCACATGCCCCTCTGCTATCGGTAATCCTTCTTTCGTTTCGAACATGGAATTATGCATACCACTTGGTTTGAATATATGTTCTTCTATATAGTCTGAATATGCCTGTCCGCTTACTTGTTCAATAATGAGTCCGAGGAGAACGTAACCAGAATTACTATAGCTGAAACTCTCTCCTGGGGTAAATTCCAACGGTTCATTGCGAACAACCTCGATAATTTCAGTAGGTTCCCATTCTTTACTGTAATCAAATTGATAGTCCGGTTTTAGGTAATCCGGAATTCCTGAGCTATGACTAAGCAGATGTCCGATTGTGATCGTATCGGCATTTGGAAAGTCGGGAAAATACTTCGCAAGGGAGTCATCTACAGTAAGCAATTGCTTCTCCGCAAGTTGCATAATTGCAACAGCTGTAAACGACTTTGATAACGAAGCGATCTGATATAAAGTATCCGTGCTATTTTGCAAGTTAGGGGCAGCCTTCCCATATCCTTTTTCAAATAAGACTTCTCCGTCCTTTGAAATCAATACTGTTCCCTGAAATTCTTGATTTAATAGGTACTGATCTATTTGTTCGGAAATACTTCCGGATAAATTTCCGTGGCTGTCTCGACCGAACAATAACAATGAAGCACCACCTAAAACCACAAGCGTTAGAACGGCAATCAAGGCAATTTTAAAGAGCCTTCTCATAAGATAAACCTCGTCTCTTCTTAGTATCTTGCAGGCCATCGCATTATTATATTGACGCATGATCCTATTAATTACTCGGCAGACAACCAAGCAGTCAATAAATTAAAAAAGACAGGCATCCAATTCGCAGATGCCTGTCCCATCGTATCACGATTCTAATTTCATAATATCTTCAATTAGCAATTCAACGTTTTCCTTTTTTGTAGCCCAACTTGTACAAAATCGAACAACATTGTGAGTGTCATCGACTTTTTCCCAATAGGAAAAAGAATAATTCCTGCTCAATTTATTCAACACATTATTCGGTAAAATGGGAAACTGTTGATTTGTTTTGGAATCATATCTTAATGAAAAGCCTTTTTCAACAAACGCTTCTCGAATCATCATCGCCAAGTCCACAGCATGCTTGGAAATCTCATAATACAAGCCATCTTCAAACAAGGTTTCAAACTGGATGCCCAATAATCTTCCTTTAGCTAGTAACCCTCCCTTTTGCTTGATCATATACCGGAAATCTTTTTTTATATTATCATTTAAGATGACTACTGCTTCACCAAATAATGCTCCTAGTTTCGTTCCCCCAATATAGAAAACATCACAAAGTGAGGCGATATCTGCTAAGGATAAATCGTTGTCCTTTGAAGCAAGACCATATCCTAATCTCGCCCCATCCATAAATAATGGCAAACCACATTCACGGCAAACCTTGCTTAATTCCTCCAATTCGGATTTACTGTAAGTCGTTCCATTCTCAGAAGGATGGGAAATGTAAACCAAACCTGGCTGAACCATATGTTCATGGGTGGCATCATTCCAATGGGCGTCGTACAATTCTTTTACTTGTTTTGCATTTATTTTCCCGTCATCACTCGGCAACGTAAGCACTTTATGCCCAGTGGCTTCAATTGCTCCCGTTTCATGTCCTGCGATATGACCCGTAATTGCAGAAACCGCTCCTTGATGCGGGCGCAATATGGAAGAGATGATCGTAGTATTTGCCTGTGTGCCTCCAACTAAGAAGTGTACATCTGCATTCTCTGCATCACACGCTTTTCTAATATAACCCCTGGCCCGTTCACAATATTCATCCATACCATATCCCGGCGTCTGTTCTTCATTGGTTTCCAGTAGTCGTTCAAGAATTTGTTTATGAGCACCTTCTGCATAATCACTTTCAAAACGTATCATTCATATCCTCCTCAGACTTATAATTTATTCAGAATCAATAAAAAATTGTTTTAATAAAGAAAAAGCATTGATTCTCACCCCTCCTAAAAATAGGCCCTAATAGGAATGAGATTCAATGCTTCTTTAACCGGGGATAAAAACAGCACCGTGTTATATTGTTAGCTTTAATATATCATAAAATTTATTGAATTCTCAATAGATTATTTAAAAAATCATTCAGGAAAGACTGTCCATGATAATCGATCGTTGTTAGAAAAGATATGGAGTGGAGAGGGATTGCGTTTCAAGTTTGGCCAGTGCCTCGGGGGAATCTATACATAGTAAACTTATTTATAGGGATATCATGGCATTTTAATAACGTAATATTGTCTATTGATGCAATACTTCTACCCCGGGTTAAAGGAAAAAAACGGCTCCAATCATCTTGCTTTTATGATTAGAGCAGGTTTTATTGTTTTCACAGTATAAATTGACTTCCATACTCATCCGTATATATTCGAAGTGAAGTGAAGTGAAGTGAATTATTTAATCATATTAACAAAACTTATCGTAATTAAAATTGAGCCTATTAAAAACAGATAATTACTTCCTATTCCAACTTTGAAGGAATTTTTATTTAAGACACTTCCAAGCGTCATATTAAGAGGTGAGAAGGGTGATGCGCCTGAAGCATGACACCAAGCGGCCGCTAATAAAACACCATATGCAATACTTGATAAACCAATTGTTTCTGGCGATATCGATGTAGCTAATAGTGTAACAGTTACTATTTGATGCACCCCTATGAATGCTAAACTTACCGGTAAAAGTATAATGATACCAATTAATAATATAAGTGATCCTTTGTAAGCAACTTCGTTAACAAAATTATTTATAATTAAATTAAATGGTGTATTCATTACTACTATTCCAAAGAAACCTGCACATATAAACAAGCTTAACTCGTTTGATATTTTCGGAAGGGAGTAAATAATGTATTTTAACATATGATTCTCTATTACTTTCTTCTCACCTAATGAGTACAGCCAAACAACCGATCCTACAATCCCTATAACAGAAACAAGAACTGTCATTTTCTGACCTGTTATTTTTTCAATAATAAAAAGCAAAGCAAATATTATACTCATTATTACAATCAATTGGATCATTTTTTTCCTATTACCGTTGTTACCTTTTAGTCCAATTACATCGTCAACTAATTCCACAGAAAACAACTCTTCAATATTATTCTTCTTTGCTATGAAGAGAATAACTATATTTCCAAAAACAAAATGCGTAATTGCTAAAGTAAGTAAAAAAGGGCCAAGCTTTGTATATGGTAAATCCAAAAAATGAAGTATGATAGCCACAGATGCAAAATAAGGCGACCATATATTAGTAGATATGAAGCCAATATACATTGCTTTGCCCAAACGTTTTACTGAAAGTCTTGATTGCTTAAATAAAGGATACAGAACACGGATAACTGCCAGATTCACAACTGAACCAAGTAGAAATGTTAAGAAAGACAAAAGAATATAAACTGAATTTGGTTTTGAATGTAGTCGCTTCAATTCCATTTCAATACTATATAGATACCCTCCGACACTAATGGGGATAATTAACATCGGTACAAAAGCGAATAAACTAACTAAGCCCAAATTTATTGAAAGAGCAGACTTCCAAATATCCATGTTCATATCATAATAAAAAAGTAGAATATGACCTGCTACTAGCATTATTAATGATATAAGGAAGGTGGATCGTTTAATTGTAGGAAAAAGAAATAGTACCATTACAATACAACCATAAAGGATAATATCGGGAATTGAATTATTCCTATTAAATAATTGATGTAATAAGATTGCAATAGCGATAATGAAAATAAAAAAACCCTGTATTTTAGCTAGTGAATTTGATTTAGACACTTATTTTCCTTTCCCATAGCCTATTATTTATCCGCAGTTGTTATTTCTTTTTCATACCTTTTAATCGCTTCAATAGCAGTACTCATACTACTAATAATGTGAATTCTCATCGCATTTTCTGCTTCCAGTCGTTCTTTATTAATAATATGTTGTAAAATAATGGTATGATCTTCCACTTCACCATTCAGTCCATTGTTCCCAATTAGTAAATCACCCGTATTCATCGTAATTAGTCGACGATATCTTGTCGTATGATCATTTAACTGGTTTAGGATTTTCACAACCGTTAGATTATCACTCATTTCATATAATTGATTATGGAACTTTTTCCCGTAATATAAAATCTCTTCTCCATCTTTATATCTTGTTGCCTGCCTAATCCTATGACAATAAGAGGATAGTATTTCAATATCCTCAGCGGTGGCATTCTTTGTTGCCTTGTTTGCTATAATTCCTTCCAAGTAACTTCTAACTAGAAATAATTCTTCTGCTTCTTTTACCGTAATAGAAGCAGTCTTCAGTCTTCCATTAGGTTGTCTTAACACCAGTTCTTCAACTTCCAATTTTTGCAACGCTTCACGTAGAGGAGTTTTACTTATATCTAACTCCTCTGCAAGCTTACCTTCCACTAAATCTGAATCAGGTTGAATCATGCCATTCAAAATCTTGTTTTTCAATTCATAATAAGCATAGTCCTTTGACATCCTTCTTGGTTGCAATGAACTCATAATGCATCCCCCTTATTTTTGGCAATTCCCACAAAGTATATTAAGTATAACATAACAATATTATTTTTATGAAATGTTATAATATTATGTCGCGGAAAATTACAATTCCTTTTTATTCATAAAGATGACATGAAACAGTATGACCACCATCATGAACAGAAGGATTAGGTTGTACTTTTGAGCAAATATCCATTGCAAATGGGCACCTTGGATGGAATGAACACCCAGATGGTGGATTTACAGCATTAGGTACATCCCCAGTAAGAATAATCCTCTCTTTGACTTCATTTGGATGGTCAATTGGAACTGCAGATAAAAGTGCCTGTGTATATGGATGTAAAGGATTATTATATAAGTCCTCGGTTTTTGAAATTTCAACAATCTTCCCGAGATACATAACAGCAACGCGGTCAGAGATATGACGAACTACGCCGAGATCATGGGATATAAAAATGTAGGTAAGACCTAATTCTTTTTGTAGATTCAAAAGTAGATTAATAACCTGTGATTGGATCGATACGTCTAATGCTGAAACTGGTTCATCTGCAATAATTAGTTCAGGATTCAATACTGCTGCTTTTGCTATCCCAATCCTTTGTCTTTGACCACCTGAAAATTCATGAGGGTAGCGATCGATATGGTATTCCGACAAACCAACAATTTCCAAAATCTTAATAACCTTCTTCAGTCTTTCTTTAGGTGTATATAGTTTATGGACACGTAAAGGTTCAAGTAAGATTTGTCGAACTGTCTTTTTAGGATTTAATGAGGCAAATGGGTCTTGGAAAATCATTTGCATTTTTCTACGAAGCTTCCTCATTTGTTCATAAGATAGCCTAGAGATATCTTGTCCTTCAAAAATCACTTCTCCATCTGTTGGCTCATTAAGTCTGAGTATTGTTCTTCCTGTTGTAGATTTACCGCATCCACTTTCACCAACAATGCTAAATGTTTCTCCTCTAAAAACTTCAAAATTGATACCATCCACTGCCTTAACAACGGAGTCTACTTTTAACCAACCTTGGTCAATTTTATAATGTTGTTTTAAGTTCCTAACCGTTAATATACTTTCAGCCATAGGATAATTCCCTCTCCTTTCCCTTAAACTCTTCTTCATGCAGCCAACAACGAGATTGCTGATTATCAAAATTATATAAAGGAGGCTTTGCAGTTAGACATTTTTCCATTGCAAATGGACAACGTGGCGCAAATGTACAACCTTTTGGTAACTCATCTGGTCTAGGTACACTTCCAGGGATAGATGCTAGATTTTGTTTTCTTTCACTTGTACTTGTTCCAGGGCGGGAATTTAATAATCCTTGTGTATAGGGGTGTTTCGGGTTGTCAAATATAGTTCTTATATCTGCTTGTTCTACTATTAAGCCAGCATACATAATAACAACTTCATCGCACATTTCTGCCACTACACCCAAGTCATGTGTAATTAAAATAATTGACATATTTTGTTTATCTCTAATTTCTTTAATTAACTCTAAAATTTGAGCTTGTATAGTTACATCCAGTGCGGTTGTTGGTTCATCCGCAATTAGTAGTTTCGGGTTACAAAGCATGGCAAGACTGATCATGACCCTTTGTCTCATTCCACCAGACAGCTGATGTGGGTATTCATCATAGATACTTTCTGGTCTAGGTATTCCCACCAAAGTCAACATTTCAATAATTCTTTTTTTCATTTCAGCCTTTTTCAATTTTGTATGTTGCTTAAGTGGTTCAGATAACTGTTGTCCTATTGTAAACACAGGATTTAAGGAAGTCATTGGCTCCTGAAAAATCATAGATATATCATTTCCACGTATTTTTCTTAAAGACTTCTCGTTCATTTTCGTTATATCTACACCATCAAAATTAATTTCACCATCTGCTATACGTGCAAGTGACTTAGGTAAGAGTCCCATAATAGAAAGAGAGGTTACACTTTTTCCACAACCTGATTCTCCGACGAGTCCAATCGTCTTACCTCTTTCAACTTTAAAATCAATTCCATCAACTGCTTTAACTATTCCATGGCTTGTATGGAAATGAGTTTTTAAATTTCTTACATTTAACACAACGTTATTTTCTTTCAAAACATAACCCCTCCTTACTTGTTGTATTCTGGATCTAAGACATCTCGTAGCCAATCACCTAATAAGTTAATTCCAAGTGCTGTCAACAAAATTGCAATACCCGGGAATGTTATTAACCACCATGAACTGAAGATAAAATCCCTTCCTTCACTTAACATATTTCCCCAGGCCGGATATGGCGGCTGTATTCCAAATCCTAAAAAACTAACTCCAGCTTCCGCAATAATATAGTTAGCGGCTTGAAGCGAGGACAAAACAATAATTGGAGTATATAAGTTTGGGATGATATGTTTAAATATAATTTCCCACCTGGGAACACCTGTAGCTATACTTGCAATAACAAATTCTTTTTCTCTTAAAGCAAGTACTTCACTTCTCACAATCCGCGCGTAAGCGACCCATCCAGCAATAACTAACGAAATAATAATGTTTTTCATACCTGCGCCAAGTACTGTACTAATTACGAGCACCAATAATATAAATGGCACGCTAAGTGAAACGTCTACAATTCGCATTATAACTGCGTCTATCCATCCTCGGAAATAGCCTGACAAAATACCAATAATGGTACCAATTAAACCTGCACATACAACAGTAACAGCACCAATAATTAAAGATACTTTTGTTCCAGATATTATTCTAGATAGCAGGTCACGACCTAATTGATCAGTTCCAAGAAGATGTCCTTCCGACAATGGCGGTAAAAGCTTTTGAGATAAAACGGAAGCCATTGGGTCATGGGGTGTTATAAAATCACCAAAAACCCCTAAAAAAATCACAATAACCAGAATTGAAAACCCAAGAAAACCCGTCGGACTTTTTATTAATTCTTTCCATAAGTAACTTAACCTAGATTTTTTCTTCGCTTTAACTGCTACTGGTTTATCGATTTTTTCCAACCCTACATTTGTTGCTTTTTCGACCATTTTTGTTCACTCCTTACTTCACTCGAACTTGTGGATTTACAAGACCGTATAATATATCAGCAAAAAAGTTAATTATAGATATGCTTAATGCAATGAAGAATACTCCTGCTATGACCACTGGAAAGTCCCTTCCCATTAATGCTTTTATAAGCAATTGACCTAAACCTGGCCATGAAAACACAGACTCAATAATTACAGCTCCACCTAATAACACACCTAAATCTAGAGCTGCAATCGTAATAATAGGAATTAATGTATTCTTCAAAGCATATTTGTATAAAATCGAAAATGTTGATGCTCCTGTTGATTTTACTGTTCTTATATAATCTTTTCTCAACACATCTAGCATGGTAGATCGAGTAAAACGGGCAAATCTAGCGGCACTGTGTGCCGCAAGTGTAACTGCAGGCAAAATCAAATGGAGTCCAGATCCTCCCCCGCCAGAAGGCAGGACTTTAAATACTACGGAAAATACAAGTATTAATAACAGACCTAACCAGAATCCGGGAATAGCTTGTCCAAATACTGTAATCCCAGTCCCAATTCTGTCGTAGATAGTATTTTGTTTGTAAGCAGAAATTACACCTAACGGGATAGCCACTGCTATAGCTACAAACAGGGCTGCAAAGGCTAATTGAAATGTTGCTGGCACTTTTGCAAGAACCATGCCCAATGCATCTTTTCGATACATTAAAGATTCCCCAAAATTACCTTGAACGACATCATTCAAAAAACTACCATACTGTACAATTAGAGGTCTATTGAAACCTAATTGTTCCCGGAACTGTTCAACCATTTCTTCATCTGCATCATCTGGCATATATAAATATGTTGGATCTCCGGATAAACGTATAAGAAAAAAGACCAAAGTAATTGTTAGGAACAGAACTACTAACGTTTGCACTCCACGTTTTAATATATAACCTAACATAGGAAACTCCTTTTCTTTGAGCTTAGTGTTGGACTGAATTAATGGTAGCTCAATCCGCTCAAATGTGATGTGACATTCAAATTCATAATTTATATGGATTGGATGGAAAGCCACTATAAGTATTTAAACTTAATAGTAGCTCACCATTGACTATCCAGTAGCGCAAGGAAATTAGAGTAAATATCCAAATACAACTAATGCTTTTACTTTTTCCATTTCACATCTGTTAAGATATATCTCTGGTCAACCCGCGGATGAAATTCCAGGTTTTGGTTTATAGCATAGACATCCCCTTGTTGCCAAAGTGGAACCATTACTGCTTCATCAGCGGCCCAATTTTGCAATTTATCAAAATGAGCTTTACGTTTCTCAACATCCATAATCGAAGATCCATCTATAATACTTTGTTGAATTTCTTTAGATGGAGTATGAAGCAAGAATGTACTACCAGGAATAAATAGATTATTAAATGAACCAATAGCATCAAACTGTGTTCCCATACTACTTACATACATTTCCCCAACTTCATTTTCCGCAATTCTACTAACATGAGTTGAATAGTCATTTACTTGGACAGTAGAATTAAAACCTACCTCGTTTAATTGTGTAGAGATGGCCTGAGCGACTTGTGCATCCATTGGATACCTACCATTAGTAGTTTCTAATGTGATTTTCAGTTCACCAGGTGCATATCCAGCTTCTTTCAATAACTCTTTCGCTTTTTCAGGATCATATTTATATTCTTTTGTCTCGGTATATCCATCGTTAACTTTAGAAAGAGGACCTGTCATTTTCGTACCTTGTCCATTAAGTACGAACTCTAATAATTCGTCTGTATTAATTGCATAGTTCGCTGCTTGTCGAACCCTTTTATCAGTAAATGGGCTCCCCTCTTTGTCATTTAACCCAAGGTAAATAACTCTAGCAGAACTCACTGATTCTATTGTTCCTAGATTACTTTCTTTTACTTTAGCAATAGAGTCCACTGGTAGGTTGTTAAGCAAATCTATTTCACCAGCTAAGAATGCCGAAAGCCTTGAACTGAATTCCGGAATGACTCTAAAGTTAACTTCTTTTATAGCAAGCTCTCCGCCCCAATAATCATCGAAAGCTTCCATTTTAAAACTCTGATCACGAACCATTTCAACAAATTTATATGGCCCTGTTCCAATTGGATCTTCTGCTGCTCCGTCTCCTACTTCTTCCATATGCTTAGGTTCCATTATCAGCATGTTGTCAGCCAATTTCACAAGCAAAGTCGGCATTGGTTCACTTGTAATAATCTCAAAGTTCAATTCATCAATAATGCGTACTTCTTTAATTGGTGCAAAATGACCTCTATAACCGGATTTATTTTTTTCATCCATAATATAATCTACTGAATACTTCACGGCCTCTGGTGTTAGAATTTCTCCATTATGAAACTTAACACCTTCCCTTAACTTAAACTTCCATGTTAAGTCATCAGTGTTTTCCCATTCTGTCGCTAAAAGTGGTGTCATTGTACCGTCTGGATTTCTTCCAATAAGCGGCTCGAAAATGCTTTTTAGATGCAAATCTTTAACAAAGTTTGGATCTGTATTTGGAATTAGCGTAGTTGGGCTAGATTCAATTCCGATGTTTAAATCTGTTCTAGTGCTTTCTTTTCCTATTTCATCACTAGCTTCTCCTGAAGTACCTTGTGTACAAGCAGATAGGATTAAAACTAGAACTAGTGATAATAGTACCGTCAGTTTGTTGAACTTTTTCATTATTATATTCCCCCTAAGTATTGTCCGTGAATTACTCTTACTCCTCTATTCATATTGCAAGAAACAAAGTCATATCTCCGGCAAATCACAATATCATTAGCTCTTTGCTGAATTGAGACAGTACTTCAACACCATCGACTTTTACTAAGACATCATCTTCGATTCTAACCCCACCAACATCGGGCACATAAATACCAGGTTCGATTGTAAACACCATACCAACTTGAGCGGCATCAGTATTCAAGCCGTGAATCGAAGGATATTCATGATTATTCATTCCCATACCGTGACCTAAACGATGTGTAAAGTACTCACCATATCCATCCCTTGTAATAATGTCTCGTGCGATCATATCTAAAGTACTAAAAGATACCCCTGGCTCCACTGCTCCTATCGCTGCCAAGTTCGCAGCCAAAACTGTTTCATACATCTCTTTTTGTTGATTAGTAACTTCACCCACTCCAAACGTTCGTGTAATATCAGAAACATACCCATCTTTCAGAACCCCACCGTCAATTAATAGGAAATCACCTTCTTTCAGTTTTCTATCACCTGTACGACCGTGCGGTAATGCAGACTTTTCACCAGATACAACCATTAATCCGCCACCATCAGCTCCAAGTTTTAATCTTTGGTATTGAATTTCCGCTGCAATTTCATATTCTGAAACTCCAGGTTTAACCTTTTTTAATGCTTCCAATAATGCTGCATCTGAAATATGAATTGCTTTTTTTATTTTTTCCACTTCATCTTGAGATTTAATTACTTTCATTTTTTGAATCGCTTCATCTATATCGACATATGTCATAGCATTAATAGCACTAGAAATTCCTTCAAATCTAGACATGGTGAGATGCGACTTCTCAAGACCACACTTCTTCTTGCGCTTTACAAAACCTTTTACAATTTCCATAGGATCTTCATCATCTTTGTATGAAAGAAAATTTTGAATACTAGACTTACTAGTCGCCCCGTCTAAATCAAGTTCCGGTAGAATAAGTACTGGATTTTTATCCAATGAAATTAGTAAACTAAAAAATCGTTCATGAGGATTTGAGTTAAATCCAGTAAAATAATAAATGCTATTTGGTAATGTTATGAAAGCAATATCAATCTCATTTACTTCCATATATTCAATAAACTTTTCTATTCTACTCATACTTGACTTCATGGCCAACACCTGATTTGGCAAGTAATTTTTGAATTACATTTGAGTAAACGCTTACACCATACGACATTGCTTCTTCATTGATTTGAAATTTCGGATGATGATGTGGATAGTTTCTTTCCATGTCTGCTTCTCCTGCTCCAATATAGAAAAAACAACCCGGCGCTTTCTGTAAATAAGCTGAAAAATCTTCTCCGCCCATTCCTCTACGTATATCATCCAATGCCCCTACACCATACAGGTCTATCACTGTGTTTTTTACGACTTCTGTAACCTCAACATCGTTAATCACCGGTCTATATCCATTCTTATATTCAAACTCATATGTGCCACGATGAGCTTCCGTTATTCCTTTAATGATTCTTTCCATCTCAACAGGGATTTTTTTTCTTATCTCCTTATCAAAACTTCGAACCGTTCCACCTATTTCTACAAATTCTGGTGTTACATTATCTGCAGTTCCCCCATGAACTTGTGTAACGGATAAAACAACATCATCAATGGGATCAATATACCTTGAAACAATTTGCTGCAAATTAGTAATAACTTGAGCTGCAATGATTACACTGTCTATATTTTGATGAGGTTTTGCAGCGTGACCGCCACTTCCAATTACCTTTATAGAAAAACTATCCGGAGAGGACAAGACAGGACCAGATAAAACTCCGAATTTTCCTGTAACCATATTAGAGCGTACATGCCCACATATTATTTCATTTACACCATCCATAACTCCTGCGTCGACTAGTTGTTGAGCACCGCCCGGAAATAGCTCTTCAGCATGTTGAAATATAAAACGAACTTCGCCTTTTATACTGTCCTTTAAGCCTACTAATACTTTAACTGTTCCAAGCAACATAGCTGTATGAGCATCATGTCCACAAGCATGCATAATTCCAGGTTTTTTTGATTTAAATTCCAAGTCGTTATCTTCATTAATAGGAAGGGCATCCATGTCGGCCCGTATTGCAATAACCTTACCTGGTTCTGATCCTATTAATCTTGCTACTACGCTTGTCCTAGTTGGACGAGTTATTAACAAATCACCAAAAGATTCTAATTCGGAATGGATAAAGTTTGAAGTTTCCACTTCTTCAAAAGAAAGTTCTGGATTTTCATGAAGATGCCTTCTCCAATAAATTAATTTCTCATTAACATCCTCTACAAGATGTCTACTATCCACTAACATCTTTCCACTCCCTTCCCAAACAACATAAATAATATTATAAGTTTTCTTATAACGACAATTATCGTTCAATTCAGCCTTCATGTCAATGTATTTTTATAAATCTTAGAATCTTTGGAATTGGGATAAAAATTTCAACTGTCACGAACCGCGTCAATTCAATCCTTATTGCTGTTTTTCGGTATTTAAATTCGTTATTAATACTAAAGCTTTCAAATATTTTCAACATAAGGTATTGACAGAATATTAAATTTGGTGAATGATGGTAGCAGTAAATAATATTATAACTTTATTTAGTAACAACATTATTTACATCCAAATTCAACTATATTGACAGGAGGAAATTATGAAAAAGTTATGGAGCACGGATACTAGTATCATTCACAATTTAGATCAAACTCAACGTCACACAGGTGTAGTCTCTCAATCTATCACGCCTGCTGTTGCATATTCATTCCCTAATGCGGAAAATGCTGCAGCGGTTGTTTTAGGTGAAATAGAAGGAACTTATTATGGTAGGTATGGGAATCCAACTACAACTGAACTTGAACGTCAAATTGCAAAGCTAGAAAATGGGGAAGCTGCATTAGGAGTAAGTAGTGGAATGGCTGCTATTTCTATTTCTTTACTTGCTTATCTTCAAAATGGAGACCACGTGCTTGTTACTAAGGATGTTTACGGTGGAACATTTAGTTTTCTTAAAAACCTTGCACCACGTTTCGGGATTGACTATGACTATGTTGATTGCACCAATCATGAGCTTGTTCAAGATTCAATTAAAGAAAATACAAAAGTATTGTATATAGAAACTCCTTCAAATCCGGGACTAACAATACTGGATATTAAAGGACTATCCAAGATAGCTAAAAATAACAATCTAAAACTAATCATTGATAATACTTTTATGACGCCTTATCTTCAAAAACCATTAGATATAGGTGCCGATGTTGTCATACATAGTGGCACAAAGTATTTAAATGGACATGGAGATGTTATTGCAGGATTTATCATTGGAAAGAAAACAGAAGTAAGTATGATGAGGAAAAAAATTATGGGTGATTTAGGTCAAAACCTTAACTCTTGGGAATCTTTTTTAATAATGAGAGGCCTAAAAACATTGCCTGTTCGGATTAAAAGACATTGTGAAAATGCATTGGCTATTGCAAAGTTTCTAGAACAACACCCAGCGGTTAATAAGGTATCTTACCCAGGTCTCCCATCCCACCCGCAATACGAATTAGCACAAACACAAATGAAAGATATGGGGGGAATTGTCTCGTTTGAATTAAAAGGTGATCTCACAAACGGTCAACAGTTTATAGATAATCTTAAACTTTGCCTAATTTCGTTTAGTCTTGGGGATCCAGAAACTCTGGTACAGCATCCAGCATCGATGACCCACTCTTCAATACCTGCCGAAGATCGTATGGCTTATGGTATTACTGATGGTCTAATTAGATTATCTGCTGGACTAGAAGATTCAGATGATATTATTGCAGATTTGAAACAATCTTTAGACCAAATAACTCTTTCAGAAGCCGAAGAAATAGAATCACAGCTAGTCTAATTATAAATGGAGGTCGGCATGTGATTCCTAAATTCATTTTCTAAAAAAAAATATAAATTGGGAAGGAAGTTTTATTATGTCTGAATCAACTACTTTTACTTCTTTAACAGCAACAGAGAGATTGCAAGCAGTTCTAAGAGGAGAAAAGATTGATAACTCGCTCATTAGTCTATGGAAGCACTTTCCTTTACAGGATCGATCACATAGCGCATTTGTCGAGCGAACAATTGAGTTTCAAGAGCAACTAAACCTTGACTTCATTAAACTCAGTTATAACGGTTTATATGGTGTTGAGGACTGGGGAACCGCTATTGAATGGCCAACAGATGCATTTAATGTTGCCAAGGTTGTCGATTATCCCATTAAATCCGTAAAGGATTGGAACACTCTAAACACTTTACCTTTAGATATTGGAGCTTTAAAAAGAGAACTTGATTATACTAAAGAAATTGTAGCTAAGTACCAAGGGAAAGTTCCTGTAATTGCAACAATCTTTAGCCCATTAACGATCGCTTGGAAGCTTTGTGGTGTTGAACTATTAGAACACTTAAAAGCAAATAGCGATGATTTGCATAGAGTGTTAGCCATTATTACAAACACGACAACTAATTTCGCAAAAGAACTAATAAAAATCGGAGTAGATGGCTTCTTCTTCGCATCACAACTTGCAGACTTTGACAAAACAAGTTGGGAACGCTACGAAAGCTTCGGGAAAAGGTACGACTTAATAATCTTGAATGAAATAAACAATAAAACATGGTTTAACATCTTGCACATTCATGGATTAAGTCCTATGTTTAATGAACTAAAAGACTATCCAGTCCACGCAATTAACTGGCATGATCGAACTTCAAATATTTCTTTAAAAGATGCAAGAGCATTAACAGATAAGATTCTAATTGGTGGCATTGATGAGAATGGTGTACTTGCAAATGGTACGGATGCAGATTTATCTGCCCACTTTAAAGATGCTTTAGACCAAGTAGGCGATAATAAAATCATCTTCGGTCCAGGCTGTGTTGTCCCTTTAAGTATTCCAGAAGAAAAATTGATTCTTGCAAGAAAAATTGTAGAGAAATTAGAAGTAAATTAACTAGCTTAAACAATATAACATCAACAAATCCCCCACTTTAGAAATAATTCACATAAAATTAAGGGGAGCTTCTTTTACAAAAAGAAATAATAAAACGAGAACACAGCTAATCTTAAACTAGCTGTGTTCTCGTTTATTTTTAACCTACACATTAAATGATTATTTAATATGAACCTCTTCCAAGGCTCTTATACTTCAGCGACTACGCATGTAGCTTGCGATTCAGGCGCATCCATTTTCAACCAAATGCTGCTTCGCTTTTTCAAGTTCCTCTACGAAAACTTCCATTACGGGTCCGAGGTTGGTATCGCCTTCGAATAAGAAAATGTTATTGTTGTCCGTTCGGAATCCTACCTCATTGACAAAGCTCTTTTCAGGCTGTTTAAATCCAAAAACATTTTCGTAGAATAATTTTGCTTCCTCAACATTTTGCACTTGAAATCCGATGTTTTCCGATATTATATATTTCATAGAGCTCTTACTCCTTTCATCGCATGGTGAATTATAAATATTCTAACACATTCCCGCACTCCTGAAGAAGAGGAATGTGTAATACTTACCATTGCAATATGAATAATATCCGCCTATAATTTAAACATTAATTTAATACTCCCATTCACCGATGGGATAGAGGCTGCTGCTTATAAGAGTAGGACGGACGAGATTCTCTGAGATTGTTGACTCCGTGTGAAAGGATAAGTTGCCGAAGTGTGGGTAGATCATTGGATATCCATGCTGGTGATGTTTTCGAATAGGAACATCATTGTCACGTTTTCAACGTGGAGAACTATCTTCGGAAGGATTAACGCACATATCCAACAGCCGTCGATTTTCTTCGATGGCTGTTTTTTATGTACCTTCCCTGACAAAAAGGAGTGGACAACTTGGAGAATAATTTAACATCAACGAATACACCCCAATTAAAAAGAACATTAAAAGCCCGCCATCTGATGATGATTTCCCTTGGAGGTTCGATTGGAACTGGGATTTTCTTGGCAAGTGGAGGGGCAATCCATACTGCAGGGCCGGGAGGGGCATTGGTGGCGTATGCAGCTGTCGGGATCATGGTTTACTTCCTGATGACGAGCCTTGCGGAGATGGCGGCTTATATGCCTGTGGCGGGATCATTTAAAGAATATGCCACCCGATTCGTCGATCCGGCATTCGGGTTTGCGATCGGCTGGAACTATTGGTATAACTGGGCGATCACAATCGCCGCGGAACTGGCAGCGGTTGTCTTGATCATGAAATTCTGGTTTCCTGAAAGCCCTTCGTTCATATGGAGCGGGCTTGCCCTTCTGATCATGTTCGGCTTCAACTATATGTCCGTTAAAGGTTTTGGCGAAGCGGAATTTTGGTTTTCACTTATTAAAGTTGTGACGGTCATTATCTTCATCATTACCGGGTTTCTGATGATTTTTGGCATCATGGGCGGCGAAGCGATCGGCTTTTCAAACTTCACGATTGGCGATGCACCGTTCAACGGTGGATTCTTTGCCATCCTAGGCATTTTCATGGCAGCTGGGTTTTCATTCCAAGGTACGGAATTGCTTGGAGTCGCTGCCGGTGAAAGTGAAAACCCCGAAAAGACGATACCAAAAGCGGTGAACTCCGTATTTTGGCGCATCCTTCTTTTCTACGTCTTTGCGATTTTCGTCATCGGGATGATTATTCCGTATACCGATGCACGATTATTGAGTGAGTCGGTTTCTGTCAGCCCATTCACACTCGTTTTTGAACGGGCTGGATTTGCTTTTGCTGCTTCCGTTATGAACGCCATCATCTTGACTGCTGTATTATCTGCAGGTAATTCGGGGATGTACGCTTCAACGAGGATGCTTTGGGATTTGGCACGTAGTGGGAATGCACCGAAGTTCTTAGGGAAATTGGATAAGAGAGGCGTACCGGTCAATGCGTTGATCGCCACGACATTAGTCGGCTCCCTTGCCTTCCTATCGACTTTCTTCGGGGACGGTACGGTTTACGTCTGGTTGTTGAACGCATCGGGGATGGCTGGATTTGTTACTTGGCTAGGGATTGCAATCAGTCACTACCGCTTCAGAAGGGCCTATATTGCGCAGGGCGGTAATGTGTCAGATCTTCCTTATCGCGCAAAATGGTTCCCATTCGGTCCTTTGCTGGCCCTTGTCCTATGTATCTTCATCATTGCCGGCCAAAACTTCCAAGCCTTTACGGGCGGTGAAATCGATTGGAACGGCGCACTCGTTTCCTATATCGGTCTCCCCCTCTTCTTGATTGTTTGGCTGATTTATAAAGTGAAGTACAAAACAAAGTTGATACCTTTGAAGGAATGTGACTTGGAAAATAAGTGATGATATAAAATACTGGTTTCTTATTATAGAAATCAGTGTTTTTTTTATGGTGAGTTTGTTTCCTAATCATTGTTTCTATTTCAAAATCTATCTGTATATTTTAAAATAAGCGAAAGCAATAAAGGCCTTACACATTATTAGAGAAGGAGACAATGTTGCATGAACTATCAATCAGATATATTTCCAGTATTAGAAACGAATCGGTTACTATTAAGACGGATTGAGAAAGACGATGCCCATGATATTTTTACGTACCTATCCGATATTGAAGTAATGAAGCATTATGGTACGAAACCATTTCAAACAGTCGATGAAGCGATAAAAGCAATTTCAAAGTATGAATCATTGTTCAATGAAAATAGAGGGGTCAGATGGGGAATTACAATCAAGGAAGATAATAAGGTTATTGGCAGCTGTGCTTTTCATAATATGGTTTCTGAACATTTCAGAACTGATATTAGTTTTGTGTTAAGTAAAGATTTCTGGGGGCGAGGAATTGCTCAAGAAGCATTAAAAGCTGTAATCAAATATGGATTCGAGTATTTGAACATTAACAGGATCGAAGCAGTAATTGAACCATCTAATGTTCCATCACAAAAATTAGTTGAAAGACTTGGTTTTTCAAAGGAAGGGGTACTAAGAAGCTATGAATATTTTGACGGGAAATTTGATGATTTATATATGTTTTCCTTGTTAAAGTCTGACTTTGACTCTGATGAATAGAGAATCGTAGTCTAATCGATAGTCGATGCAAAAAAGAAGCATGCCCTCTCCATTCGGAGAGAACATGCTTCTTCTGCTGCGACATGTCATTCGTTTGATTGTACATCTGCATCTTTAGTGTAGTTATACTGAGATGGATCGACAGGCGTATACCCGTTTGGCGTATAGAATCGCAATAAGTCGCCATTCACGACTTTATCCGAAAGTTCCAATCTATAATCCACTTCTTTTTTCAAAGTATTGGCACGCTCCATTTGACGTTCGTCGAGCGGTAAGCCTGTTTGATTATCATAAAACTTTTCATTAATTGAATCGATCGTTGGGCTGACAAAATCGCCATTTCTAAACGGGACAACTTCATTATGCTCTTTCGAGAATAAATCGGAACCGAGTTGAACAAAGTTTTTCGTATCAATTCCAAGCAAATGCAACAACGTCGGAAGAAGGTCTGTTTGGCCGCCATACGTGTGGTTGACGCCGCCTTTCATTCCTGGAACATGTATGAATAAAGGTACGCGCTGCAAGTTCGCACTTTCATAAGGGGTAATTTCTTTCCCCATGATTTGTGCCATCGCTCTTTTATGATTCTCGGAAATACCATAATGGTCACCATATAGAACAATGACCGAGTTATCATATAAGCCCATTTCCTTTAATCGAGTGAAGACTTTTTCAATCGCTTCATCTGTATACCGCGCAGTTTGGAAATAATCGTCCACACTGACGTCCCCAGTATTGGCTTTATCGATTGTCACCAAGTCTTGATTCATCGCATAGGGATAGTGGTTCCCAACCGTAATGAATTTCGCATAGAAAGGCTGTGGCAGTGAACTCAACAGACTTTCAGATTGCTCATAGAACGGTTTATCCAACAATCCGTATTCCGCCATGTCGATTGGGTCACTCGTATCATAATAACCCGCATCGAAGAAATGGTCGAATCCAAATGCTTTATAGATGGTGTTCCGATTCCAGAAGCTGCCGTTATTACCGTGGAAGACAGCGGATGTATACCCATAATCCTTTAAAATACTTGGAGCGGCTTGGTACGTATTTTGTGCTTTCGTTATAAAAGCAGATCCTTGCGGCAATCCAAATAGGGAGTTCTCCAACATGAATTCCGCATCGGACGTTTTGCCTTGGCCCGTTTGGTGGAAGAAGTTATCGAAATACGCTGTATTCTTATCTTTCGTTAATGAATTTAAAAACGGTGTAACTTCTTCCCCGTTCAATTTGTAGTTAATCAGAAAGTTTTGGAATGATTCTAAATGCAAATAGATGACGTTCATTCCTTTGGCTGCCCCAAAATAGGCTGGATTCGGTTCGGCGTAAGCAGATTGTGTATAGTTGACAACATCTGTAAGATCACTGCTATCCGCCAACGCTCTTTGCGATGACGCTGCCGCCGTTTCCACCGAGTCATAAATCGTGTAATTATACATGCCTAGATATTTCACAATATAGTTTCGATCAAAACCGCGAGTCAACAGTTGCGGCCGACTAGCTTCAGCGAGTCCAAGATTGATAATGGAAATTACTAATGCGCCAGCAATAATGGCTGCCGCTTTTTTAGATCCCATCCGATTTGTCTCTTTTTGTACCTTACGTGAAAATCGAAGGTACATCATGACAAATACGTCCACAAAGAACAAAATATCATAAGGTTTTAGCAAGGACAGAACACTTCCGCCCAAATCCCCGAAATTCTGCGTTTGGAAAAGGGTAGGCAGTGTAATGAAATCACTGAAAAACCGGTAATAGACGACATTCGCATATAATAGAATCGACATGAGCGTGTAGATGACGACGAGCACTGTATATTTTTTCTTTCCTTTAAACAAAAAAGAAATTCCTAGAAATAGCAAAGCTGAACCAAGCGGATTAAGCAGTAAAAGGAATTGCTGAAGAGGTCCTTCTACCCCTAATTCAAATTGTGTGGATTGAGCGATATATGTTTTCATCCATAACATCAATACAGCTATTGCATATATTCCTAAAAAGTTGTGTAGAAGAAAATCTTTCACATTCCATTGATTTCTCATGCAAACACCAACCTTTTAATTTTTTTATTTTACTTCTGATCTATGGAAAATGTTATTTTAAAGTTACTTTTTTCTACAGGTAAAACATAATACTCCTCTTTGGCTTTTTCGTCAAGTTAATAAAATTTCCAAATAGAATCGAACACACGTCGAAGACTCCAATACGAAATAAAAAACAGCTGAATGAGAGAGATTCACCTCTCCACCCAGCTGTTTTTACAGGTATGCATTTCACTCAATTCCCGCAATGAAAACTTGCCATTCTTCACCAAGATACTTTTCGCCCCATTCATCCTGCTCTGGAAGATGAACAAGTATAGCTTTCTTCATAATTATCATCCTCTTTTAAACATATGCCTAATTATTTAGCCATGTTTCACTTATAGCTAAATAGCATTATTTTTGTATTAATACTAGAGTTTACAATTTCATAATATTTATACAACACTTCCTTAACATTCTACGATTATGATGGTTATGAAGTATATTTTAATAAACCATTGGAGGTCTAATCGTATGAACAAAAAAAAGGTAATTATCCCACTACTAAGTGCAGCACTTCTATTTCCAACTGCGGTCAATGTATTTGCTCAACCGCATAAACAAATAGAAGGCGTAAAATCTGTTGAATTTGTAGGTATGCCTGTACCTGCAACTGCTGAGGAAAAATCAACAATGTATAGTAATGCCAAAGTAAAGGTGACATTAAAAGACGGTACTAAAAAAACAGTAGAGTTAGATTATACTTCGTTAGCAGAGCCTGGTGATGTCATTAACGGCAAAATTGTCGGAGCTGCAGTCGACATCAACGGCAATCTCATAACAAATAAAAAGGGTGAGCCTTTAGTTTCCCCTTCACCGGATGCAAACACACTCCTTAGTGTAAATGGAAAAAGCGGCAAGTTATATATGATCAATCATTTTGAAAGTATGCCAAATAATGAAATTGGGACAGTGCCAAGAGCGTTATATTTAAATACTGTCCAACAAGATAAGAAATCAGGCGAACTCAAAATTACTGATATTGAACCTATCGATTTTTCAGAGTATGGCGGTGTTTGGACTCCATGCGCTGGCATCTTATCTCCTTGGAACACTCATTTAGGTAGTGAAGAATATGAACCAAATGCACGTGCCCATGAAGCAAACCCTGAAAAATCTTCTGTTACACAATTTGCAAGAAATTATTATCAAGATTCCACAGCAATTGGAAATCCTTACTTATATGGATATACAACAGAAGTATCCGTTCATCCGAATGGTGAAGCAAAAGCGGTGAAACACCACAGCATGGGCCGGTTGTCTTTTGAAAATGTTACAGTAGCACCCGATAACCGTACTGTTTATTACGGAGATGACGGCGGCTATGTGATGTCCTTCATGTACATTGCAGACAAAGAAAAAGATTTATCCGCTGGGACACTTTATGCAGCAAAATTTGAGCAAACGAGTGCCGAAAACGGTGGTGCCGGGAATTTAAAATGGATTAGACTAGGACATGCAACTGACCAAGAAATAAAGGAATTAGCTGAAAACCTTACATTTAGCGATATTTTTGAAACAACTAATGATGCTTCTTATGCAAAAGCCAATGGATTCAGCCATATTAAGACTTCAGCTGGTGAAGAATATTTGAAAGTCAAACCAGGTATGGAAAAAGCAGCTGCTTTCCTTGAATCCCGCCGCTATGGTGCTATGCTTGGAGCAACTTCTGAATTCAATAAAATGGAAACACTCACATTCAACAAAGCCGATAACAAAGTCTACATGACGATGTCCACGATTGCGAATGGTATGGAAGAAAATCCAAATGATCCTGTAGATGATATTCGATTACCAAAAATCAATGCCGGTGGGATTTATGAACTGAGTCTAACTAAAAGACAAACCGATCGTGAAGGTAACCCTATTAAAAGTGATTATGTAGCAACTAAAATGGAAGCTATTTTAGTAGGTGAAGACATTCCAAAAGATGCTGAAGGCAACAAAGCCCATCTTGATAAAATCGCTAATCCGGACAATATTGTCTACTCTGAAAACATGAGAACTTTGTTTATTGCTGAAGACTCCGGAAATCATATAAATAATGTTGGCTGGGCTTATAATGTTGATTCAAAAGAACTTTCTCGTATCGTTTCTGCACCAGATGGCGGTGAAGTCACTGGAATACAAGCCATTGATGATTTAAATGGGTTCTCTTACTTAATGGTTAGTTCTCAAAATCCAGGGAACATCGGTTATATCCAGTTACCTTTAGTTGATAAAAAATAAGCTGAATAAGTGAAAAGACAGGTACATCATAGATTACCATTGAGGATTGTGTTTTGGAAATAATTGATGATATGTAAAACAGCCGGATGAGAGAGGTTCCCCCCCTCTCCATTCGGCTGTTTTTTGTATTTCTTACTGAGAAAGAACTGTTTTCCTCTTTCGCGTATACCTCAAATAATAATACAAATAACACAACCCGATAAAACCGAACCCTAAAGCAAGTGACACCCGCTGCGTCGGATCGAATCCGGCGAAAACGAATAACGATGCACAAATCACGATACAAAGGATCGGGACGAATGGAAACAGACGGACCCGGAATTTCAGATCTTCCGGCTTTCCTCCATCTCTCACATACTGCATCCGGAAACGATATTGGGAGAACCCGATGGCCATCCACGTGAACGTCCCCCCGATTCCACTGACCGATAGAAGGAGGACAAAGAGTGTAGTCTCCGCAATAACACTGGTCAGCAAGGAAAGCAGCGCAAATCCGAGAGTCACAAGTAGCGCATTCATCGGAACGCCCCGTTTGTTCAACTTCCCGAACACCGGATGCGCCATCCCGTCATTGGACAATGAATAAAGAATCCGCGTACAAGCGAATAGTCCCGTGTTCCCGACGGAAAGGATGGCCGTCAAGATGACGAAGTTCATGATATCCGCGGCGTAAGGAATCCCGACGATATCAAAGACCGTGACGAAAGGACTTTCGAGAACGCTCGCTTGCTTCCATGGGACGATTGCCGACAGGACAAAAATCGCTAATACGTAGAACACCAGGATACGCACAACGATGTTGCGGATAGCCTTCGGAATGTTCTTCTCCGGTTCCTCCGTTTCCCCCGCTGCCACACCCATGATTTCAGAGCCTTGGAATGCATAAATGACAGTCATCATGACGATGAAGACCCCGGTCAGCCCTGTAGGGAAAACACCATCTCCAACAATATTCGATAGATAGGGAGCCGGCGTCCCGTCCATCGCAATCAAACCGAACATCGCACATAAGCCGATTCCGATGAACAGAATGACCGCCAATACTTTTATGCCAGCGAACCAATATTCCGTTTCGGCAAAGCTTTTCGTACTAAGTGAATTGATGCCGAATAGGAGAACGACGAATACTGCACACCAGATCCATATGGGGACATCCGGAAACCACCTGCCCATCAACAAGCCCGCCGCGATAAATTCAAGACCGACGTAAAGTGCCCAACTCAGCCAATACACCCAACCGATGACGAATCCTGATGCAGGTCCGATAAACTTCGTCGCATGCGCCTGAAAAGAACCTGAAACCGGCATGATGACGGATAACTCCCCTAGACATACCATGGCAAGATACATGAGGAGCCCACCTACTAAATAGGCTAAAATTGTACCGATCGGCCCGGCCTCCCCGATGGCATACCCTGAACCGATAAACAGGCCGGTTCCAATGACGCCCCCGAGCGAAATCATGAATAGGTGTCTGCTCTTCATCTCCCGCCTAAGCTTTTGCGGGTTCTCTTGCGTCGTCTTCATCTCCACTCACCATCCTCCTCATTGACTTTGATCATCCACAATTGAAAGCGTTTACAAAAATTCAGATTTCAACTTTCGTTAATGGCAAAAGCGGTTCTAATCTTTTTTGCATGAGCAGATGAAAATGGTGGACACAGTTCTCGGTCAGCGAAAACCTGCCTTGGTTGTACACACCCGTTTCGATCCCCTTTTGAACAACCTCACAGATCTCCTTGTCTTCCCGGCGCACGTCTTGATCGACGGCCATCAGCTCTTCTTCCTCTTCCGTGATCGTATCGTTCATGAAAAACGTCGTATAGACGTACTTCGTCGTTTTATGATCAATCGGAATCGACTGGTGAATGGATACGTTAGGTGGACCGGGGTCGAACGAAAACCACATATTCGGATAAAGCCAGTAGTATCTCCCGCCTTGTCCCATTTCGAAATCAGCGGTTTGTCCTTTTAGAGGAGTCGCTTGATAAACGTAATTTTCGTGTAGGCTCGATTCATATTGCTTCATATCCACTTTGGAAACGAGTGATTTATGGACGCCAGGACAATGATCGCATTCCAGATAATTGTCGATACCGATCTTCCAATTGGAATGACAGACCGTTTCTTTCACCCGGATTTTCTTGAATTGATCCAAATTGTCTTTTTTCACATGTTCAAACAATCCACCGAACGTCTTCGTCATCGGTTCTGCATCCGGATCGAGATTCACAAAGATGAACGACTCGAAAATCTCCAATCTGACATCGTGCAAACAAAAGGCAGATTCATCGAAGTTCTCGACGCCTTTCATATTCGGAGCACGGTTAAGCGAACCATCCAGCCGGTACGACCAAGCATGGTACGGGCAAGTGATAATGCGCTTATTCCCTTCCCCTTCGAGCAGCTTCGCTGCCCGGTGACTGCAGACATTATAAAAGGCACGAATCTCCCCATCGTTGCCCAACGTCACAAAAATCGGCTTGCCTACAATTTCCGTCGTAATGTAATCGCCCACTTTTTTGAACTCGCTGACATGTCCAACATACTGCCAGGTTTTACTGAAGATTTCTTTCAATTCGAAGTCCAACACTTCCGGGTCTGTATACAGCCAAGATGGCAATGTGTGTGCCTCACTCAACTTTTCACTGACGCTTACTTCATTTCTCATATATGAAACCTCCTTTTCATAATGAACGAAATCCAATCTACTTTCCTACTACTGTATGAAAGATTTTGCGTTTACAGAATCAATTCTGTGGACTTGTCCCCCCACTCTTTAAAAAAATAACGGTTGAGAATTGCTATTATTCTCTCAATTGTTAACATATTATCACAAAGTTCATATTATTTCCTTTAATTTTGCTGTTTCATTTTTAATCCACTAACAGGAAAAGAGATAATGATAACTCGATGTGGCTTGACAGGGCTGTTAGGACTAAAAATTGGGGCCATAGCACACAATGGTTCCAGATATCTTTACGGGTGCCTGGTACAAAAAATAATGCCCGTCATCCAAACGAGTCAAATTTGGATAACGGGCATTAGTGATTTCAACTATAGAATTTATCGCTCTCTGAAATACCACTTACTATCAGGGCGATCGCGCGGCGTCATATTGATAATAAAGTACCCAATAATCAACAACAGAATGACAAAGGTATAGATTAATGTGTGTAAGGGATGACTATGATCAACAATTACCAATCTTACCATCGCAGTAATCCCAATATAAATAAAATAACGAAGCGGAAAATGATAATTCTCTTTAAAGTATTTAACAATCATCGCGATAAATTCAAAATACAAAAAGAAGATCAGAATATTCGCCAAGTAAGTTTGATAGTCAGTATGATCACCCACTATCAAAAGCTGAGCAAAGACAAATAATTCTTTAATCAATACAACAGACAAAATAATTGCTAGAACAACAAGCATGATGTTCAAGAAAACTTGCACGGATGTAGGGAAAATCTGTAGTATTTGCGTATATTTTTTCTTAATCAAACACATTCCCCCTTCGTGAGTGTTTTATTATAAGCGCGAAAAAAATTTATTTGTCAATTCACTACTAGTATAAGTGAGCAATATTAAGTAATGATTAATACCACGTTAACAATTAGTTAATAGTTTGTTTTTCAACTAATACATTAACATTTGGGTCCGATGCTATGAGTCGTACCCTTCGGTGACCAGAGGGAAATGAATGGTCGAGACAACGACAAAAAACCGTATGTTGATCTGGAAAAGGATTTGCATTTCGACTTGAACCAGCGGCTTCAGGTGAGTCCATACATACAAACTTATTTACAGGAATACCGTAGCATTTTTGTGAATTTACTTTCCCGTAATTCATACCTCCGAGTTCAAGGAAAAAAACGGCTCCAATCATCTTGCTTTTATGATTAGAGCAGGTTTTATTCTTTATTTTTCTTTTTCCCGTTTCTTCTTTTCTTTCTTCTCTCTCTTTTTCTTTTCTTTCTCTCTGTCCTTCTCGGATTTCTTCTCTCTATCTTTCCGTTCTTTCTCTCTATCCTTCTTGTCTTTCTTCTCTCTTTTCTTCCGTTCTTTCTCTTCTTTCTTCTTCTGTTCTCTTTTCTCTTTTTCTAGTTTTCGTTCTTTCTCCCTCAACTTTTCTTTCTGATCCTCTAGCTCTTTTTTCATTTTCGCGATCAACGGCAAATTAAATTTCTTCGTAGGGTATTCACTGATCGATTTTGATAGGACTTGCCCGAAAATTGGCGGCGCTGTGAAACTACTAGTCGAATTTAAGTAATGTTCAGCATCCGTTTTATCATAGCCTAACCAAACTGCACCTACGATGTCTGGTGTGTACCCGACGAACCAATGATCCTTTGATCCATTCACACCCGCGAATGGCAGCTGAGTGGTGCCTGTCTTACCGGCTATTTCCATCCCTGTAATTTGAGCTTTCTTGGCAGTGCCAACTTCGACAGCCCCTTTCAGCATATAGGTCATTTGCTGAGCAACTTCCGCATCTGTCACTTCTACAGACTGTTCTCGCCACTTTCCAATGACTTCGCCTTCTGAATCTTCTATTTCTACAATAGCATGCGCTTCCATCATGACTCCATTATTCGCGAATGCAGAAAAAGCTTGAGCCATTCGCAGGGGTGAAGTACCTTGGTGCAAGCCCCCTAATGGCAGGCCAACATTATGGTCTTGTTCATCCAATGGGATTCCGAACCGTTCCACGGTGCGTACACCATTTTCAATTCCGATGTTATGTAAGAGCCAGACGGGAGGGATATTATACGATTGAGCGACTGCATCGTACATTGTCACTTGCCCTCTATATCGCTTATCGAAATTCTTCGGAGAATATCCATCAATGTTGATTGGCTGGTCAACGAGTAGATCCGAGATATGATAGCCTTGCTCCAATGCAGCTGTGTAGACAAGTGGTTTCAAGGTCGACCCCGGCTGTCTAACGAGCTGGGTCGCATTATTAAAGCGTCCATACGTGTATTCTCCTCTGCCCCCAACTAAGGCACTTATTCCGCCCGTTTTAGGATTCAAGAAGACTGAAGCGCTTTGAATGAGTTGATCGGGCTTACTCTCTGGGAAATAACGATCATCCTCATAGACTTCTTCAAGGGCATCCTGGATGACAGGATTTAACTCCGTATATATATGTAGTCCTCCAGAGAGCACTTCATTTTTCGTTAACCCATACTTGTTGACCGCCTCGTCGATGATATGGTCAATATAATATGGATATTTCCCTGTATAATCCGGCAATGTTGAATCCGCTAACATCATTTCTTGTCCGATTGCTTCCTCGTACTCCGCTTGACTAATATACTTTTCATTTTTCATTAACGATAAAACAATATTGCGCCGTTGCACCGACTTTTCCAAGTTTTTATAAGGAGATAAATGAGTAGGTGCTTTAATTAATCCCGCCAATGTAGCGGATTCGCTTAACGTTAACTCGCTTACATCTTTTCCAAAATAGACTTGCGCCGCTCGTTGAACACCCCACGCGCCTTCGCCAAAATAGATTTGATTCAGGTAACGTTCCAATATGTCATCTTTTGAATACGTTCTCTCAATTTTCATCGCGATAAGCAATTCTTTAAATTTACGGGAGTAAGTCCGGTCCTGCGTTAAAAATGCATTTTTTGTAAGCTGTTGAGTGATTGTACTCCCACCAGCAACAACTTCACCTTTTAATGTATTTTGGGTAAATGCCCGCGCAATCCCGAAATAATTAATCCCATGATGTTTGTAAAATTGCTGATCCTCAACAGAAATGACTGCTTCAATCAACTCTTTTGGTATTTGGTCTAGACGAACTCCTTCAATGTTGGAATTCGAAATCTTACTCACGATCTCTCCATTTTGATCGTAAATAAACGTCGGTCTCGGTTCAAGTTCTTCTAGTTTACTCACATCACTTGATGCAATTAATTGATTCACCATGATCAATCCACCAAGGACTACAAGTAGCATTACAAGTAATAGTATCTTGATAGGTTTTTGTATGTTAGACCAGTTCTTCTTTCTGTTCATTTGTTTCTGTTGTTGTTTGTGTTCTGTTCTTCCCATATGAATTCCACCTTCTTTATTGCCTTTCGAACATACAAGTTTAGCATAGAAACCAAAGTGAATTACAACGAGAAAATTTTACCACAAAACGCTGATTTGTCTTGGAGTGCTTCATTTAGTAATAAATCATCATACTTCATGAAGAATTTTGAAATTATCCATGCAAAAGTTTTTTCATAAGCCTTGTTAGAAGCTTCAGGATGCCTTAGTTACAAAAACTTTTTCATTAAGAATTCAAAAACTAACAAAATCAATATAATAATCACAGGGAATATCGCTAAACAGATATATTTCATTATCTCAAACCATTGAATATTATTGATTTTTTTTATTACTACGTTATAAACCTTTTGAATTTCATCTTTCGCTTTGTTTTTTTCTTCACCCTCGTCAGTGAGAATATTATCTTTACTTTTTCTGCTTTGGCTTCTTGTATAATCTTCAAATGCTTTTTTATAATCTATATCTGAATGGTTTTCTTTATCAATTAATAACTTCTCATATTCTCTCTGAAACTCTTTTATATCACCAATACCTATAACCTCGTCACTTAGTAATTTCCTTTTGATTCTATTTAAAAGGATATCTAAATTTTGATAGTTAGTCTCAAAACTCCCTGCGCGTTCTTTATAGTTTTGCATGTTTAAGTACATTGATAGAAAAGTTATTGTTAAAGAAAGAATCAAAAGAATTTTTGTGCTTTGTGTATTTAACTCGTCATTTCCTAGAAACCAAATAGTTAAAATTAAGATTAGGATCGAATATAAATGGATTATCTTTTCATATATTAAATGTTTTGATCTTAACCTAGCAGATGCTTTTATTCTAGCTCTCTTTGTAATTTCAATCCTATATTTCATATCATTTAACACATCTATAATATTATCATTTTGCAATTTATTTCCCCTCCACCATCTATACCCTTAATTTAATCATAGCGTAAGTGGAAATGATTGTCACCGACATGGTTAGACAGAATAAAAAGAGCACTACAATTAGTCGCTGTAGATTGACTACTTGCGATTCGCGCTACACTATACCGTCAATCAAGGCGTCTTGAGGGCTATCCTGATAATCTTTTGCAACGGCCTCAGGAGGCTACCGTTCCCGTTTCCCACTAATAGGTGAGCCTAACAATGCCACATGGCCGATGGAACTGCTAGGCAGATTCATCAGCTATTAAGCTACGAATGCTAGGTTGTTGTTTGTTTTGCCAGATTAGCTGCCCGTTTCTGACGGAGAAGAGCCCTCCAACGCGCGCTCATGCTCAGACCACCCCAGTAGAATCCGTAACGTCCCCCATTTAGAAAAGTTTATTAGACTAAGGAATTAAAACCACGTTCACTTATTTTTGAATAAATAACCCGCTTTCATCCAAAATAACAATGATGATAATAAAAAGTCTCTGTTAAGGAATAAAAAAAGGAGATGAATGGATGCAAGTTCGTATATTCAAGTGGTTGTTGCTAACGGGGTTTTTATTTTGTTTGCATATAACAGATATCACGACTGTTTATGCGAATGACGAACCCTTGGTATATGTATCGCAGGAATGGTCGAAAGCAGTCCTACAAAATGATCAGGAAGAAGATTTTCCTGACCTTGATGGAGGATCTGAAAGTTCGGGTCGAGACCCTCAGCAGCCCGTTGACCTAAGAATTTTACAACAGCGGTATCCGGATATATTTTTCTTGCAAGGTCCTACTGATCAAAAACGAGTTGCTTTAACTTTTGATGATGGTCCTGACCCACGTTTTTCAAATGGTGTATTAGATGTATTGAAACAGTACAATGTACCAGCAACATTCTTCGTATTAGGTTCAAGAGCCGTTGCCAATCCCGAGATTGTCAAGCGAATGCAAAACGAGGGGTATGTAATCGGAAACCATACGTACACCCATCCTAACCTTGTCAAAGAATCCGACCTCGCTACCCTTGAGCAGGAAGTGACTAGAACGGAAGACGCTCTTAACGAGATTATTGGGTACCGGACAAAATTATTTAGGCCGCCATATGGCTTCTTATACAATGAATTAGTCGAAAAGCTACGCGATATGAACTATTACGTAATTGGCTGGTCGGTTGACTCGCTGGATTGGCAGGAAGAACCGCCGGAAGTCATTGCTTCAAATGTGTTGGACATTATTCATCCAGGCGCGATTATTCTCATGCACGATGGGGCTGAATCGGGCGGAGATCGAACCAATACGATCGAATCGCTTCGCCAGATAATCCCGGCACTGCAAGAGCAAGGGTACGAGTTTGTCACAGTTCCGGAATTGTTGAATATTCCCTTTAAGAAATAGAAGGTCTCTCTTCTATTTCTTTTTTAATCCAAATCGAAAAATATGCAGTACAATTTAATTTGAAAAATAGAACTTAGAATAAGAAAAAACATAGGGAGATTTTAGTCTTCCTATGTTTTCATGCCTATTATTTATCTGTTTGTTTTTGCTTCTTTTTCAAATACTCCGCACGTAATTTTTCCAGATGCTGCTTTTTATCAAATTTAGCCGGCTTGTTTTTTTCATGATACTTTGTCACAGCCGTTTTACCTTTGTTATCCAATTGATACTTCCCCACTTTGTTCACCCACTTTTCTATTCTCGTCTATAAAGAGAACCCATTCAATAAATATAATGTGCTTATATTAATGAAGTATACCACTAATCTTTATTAGTAACCTTCATTCTAATTCGCTTACTTTTGATAAAAATCCATCCTAAAGCATAAAAATTGGGGTATTGCCCGAGAGTCCAGCTCTCGCTCAATACCCCAATTGCTATACGACTATTTTTACCAGTCCATTAAACTATGGAGACGGCGAAATTGTATAGTTGATCACGAACCGTAATTCACTCACTCCATGTTCAAGCTTAGTGATAGGGTAAAGCGGTCTATCCCGACTTGGATAAGTGCATGGTAAGCATCTAGGAAGTCGCTAGTAGGCAATTGCATAGGAAGGCCTGAAACAGCATGTCCTAATTCTTTCCTTGTGGCGGCAAGGATCCGGGACTTTTGCTCATCATAGTCATTCTCGTGGAAGCACTCGTCTTTTAATGAGAATATCATTACCTTCTCACGTAGTTAGCGATACCTTCTAAAGCTTCCCCTTCCCCAAAATCGTAGCAGCAAGAATAAGGCAATGCATCCTGTACAAAATAGCATGCTGCCGAGCGATTGCATGGTTTCTGATTCTATACCGATATACAACAGAAAGTTTTCGAACGGAACGTTAAGAAAGCCTATTGACGCAAGAAAAATTAAATATGCCAATAACATCATTACAGGAAACGCGCCTTTGCATCTTTTTTGTATAATGAGCGCATTCCAGAGGAGGGATGTTATTTCCAAAATAAAAAAACTAATCGCAACACCTGCATAACCGAATCCCGGTATTGCCGTTAAATAATAAGCGGCGATGGCAGAACAAATAAGACCTACTAGTAAACCGACTAGGGGAGCCTTTTTTTGATCAGCCGCCCAAAGGATCGTTGTCGTTAGCTCCCGCATGCCGGCAATAAGAGGAGCAAAAGACATGTAGCGTATTGCTTCGGTTGCCTCTTGACTACCCACAATTAGCTTAGATAAATCATCCGCATGAAAAAAAAGGAGTAACATGGAACTGATCCCCCAGAACCCCCCGATTTCTAAGGACAGACTGGAACGCTCAACAAAACTACTTTTTTTCCCGTTTTGCCAATTGGCCGTTAACTTAGCAGCCATCGTATATGATATTGCCGCGGTAACAATAGTAGGTAGATACACGATAGTCGTCGCGATTCCGAATACTTGTCCGAAAATGGCAATAGCCTCTGATTGACTTAGGCCAGAAACTTGCAGACGGTTAGGAATGATTAATGCATCAAGAAAATCGGACGCAGGCATAACGAAACGCGTTAATGTAATAGCAAAGGATGATTTGAAAAACAAAAAAATTCCAGGTCCAAGGAGCAGCCACCGGGCGGATTTATTATATGTTCCGTTATTGGTGGCAGGTATCAGCTTCAATCTTTTATTATATTTCAGCAACCAAAGAAACAATAATGCGATACAGGCACCTGTAAATGCACCGAAAACGGCACCCCCTGCGGCAGCATAAGTGCCTTGTTTCATCCAGAGAACGACAAGCAAAACCATTGTTCCAACACGAACCGTTTGTTCTATTAGTTCAGAAACGGCCACATATCCGTAGAACTCCACACCTTGTAAGAATCCTCGGTATAGCTGAAGCAGTGGAACAATAAAAAGCGCCGGAGCTAGACAGCGGATAGGAAACGTCAAGCTGTTATCTCCGAGAATATGTGCAATATTAGGCGCTATGGCGAAACAAATCAAACTGGAAACAGTTCCAAGGAACAGAATGGGTACAGCCAGACTTTTATAAACAAGCCAACCCTGTTTTTTATTCTTAGCGGTCAATAATGCCAACGATGTAGGAAAACCACCTGAGAGCAACGTAAGTGCGAATCCATAAACAGAATAAACAATTTGATAAATTCCCATTCCTTCTGAGCCGAGAAGCCTAAACAAAGGAATGCGAACGGCGAGGCCGATGACTTTAACGAGAAATATAGCACCAGTACGCAGCGCTGTTTGTTTAATAAAGGTAGGCAGCCTCATCTTTTCACCCCAAGTGACCTTGTCCTAATAACTATATGAACAAGATCACAGGGGTAGACTACGGAGACTTTTTACCAAGACCTTTTTCGATTTTTCGATTAATCATTGATTTGAACGAGGATATATTTCGTTGTTTTATCCCAGCCGAGGTCAAACGGTACACGATACCGATCCGCAGTATGGGAATTGACTAACGGATAGCCGTTAGCATCTTGCCCTACCACAACCGAAAAATGGTCCGTATCTCCATCTAGCGTGTAGCCGATCACGTCACCTGGCTTTAATTTTGAGATTGCTCCATGTGGATGTTTGTCGCTTGATTCAGTAACTTCTGTAAATGTCCCCTTTGCAATCAAACGTCCATATCCGGAATAGAGCAAGAAATGTTCAAAAGCATCCGTTTGTACCCACGCTTTACTTCCACTTCTCCAATTGCGCGTTTTCTGCAAGCCGCCGCCTTCCTCCTCGTCGCCAAGAACTTGGGATACAAAGTTGGTACAGTCTCCGCCAAGTGGTGTGTAATCCATATATTTCGAATTGTAACGGTTATTATTCCCGGCTCCCCAAGCTAGGCCCGCGTACTTATTGGCATAGGCCACTGCACGTTCACGATTATATCGCCCTTTATTCTGCGAAGTTTCGTTGTCGGGAGAAAGATGGGGGAAGCCCACTGGTGAATCCGCAATTAACTCTGAGTTTTCTTCAAGCGGATCCAAATACCATTCCTTTAATACCATCCAATTACCGTCTATTTTCTTCAATGTAAGAGCATGCCGCGTACCGACACCAAAGGATTGGGGTGGTGGATAAACAGTATTGTAGTCATACGATATTTTGGCCATCTGTATCAGGGAAACATACGCTACATCCCCATCTTTGTTGAAACGAGTAATACGAATGGTGGGTTCTGCTCCTATAAGCCGTATGCCACGTTTATCTGCCCAAGTATTGATGTACTTTCCACGTCTTAATTCCATTTGATAAGCGTAGCGGCTTATCTTCTCCGTATGGATATAATACTTGTTAATGGATTCCGGAAGCCGATTGACAAGAAAGGCATTACGATCAACAAACAACTGTGTCAGGAAAGAAGCAACCTCACTTTTGTCGTAATCCTCTTGAGCAAAAGTTTTATAAGCATTCAATGGAATCAGCCCGACTAATAAAGTCATTCCGAACAATAGAACCAAGCGGAACAAGCCAAACTCCTCCTTTCAATCCGTCTTATGATGGTTCACTTCAATATAAATTATCCGTTTCCTAATCAAACATGGAAACAGGCTGACGACGTTTCGGCTTTGTTTTTGACTATGGATTGACTATTTTTCGCTGAAATCCAATGAAATCGTATGACATTAAAAAACGCCACAAACCTTGATAGTACAAGGTTTATGACGTTCAATGAAACTCCATGCTATTTAACTATGGAGACGGTGGGAGTCGAACCACAAATTCTTATAAGTGTTTTACCAATAGTGTTTATAACGTTATTTTTGGTTCATTAAAATTTTTGACCGTGGTTTCAACCAGGGATTGAAGAAATACTTACGGAGACAGATTTTTTCATGACCCTTGCTTCTTTTTTCAATTTGCAACTGACTTGTAAACACAGTTGCTCTGCTTTCATTTGTGTCTAATGTTTTTCATGTGATACACCGAACAGTTTACTATCTGTAAATTAAAGTAACCTGTTCGAATATTTTGGCTAGCTTCCACTCATATTGACTTGTAGCCTCTACTTTTTGGCTTGTATAAAGTTTTTCTATAGATCCTTTAATTCCGTTAATCTCACGAGTCACTATTTGGATATTCTCAAAAACATAACCTTTTCTATGGTCTATTCTGTCAATTGACCAATGGGAATTCCAACGCTTGCCACCTTGTTTAACTTCGTTGAGTTTTTTCGGGCGATCACGTAAAAACAAGCCAGTAAAGTCATCTAAATCCGCACCAGTAATAGCACAGCTATAATTCCCTTCCCACAATTTGCAAAACACTTCCAACCTTATAAATTCACTTACTTCCCCTACACCTACGAACTCTTTCTTATGTCGATTATTTTTTTCTCTAGTTCGAGAATGTAGATCCACCTTGTTGAATATTTTGTGAATTCCATAGAGATCTAAATACTTCTTACACTGCTTGCAATAACTGTTTCCAAAATTCGTTTCTTTACGCCTTCGACCTTTGCAAAGAGGACCATTACATACTTTACAGCCATTAACTACGTCTTTTGTAACTCTGGTTTGTCCCAAATTGTTGTTTATATGAAAGAGATATTTCTTTAAAGGCATCTCCAACTTATCAACTTCATGCAAAAACTGATCTTTCCTTAGCATTTCTGGAAGATAGTCTTTTCTATTTTCAAATTCGAACCATTCACTTAATGGTATCTCTATCTGATCTCTGAAGTAGGTATCAATTCCAGGGACAAGTAAATTCCTACTATTATTTGTAGGATTATTTTTCTCATGTCTTGCCATCAAAAAGCCTCCTAAAATATAGTTAGCTTATTATGGCTTAATAGACGTGTTTAATACATGATTATTCAATACTAATAAATCCCACATACGAGGAGGTACACATAGTAGTTGTTTTATAACCAACTAGCTAATGATTGTTTCTTCATTTCGGTCTCTTTCTTTAATTGGAACTCATAATGTATAGAGATCAAATAAAGAAGAAAAACCTCACTTATTAGAAGGAGGTTAAATCAGGGATTAGTTTGACTTATTTGTAGATTCCTGGAACCTGCCCCTTCCCCAAGTACCATTCTTCATACTTGAGTATTCGCTGTACAGTCATAGCATAAAAGGATTTGTTTTTCCTTGTCTTATAACCTTTTTTGTTAAGTTCTTCAGCGATTTCGCTCATCGATAACCCTTCTGAACGATAGCGTAGGGCGTCTCTAACAATTGAAACCTCTTTTTCCTGAATAGTTAAATTCCCAGTTCCCATGACTGCCTTATATCCCATTGGGGGGGTCCCCCCAATAAAACCACCTGTTGCTTTTTTTCGTCTTCTTGCAGCTTGCATGCGCTCAACAGAGTTGTTTCTTTCAATCGTTGCCCCATAAGTTTCAAAGACTCTCATCAACAACTTGCTAGGATCGTCCCCGTAATCATTGTTCTCGGTCACAGAATGTAAGCGAGTCTTGACCGATAGAATATCTTTCAACTGCGCCAGGATCCAACCAAAACCGTCAATTTCTCTCGTGATTCGGTCGAATCGATGAACCAGTATAAAATCAATGTCATTTCGGTCTGTCAAATCTTGGAACATCCTCTGGAATTCATCTCTTTTCAATGTGGCAGAAGATGCTACCTCTTCATATTCACTTACAATTTCAATTCTATTTTCCACTGCATACAGATGCACAACTTCTTTTTGGTTTGCAATGGATTTGGTTGCATCCTTTTCTATGGATTTTCTGTAATAAGCCACTGCTTTCTTCATATATCTCCCCCTTAAGAACCATTCTAATGACCTTTATCCATTCTACATCGCGTTAACTTTCACATTGTGTTTGTCTAATCCTATCCTCATTTACTTCATTCCTTCTAAAATAGTGTCATAACGTCATTGCCAATGAGCGTTATTTATTTCATTTTAAAAAAGAAGCTATCTTTTTTGATATTCTCCAATTCTTACTAGAATCCTTTTCCTCAATAAGCGTTTAATAGATCAATAGATCGTAAGGTATAACATGTAAACAAATCAATATGTATGATATACCGCCCCCCCTTATTCATAAGAATATTGCAGTTTTCTTTACGCAATCTCATCCAACTTTCTTGAGTTTGATAAGGCATCTCGATATTTTAGTGACTACACAAGTGTCGCCTGACGAAACTCAAAATAGAGTCTCTTGTTTCATCTGACAGCTATTAGCATTGCGCCAAGAGCAAGTTAATAAGGATTCCCTTCCAATATCCACTAAAAAGGGGAGTTTAACACATAAAAAAAGAAACGAGCGATTCGTTTCTTTATAGATCTTTTTTATTTTATCTGAGCTCGGATTTTAAAAGCCTGAACCAACGACTTTCTGAATTTCTCACTCGTTACACTGCCTAGCACCTCATCCAAGCCCACGGGATAGCCGTTAAACAGCGATACAGCGAATTCACACATTCTCCTCGTTGAACCTGTCAATGCAGGATGAGTGAACTTATGCTCCCCCTTCTCTTCATCCCATTCTGTCAGCTGCCATAACGGGGAATCGCTTGGTTTCATTTTGAATTTATCGAGTTTACGAAAAATATCTGGTATGGCTCCAATGTAAACAGTCGATTCAAATTGAACGTCTTGATTTGAAATCAATTTCATTCTTTCCATCATCCATTCATAATTCCCTTTGTGTTCTTGGTCGATAAAATACATATAATCTCCTCCTGGATTCTGGCTTCCTACAAGTGATTCAATGACTTCCCCATACTTACGGAAACTACAAACAATCCTTCTTCGTTTTCCTATACCCGATTTAATCCTCGTTTGAAAACAGACAATTGAGTTTCAATCCTCTCTTTCTAGTCTTAGTGAATTACTTTTTTATAGAGTAAGTAATTCACTTCACTCCTTCGATAAATATGGATTAAGGTTCTGTTTCAAGGCGTCCTGCTTAAGAGACATCTTTTCGTCAGTATAGCGCAACAACTTTTGATTTGTATTTCATATTCATAACAAAAATAGCATTTTTCCGAACTATTAATAAAAACCTCAAATAGGAATAATGTATGAGGTGTTTTTAATTTTTAGTTAATTTGGTATAATTGATTGGATAGCTATAAAGGATCACATATAAAAAACAAGGGGGTGTAAATTATGAGATATATGACAGTTGATAGAGCTAGAGAAGAAATTCAAAGGTTGCAACGATATGTCGATTTAGTTGAATCATATGAAGCTGACACCTTAGAAAAATTTATTATCAAAAAGTATGCGCTCACAGGGAGCTTGGATAAGACATTGGATTTGGTACACGTCTTTGAATTCGGTGATCACATCGAAAAAGAAGATCTTGTTGCCGTTATCCGACAAAGAGGAAAAGATGAACTTCATAAAACAGTGAGGTCCTGGTACATGCAAAGAACAAGAGCAATCAGAAGAAAATAAGCGCCTCATATGAATGTTCATACGTCGCTTTACTAGCCAAGAAGAGATTTGAAAAAATAAGAAGAAAAACAAGAACCCCAAGTCCGATTTAGACTTGAGGTTCTTGATCTGGAAGTTGCCCTGACAAGAAGACCTGTAAATTCTTTTCAATTAGACTAAGATATGTGGGAAGCCTATCCCAATCGGACGTGTATACTTCTTTATTATCTTTCGGGGCTTGTAAACCTTGAATTCTCCAACCAACCAACAGACCGACTGAATCAGGGGAATCTTGCAATGGTTTTTCGAAGTCCTTTAGGTATCCAAGCACTTTGTATACCCCGTCTGCTAGATAGCCTCTGTTTTGAGAACGCTTCACTTCGATAATCGTATATCTTCTGCCATTTCCATCGTTCTCCCATTCCAGAAGAATATCAGGTCTGCGATGATGTGTGCTTAGTTTCGACTCTTGCATCAATTCCTTATAGCTACTACCTGTTACAAAGTGGGAAGGGATGTGCTGATATGAAATATTAATACTCGAATTTCCTTTCTGCAATGAACTTAAATACTTTCGCCCTTCTCCAATCAGGGAGAATCTTTTTTCCTTCCATCCATTCATTTTAAAGACTTCAATGATTTTAAATGCAACCGCCACTTCATACAATGTGTCCCTGCTTAACGGTCGCAATAGCTGTTTGGAAAAAATCTCGTATAAAAATTCTAGAGGTTGGTTGGTTTGTACATAAATCAACTTTGCGATGTCAGCTAATGACTTATACTCCCGCCCCCTGGCTTTGCGCGTCTTCTCTATCTGATGCATATTTATTCCATGAAGTTCAGTAATATCCCGTAGTAAAGGACTCTTTAACAATCTCTTGCATTTAAGGTGAATGTCTTCAACCTTCTTCATCCATTTTTTCAGATCATTTATATAATCATCTGAGATGGAGTCACTTGGTTCGATTTCCCTTTTGATGACTCTCTGACCAATCTGAAAAACATAGCGAAGGCAATATAGCAGAACCTTATTTTCAATAAGGTCAAAGACAGGAGAACGGTCGATGCAGACAAACAGTGAAGGGTTCTTTTCTGTTTGTTGCGTTAGGATTGTCCTGGTCCAATTAACTTTACCTTTTATTCGTCCCCTCTCCACTTCGGTACGTTGACGAGACGATTTCGACAGTCTTCTCATGATGTTTGGAGCTGTCTGTTCGACAAGCTCTTGCACTTCTTTAGATAATAAAAGGTGTATTGAAGCCAATTGATTCATTTGGTTGAAATCTAGACCTGTTAAATTTTCCACTATTTTGTCCCGTTCTACAATTGAAGAGTGTTCCTGTATAAAACGCCAAAGCTTCGCACTAGTGGATTCAAGGACTTTTTCATAATCCTGCGACGACCAACAGTCATTAATCGTCATTAAGCTCATCTTCAAACTCCTCATCCATAGCAATATTCAATTCAAAAAAATCACTGATATATTGGGTTACAACCACTCTTTGAACTCTGCTTAAATGCTTTTTGATCTGATCATAAAACTCTTCGATCTCATTTATAAGCAGTCCTTCAAACTGAGGAAGAACCGAACTGCATAAAGTTTCTGCTAATCCATCGCCTTCTGTGATTTTTATATAGGAGAGCATCTCGTTGATAATGGCTGGTCCCAAAGGTTTAGGTGAATGCCTTATAACATCTGAAACATAGTCTTTGCTCACATCATTTATACCACTATTGCTTATTATGTTCTGTAAATGGCTTTCCCCTGGGATTGGAATATTGACAAAAGCAAATCTCCTCATGAGAGCAAATGACATCTCAAATAGACTGTTTTTATCAAACGTATTCATTGTTCCGAGCACGCGCCAATTTTTTCCAATCCAATATGTCGTGGTTGCTTCTTCATAATAACTTCTAAGACCATCATACGTTTTAATGCAAATATTTCTTTGTGTTTTCACATCTTTAAATGGAAGTTCGACACTTTTCCCTGACAATACTGTAAAGATTTGACCAAATGCTTTATCTATTTCTGCACGGTTGAATTCGTCAATGATGATCCATTTGTTCTCCCTGATACTTTTAAGGAAGATCCCTTCCTCAAACTCCAATTTACCATCGTTGTTCGGCATGTAACCGCCGATGGTTTCGAAGGTGTTCCAGTCGGCGGTAGCCGTGGTCATTATATAGCCGTTCACAAAACCTATTCGTTGAGCCTCTAAAGCAGCGTTTTCCGCCAGAGTGGTCTTCCCTGTCCCAGGAGGACCAGTAAAAATGACATGTTTTCCGATATTTATATAATTTTTAAATGAGAGCAAGGATTTCTGATCCATTAGTAAACCTTCTGTTATCCTGTCTAAATCTGGTTCATAAACATCCTCATATTTATATACTTCATCATTCTCGATAAATTCTTTTAACGGAATCCGATAACCGTAACTCGAGTATTGTGAAATCAAATATTCATTCTCTTTCATTGCCTCATGCAAAAACTTTCTGCCGAAAATAGAGCACACTCTTTCTTCCAAATCGGAATCATTATCCAACATAGCCCTTACAAGAGTTACAGCTTTGTTTCTTTCGATTCTTGAGATAGCTTGGTTGGGTTCCCATTTAGTCATCGGTCCAATACCGATGACGTTGTAGGCATTGGCATAATGCAAGAAATCATGCCTAGTCATGGGATTGTCCAATAATAATTCTATATCGACTTCTATTCGATAATTTTTTCCAGAGTAACCTGAGTCAAAAGGCATTCTGACGATTTTCCCAATGCCAATCAGACCAGTATCCCAGAATACTTCCGATTTCCCTTTATCGCCGCCTAGCACAATAAAAACAGGTTGTTCTACTGTCAGAGAATCTTCGAATAAATTAATACCTTCTATTACGATCCCAGATTCTCCACCTAATATTTTCTGTACGGTATCTGGATCTTTTGTTCTTATGCTGTAATATGTTTTATATAACTCTTCATTATTGTTTTCTTCCATTTCCAGTGATAGTTGATTCATGACTTATCCCCCAGTGTTTTCTATAAAAAAAGTTATTTATCTAAATATATCATACTATTTAGTAGGGCTTAATCAACAGATATTACCTTCGGGGCTTTTTTATACTGCTTATCGAAGAGGTTACCTGCAAAAAACTTTTCAAAAAAAGAAATGGTGAGAACTGGCTTTTCTCCACAATGAAAAAACCCATAAAAAGTACAGAAAATATATTGTCAGTTTATATTCTCTTGTTTTCTATTGTCTACGCTTCCAAATTTAGCTAAAATATAATTAATAATATCGATTTAATAATATAAAATTAGTTGGATTGGAGCGATAAACAGATGTTTTTATTAACAGATCTAGATTATCATGTTTTTGAAATCCCTTATCAAAGTGGCTTTCGGAGAATCCGAATCTTATCGGGATATGCGTCGTCTGCATTTCTCATGCATATTTTAACAAACTACCCAGATTTAGAAATTGAACTTATTATCGGCATGGCAAGAACAGGCGGGATCAATAGATGGGATCATATTAGGTACCAAGAAATAGCATATAGTAACCAAATGATTACCATCAGCTACCAAAGAGAAACACCTGGAATACATACAAAAATCTATCATTGGGATGACCCCTTTGGAGGAAACTCTATTACTTTTATAGGTTCTGCTAATTTTTCTTGGAATGGTTTCCGTGATCAAAATGAATTATTAGCCCAAGTAGACTATCCTAATATAGAGGATGTGTTTGACGTTGCAGAAACAATTGATTGCAGGGATTCAAATGTGGAGAATTATATAAGGTTCTTTAGCTTAAGAGGTCGAAGGGTTATAACTGCTCTAACTGGTCCCCAAACTTCAAGGGTGCAATTAGAAATGGAAATACCGAATGGCGAAGATGTAGATACAATAACTCTTAATGACTTGGATTTTGTAGATCTTCCTCTCCTAACAAATAATGATACCTCAATTCAAGAAACAGCAGGTTTAAACTGGGGGCAAAGACCAGGAAGAAATACAAATGAAGCATACATACCTGTGTCCACTACATTCAATCGACATAATCCTAATTTCTTTCCTCCTCTTGAACAGGCATTTACAATTCTAACGGACGATGGTGAGCAACTCATTTGCAAAATGGCTCAGCAAAACCGAAAAGCAATCCAGACTACTGAGAATAACAGTATTATGGGGAGATACTTTAGGGAAAGATTGGGAGTTGCTTATGGAGCAAGGGTAGATGTGCAGGATGTTTTAAACTATTCAAGGACGTCGGTAAGGATTTACAAGATTGATTCGGAAACATACTTTATGGATTATGGCATTGCTGGGTCCGCCTTAACTGAAGTATGGTAAATTTCATTGAAAACCACTTTGTCAGTACGACACTTTCCTAAATAAAAATGAAAAGAGGGACACCAATTCTTGCGAATTGTGTCCCCAAATATGGTGTGATTTACTGTTTTCTCCCCATCAACCGAAGCAGTTATCAAATGATGTTGCCTTTTCTTACACTTTTTTCATATTGCCTTTAACAAGATTGAGCTTTTTACCAAAGTCGTAAGGTTGGGAAAAATAAATCTTGCCGCACGTTAAGCATTCGACCTCACACACACGATTGTATATGAGTTTCTCTTCTTTTGATAATGTTTCAGGCGGCTCTTCCACGGCAATTACATTTAGGACGCCTCCGCAATTACATATCATAAACTCACCTCTACTTAGCCGCTTCTTGAAGTTCTTTATCTAAGTCAAGCTGTTTTCCAGCAGCTCTGTCTTTTCTTTTTTTTATGTTCTCTTCTAGGGTCTTTTTAATATCGCCGCTCCATTTTGACTCCACTGAAGGGTACGTAACCTTGGCAAAAGAATTCAATATTGCTTCCACAATAATTTTCGCGCCAAGAGGAGGAACAGCCATGCCTATCTGTTTTCGTACCGACTCTTTTCCGCCAATAAATTCAAATTCATCAGGGAATGTTTGAAGCCTTGCACGCTCTCTGTTTGTAAGTGCCCTGAGTTCATCGTAATGATACATATGCGTTCCGCCGCCTCCTGAACCTGTCACGGTATAAGAAGGTAAATCTGGGTGAAGGCGACGATAGATATTGCTTAAACGGGCTCCCTTCACATTTAAACGAAGGTGTTCAGGAATCTCTTCAGACCACGCGTTTCCGCCTGGGGGTATATATGAAAGCATCTCAACCACTTTATTTTGGTGGCGAGTGAAATCGTGGTTCAAGGCATCATCTCGAATTGGATCATCTTCCAATGCATGTTTGGAACTAACCCACAACGCTGGGTCTTCATATTTTGGTTTTGGTATTTTGAAAACCACGTCTAAGTCCTTCCTGATACCTACTATGATGATACGGTGACGTGCCTGCGGTACGCCATATTGTTCAAATTTATACAAATGAGGGGTCAATTCGTAACCGTGCTCTCCAGCATTCGCCATGTCGGTTAATATTTGTAAAAAGGCATTTCCATCATTGGCACTTTCAAGCCCTCCAACGTTCTCTGCCAAAAACCATTTCGGACTGAACTGATTCAATACTTTTATACCGTATGTATAGAGCGGACCATACTCACCATCAAATCCCTTTTTCTCGCCAACATTGCTGAAATCATTGCACGGGAATCCAAAGGAAAACGCGTCAATGGGTTCAAGTTTAGTTATATCTAATTTCCGAACGTCCTCACAGATAACAGACTCTGGTCGTTCTGGACATATGTTCTTTCTAAATGTTTCGCATGTGTTCTCATCAAAGTCATTAGCCCATGCATGTTCAACGGAAAATAATTCACCTGCTTCATTCTTCACTTTCGCCTGACTTGCACCCAGTGACAATCCGCCTGGACCACAGAATAATTCTCCCTTTTTAAATTTCATTGTATCTCTCCTACTTCCTTGTCCTCATAGATGACCTATTTACTATTGTATATCTTTATTCATTACTCGACAATGGATAAGTGTTCCCATCTTCGTTCGGTCTTGCCAAATGAGATTGAAAATCCTCCCATTCTGAAGGGGAGGATTTTTCTTAGTGGAAGGAAAGACGACTGTTACTTAACAAAGAAGAGGTCGGAATAATTTATGCTTGCCACACTTCAAGATAGCGGACAACCGCCAGATCAACTTCTATAATTAAATCATCCAATATTTCGGCTCTTCACAGAGTTAATGAAGTCAATTGTTTCATTTGTGACCTTTTCAATATCGCTCCGTATTTCATGCTCCCAAATTCTTTTCAAATGCCAGCCCTTTTCAAGGTAAAAAGTATTTATTTTTCCAAGTCTCTTTCCTGATTGCGCTTCAACTTCTTATCCCAATAGTCTTTATTGCTCTTCGGCTGAATGAAATGCAGGGGACACACATGCCAGAAACATGAATCAACGAAAATGACGACTTTATATTTAGCGATTGCGATGTCTGGCTTACCTTTTAATGTTTTGACGTTTCGCCGAAAACGTAATCCTTTTCTCCAGAGCATACTTGCAAATATATCCTCAAGTTTAGATTTAGATTTTATTCTACTCATGGTATAGCTGCGTTGCTCTTTTGACATATTATCAGCCATAGTATCACCTAATTGGATTTTCCCCATCGCAATTAAATTAAACATACATAATAATTCAAAACTACGTTTCCAAATCCTCATTTTTCAATCTTTCATGTGCTAACTGAGAGAAAAACGCAGCTTTGCTGATTCCTGCTTTCTTGCAATACTCATTGATGGCACGAAGCAGAGGAGTGGGAACAGAAATCGTTGTAACGGTCTTCTTCTTGTCGTCCTTGAACCGATCTGTCACATTTCTTCTTCCTGATCCCTGTTTTATTTTTTCCTTTTCTCGCTTGTCCACCTCGTCCAGTTTATTCAAATCTATTTTAGCCATTGGTATGACCTCTTTTTCTGAGGACAGAATCGACCTCTTTCGCCACTTGTTCAAAATCTTTAATGAGCTTTTTTGCATACTTGTTGTTCTTGTAATCCTTCAACATCATTTTTTCATTTTTAGACGTTGTAACGATGTCAGAATGACGAACCCATGACAGGAATTTTTCTTCTGGTATCCCTTCGTCGACCAATTCTGTTATGAACGTTTCCAGTTGCTTTCGTAGCTTGAAATTCGTTTGTGAAACCTTGTTTGGAACGATTCCGTAATCGAGAGTTTGCATCTCCATGAACTCATTAATAATCTCTACACTTCTTTTTGCCCCAATTACTGAATCTAGATCCGTCTCTAATGGAATTAAACAGAAATCACTTGCGGCAATGGCGTAAGACACCAAATCGCTATTCTCGGATGGATGTGTATCGAATATTATCACGTCAAATATATTCTTTAGTGGCGCTATTTTTTCCTTAATCGCAAAAAGTCTTCTCGATGCCGTAAGTTTCTTTTCTGTGAAAGCTTCAAAGTCATCGATTGTTTCATTTGCAGGGATGAAATATATCCCTGAATCTACGAACTGATTAATTACCTGGCTCGGCTCAGATGCTCCTGTTAACCAGTCGTATGTCGTATGCTCAAAAGCATCCCTATCCCTCAAGAAGCCCGTCGGAACACTTCCGTTTTGGCAAAGGTCAATAACGCAAACCGTTTTTCCTAACTCCGCAAAGGCGATCGATAAGAATTTCGTCAACGTGCTTTTTCCGACGCCACCTTTTGTACTGATGACAGAAATCGAATAGCTCATAACCAAACATTCCCCCTTTCGTTATGCATTGGATAATTAAGTAATAAACCCTTCTCTCACATATAAAAGTTATATAAAGAATATATAGGAACTATATCTTTCCTATATAAACCTTATATTGAAAGACAAGACTTGTTTGACTCCGATTTTCTTTTCCAGGCTCAAAAAAGCCAGTTGATAAAAATCTAACGGGTTCGGTTGATGGGGAGAAAATTGCAATTAACAACGTAAATAGCAGGTTAATCAGCATTTATTTCAACAGTGAAATAGCCATATAAAAACAAGTAAAAGCGCTCAGTAATCTGAGCGCTTTTTAGCGTAATATTCTACTGTCCTTATTGAACTAAAGCACCCGTTAGTTGAATAAAAAATTAACTAAACTGCCCCTTTAGTTAAAGTATGGTGGAAATTAAAATTGTCCTTGATAATCACCTGGAACAATTATCCTTAATTTATATCTTCCTGTTTTCTTCATTTGATCATAGACAATTGTGTATTTTTCATTTTCTTCAATTAAAGCCCAAATACTAAATTCTTCAATATATATTTTTCTGTCATTAGAAAGTACGATCCACTGCTCTTGAGATGATTTATCCTTTTTAATAACCTCTATATTTACTGTAGTGGATTCACCAACAGCATTAATGGAACCAAAATAACCTAATAAAGATAGAACTAAAGCTAAAGTAACAAGAAACACCATTTTCTTTTTTGGTCTCATTACATATCCCCCTTTCTCTAATACTAAACTGCCGCTTTAGTTCCATATTACTTCCTCTCCAGTAGAATGGTTTCCTCATATACGTCGTCCCATTTAATAGTAACTCTGATATCTTCATTCTCATCTGTTACAGCACAACCCGAACAACTTACTGGTATTTCTACAGTACTTCCTTTATGAATAACCTCTTTTTGTTCTACTTCTCCATTATCGATAATGATTTCAAAGTTTTTAAATTCAACTTCTTCAGAAGTTTCCTTAAAGCTAAGAAGATACTTCCCGTTTTCACTACTTTTTTCTGTATTTATGGTTGTTGTATATACACCCTGCCAATTTTCGCTTTCTCCAGCAAAATCAAGGTATTTATTGTCGGAACTACACCCCATCAAGAAAAGTACTATTCAAAGATAAAGAGATAAATTTTTTTCAAGTTAACACCCCATAGAATTATTTGAAAATATATACGGATTAGTGGCTAAAAAGATTCTTTTATTCAACTAAACTGCTCCGTTAGTTGAAGAACTTCATTTCATAATCTTCAATATATTTTAACATAGATTTCTCATCTTCCTTCTATATTTTTCTATCCAAAATCCAATCAGCAAGTGTTTTAACAAGTGAATTAGCAAAGGCACATAAATTTATGTGCTCTTGTTAATCCCTGTGCTAATTGCGGTTCCATTTTGTCTATATAAATCATCTAAACGTTGATATAACAACAAAAATGGGGACACCAATTCATATGCGAATTGTTTCCCCAAATGCTGTGGTTTTTATTGTTTTCTCCCCATCAACCGAACCCGTTAATAAAAATCAACTGGCTTTTCTCGTAATGGTTCTTATTCCGTTTTTAACTTTTTCTTTCTTTTCCAGATTGGTTCGTCAGTATCGACATACCTTTTTCCAATGTCGATTCGACTGTGTCCAAGTTGAAGCGCCACGTAGAGCATTCTAAGCTGTTCCCAAGTGAAATCCCTTTTCGGCTTCCTGTATTTAATATTTCGGTAGTTCAATCGATCTCTTTCGTTGTCAATCCTGGCAATGATTTTCTCTTTATTGGAGCCTTGCAGGTTCAAATATTCCCCGATTGCTTCTATAATTTTCGATTTCTTCCAATACCGAGTCTTATCATACTCACCTTGCGCAAATCCTCTTCGATTTGAGTGACTCGTGAACCGCATTTCTACGGTCACCTCTCTTTTGCTTCCATCCCGATTCTGCTTTTCGATGACCTTTTCATAATTGACTCCTGCTTTGTCCACAGCAATTTTTAAAATCTCCTGAGCATGTCGAGATGCACTGTCATCATCCATTTGTTTACCTTGTCTATCGAAGAAGGGATACAATGGAGCCCCTTTTGGCTTTCCGCGCTCCATCTCTCTATAAAAATCTAAGAATTCATCTTTGATCTGGACCCGTCGATTGAAGCCATGCTTATCTTTCTTATATTTTTTCGTTTTGTTGACGTAATCAATGTCACCAACACGAAGACGAAGTTCTGCCTTGATTCTCCCCCCTGTGTGGGACTGGGAATCCAGAGCTTTGATTATGGAATCATAATTTCGAACTGTATTCGGTATGGCTGCTTTGACACGCTCCAACTCATCGCCCTTTGGTTTCATGGATGTGACATGATCTTTACTGTCGATAACACCCTCCTCATGAAGACGATTCAGCTGACCCTCTTTCTGCTTCACGCCACCCTTCAAGCCAACCCTCACTTTTTTCGTCCCTTTCCCGAAAGTCTTGAATTCTTTCACAGCACTTGCAAAAGCATGGACGGCATGTATCATTCCCTCTATACGCGTGGCACTTAGTTCATCAGCATGATATCGATCGATGCTTTCCTCCACGTACTCATCCATCCACGAACCTTTCCAGAATTTCGGGTTGTAGTATTTTTCATTCCCCAGTTCGATCACTTTCTCAGTGATCTTCTGGTTCACGTATGTTTTCATTCTGCTCAAATATGAGTTATCTGCGTATTCCCCCCCGTTTTTCTTACGTGCCTTTTCAAATGTTTTTTCAATCATGACGATTAAGTGCTCTTTTTTCATCCTAATTCCCCCTGACAATTCAAGAAAAGGATCCAAAAGCATTGAATTCTTACGTGCGAAAAACCGTACCCTGAAATTTTGCCATGTCGCAGTTTCCTTCGTGTTTTGTTCATTTCAGAAATCGCTTCGACGATAGATTGCGCGCTATCGCGCACAATCTATCGAGCCTCAGCTCTTCCTCCATTCCAAAAACGAAAGGAAACTGCGCGGATCGGATCTCCTCCTCGCATGCCGTCACGTTGTGGGTCCCTTCCCACAACGCGCCGACATAGGTCGTCGAAGACCGCTCTTTATGAAACATCTCCTTGCAAGCAAGGATCTGCTTCACTTCTAAAGGCAAAAGATCAGCCAAGGATTGTCATACATCGTATTACGGACTCTGGAATCCGCAACCCAGTAGAATCCGAATATGACTGCCCATTGTCGCCTGGCATCGGCGTACAATCAGTAATCGTTCACTCATGCCAAATGACTAGTGAGGGAAGCCAACGCTCCTGAGTTGTTGCAGCCGCTTCACAGTTCCTTCGGTCCCAACCCCGAATTCACTCCACGGAATCTTCCCATCACTGATAGGGAAGACCGATTCACCTCTTTCAAGAGTGAACCGCTGCACCTCATTTAAGAGGACTCCATATCCAAATTGGACTTAGGAGGGTGGGCAAGCGCGTTTTACCGCAGTGCCTGGTAAACCAGACGATTCCAGCCGTACGTTTATTCATCCATTGTGTAGATTGTTTCTTTTTCATGACAATCTTTTAATACGTCGCCTTCTTGCTTTCGAAACAAAAATGACTATTTAATAACCATGATGTATTCTGATGTTCGCATCTTCTTACAAGCAGATGTCTCGTCTTGAGAGTCTCTGAACAATATAAGGTTGCTACTTATCATGGATTTTTCTTGTTGCAATTAATGCGACCTAATCCGTCGAACTCTTCATTATCTCTCTCCCTTTTCAATTTTTTGATGCATTGCGAGCTTTCTCCCTATGGGAGCCTAGCTCCCGTCATAGATTGTCATCATCTTTCCATCTCCTTTTCTAATTTTTGTTGAAACGGTAGCGCTAACTCATTCAGAGTGCCAAAATGAATAGATTGTGTGATCTGTATTCATTTTCTTTTTGGGACTCGTATTTGGATCTTAAGATAACAAGGAGTTGTTTTCTTGTTCGCCCCATTTTCTTAAATCGAAAAAGACAAAAGAACAGCACGAGCCAGATGTGGTTTGCCACGTTCCCCGTCTTTTTATCGCGGTCGGTCAGCAGAAGCTTTCCCGAAGTTGTGTAGTCCAACATATTTTACAGCGTTTTCTTATTTACGTGGAAATTATTAAGTAAATTAGTATAGTGTTTAGTGATTGGAGGTGGTTTTAATGGATTTCGATAAAATCAAAGAGTTGAAATGTCCCGAATTATTGATAACGACCAGGGAAGTGGACAGTGAGGACGTCAAATGGGGAGGATTGATCGACCGAGGATGCGTAAATTTTGCAGTCAATCACAGCAGGGAGCAGTTAACTATCCGAAAGATGCTTCAAATCCCGATATTTAGCGATGAGGAAATGACGGGGATTCCATACATTGAAACAAAAAGGGAGAAGCAAATCGAACATGGAACCCACTGTAATTACGTGGATTATTGCATCGAGTATCAGAAGGTTCATTTGGTAAAAGTATCACAGCGATTCGGTGTAAAGGTACTAAAGCAGACCGAAGAGAAATTCTGCAATAAAATCAAATTGGGGGCAAACGTTTTTCATTTTATGTATGACTTCGAAGAAAAGCGATGGAGATTCCAACAGAAACCCGAGCGATTTGAGGAGGAAAAATCTAAGATTGATGAGTTTTGCAAGAGTGTAGAGGTTCGGGAACTGCATAAACATTACTTCCAGGCTCGAAAACTGGTAAAACGAGAAGTTCAATCCACTGTGCTTAGGGGCGACGCAACATATCGCGAAGTTCTTTTGAACTTTAAAAAATTAATCGATGCATCGAAGCCTTTTTTCGAGTTGAAAAATCACCTGAGAGAACTCTCCGATTTTGCTTATGAAAAGATGGTTCCTATCATCGGCGAAATCGAAAAGAAATTGAGCGATTTGACGGACCAGACCGAAAGATTGAATCTCCTCGATGCTGTCAGACAATCGAACAGAAGCGGTGAAGAAAATAAGTTAATCGAGCAGTATGCGGACTTCTTAAATCGCATGAAAAACTCATTTTATTCCCCTGGCTATTGGATAAACGGCGTTGAAATCTATCCTAACATCTGTGAGTTCTACAATCTTTCCCAAAAGGCTACAACGAATCGGAACGAAGATACCAAACAGCAATTGAAAAAGAAAATCCTTGCTGAAAACCCAGGAAAATCATTTATTGTCTACTAAAATTAAGCTTGTCCCTGTTTTGTTGTTTTTTCAAATGGCAAATTTGCGGTTAAAATTGACTTTATTTCCTTCCCCACATTTTATCCTCTACCCAAATCGATTTAATGAGAATCGATTGGAAGAACAACGCAAAAAAGGTGATAGCTACTATCACCTTTTTTCACTAATCTTCTGCTTTCAGAGATACAATCTATTTCTGGTTAAGAGGTATATTAAAATTAAACGATGGATAATCATGCAGACATCGGTAAAGAAATCAGAAGTTGATTCTTTCCAAATGTCATTTCAATCTGATTCACCAAATAATTTTTCAACTTGCCAATAGTCTGGTTCATCATATCCATATTCTTCAAGGTTTCTCATTCCTAGATTCCTCATTTCAAAATGACAACAATGACATTTCACTTGGTATATAAATCTCCATGCATCCACGACCTCTCCATCTTCTTCATAGTCAACCTCTGTATCTTCGTATCCTACTAATGAGTCAACTCCACAAACAGGACAATTATGGATAACGACACCATGGGCACCTTCGGCAATACGTTTTGCCTGATCTTTAATGTCATTTTCGAAAATACCAAAGCCATAACCTAATGGATTGTTATAGTTAGCTCTTCCAAACTCTTTAAGGAAAGCTATTTTATCGAATGATGGGTTTATTTCTCTATTTTCTTTTATTATTTCTTTAATTGGATCAATATTTAAACGATTTTTACGCCCCTTCCACCAAGACTCAATTTCATCATATCCTTCTAAGCACATTAACTGTTCCAAAATCGGGAAAATATACCTACCTATGAATAAATCTAGGGATTTATATCGAAGTACATAACTTCCTCTATGCCAAATTCTATTTCTCATAATATTTAATTGATTTAGCGCTTCAATATTGTTACTCTCTGTTAAAAAACTATATTCTCCTCCAATTTCGTTACTTTCAATTATTTTTTGGACCCTTTTAAACGCAGTATCAAATTCGACTGTTTTAATGTTATCAATCTTCGACTGTTCAATTTCGTTTCCTAAGACTAAGTTTGCAAAGACTTCGTGTTGAGTCTCTATTCTTAAAGCTAACAATTCATTTTTCTTCCTTAAAATATCTTTAAGTATTAGCTCAAAAAAATGTTGAAAATGGACTATTGTTTCAGCATAACTTTCAATATACTTTAGGTTAAAATCATCATCTATTCGCCCCGTTTCATCGCTTTCATTCCATCCCCCAGTATTTTTTATACTGCTATATGTAGAGTAATAGGCTTTCAACGCTGTCCTTAGTGAAATTATAGCTAAGGAATTGACATTATCCCTGATTTCTCTCATTTTATATCCATCTTTACATAATTCAATTGGTCGCATGCATTTTCTCCACCTTTAATTTTATTAATTTTAATTGTTAGTATAATTTCTTAGTAAACTAGGATCTCCGTGTTACCCTAACCGAACCACGGAAGCTAGTGCCGCGCCCGCACTATGATTCAGTTAGTTAACTGACATTTAGATGTAAAGAAGTTATCCATCCTGTAATCCAAAGATTGAGAGGACTTCGTTATCCGATTTTGCTTGGAGCAACGCTTTATATGCAGTAGAGATTTGTAAGCTTTCCCAGCGGTTCACCATATTCGAAACATTAGGCAGGACCAATAGACCTGAAACACTATAACAGAAGTCCAAAAGAACATTATATACTTCAGGTTTTAGAGAACTCTTTTCAAAAACAGTCATAAACATTTCAACCTGCATCTCTGGAAATGAATAGCTTTCAGTTTCATTTAGAATCAACTCTTCAATGTGTTCTCTAACATCCAGTCCTTTGTAGTGATTTACCAATTCTATTTCAGTCATTCTCTTATCCATGGCATTTGATGCTCCCTAATTGTTTTAGTTTCAGAAAAGTTTCAACAACTTAATTAAAGCACACTTGCGAGGATATAGAAATAAGCATGGAGACAGCTATCTAATACCCTTAATATAGTGATACCTCCCGAAACCGCGCCTACCATCCATTAAATTAATATGCTTCAAAATTCGAAGACTCTTAGATGGAAAGGTACTAACTCCTTACATAAGAAACATTAGACTAAAATGACACCTCAGCGTTAACAGCTCAATGTTGTGTCAGCAAACCCAAAAAGCACAGACATTCTATTTCCTAGATTGGTATACTACTTGGAAGAATAAAGAGCATGAACTAATCATAGATGACTGCAAACCTTGGCACCATTGTTCTCTTAGTGAATTTAATAGGTGCAACATTTATCGTATAGAATGCCAAATAGGAGCAGTTTTTATCGTATCGCTTGAATTCGATTATAACAATAAAAAAGACTGAAACTGATCAGCCTTTTGAGTTGTGCGTTCTATTATTAGCGTTTACTTTATGTGCTTCAAATAGCGCACGTAATGCATTAAACCTTTCCGAATTGCCATCATTGGTCTGTCTAAACATCAAGTCAGGATGTATGTAGTAAAGGACATTACCACAACTATTGATACTCATTACAAGCCCCTTGTTTCTAAGTTTCTTTACCAGAAGCGTAACATTGTCTTCCGTGTAACCAACGGCAGTCGATAACTCTCTTCTGTTCATATACTTAATTCGGTCCTCTTCTTCTTCATTTGGATTGTGAGCTAGTGCACAGGTTTGAAAATGAAAATAGGGCAGTACTTTGTACAAGAATCCTAATTCTTCTAACCTTAGTTCTTCAGCAATTTCTTTTAATTTCTTTGATAATAGCTTTGTAAAATATATTTTCTTTAAACGTTTTCCTTTCATATGAAATTTTTCATTTATATAGAACAATTTAGACCGTCCATTTTTCGTGGCTTTAATAATTGAAGCATACTCTAAACTGCTGATAATGGTTGCTACTTGTCGTTTGCTCCTCCCCAAAATCAACTCCAGATCTCTCTGTTTGAGCGGTTCTCCGTCTTTTTGAAGTAGTCCCCCACTATTAAATTGCACGTGGACCAATAACTTCATTATAGCGCCACATTCTGATAACGATAAGTTACTTGAAACTTGTTTAATCGGATCATGATAGCACTGTACAAATCGTCTACTATCCATGAGCTTGTAATTCTGAAACCTCTTTATTTTTTCATAACTAACTTGCTGTTTTCTAGTTCGAAAACTTGCTACATCATTAATTATTTCACCTGTTTCAATATTAACGATAGCCCACTTAGATGTTTCCACATTCTTCTCTCCCTTGAAAAATCATTCATCTTCCTTTCAAAGGGATTCTTAAATGTCCTGTGTAAAACTACTAAATTTTCTTGAAAGGTCATTTCAATTATTTGGGTGTATCAAGATGGATGTATTCCCTAATTGACGAACTTGACAAACGAATATAATGGAGATTCATCAATTCACCGATATAAAGCATGTACTATAAGACCTATGAAATAGAAATAAATGAATTCTATTAAAATAGCCTTTTAGTTACAATTATTCAAAAACTATTTACATCGAATTAATTGTGGTTTATTATGACTATATATAAATTAAAGCGACTGAAATCCAAACGCTTATTTAACTACATTCCTTACCTAAATTGGACACGCACTACCAGTCTGTCCAATTTTAAGGAGGATGAGTTAGATAAGCGTTTTTTTGTGCTGATTTTTGGTTAGATTGAATCGTTTTTTGCAACTCGGACCTTGAAAACTGAATAGCAGGAAAGAAAGTTTGTTTAGGAAAGAAGAGATGTTTTCAAAAAATCTTTGTTTATTACAAGGAGGAAAATTATGCAAATCGAACTTAGCTTACCGTCATTCTTAGAAGAACAATTGCGGGATATTGTTTCAAGAGCGATCGAAGATGCAACTTACAAGCTTCAACTAAGTCCTTCGAAGGATTGGATGACCCTTAAGGAGGCTACAAGTTATGCTGGTGTCTCTATTAACACTTTCAACAATTTTCGACTTCATGGATTGAAGGTTTTTGAATTAGACGGTGGAGTGAAGAGGGTTTCTAAGAAAGAAATTGATAGTTTCATGAACACACACAGCTATTAATTTGAATTAAAACTGAGACGCAAGTGAAGGGATGAAATTGAGGTCGGTGACAATTACCAGTAGCATGTCACCCCCTCGTTTTGTAAAATGTAGATGATGCTATTATGTTAAGTCATGATAGCATTTTTCTATCCCCTTAAATCTTGTCTCCGTAAGATAAGAGGAGGATGACGATGGGAACAATCATACCGTACAAGAAAAAAGATGGCAAAACGTATTTCATGATTAAATTCTATGTTGGAGTTGACCCCCTAACTGGAAAAGAACGGGATACAACTCGACGCGGGTTTAAAACAAAAAGCGAAGCTCGAACCGCCTTAGGACGTATTGAACTTGAGATAAGCGAAGGAACATTCCGCAAGCCACGAGTTGAGACATACCAGGACGTGTATGATTTATGGGTAAACCACTATGAACGAACAGTAGAAGAAAGTACCTATGTTAAGACAATCGGGATTTTCCGCAACCACATTTTACCTGCGCTTGGCAGTTCCAAAATCGATAAGATCGACTTGCAGACTGCCCAAGAGGCTGTGGATAAATGGGCGAATGTCTTAAAGAATTTCCGAATGGTAAAAGCATATGCTTCAAAAGTGTTTGATTACGCAATCAAATATGACTATATCCAAAAGAATCCTTTTTCTTTAGTGGAGCTAACGATTAAAAAAAATAAGATTCGGCTGGATGATGGAGATGAACCTGAAAACTTTTACACAAAAGATCAACTCCTTGAATTCTTGAATTGCATGAAAAAGGAGACGAATGTCAAAGCGTATGTCCTTTTTCATCTACTTGCTTTTACTGGTATGCGGAAAGGAGAAGCCCTTGCTTTAACCTGGAGAGACATTGATTTCACAAAGAACAGTATTCGCATTAAAAAAGCAATTTCACGAGGTAAAAACAACCACACTTATCTGAAGACAACCAAGACTGGAGTCACCAGAACAATTAAAATGTATCCCGAAACCATTTCGATTCTAAAAGAATGGGAAGTAAAACAACGAGAAGAAAACAAATTATTGGGTTTCAACAAGCCCCAACCTAATCAACTGGTATTCAATAATGAGCGAAATGAGTTTTTGCAACCAACGAAAACACGAAAATGGCTTGAACATGTACTCAACAAATATGATCTGCCTAAAATCACAACCCATGGATTTCGACATACACACTGTTCCTTAATGTTTGAAGCAGGTGCAACAATTTTAGAAGTGCAAGATCGCTTGGGACATTCCGATGTAAAGACCACGATGAATATTTACGCGCATGTTTCTAACGAAGCGAAAGACGGGGCTGTCAGTAAACTAGAGACGTACATGACCAGGTGAAAAAATGACCATGGTTTTGACCATGGTCATTTGATATTCAATGAAAGCAGATGACATTGGAAAAAGAAAAAACCCTTGATATACAAGGGTTTTGACACTCATTGAAATCCATTGATTTCACATTATGGAGACGGCGGGAGTCGAACCCGCGTCCAAAGGCTCTGCTACTTCAGCGTCTACGCGTGTAGATTGACTACTTGCGGTTCGCGCTGCATTATGCCGTCAATCAAGGCGTCTTGAGCGCTATCCTGATTGTCTCTTGCAACGGCCTCAGGAGGCGACCGTTACCGTATCCCACTAATAGGTGAGCCTAACAATGCCACATGGGCGATGGAACTGCTAGGCAGATTCATCAGCTTATTAAGCTGCGAATGCTAGGTTGTTGTTTGTTTTGCCAGTTATTATTAACTGTCGTTTCTGACGGAGTCGATCCCTCCGACGCGCAGCTCAAGCCCAGACCACCCCTGTCGAATCCGTAACGTCCCCGTTATAAAAGGTTGTTACACCTTAAAGGGATGTCAGGAATGCCTATTGGAAGGCTTCTGAACTATATCTCTACTAGTATCATACTACATTTTGACGTAAAAATCAATACTGCTGTTTTGCTTTGAAAGCACGTTCCACTTCGCGTTTCGCTTCCTTCTTCTTCAGATCCTCACGTTTGTCGTAGAGCTTCTTCCCTTTACCGACGCCGATCAATACTTTCGCGAAGCCGTCCTTCAAGTACATCTTCAGTGGCACGATTGAATAGCCCTCCTGCTTTACCTGCCCGACTAGTGATGCAATCTGTCTCTTATGGAGCAGCAGCTTTCGCGAACGCAATGGGTCGTGGTTGAATTGATTTCCTTGTTCGTACGGACTGATATGCATGTTGGATATCCATGCTTCATTATTCCGAATCAGGACGAAAGCATCGCGCAATTGCACTTTGCCATTACGGATCGATTTGATTTCCGTCCCTTGTAGAACAATTCCCGCCTCAATTGTTTCTTCTATTGCATAGTCGTGATTCGCCTTCTTGTTGATTGCAAGAACTTTACCTTGACCTTTCGCCATGTAGATCTCCCCCTCATTACCATATTACAGGCGATTAATAGTGGAAATGCTCGGCATCCATCGGAATGGATGCCGCCACGTTTATTTTCTCTTTCTTGGAGCCTGTTTCTTCTTCTTTTTCGCTACACCTTCATAGAACTTCTTTTTCTGGCTTGGTGCACCTTTTTTCTTCTCGCCTTTAGGCTTGCTAGAATCACCACGGCCGCCTCGGTCGCTTCGACCTCCGCCACTTGATGGCTTCTTCGCATGGATGACTTTCGGCGTCTCTTTCCGCGCGCGGTGGAATGACTGCTTCATGCCAGCAATTTCAAAGTCGATCGCCGATTCCTCAGGTTTGACGGAAACGACACGGATTGTCACTTCATCACCGATTCTGAACTGTTTGCCGGTATGCTCACCGATCATCATCATTTGACGGTCGTCGAAGCGGTAATAATCATCTGTCATATAGCTGACATGGACAAGTCCTTCAACGGTATTCTCCAGTTCCACGAACATACCGAAGTTTGTCACAGACGAAATGACGCCGTCGAATTCCTCGCCGATCTTATCAAGCATGTACTGTGCCTTCTTCAATGCGTCTGTATCGCGTTCTGCGTCGACTGCACGGCGTTCACGCTCTGACGTGTGCTGCGCGATTTCAGACATGTTGGCGTTCCAATGCGCGATCGTCTCGGACGATACGTCCTTATTGATCAAATACGTACGGATCAGCCTGTGGACGATCAAGTCCGGATAACGTCTGATCGGCGACGTGAAATGCGTGTAGAAATCGGCTGATAATCCGAAGTGGCCGAGGCTTTCCTCGAAGTACTTCGCCTGTTGCATCGAGCGGAGAAGCATTGTTGAAATGACTGTCTCTTCCGGCATGCCTTCGATCGACTCGACAATTTCCTGCAATGCACGAGGATGCACTTTATTCCCTGTACCCTTCACGACGATTCCGAAGTTTGTCAGAAACTCAAAGAACCGTTGAAGCTTTTCCGCTTTCGGGTCCTCGTGGATCCTGTAGAGGAACGGCACTTGCATCCAGTGGAAGTGTTCTGCAACCGTTTCGTTCGCAGCGAGCATGAATTCCTCAATGAGGCGTTCCGCCGCAGTACGTTCGCGTAGCACGATATCAATCGGCCATCCATTTTCATCGACAATCACTTTTGATTCCTTGAAATCAAAGTCAATGGCTCCGCGGTCGATACGTTTTTGTCTCAAGATGGAAGCGAGCTCCGCCATATCATTCAGCATCGGAACGATATGCTCGTATTTTTTCATGAGCTCTTCGTCTTTTAATTCAATGATTTTATAGACGTCTGTATACGTCATCCGCTCCTTCGATTGGATGACGCTTTCAAATATTTCATGGTGGACTACTTTACCGTTCCGGTCAATTGTCATACGACATGACATCGTCAGACGATCCACGTGAGGATTCAAAGAACAGATGCCGTTCGACAGCTTATGTGGAAGCATCGGGATGACTCGGTCCGTCAAATAGACGCTCGTCGCCCGATCATATGCTTCGTCATCTAGCGGCGTGTTCTCCTGCACATAATAACTGACATCGGCGATATGGACGGATAATGTATAGGTCCCATCCTCATTCTTCACAAGCGAAATGGCGTCATCCAAGTCCTTCGCATCTGCCCCGTCAATTGTAATGACAAGGTCCTCTCTCAGGTCGGTTCGTTTGAACAGATCCTTCTCCTGCACTTCATCCGGCGTTTTATTGGCTTGCTCCATCACTTCAGGTGGGAACTCGACTTCAATGCCGTGCTTATGGATGATTGAAAGTATGTCGACACCCGGGTCGTTCTTATGCCCGAGAATCTGTACGACCATACCCGTGGCCGATTTCAGCTCGCTCGGCCAATCCGTGATTTCCACGACGACTTTATGTCCATCGACGGCGTCGAGCGAATTCCCTTTTCCGATGAAAATATCCATCGGGAGCTTCTTATCGTCCGGGATGACGAAGCCGAAGCCTCGATTATCCTGATACGTGCCGACAACCTTCGTCGTTTTCCGTTCAGCAATCCGGATGATTGCGCCTTCGCGTCTGTCGCCGAAGTCTCCTTTAGAAACTCGTACGAGTACGATATCCCCGTTCATCGCCCCGTTCACTTCATGCGGCGGAATGAAGATATCATCCATCCCTTCCGTTTCAGGTGCGACAAACCCGAACCCTTTGGCATGTCCGATGAATTTTCCTCTTACCAGGTTCATGCGCTCCGGAACGCCGTAGCGATTCGTACGGGAGCGGACAATTTCACCTGTTTGTTCAAGCTGCACGAGCATTTTAACGAGTTCCTTGAACTCTGCAGCCCCTTCAATTCCTAATGACTCCTGGATTTCCTGAACCGTCAATGGTTTATACGATTCCTCTTTCATGAAATTCAATAGCCTTGTTTTTAATTCTTCATCAATAAAATCCAATTACCATCCCTCCATTCTTCACTATCGTCAACTGATTCCATTTTCACACGTTCCAGTCGAGTGATTCAAGAAATTGATATACTTGTTCATGCAGCTGTTCTTTTTCCGGACCGAGTGTAATGACATGGCCGGATTTCTCGTACCACTCAATCTGCTTCTCCTCAGAAGAGGCATTTTCGTAGATGATATTCGCGGAATCCGGATCGATCACGTCGTCATTCCGTGATTGGATGACGAGTAGCGGTGCATCGATATCAGGAAGCTGATCTTTGACATCATCGACAAGCGGCTTCAATTCGGCGAGCGACGGCATCGTTTTGCCGCGCAATGCACCGACTTCCTCTTCGATTTCAGCTGCCGTTTTTCCTTCATATCGTTTATAATCCGAAGCATATTTCAATACGCCTTCATATAATTTGTCGGGTGTTTTCATGACCATCGGCGAGCACATAGTTACAATACCCTTCACTGGCATTTTAACCCCTAATTTCAATGAAAATACGCCGCCTAGTGATAATCCGCCAACTGCGATTTCTTCGTATCCGGCTTCCTTCAATTGATTGTAACCGGAGATGACGTCTTCCCACCATTCGTCTGGTCCAGTTTCGATCAGTTGTTCAGGCGGTACGCCATGTCCTTTATAATGCGGTGCCAGTGATGTGTACCCATTCTTTTCCAGAAAACGGCCGAGCATGCGGACGTCCGCGGATGTGCCTGTGAAGCCGTGGAGCAGCAGTACGGCCCGTTTGCCACTCTCAAAAAAGAATGGCTTCGGCTGTGCAATTCTCATATCCTTCACCCTTTCAATATGTACAATTAAATAAAAATAACCTTATGTATAGTATCTTTCCCTTTTCATGGTGAAAAAAACGCCCGACCATACGGGTGGCCAGGCGTTTGTCAGTTATGCGATTATATAATTCCGATTAAACTTTCACGATGGCGATTGCCAAAATGAAAAATAAAATTGAAAGTACAATTGTCACTCTTTGAAGCACTAAGTCCAACCCACGTGCTTTCTGTTTACCAAAAAGTTGTTCAGCACCACCGGAGATGGCTCCTGACAGACCTGCACTTTTTCCGGATTGCAACAATACAACCACAATCAACGCCAATGATACGATTAATAGCAACGTCATTAACAAAGCATGCACTTTGTTCCACCTCCTGCATAGAGCATCTCAACATTTATATTCTATCAAACATTTTTCACTGTTACAACAAGTTTCGGGAAGAATGCGGTTATGCGTGTTATAGTTCTGCGCTCAAGCTTCCAAGTTCCCCACTTAAAACCAACCAGCCGACCTGAGCCGGCTGGTTCAGTTCATCATTTTTTAATGTTATAGAACGATTTTGCACCTAGGTACACTGCTGTTTCATCCAATTGGTCCTCGATGCGGAGCAATTGGTTGTATTTCGCGACGCGGTCCGTACGTGAAGGGGCACCAGTCTTGATTTGACCCGCATTTGTCGCAACTGCGATGTCTGCGATTGTCGTATCTTCGGATTCTCCGGAACGGTGGGAGATGACGGCTGTATAGCCCGCGCGTTTCGCCATTTCGATCGCGTCGAATGTTTCAGTCAACGTACCGATTTGGTTCACTTTGATAAGGATCGAGTTGCCGACGCCTTCTTCAATGCCGCGCTCCAATTTTTCTGTGTTCGTGACGAATAGATCGTCGCCGACCAATTGGACTTTAGCTCCGAGGCGCTCCGTCAATAGCTTATGACCCGCCCAGTCGTTTTCGTCGAGACCGTCTTCGATGGAGACGATCGGATATTTCGAGCAAAGCTCTTCATACCAAGCGACCATTTCCTCGGATGTCTTCGTAATTCCTTCACCCGCCAAACGGTATGTCTTCGCTTCGCTGTCGTAGAACTCGGAAGAAGCGACATCCATTGCGAGCAATACTTCTTCGCCCGGTTTGTATCCTGCTTTTTCGATTGCTTCCATAATTGTAGAAAGAGCTTCTTCATTGGATGCCAAGTTCGGTGCGAATCCGCCTTCATCACCAACCGCTGTGTTAAGGCCTTTCGATTTCAAAACGTCTTTCAGGCTATGGAAGATCTCAGTTCCCATGCGAAGACCGTGACGGAATGATTCCGCACCAACCGGCATGACCATGAATTCCTGGATATCGACGTTGTTATCCGCGTGCTCTCCACCGTTCAAAATGTTCATCATCGGAACTGGCAGTTGCTTCGCGTTGACGCCGCCAAGGTATTGGTAAAGCGGAAGGTCCAAATAATCCGCTGCAGCGTGTGCGACAGCCATTGAAACACCAAGGATCGCGTTTGCGCCGAGCTTGCCTTTGTTTTTCGTGCCATCCAGTTCAATCAGCGCATTGTCGACAACGACTTGATCAAGAACTGAATAATTGTCCACGAGTTCATCCGCAATGATTTCATTGACGTGATCGACCGCTTTCAATACTCCTTTTCCAAGGTAGCGGGATGCGTCGCCATCGCGCAGCTCGACCGCTTCATATTCACCTGTGGAAGCGCCTGAAGGAACGATGGCGCGGCCGAACGCACCGCTTTCTGTGAACACTTCGACTTCAACAGTCGGGTTTCCGCGTGAATCAAGAACTTCTCTAGCTTGGATATGAGTAATGATTGGCATTTCAATCTCTCCCTTAATTAGAATAATGGTGTTCCGGACATTTCTGCCGGCTGTTCAATTTCTAGAAGCTTCAACATCGTTGGGGCAAGATCCGATAGGATGCCGCCTTCCCGCAATTCGACCTCAGGCTTAGTAATGATGACCGGTACAGGATTCGTCGTATGCGCGGTCATCGGCTTTCCTTCCATCGTCACGACCTCGTCGGAATTCCCGTGATCCGCCGTGACGATCGCCGTTCCGCCTTTCAGCAGGAGGGCGTCGATGATCCTTCCAAGGCATGCATCGACTGTCTCGATCGCTTTGATCGTCGGCTCAAGCATCCCGCTATGACCAACCATGTCAGGGTTCGCGAAGTTAAGGATGATCGCGTCCTGTGTTTCGTCCTCGATCTCTTTCAATAATGCCTCCGTCACTTCGACGGCACTCATTTCCGGCTTCAAGTCATATGTCGCGACTTTCGGACTCGCAATCAAGATCCTCTTTTCGCCTTCGAATTCGTCTTCCTTGCCGCCACTCATGAAGAACGTAACATGCGGATATTTCTCCGTTTCGGCAATCCGCAGTTGCCGGAGACCGTTTTTCGAAATCACTTCACCGAGTGTGTTCTCCAGATTTTCATTTCCGAAAACAACATCCGCCCTAACTTCATCACTATAGTGTGTGAATGTGACGAACTTCAAGTTTTCGAACGTCTCAGGTCCGGTATGGAAGCCGTCAAACGCCGGATCCGTAAATGCCTTCGACAGTTGAATCGCGCGGTCAGGACGGAAATTGAAGAAGACGACTGCATCTCCGTCTTTCACCGTTGCGACCGGCTTGCCTTCCTCCTCGATGATGAACGGTTCCACGAACTCATCATGGACGCCTTTCTCATACGAAGACAGGACGCCTTCCGTCGCGTTTTTGTATGTTGCACCCGTACCGTCAACGATTGTCCGGTATGCGCGCTCGACACGCTCCCATCTTTTATCGCGGTCCATCGCGTAGAAACGTCCGGACACCGTCGCGATTTTACCGACTTCCAGCCCTTCCATCACCTTTTCGGTCTGCTCGATATAACCGGGAGCCGTCTGTGGCCCGACATCCCTTCCATCAAGGAATGCATGGACAAACACTTTTGAAACTCCATTCATTTTGGCGAGGCGAAGGAGGGCGAATAAATGCTCATAATGGCTATGTACGCCGCCATCCGAAAGCAGCCCCATCAGATGAAGGGAAGAATCTTGCTGTTTGACGTGTTCAATCGCCCCGAGCAGCGCCGGATTCGTCATGAAGTCTCCGTCCTTGATGGACTTATTGATTCGTGTCAGGCTTTGATAGACGATCCGGCCGGCGCCGATATTCAGATGGCCGACTTCGGAATTCCCCATCTGTCCTTCTGGAAGGCCGACAGCTTCACCGCAAGCGGTTAGTGTCGAATGCGGATATTCATTCCACAAAATATCGAAGTTCGGCGTCTTCGCTTGTGCGACTGCATTGCCGAACCGCTCCTCCCGCAGCCCGAAGCCATCGAGGATGATCAATGCGACAGGCGCTTTACTCATTCGCTGCAACCCCGATCATTTCAAGGAATGATTCCGGCTCAAGGCTCGCTCCTCCGACAAGTGCCCCATCGATATGCTCCATCGACAGCAACTCGCCAATATTGCCTGGTTTCACGCTGCCTCCATATTGGATGCGGATCGCTGATGCTGTCTCGTCATCGTATAGCTTGCCGATTTCTGCACGGATTTCCCCGCACACTTCATTCGCGTCTTGTGCAGTCGCCGTTTTGCCTGTTCCGATTGCCCAGATAGGCTCGTAGGCGATGATCGCTTCTTTCGCTTGCTCAGCATTGACACCTTCGAACGCTTTTATCACTTGGCCTGCAACTGTCTCGACAGTTTTCCCGGCTTCACGTTCTTCAAGACTTTCTCCGACACAGACGATTGGCGTCAATCCTTTTGAAAACGCCGCCAACGTTTTGCGGTTCACCGCTTCATCCGTTTCATTGAAATACTGGCGTCGTTCGGAATGGCCGAGGATGACGTATGGCACGTTCAGATCCGCAAGCATTTTCGGGCTCACTTCCCCCGTGAATGCCCCTTCGTCGACGTCATGCATCGTTTGCGCTCCAATTTCCAATGGCGTGCCTTCCGTCAATTTTACAAGCTCAGACAGATAAAGAGAAGGTGGACAAATGACCGCGTCGACATTGTCCGTCTCCGGTAAGCGGTCTTTCACTTCTGTTACAAAGCTCTTTGCTTCACCTATCGTCTTATACATTTTCCAGTTTCCTGCAATGATACGTTTTCGCATTTTTATTCCTCCATCACTTATCATTCAGCGCAGTCACGCCAGGCAATTCTTTCCCTTCCATGAATTCCAATGACGCACCGCCGCCTGTTGATACATGATCCATTTTGTCCGCAACGTCGAATTTTTCGACTGCCGCAGCGGAATCTCCTCCGCCGATCACTGTATACGCTTCCGTTTCAGCCATCGCATGCGCGATCTTTTTCGTGCCTGCAGCGAACGGTTCCATTTCGAATACTCCCATCGGTCCATTCCAGATGATGAGTTTGGAATTCTTGATGACGTCCGCATACAGTTCAGCCGTTTCCGGTCCGATGTCGAGTCCCATCCACCCGTCCGGGATTTCATCGATCTTCACTGTTTTCACATTTGCATCTTCAGAGAACGCATCTGCCACTACCGCATCAATCGGCAAATGGAGTTTGACGTTCTTCTCTTTCGCTTTTTGAATGAATGATTGCGCAAGCTCGATTTTGTCTTCTTCGACTAAGGAGTTGCCTGTTTCATACCCTTCCGCTCTGGTGAACGTATAGGAAAGGCCCCCGCCAATCAATAAATGGTCCACATTGTCCAACAGATTGTCGATGACGCCAATCTTATCCTTTACCTTCGCGCCGCCGATAATCGCTGTGAACGGCCGCTCCGGGTTAGACAACGCCTTCCCGAGGACTTCCAATTCCTTCTCAAGCAAAAATCCGCTCACTGCCGGAATGTACTGTGCGATTCCTGCTGTGGAAGCGTGTGCACGGTGGGCTGCACCGAATGCATCGTTGACGAAGACATCTGCGAGATCCGCGAACTTTTTCGCCAGCTCCGGATCGTTCTTCTCTTCCCCGGCGTGGAATCTGACGTTTTCCAGAAGGATGATGTCGCCAGCCTGCATGTCGGCAACCGCTTGTTCAACTTCTTCCCCAATGGAAGAATCAAGCTTTTTCACGTCTTTCCCAAGGAGCTCCGATAATCTTTTCCCGGCTGCAGTGAGTCGCATTTCCTCATTCACTTCACCTTTTGGCCTGCCGAGATGACTGGCGAGAATCACTTTCGCCCCTTGTTCCGCCATGAATGAAATCGTCGGAACAGCAGCGCGAATCCTCGTATCATCCGCCACTTCACCGTTTTCCATCGGTACATTGAAATCGACACGGCAAAAAACGCGTTTCCCGTTCAGGTCAATATCTTTGATTGTTTGTTTGGCTATCATGTTAACCGCACCCTTCCAAGAAAGTTGAGCGCCAAAAACGGCGAGGAATATAAAATGGAGGAACGGGTCTCTCCGTTCCTCCTACCCAACTATACATTATAATGGGTTGCCATTGGATTAGCTATAATTTATAGCTTAGATGCCTTTTTTGTTCATGAATAGGGCCAAATCGATACAGCGGGCGGAATAGCCTGTTTCATTATCATACCAAGAGATGACTTTCACCATATTGTTGTCCAATACCATCGTCGATAGCCCGTCAACAGTTGAGGACGCAGTGTTTCCGTTGTAATCCGTCGATACGAGCGGGATCTCATTATAGAAGAGGATGCCCTTCAATTCATTTTCAGAAGCCTTTTTCAAAGCGGCGTTCACATCTTCCACTGTCACTTCTGTTTCAAGATCAGCCACGAAGTCAACAAGTGACACGTTCGGCGTCGGTACACGAACTGCCATCCCATCCAATTTCCCTTTCAATTCAGGGATAACTTTCGTCACTGCCGAAGCCGCACCTGTCGTTGTAGGGATCATCGACTCAGCAGCTGCACGTGCGCGTCGGTAGTCGGAATGCGGCAGATCCAAGATCCGTTGGTCATTCGTGTATGAATGGACAGTTGTCATCATCCCGCGCTTAATGCCGAATTTGTCTTGCAACACTTTGACGACAGGCGCAAGGCAGTTCGTCGTACAGGATGCATTGGAAACGATCTTGTCATTTTCCGGATCGTACGATTCTTCATTCACACCCATAACGAGTGTTTTCAAATCCCCTTTTGCAGGAGCAGACAAGATTACTTTTTTCGCACCCGCTTCGATATGCTTCATGAGTGCTTTTTCATCCCGGAATACGCCTGTCGATTCGATGACGACATCGACATCCAATTCGCCCCAAGGCAATTGGGAAGGATCCTTTTCAGCGTACACTTTAATCTTCTTCCCATCGACGATGAGATAGTCTTCCTCTGAACTGACTTCAGCGTCAAAAATTCCGTGAACGGAATCGTATTTCAGTAGATGCGCAAGCATTTGTGCATCCGTCAAATCGTTTACTGCCACGATTTCGATTTCATCATGCTTCCTTGCTTCCCTCATCACAACTCTTCCGATACGTCCAAATCCGTTGATTGCCATTTTAATCGTCATTTCCATTACCTCCTATGATTCAATTCAAGTATTTACATTCACAAGCAAGTTAACCTTCAATTTTCGCTAAAATGTCACGAGCCGCTCCCTCGTCGGTAATAAGAATCGTTTGTCGGGGGGCGCTTGCCATATAGGACATGATTGCTTCAGCTTTACTCTTCCCGCCTGCAACGGCGATGATGAGCGGCACTTTCTGCAACTGTTCCGTCTGGATGCCGACCGTTCGGATCCGATGGACGACATTGCCGTTGTCGTCAAAATAGTATCCAAATGCTTCGCCTTTCGCGCCTTGCTCTTGGATATGGAGACATTCAGTTTCAGGCGTGTTTCGGATTTCCGCCATCCGGAGTGCGTCGCCGATTCCATGGAGGACGCAATCCGTCTGTTCATACTGCTCCATCATTTGAATCGCCGTAGGCTCACGTTTGAACACTTCATGCGCCTCGGCGCTAAGCGATTCAGGGTAATAAAACGTGCTGTACGTCCCCCCGCTCGCTTCTGCGAAAGAAGCGGCGATGACGTTCGCCTGCAATCCGATATCGTCGCCGACACCGCCCCTTGCGGCAATGAAGTGCAAACGACCCGCATTTTCGATTGAATGGATGTGCTGCGGAATTGCCGCTACCGAGCTCCCGCCTGTGACGGCAATAAGATGGCCATCGCCGATCCGACTCATGAATTCCTCTGCAGCTTCTTTCCCAATCAGACTTTTCACGGCAGGGTTTTCATCACAGTCGCCGGGAACGATTTGCACGCAATGAATCCCTAACAACTCTCCCAATTTCCTTTCAACCAATCCGTGTCCGGTCCATTCTTCAATTGTCGACCCGAGCGTATCGAGGACGGCTGCCCCTTCATTCGTAATCGTGGCGCCTTCTTTCGCAACGCGGATCAATCCTTCATTCCGCAAAATCTCCATCAGATTCCGGCATTCACGTTCCGAAATATCCGCCATCTGGCCAAGCGGTCGTCTTCCGATCGGACCCGCGACTTCGATGAACTTCAAAACTTTGTACCGCTGATGTAATAACTCCATCATTTCTGGCACAAGCTTTCGCTGTGCCTCTATAATTTTCGGGATCATGGACAAGCCCCTCTTTCGATATAGGACATTTTCTGCCCACCTATAAATTATTTGTCCCACCTAGTGTAAAAAAATATAAATCTTATTATTAGTATATACCTCTCCGCCAATAAATTCAAACTTCTTCATTCATTTTCGAATAAATCGATCAAGTCGATATAGCCGATCGAGCCGCATAAAAGAACTTCGCCATCTTTCTCAACGACAGGAATCATCAACATATATTTTTCATGGCTCTCATCGTCCGTTTCAATATCGATCGTCGACCACGTCAACGGATAATCCTCTTGCACGAGCTTCATCATCGCTTCCGCCTCGTCACATAAATGACAGCCTTTTTTTGTGTAAAATTGAATGTGCATGTGGAACACCTCGTGTGGGGTTTTCTTTTAGTATAAATGAAAAACGGCGTTCCGCAAAAAGTTATGCGGAACGCCGTTTTCATGTCGTCTAGACTCCGGGCGCTAGAAGGCTGCCTTAATTTCTGCAAAAACCGCAGAAATACGGCAAGTCGAACCCTTCGCTGTTCGATTGGCTCGGGTCATAAGCCAGCTCTACTGCACGGCAAAAAGCGTCGTTTCGCAGAGCTGTCTTATGCCTGTCGCTGCTAAGCGTGCGCCCTGCGCTTTTGTGTTCACCAACTCCGTCCAGCGCCGCCTCCGCCTCCGGAACCGCCGCCACCGGAGAAGCCGCCTCCGCCGAAGCCGCCACCACCGAAACCTCCACCGCCTCCAAAGGAGCCAGGGAAAAAGATCGGACCGCTTCTGCCTCTTCTACGTCCACCTGGACCGCCACCACCGCGGCCGCCGCCCATGAAACGGAACAGAAAATAAATGATGATGAAAATGATAATCGGGGAAGGGATGCCGATGCCTGAACCGCCTTGGTCAGCGAGCGTATTCACTTCTGCAAATTCCCCATTCCAACCGTATTCCTTAGCAATTTCATTGTAATAAGACTTGTATGCGTTCATGATCGCCATATCGGGTTGTTCATTTTTCAAATATGGCACGGCAACTTCATCCATAATCCGGCCGACTTTCCCGTCTGGCAACGCGCCTTCGAGTCCGTATCCTACGCTTAATTCAAAGTGTCTGTCATCGTCTGAATTCGGAATCGTCGTCACGACGAGCAATGCCCCATTGTCCTCGCCTTTTTTACCAAGTTTATACTCCCGCAGTGCTTTTAACGCGTACATTTCTACCGGGTCATCCCCGATGCTCGGTAAGGTGAGAACCGCAAGCTCAGCCCCTGTCGCTTTATTCAACTGTCCGCCTAACTGATTCAGCTCGGCTTTCTGTTCCGGCGACAGGATATTTGCATGATCTTGTATATAATAATCCGTTGCATTCCATGGCGGGACGTCAGCTGCCAACGCCAATGCCGGCATGATCATAATGCTAAGGCATACAGCAATCATGCATCGGAATGTCTTACGGATCACTTGCTGTCATCTCCGAAATCGACTTTAGGTGCTTCATTCGCAGCTGCGTCTGCTTTGAAATATTCCTTCTCGTGGAATCCGAAGATTGAAGCGACGAGTCTGCCTGGGAAACGCTTGGTCTGTCGATTGTAATCCGCCACGACGTTGTTATAGTCCATCCTTGCAACGCCAATTCGGTTTTCCGTTCCGGCAAGCTCATCCATCAATTGCGTGAAGTTCTGATTCGCTTTCAAATCGGGGTAATTTTCCACAACGACGAGCAATCTGCCAAGCGCGTTCGAAAGCTCCGTATCAGCGGTCGCCTGCTCCTCCGGCCCTCTTGCTCCTGCAAGTTTCGCACGTGCATCGGATATTTCAGCGATCACTTCTTTCTCATGACTCGCATATCCTTTTACGGTGCTTACCAAGTTTGGAATCAAATCAAGCCGGCGCTGCAGCTGATTCTCCACTTGCGCATATGATTGATCTACGTTCTCTTCCAGATTGACAAATTTGTTGTAGCTCGGCACCAACATGACGCCAAGGATGACTAGAATGACCACAATAATAGCGATGGGTCCTAATATTTTTTTCATCTTTTCACACTCCATTCGATATATTTGCAATACCCAACCGTCATCACATCTGAAACACTTGGGCAGGTATACATTATTTATCGTATGTCCCTCGAAAAGGTTTCAAACCTCGCGGAAATAAATCGAGTTTAAGGGGTCGAAGAATGGAACTTGGCGATGAATGAGAACTTTTAAGGCGAGAATTTGAACTCTCCATTGATTAACGAGAAATCCTAGCGCGTGAATGAGAACTCTCCAGTGATGAATGAGAACTCAGAGCGCGTGAATGAGAACTCTTCGTCGATCAACGAGAACTCCACGTATGTGAACGAGAACTTTGAGGAATTAATGGACCCTTGTACAAAAGAATGGGCCCTGACGGCGAAAGAATGGGCCCTTGTACAAAAGAATGGACCCAGAACCCGTAAGAATGGACCTTGAGACGTAAAGAATGGACCCTGGCCGCAAACTAGGAACACTACGTCAATAACCGTACGCATCAAACGTCCCAAAATGACCATATATCTCGGGAAATGATCGATAACCCGCAAAGTGCACAAAAAAACCGACCCGGTTCGCCCGGGTCGGCCATCAATCATTTATTATTTCTTTGCGTCAAGTTCTTTCATATCGCTGCGTGTGATGATGTGGTCGATCAAACCATATTCCTTCGCGCGTTCAGCAGTCATGAAGTTATCGCGGTCTGTGTCTTTCGCGATTACGTCAATCGGCTGGCCTGTGCGCTCGGAAAGGATTGTGTTCAATTTTTCGCGTAGAAAGAGGATGCGTTTTGCTGCGATTTCGATTTCGGTCGCTTGCCCTTGCGCTCCGCCAAGTGGTTGGTGGATCATCACTTCTGCGTTAGGAAGCGCATAGCGTTTCCCTTCAGTTCCTGCTGTCAAAAGGAAAGCTCCCATTGAAGCGGCCATGCCGATACAGATTGTTTGGATGTCCGGCTTGATGAATTGCATTGTATCGTAAATCGCCATGCCCGCTGTGATGCTGCCTCCCGGGCTATTGATGTAGATCGATACATCTTTCTCTGGATCTTCCGCTTCAAGGAATAGCAATTGTGCGACAATCGAGTTTGCGACGTTGTCGTCGATTGCGCTGCCCAGCATGATGATCCGGTCTTTCAATAAACGGGAGTAGATATCATAAGCACGTTCTCCCCGGTTCGTTTGCTCAATAACTGTAGGTATTAGATTCATGTTCATTTCCTCCTTATGAATGGGTCAGGATTTTCGTTCTGCTGAAACCAGTTGTTTCAACTGTACGTCTATCATACATATTATGGTCAATAAAGGTCAAATATAACGCTTTTAATTTAGGTATTGCAATCATACCACTTTCTTTGTATAATTAATCTTGTCTGTTGCTGATAGCAATAAACGTTTGCCCTCGTGGTGCAATGGATAGCACGCAAGATTCCGGTTCTTGAAATGTGGGTTCGACTCCTGCCGAGGGCGTAAATGAGTTTGTAAAGAAGCCTGTAAACATGAATTTCATGTTTACGGCTTTTTTTATTTTTCAGCCGTTTCCTATTCTATGTAGTGAAACGGCTGTTATGTTTATTAATTTTCCTTCTCAACAAGTGTGGAGAGCGTATCGATTGCTTGGTCTTCGTCGACGCCTTCCGCGATCAACGTCACTTCGGCACCTCGGGCAATTGCCAAGCTCATGACACCCATGATGCTTTTCGCGTTCACTTGACGCTCATCTCTTTTCAGAAAGACATCTGATGTGAACCGATTAGCTTCTTGCACGAAAAGTGCAGCTTGTCGTGCTTGTAATCCTGTCTTCATTTTCACTTCAACCGTTTTTTCCGCCATACTATTCGACTCCTTTCCAACCTTATTGGCTTGCAATTCCTCCTGCGCGGAGATTTTCTGCGATTTCTTCAATCTTCCGAAGACGATGATTCACTCCGGATTTGCTTACCGTGCCGCCGCTCACCATTTCACCAAGTTCCTTCAACGTGACGTCCTGGTTTTCGATGCGCAGCTGCGCGATCTCCTGTAAACGATCGGGCAATTGATCCAATCCGATTGTGCTCTGGATGAATTTGATATTTTCAACTTGCCGTTGTGCCGCCCCGATTGTTTTATTCAGGTTAGCGGTTTCACAATTGACAAGGCGATTCACGCTATTCCGCATATCCCTGAGGATCCGGACATCTTCGAATTTCATCAAAGATACGTGTGCTCCGATCAATCCTAGGAAATCCGAAATCTTCTCTGCTTCTTTCAAATAGGCAATATAGCCTTTCTTCCGTTCAATCGATTTTGCATTCAATTGGTATTTATTCATCAAATCCACTAGCGCTTCGCTATGCTCTTTATAAAAAGAGAAAATCTCCAAATGATAGGAGGAAGTTTCGGGATTATTGACAGAACCTCCGGCGAGGAATGCCCCGCGTATATAGGATTTCTGGCAGCATTTCTTTTTTACCAATTGTTCTACAATCTCATTTTTAAATTGAAAGGTTCCTGTCAGTATATACAAGTCCTCCAATAACTGCTTCGCTCCATCGCGAATTCGGCATATGTAGACGTTGTTCTTCTTCAGGCGCATTTTTTTGCGGACGAGCAGTTCGACTTTATATGGATATAATCGCTTTATGTTTGAATAAAGCCTTCTCGCGATTGCCGCATTTTCTGTTTGTACGTCCAGGCTTAGTTGTTTATTTGAAAACGACAGCGCTCCGTTCATTCTGATGAAGGCGGCGATTTCCGCTTTCACACAGCATTCCTTGGAGTCGATTTGTGTCAGTTCCTTCTTCACTTCAGATGCAAAAGACATGATTTTCCCCCTCTCTCTCGGCGATGATCAGGTCTCCTCGCTAACGATCGTACCTTCCATATAACCCATGATCCAAGATGCGACTTTCCCCGCATCATGTATGATTCGTCCGTCCGAAACCGTTGAAAAGTCCCCTAATACGATTGTCGGGACGAGCAATTGCAATGCTTCAATGTCATTTTCTACAGGAAGCTGAACATCGGATGGCTCTTCTCCGTTCAATAATGTTTGGAAATCCGTTTTGTTCAACAGCACTGTATCGATGAATTGACTGCCTGCATGATCGTATAATGCCTTGACATGCTCGGACGCTGTATATTGATACGTTTCGCCTTCCTGTGTCGTCAAGTTATTGATGTATACTTTCTTTGCTTGAGACGCAAGGACAGCGTCACGGATATCCCTTACAAGTATTGTCGGCAATATGCTCGTATATAAGCTTCCTGGTCCAAAAACAATCAGGTCCGCTTCCGTGATGGCTTGCACCGTTTCCGCTAAAGGTTCGACCTCCTGCGGAGATACATAGACTTTCCGGATTTTTCGGCCGTACACCGGGATTTTAGACTCACCGGTTACAATTGTGCCATCATCGAGCTCCGCATGCAAGGTGATCTTTTGGTTTGCGGCTGGCAAGACTTTTCCCTTAATATTCAAAACTCTGCCCATCTTTTCCACAGCGCGGGCAAAGTCGCCTGTAATGTCCGTCAGCGCAGCGAGCATGAGGTTCCCGAGGGAGTGCCCTTTTAAATCGTCCGAGTTGGAAAACCGGTATTGGAACATTTTCTCAATCAATGGCTCAACATCTGAAAGCGCTGCCATCACTTGACGGATATCTCCTGGAGGTGGGATATTGTATTGATCCAACAGCCTGCCCGAGCTTCCGCCGTCATCCGCGACCGTCACGATCGCGGTGAGATCCACCGGATAGGCTTTCAATCCCCGAAGCAACGTGGACAATCCGGTCCCGCCTCCAAAGACAACAATCTTTTTCATTTTCCCGGATTGCAACATAGTGTCAACCCTTCCTTTTCTCTACATCCCGATGGGTAATCAACGTCTTGTATTCCTCTTTGAAACGATTTCCGAAATACTCCGCAAGCGAAACGGACCGATGTTGTCCGCCTGTGCATCCGAACGCGACGACCACCTGGGATTTTCCTTCATTCTTATATTGCGGGATGATGAATTTGAACAGATCTGTCAACTTTTCAATCAACACTTGTGTATCATTCCATTTTAACACGTACTCGTATACTTCTTTCTCTAAACCGGTCATCGGCTTCAGCTCTTCGATGTAATAGGGGTTTGGTAAAAAGCGCACGTCAAAGACGACGTCCGCATCAATCGGCATGCCATGCTTGAAACCGAAAGAGATGAAGTTGAGGGTGAAGGCTGCATCTCCCTTAGAGGAGAATTCCGAAATGATTTTTTCCCGCAATTCACGCGGCTTCAAATCGGATGTATTGTAGATCGATCGGGCCCGGCCCCTTAGTTCGGATAAGAGGCTCCTTTCCTTGCGGATGCCTGTGAGCGGCAGCCCGCCTTCAGCAAGCGGGTGGGACCTTCTCGTTTCCTTGTAGCGCCTGACGAGCGTCTCGTCATCCGCATCGAGGAAGAGCAGCTTTGTGGATACGCCTTCCATTTGCAGCAAGTTATCTAAAGCTCCGATCAAGGCGTCAAACAGGTCGCCCCCTCGCGTATCCATGACAGCGGCAATCCGCCTCATCTTGTTTTCCGACTTCATCATGAGATCCAGAAAAGTGACGAGCAGCTCTGGAGGCAAATTATCGATACAATAGAACCCCAGGTCTTCGAAGCTTTGCATCGCAACTGTTTTCCCGGCCCCTGACATGCCAGTGATGATAACTAATTCGACATCGCTGTTCGGCAATTCATTCTCCATTAATCCCGATCACCTTCCATTGAGTTTTGTATATGTTCCTCTAATAGTTCAAACTCTTCTGTATAATAAAATGTACCATATTGCACGCCTGTTTGGGAGGCTGCAAATAATAAATTCGTCCGATCCCCTTCCGCCATTGGGAGGATCTTCAGACTCTCAACAGGATGCCATTCGAGCAGGCCTTCCCTGTTTGATTCGTAAGGCGTTCCGATCAGGTCTTGCGCAGCGAACGTGTAAAGCATCCATTCGTTCAGCAATTCCTTTGATTCTTTATCAACGATCATCATTGTGTAAATGCCTTTAACGTGCGGGTTTACGGGTGTGGCTCCGGTTTCTTCCTCGAACTCCCGGATGGCAGCGTTATAAATCGATTCACCGGAGTCCATCTTGCCGCCAGGTGCCACGTACCAATCCCGTCGCGGTTTTTTCAATAAAAGAACTTGGTTATCTTTAATGACTAGTAAGTTTGCGATTCTTTGCATGACCATTTCCTCACTTCTATCATTGCGCATAATTCCATTATACAATGTTTTGAAAGTAAACGACAAAAAAAGAAGACCACCTGCCGTTTGAAGGGCAGATCGTCTTTAAAATGTTGCTATATTAAAAAGGGGGGTCAATTGATATTCTTATCATAACCTTTTTGTATTGCAGGACGGTTACAACAAGATTAAGGTTAGATTAATGTTGTTAACTCGGATTTCCACTACAGGCGGACGCTTTCCGCGGGCACGGCTTCAATCTCCTCGTCACTGCGTTCCTGCGGGGCTTTCAGCTCGCGCTGTTCCCGCAGGAGTCGCCGCCTTTCGTTACAATCCTTGCATTTCTTTTTCAAAAAAGAGACCCCTGTACAGGATCTCCTTGATAATCAAACCTCAGCAGCCATTTTCTCCTCGAGTTCTTCGATGTATTTCTGGCATGCTTGTGCTGCGATGCTGCCGTCGCCTGTTGCTGTGACGACTTGGCGAAGCATTTTTTGGCGGACGTCGCCTGCTGCGTAGATGCCAGGCACTTTCGTTTCCATTTCTTCGTTCGTCACGACATAGCCGTGTTCATCTAAAATGCCCAAGTGTTTGAATGGTGCGGTCAGCGGATCCATGCCTATATAGACGAACATGCCTTCTGTATCCATCACTGTTTCAGTGCCGTCCTTTGTGTTGACAAGTGTAATGGAGCCGATCTTGCCGTCCTTTTCATTCACTTGCTTAACAGTCGAGTTCCAGATGAAGTTAATCTTCTCATTCGCGAACGCGCGATCTTGAAGGATTTTTTGCGCGCGAAGCTCATCGCGCCGGTGAATGATCGTCACTTTATCGGCAAAGCGCGTCAAATATGCACCTTCCTCGACTGCGGAATCCCCGCCGCCGATGACAACGATTTCTTTCTTTTTGAAAAATGCTCCGTCACAAACTGCGCAATAGCTGACACCGCGACCAGTCAGTTCCTGCTCTCCCGGCACGCCCATTTTTCTATACTCGGCACCGGTTGAAATGATGATGGCACGCGCTTTATATTCTTTATTGCCTGCTTTGATCGTTTTGAAGTTTCCTTCATCTATAATTTCGGTTACGTCGCCATAAGCGTATTCCGCGCCGAAAGCTTTCGCATGTTCAAACATTTTTGTCGAAAGATCAGGACCGAGGATCGTTTCAAATCCAGGGTAGTTTTCAATCTCTTCCGTGTTTGCCATTTGTCCGCCCGGGATGCCGCGCTCCAGCATAAGAGTCGATAAACTCCCTCTGGATGTGTAAACTGCAGCAGTCATTCCAGCCGGACCGGCGCCAACGATGATGACGTCGTATATTTTCTCGGTTGTCATACATTTTCCTCCTCCAGTACATATACCACTGACCAAATCGTATAAGATTCCTTGCAGCCAATCAATATATATGCTTACACGATCTGCAGCGCAACTCACGCATTGAATTGAGGCAAAAACTCCATCAAGTCGCCGACATATTTCGTCAACGTCGGGACTGAAATGCCGTAATTGCGAGCAATTGCCGCTTTTGTAACGCCTTTATAACGGGAAGATTGGAACATATAATCCGCCGCTGCAGCAAGCGCTGCCGGATTCCTGAAATGATAGGAACGCATCAAGCCGACTTCGCAAAGAGTGAACCACATTTGAAACAGATGGGTCCCTTGACGTTCCAATGGCTTATATTTTTCATAAATCAATTCCGTCGTTTCCAAAGCGCGCATGAACGAATGATCGAATTCATTTTCAGTCGTGAATTCATAATTGAGGCTATGCGCCAAAAACAGCTGCTCAATGACACTGAGCTTATCAAGGTCGATGTACGTAGGATGTGAGACAATCTCTTGTTTATGTGCAGATTTTCCTAATAAATAAAACCCTAACAGTCTTTCACTTCTATATTTATTCGTAATTTTATTTAAGATGAATTCCCGGTCCTGTTCATAGGACTCCGGTTTGGCCGATGGATGAACGTCTTTCCACGGTTCAAAACCCGCTTTCGACGGATCGAGTTCCACGAGCTTTTCATATGATTCCTTCGCCACTTGTTCATGTCCGGAAAAATAAGCGGAATGCGCAAGCCAGAAATAATAGCCGGCGTCCCCTTCAAAGCCCCGTTTTTGCAAGCTTCTGAGCCATCCGTACGCTTCTTTATGTTTGCCGACCAATGCAAATGTCGCTCCCAATTTATAGCGTTGCACAAATTGATAGGGCTTGATTTTCATGAGAAGCTCGAGCATCGAGTCCAATTCCTCTTTATCTTTCTCGTAATAATAAAAGACGGCGAGATTGCATAAAGCATGGAGATTCCCTTTGTTTTTCTCAAGCACATCAAATAGCAATTCCTTCGCCGGTTCGATTTTACCGATATAAAAATAGGCGAGCGCCAAGTTATTATAGGCAGCCCAAAAATCAGGATAGTCGACGATGATCGACTCCAGAATTTCGATCGCCTCATCAAACGAGCCGTCTTCCATCAGTCTTCTTGCTTTTTCCTGTAGGAAATACACTTCGCCGTCCGGCATTTCCTCGTCATTGAAAAAGCCTTCCTCCTGCTCGGCAAAGTCGATGATCTCCATCGAATCATCGGCCAATGGTCCGTCCGGTGCCAATGCGATATACTTCTCCGCATAAATCTTTGCATCACGAAGAAGACCCAGATGTGCATGGACTTCCGCCAAGTAAAAGATGATGTCCTCTTCTTCCGGATCGAGGCCATGTGCCGCCGCAAGAATTTCATAAGCTTCTTCGAACATGCCTTCCTCCATGATGAGGATGCCGTATTGCATAAGGATGAGTGGATCATTCGGGCTCAGTTCGACTGCCCGCTGCAAGTATTTATGGGCATCGTCAAAGCGTTCGCGCTGCATCGCTTTAACGCCTTTCTGATAGTAGAATTCACCGTCCGGGATAAAAGAAATGACTTTCTTATCTATGTTCTTATACTTTTTGTCCAATCAAATTCCTCCGAAAAAAATTAGAAGGAACGCTATGCACGTCCCTCCAATCAGCTGGCTTCATTATATCATAACTTCGATTTCCGTCATCCTATTTCTTGTCAATGTCCAATTGTTGGGTAGTCCTTCGACGCTCCTCCAATTGTTCCGCGGTATATATGATCCGCACCGGATTGCCGCCTGCCATCGCGCCTGCAGGGATATCACGGTTGACAAGCGACGCCGCCGAAACGATGGCGCCATCCCCGATTTCCACTCCGGGAAGGATGGTCGTATTCGCACCGATCATCACCCGGTCACCGATGACGACGTCACCGATCCGGTATTCCTCTATCAAATACTCATGAGCGAGAATTGTCGTATTGAATCCGATGATCGAATTGTTGCCGACCGTAATACGCTCAGGAAACATCGTGTCCGGCATGACCATCAATGCGAATGACGTTTTTTCTCCGATCTTCATTCCTAAAAACGTCCGATAGATGAAATTCTTCAGCGGAATGAAAGGCGTATACCGTCCGATTTGGATAAAAACGAAGTTCTTCGCCACTTTAAAAAACGAAACCGTCTTGTATATATGCCAAAGGGAGTTCGCATTTCCTCCAGCACGATAGCGCTCCGTTCGTCTCAAGCTTCCACTCCTGCTGTTATGTGCAGCAGGTCCGAAATATGCTGCAAGACAAAATCAGGGTCCTGCGCCTGGATGAATTGCTCGCCTTTAGCAGACCAAGCCACTCCGGCCGTGCGAACACCGGCATTTTTCCCACCGAGAATATCGTGCATGTTATCGCCGATCATCATTGTCTCCTCAGGGGTCGAGTTCAATCGTTCCATTGCAAGGAGCAGCGGTTCAGGATGCGGCTTCGCGTGTTGCACATCATCCAACCCGACAACGGTATCAAATAAATCCTCAGCCTTAATGAGCTGCAAGCCTTTCATGACCATATCATTTCGTTTCGTCGATACGATCGCCATTTTGAAGCCGGCGTTTTTCAACTGCCGCAATGTTTCGCTCACCCCATCGAATTCGGTGGCGAAAGCATCATGATTCGCTATATTCCATGTACGATATTCGGCCATCAGTTGTTCCGTTTTTTCAGGATCGATACTTTCGAATGTCTCTCTCAAAGTCGGTCCAAGAAATGGAAGGATGTCTTCCCTTTCGTATCTTCCCGGATAATGGGTGTTCAAAACCGTTTGGAACGTTTGAATGATGAGTTCATTCGTGTCAAGCAACGTTCCATCGAAATCAAATAGCAAAGTTGTGATTTTATCCATCTAGAACTGTAACCTCCTTCTCTCTTTTCCGTTCTGCCTGATTCCACATGTACGCCACCACAATCGTCAACACGAACGCAGTGACAAGGCGGATGATGAGCAGCGGCAGGACCGGAATGCCTAAAGGCACGAAAATGAGCGTATCTTCAACGACGGCATGGCAGGCAACGAGGAAAATGAAAGCGAGCGTCGCATCCTTTTTGCTGACGCCATCTTCCTGAACCGCCTGGATCATGACGCCTGCACCGTAGGCAAGACCGATGACAAGTCCGGCGACCAATGTCATGGACGCGTTCGGCTGTACGCCGATAACCTTCGTGAACGGTGCGAGTTTTTCCGAAAACTTCTGCAAGTAATTGCGGTCCTTCAAAAACTGGACGATGATCATGAGCGGAATGACAATTAGTGCAAGCTGCAAGACGCCAAACGACGCTTTCTGCAATCCGAGCAATCCGATTTCCAGCCATCCGTCCGGAACAGCTGCCACGTCCGGCGCCATGCCATACTTGGCCATTTCGCCGCCGCCCTTCCAGAACAAATTGATGATGATGCCGGAGAACGCCGCCAAACCAAATCGCACAACGAGCACAATCCATAGTTTCACGCCGACCTTTAAAGCCACACCCGTCTCGATGAACATATTATGTGCAAAACTGAGCATAACAGCCAAAATGAAAACTTCCTTCACCGTCAGATCGAGTGAAAGGATTCCGGCGATGCCTGCGTATAAATTCAATGCATTGCCGAGCACTAACGGAATCGCAGCTTCCCCGCTCAATCCGAAGAGTCCCATGAACGGTGATATCAATTTCACGATCCAAGGCAATACAGGTGTATGTTGCAAAATGACAACGAGGACAGTGATCGGGAAGATGATTTTCCCTAACGTCCACGTCGTCTTTAACCCCGCTGTAAACCCATTTCGAAGCGTCTGCATTTCCCAATCCCTCTTTTATTTATCTTGATAGTTCACATTGACTTTCTGAACGAATCTTCTCCAAATAAACATTGTCACTGAAAACAGAATCGCGATGATGGATACGATCTGCGCAGCACGGAGATCTCCGCCGTACAAACTGTCCGTCCTCATCCCTTCGATAAAGAATCTTCCGATTGAATACCAGGTTAAATAGAAGAAGAACATCTCTCCCCGTTTCAATGGAACTTTCCTTAATAACAGAATGATAATAAGTCCGACGACGTTCCACAACGATTCATAGAGGAATGTCGGATGATAGGTTACGCCGTTGATTGTCATTTGGTTCATTATCCAGTCGGGAATCCATGTGTTTTCGAGAAACGTTTGTGAAACAGGACCGCCGTGCGCTTCCTGATTGACGAAGTTCCCCCATCGGCCGATGATTTGACCAATCAAAATGCCTGGGACAGCGATGTCCACCACTTTCCAGAAGGATATCCCGCGGCGTTTCGTATAAATATATGTCGTTAGGAAGGCACCGATCAAAGCTCCATGGATGGCTATGCCGCCCTCCCATATTTTGATCACATCAACCGGGTTATCCTTATAGGAGTCCCAAGAAAATATGACATAGTAAATTCTTGCGGAAACAATCGAAATCGGGACCGCCCAAATGAGCAGGTCCGTTAAGAAGTCCGGATGCATCCCCCGCTTCACCATCTCTTTTTGAACGACAATAAATGCGAGGATAATTCCGGTTGTGATTAAAATTCCATACCACCGGATATCTATCGGCCCCAGACTGAAGGCCGTCGGGTCAATCGTCAGTAAATCGAACATAAGTCTACTCTATCCCCTCTGTATCAGAATTCCCTGCATGTTGGCTGATTGCCAAATCCAGCTTTTTCGAAAATGTTTCTGCCGCATTGATGCCTAATCGCTTCATCCGATAATCCATCGCGGCAACTTCAATGATGACCGATAGATTCCGTCCTGGTCTTACAGGAACGGTGAGCTTCGTCAAATCCGAATCCATAATTTTCATCTTCTCTTCGTCGATGCCTAAGCGGTCATACACTTTATCCGGATCCCACACTTCCAAGTCGATGACCATCAGTATCCGCTTGTCATCCTTCACGGCACTCGCACCGAACAACGTCATCATATCGATAATGCCGACACCCCGTATTTCAAGCATATGGGTCAGAATTTTTGGCGCATTTCCAATTAATACGTTCTTCGCGACTTGCCTGATTTCAACGGCATCGTCCGCGACGAGACGATGGCCGCGTTTCACGAGCTCCAAAGCGGTTTCACTTTTCCCTACACCGCTCTTCCCCGTAATCAAAACACCGATCCCATACACATCGACAAGCACTCCATGAACTGTCGTCATCGGCGCCAACTGGCCTTCCAGGAAATTTGTCAGCATGCCCGAAAACCGCGTCGTCGGATGCTCGGTCTGAAATACCGGAATGCCCCGCTCTTCCGCAAGCTCCCTAAGTTCCATCGGACATTCGATATTATGCGCCAGGATGAAAGCCGGTGTATCTGTTGTACAAAGGCGATCCATCCGATCCCGCCGTTCCGCCTCATTCAATTTATTGAAAAAGGAAAGCTCCGTTTTTCCGAGCAATTGGATCCGCGTAGCCGGGTAAAAATCAAAATAGCCGGCCATTTCGAGCCCCGGCCGGGATATGTCGCTCGTAAGGATATTACGTTCAATACCTTCTCCGCCTGCAACAATTTCAAGCCCAAAACGATTTTGAACGTCTTCTACTGTAACAACCGACATTAGCTCGCCCCCTATCTTTATTGACATGCATCCGACCGCTTCGCAAAACGGCGGAATTCAGTCACGTCAAGTCATCCCTAACCCCCATTTTACCATGAACAAACTCATTTGAAATAATTTCGTCCGAATTTGTCCACTAATGATGCGAAACAGACTATATAGATGGCAAGGGGGAGATGAGATGGCAACGATCATACTTGACGCGGGGCACGGACCGAATACGCCGGGGAAACGGTCACCGGATGGCAGGCTGCTTGAGTTCCATTTTAATGCGGATGTGGCCGAACGTGTCAGGCAGTATTTGGTTTTGGAAGGGGTGGATGTCTTTTATTCGCATGAAAACAGCAGGGATGTCCCTTTAACGGAAAGGGCACGGGTCGCAAACAGGCTCGACGGGGATGCTTTCGTGTCCATCCATGCAAACGCATTCGGTAGCGATTGGAATGACGCGCAAGGCATCGAAACGTATATGTACCCGTACGCGAGCAAAAAGACGGCCGCATTGACTGAGCTGATCCACCGTTCAATGATCTCCGCATGCGGACGAAAAGATCGGGGGGTGAAAACCGCAAATTTCGCGGTGTTAAGGGAGACGAAGATGCCGGCGGTGTTAGTGGAGTGCGGTTTCATGACGAATCGCGAAGAGGCGGGGGTGTTGCTATCGAGGGCATACCGCGTTCAATGCGCGCGGGCGATCAGCTTTGGGATATTGAATTGGCTTTATCGTGAGAAAATCATCTGATCGGCGGCTCGCATAGAGCGCGGGGCTGATTTTCTTGAGCGCGGAACGGCCGACTTTGAGCGCGGTTTCGATTTCTTGAGCGCGGGGACGGAATTCTTGAGCGCGGAGCTGATGGCTTTGAGCTCGACACATATTTCATTAAAAAAGACTGCCACAGAAGTCAGTTTTCACTGACTTCTAGGCAGTCTTTTTACATTAATTATGCTTCACATTATAACAAACGATCACAGAGCCCGTTTTCGCTTCTCCATGAACATGTAGTGGCGCAGCTTCGCCTTCTGCATCTTTGTTGAAAATGATCGTGCGGTGCAGGAACTGTTCCTGTTCCGTCGTTTTGCTGACGTCGTTCAGCTGAAGATCCAAACGTCCCATGTTCGTCGAGATTTCCCCGCGAAGGGCAACATCGGATGGAATATACAGCTCAACGGAACCGCTCACTGTTTTCGCATCAATTTTTTGTGCCGCGTCATCCGTCGTAGTAACGACAACATGACCATTAAGCGATTTCGCCTCGACGTCCTTCAACTTACCTGAAACGTATACACGGCCGTTGATTGTTTCGGCTTCCAACGTTTCACCAGTACTTTCATTCAAGCGGATCGATCCGTTGCCCGCTTCCAGCTCAGCTTCTTTGAATTCAATCCGCTCGACATCCACTTTTCCGTTCGCCGTTTTCGTATACAGGCGCTCGACGGCAACATCCTTCAAGTTGAAATGTCCGTTTAGAAGTCGTACGGAAATCTTTCGATAATCCTGTTTCGGGACGAATAGGTCGACATTCACCTGGCTTAATTTCAAATCGCTTAAATAGCGCAGTTTGCCTTCGTCTTTCAGGAAGATCAATTTATCGAGAAATTCCTTTTTCGCATCTTCTTCCGATCTTCCGTTAAACGACTTCACAGTGAATTCCGCGCGAACTTCCGGTTCATCCGTCGCATGGATCGAAACGCTGCCGTGATCGACGTCGACGAGGATTTCATCCAAACCGTCCGCTTGCTTCACAATCGTATGATGGAATGTGGAGCTATTGCCGAATGGCGCGTCGAAATCGAATCCTTTCATTCTCTCCACAGTCGATTGCATAAACTGCATAAAACGATCCCCTACGGTTACGAAGTCTTTCCGGATATCTTCAATGAAGTCATCCATAGATGAATCTTTGTCCTCCGATTTTCCGGAGAAATCTTGGCTTGTAGGCTCTTCCGTGAAGATTTTCTTCTCCTCCGCTTGGGAAGTTCCCGTCGTGGATTGTTTCTTCTCCATCGCTTCCAAAAGGGTCAAAGCTTCGTCCATAGAGATTGTGCCGTTTTCCAACATTGTCAAGATACGTTTGCGTTCATTCTGCATCTTTCCGCCTCCTAGGTATGCTTGAGATATTCTTTTCGTATAAGAGTCCCCGCCATTTCAAAACCGTTGGAGACTTCTTCAACACTACCTATATATACGATTCATCTATGAGAAGGTTTCATTCTTTTCCAGCTGCGGCTTCAATCCGTTCTTTCATTCTTTGTCGGTCGCGTCCCAGGATCGGCTTCAAATAGCGGCCTGTGTAGGAGACTTCACTTTCCGCCACTTGCTCGGGAGTTCCCGTTGCAATGATTTGTCCGCCTTTGTCTCCGCCTTCCGGGCCGAGATCGATAATATGGTCGACGGTTTTGATGACATCCAAATTATGTTCGATGACAAGGACGGTATTCCCTGTATCAACGAGCCGCTGCAAAACGAGAAGCAGCTTTTCAATATCGTGGACATGGAGACCCGTCGTCGGTTCGTCCAAAATATAAAAGGATTTCCCGTTGGAACGTCTATGCAATTCCGAAGCAAGCTTCACCCTTTGCGCTTCCCCGCCTGATAACGTCGTGGCAGGCTGTCCTAGTTGGACGTAGCCTAGACCGACGTCAACAATCGTTTGCAGTTTTCTGCTGATCTTAGGGATATTTTCAAAGAAAACGAGTGCGTCCTCGACAGTCATGGAGAGGACATCCGCAATATTCTTCCCTTTATAGGTTACTTCAAGGGTTTCGCGGTTATATCTTTTCCCGTGGCACACTTCACAAGGCACGTACACATCCGGGAGGAAATGCATCTCGATCTTGATGATTCCGTCTCCTCGGCAAGCTTCACAGCGCCCGCCTTTTACGTTGAAACTGAAACGGCCTTTTTTGTAGCCTCTCACTTTCGCCTCGTTCGTCATGGCAAAGACATCCCGCACGTCATCAAAGACGCCTGTATAGGTCGCCGGGTTCGATCTTGGCGTCCGCCCGATCGGGGATTGGTCGATATCAATAACCTTTTCCAATTCCTCAAGACCTGTTACAGACTTGAATTGTCCTGGTTTCTGCTTAGATCGGTTCAACTTCTGCGCAAGCACTTTGTAAAGCACTTCATTCACAAGCGTACTCTTGCCGGAACCTGAAACGCCCGTCACCGCGATGAACTGCCCCAATGGGAAGTCCGCATCGACATTTTTCAAATTGTTTTCCGATGCACCTTTGATCGATACGATCCTGCCATCGGACTGCCTCCGTTCGATTGGTAAAGGGATGAACCTCTTGCCGCTCAAATATTGGCCGGTCAATGAATTCGGATCGTTCATCACTTCTTCCGGAGTTCCTGCAGATACGATTTGCCCTCCCGCAGCACCTGCCCCAGGTCCAATATCGATCAAATAATCCGCTGCAATCATCGTGTCTTCATCATGCTCAACGACAATAAGCGTATTCCCGATATCCCGCATGCTTTGCAGCGTGCCGATGAGACGGTCATTGTCCCGCTGATGGAGACCGATTGACGGTTCATCCAATATATAAAGGACGCCGGTCAATCTGGAGCCGATCTGGGTCGCCAGCCGGATCCGCTGCGCTTCACCGCCGGATAATGTCCCCGCAGCCCTTGATAACGTCAAGTAATCAAGCCCGACATTGATGAGGAATCCTAGTCTCTCGGCAATTTCCCGCAAGATCAGCCTTGCGATTTGCATATCCTTTTCAGATAGGACGAGATTGCTGAAGAAACGGTCTGCTTCCGTAATGGACAATGCAGTCACTTCACCGATATGCGTGCCATTCACTTTGACCGCAAGCGTCTCTTCCTTCAATCGGTACCCGTGACAAGTCGGGCAAGCCCGGCTCGCCATATATTTCTCCATTTGTTCACGGATATAATCAGAAGATGTCTCCTTGAACCGGCGCTCCACATTTGCGAGAACACCTTCAAAATAGATGTTGTTCACCCGTGTATTTCCGAATTCATTCGTATATTTGAAATTGATTTTTTGATCCTTTGAACCATAGAGGATGATATTCAAATCCTCATCAGCCAAATCGCTCACCGGTACATCCATCGGTATTTTGAAATGCTTGCAGATCGTCTTCAACAATTCCGGGTAGTATTGGGAGCTCGTCGGAATCCAAGGCGCAATTGCGTTTTCATTTAAAGAGAGGGACGTGTCCGGAATGACTAGATCGGGGTCGACCTCGAGTTTCGTCCCCAATCCATCGCAATCAGCGCAAGCCCCGAATGGACTGTTGAATGAAAACATGCGCGGTTCCAGCTCTCCGATGGAAAATCCGCATATCGGACAAGCATGATGCTCGCTGAACAGCAATTCTTCCACATCAATCACATCGACGAGCACAGTTCCTTCCGCCAATCGCAACGCCGACTCGAGAGAATCGCTTAGTCGTGCTTCGATTCCCTCTTTCACGACAATCCGGTCGATAACGACTTCGATCGTATGTTTTTTATTTTTATTTAGCTCAATATTGTCATCAAGATCCATCACGTCTCCATTGACACGGATCCGTACATATCCTTGTTTTTTAATATCCTCAATCAGCTTCGCATGCGTCCCTTTCCTGCCCGAAATGACAGGAGCTAGGATTTGCAGCCGTGAACGTTCCGGCAGCTGCATGATCCGGTCGACCATCTGCTCGATCGTTTGTGAGGAGATTTCAATTCCGTGATTCGGACAGATCGGCTTGCCGACCCGTGCAAATAGCAGCCTCAAGTAATCATAGATTTCAGTCACCGTTCCGACTGTGGAACGCGGATTCCGGCTCGTCGTCTTCTGGTCGATGGAAATCGCAGGCGATAGTCCTTCGATCACATCCACATCCGGCTTGTCCATCTGTCCTAAAAACTGTCTCGCATAAGCGGAAAGCGATTCGACATACCGTCTTTGCCCTTCCGCATAAATCGTATCGAATGCAAGGGACGATTTCCCCGAACCCGACAAGCCGGTCATGACGACGAGCTTGTCGCGAGGAATGCGGACATCAATATCTTTCAGATTATGCACTCTTGCCCCTTGAATGACTATTTCCGTATTTTTCATCGCATTTTCACCCTTCAGCCTTCAATTCTAATATCGTATCGCGCAATTCGGCAGCCCTTTCGAAATCAAGCGCTTTTGCCGCCTCTTTCATTTCCTTCTCGAGAGACGCGAGCAATTTCACTTTGTCGTCTTTCGACAGTTTCTTGCCTTTCGTCACTTTTTCCAATGCCGATATTTCCTCTTCGGCTACTTGGGTAGCTCTGATGACATCGCGCACTTCTTTTTTGATAGTCGTCGGCGTGATGCCATGCTTTTCATTGTAGGCCATTTGAATTTCCCGGCGCCTTGTTGTTTCATCGATCGCTTTTTTCATCGAATCCGTGTAACGGTCCGCATACATGATGACCTTTCCTTCGGAGTTACGCGCTGCCCGGCCGATCGTCTGGATGAGGGCACGTTCGGAACGGAGGAACCCTTCCTTATCCGCATCCAATATGGCGACGAGCGACACTTCAGGAATGTCGAGTCCTTCCCTCAATAAGTTGATGCCGATGAGACAATCGTACTTGCCCAAACGGAGCTCACGGATAATTTCAATTCGCTCCAGCGTTTTGACATCCGAATGCAAGTATTGGACTTTGATGCCGATATCCTTCAAATAATCGGTAAGGTCTTCGGACATCTTTTTCGTCAATGTAGTAATCAATACCCTTTCGTTCCGGTTTGTACGCTCATTGATTTCATCGATCAAATCATCGATTTGGCCCTCGATCGGCCGTACGTCAATGATCGGATCTAGCAAACCGGTCGGCCGGATGATTTGTTCAACCATCTCAGGCGTATGCTCGATTTCGTATGGACCGGGGGTTGCAGATACGTAGATCGCTTCGTGGACGTACCGCTCGAATTCTTCGAACATGAGCGGCCTGTTGTCCAAAGCGGAAGGCAGGCGGAAACCATGATCGACCAGCACTTGCTTTCGGGCCTGGTCGCCGTTATACATACCGCGGATCTGCGGCAAGGTGACATGGCTTTCATCGATGACAATCAGGAAATCATCCGGGAAGTAGTCAAGCAATGTATAGGGGGTAGCCCCTGCCGGCCTTAATGTCAGATGCCTCGAATAGTTCTCGATTCCGGAGCAGAATCCCATTTCCCGCATCATTTCCAAATCATAGCGCGTGCGCTGTTCGAGCCGCTGCGCTTCCAAAAGCTTATCTTCCTTGCGCAATTTGGCGAGTTGTTCTTCCAATTCGGCTTCGATATTCGCAATCGCCTTCACCATTTTCTCTTCGCCCGTGACGAAGTGGGATGCCGGGAAGATGGCGACGTGTTCACGATCGCCTAAGATTTCCCCTGTCAGTGCGTCCACTTCACGGATGCGGTCGATTTCATCGCCGAAAAATTCGATGCGGATGCAGTTCTCATCCTGTGATGCAGGGAATATTTCAACGACATCCCCTCTCACCCGGAATGTACCCCTTGTGAAATTGATATCGTTTCTAGAGTATTGAATATCGACGAATCGACGAAGAAGTTCATTTCTACCAATCTCCATCCCTGTCCGGAGCGAGACGACATGCTTTCCATATTCCTCCGGTGAACCTAGGCCGTAAATGCAAGATACGGAGGCGACAATCAGTACATCATTCCTTTCGAACAAGGCAGACGTCGCGGAGTGGCGCAGCTTGTCGATCTCGTCGTTGATCGTTGCATCCTTTTCTATATAAGTGTCCGTATGCGGCACGTATGCTTCCGGTTGGTAGTAATCATAGAAGCTGACGAAATACTCGACCGCATTATTCGGGAAAAATTCTTTGAACTCGCTGTACAATTGGCCAGCAAGCGTTTTATTATGTGCAATGACTAATGTCGGTTTATTAACTTCAGTTACAACATTTGAAACGGTGAACGTCTTCCCTGTTCCGGTTGCACCTAATAGAGTCTGGTGCTTTTTGCCTTTCTGTATGCCTTCTACTAGCTTCGAAATGGCAGCAGGTTGGTCGCCCAACGGAACATAGGGAGCTTTTAAATCGAATTTTTGGACCATACAAGCCCCTCCCAAAATGAATTATCTTCATTTTAACATAGTCAAGTCGAAGTCCAAAGAAATAAGAGAACGTATGTTCAAAATAAAAATAAAAACCGCAGCGAAGAACGGCTTTTGCGAGTAAAAGCATAGCGTTACGAGCACATCTTTTCCTAGCCTTTACAAATATTAAAAAGCGGGTCTGCACGGCTAATCGGTATACGACTAGCGGGCAGCCCGCTGCAGATCAATTAATTCTCTTCAAGTTTCATCAGTTCATCCGTCAGATTGTTGAAGGCGTACTCGTCCTTTTCATCAAGCGCAACATCAATCAGCTTCAAGAGGCGTTTTTTCGTTTGCTCCCGATGAATATGGTTCAGGAATAGATCCATATAAATATCATTCAATAATCTCTCCGCTTGAAGCGAAGTACTATTTTTCCCCACGGCTTTTAAGAACTCGGCATATGAATAATTGTTTTCCATCTCCCTCACCCCTGATGCCTTTTTTTCATTATACCTAACATGGGGCATCAGTTGCAAGGTTTTTGGGAATATTCTATTATTATTTTTTCACGATGAATATTCAAGCTTCTTCCGTTTTTTCATTGGAAGCACGGATTGTCACTTCGGAAACGATGACGACAATTACCGCCATAATGACAGGCGTCAGCGATATTCCGATTACAATCAGACCTGTCACAAGAACAAAAATGGACTGAAGTAACTGAACGCCGCTAACCGTTTTGCGGATGGCAGGGATCCTCGTGTTTTCCATTTCCGGGAAAAGCATATCCATCCGGAAGTCATCCCCCGCCCGCAATGCATGGACCAACTGGATGGATGAAGCAAATGCCAAAGCCCCGGTAAAGATATATACGACAATCGGGAACGGGATAAGAATCACGCCGAGTACCGCCAATCCAGTCAATCTGACCCAGAGCCAAAATATATCATCCGTCCGGATGAGCGTCCTCCGCAGCAAATAGCGTTGAGGCGATGTCTGTCCGAATTGTGCTGATCGCAGAAGGAATCCGAGCCAAGCACGGCGGCTGACCGACCCTTTCAAATGCGGTACGTCCGTGAAGTAATTCGCGAATCGGTAAAAACGCATCATCCGATTTTGCTCGAGCGTTATGAAATGTTCATAAGGAAACGGATTTGCTGCACTTCTTTTCTTCCAGAATGAATAATAGAGGGACATCAGCAAACCCATTAATGGGATTAAAGGTATTAAATAAGAAATCCCTATAAGCACCGCGTATATGAGAACAGCTGCCAACACAAACCGGACTATACGATCTTTCCACACACCTTCCCCTTCATTTGCACGGCGGTAATAGAACTCCGACTCTACATACTTCCATTTCACAAGTAAAATGACGGCCGCCGTCAGAATGAATTGCGGTTTCCCTCCAACATCCGTTGCCGCCAACAACGGCAAGAGGACGATATATAAAATGAACGGAACCGGTAGCTGGGAAAAGAGCGAATACCGCAAAGCCCGTTTCAAATATTCCTCAAGCTTGTTCTCCATTGGAAGGAAAAAGACGATATCAGCAGGCTTCAGCAATGTAACTGGCGAGCAGATGGATAGTGCCGCTCCGATGAGGACAGCCGCAATGAGTGCAGAAGGGAATCCGGATGGCACTTCCTTCAGCCATTCACTGTATGCGTAACCGCCCGCGCCGATCGTAAAGAGCAGGACAATTGCCAAATGGCCAGTGAAAACGAACCTCATGTATTTTTGCAGTTCGTTCATGTAATGGATGAAACGATTGCCCCAAATCTCACGCAAGCTGTTCATTGTCATTATCCTCGGTCATTGAAATATAAAGCTCGTCCAAAGAAGCACCCGGTCTGTTGAAGGCTTTCCGCAAATCATCCATCGTCCCTTGCGCCCTCACGCGTCCCTCATGGAGAACAATGATTCGATCGCAATATTTTTCCGCAGTGGATAAAACATGCGTCGACATCAATACGGAAGCGCCGTTCGCCTTCCTTTCGGAGATCTGCTCGAGCAATGAACGGATCCCAATCGGATCGAGACCGACAAACGGTTCATCGATAATGTACAGGGAAGGCTCCACTAAAAATGCGCATAAGATCATGACCTTTTGCCGCATCCCTTTGGAGAAATGCGACGGGAACCAATTCAACCGCTTCTCCATCATGAACTCTTTCAACAGAATTTCTGTACGCGCCTCGAACGCTTCCCGATCCAATCCATACGCCATCGCCGTCAGCTCAAGATGTTCTTTCAACGTCAGCTCTTCATACAAAATCGGAGTTTCCGGTATATATGTGAACGCTTTTCGGTAAGCTTCAGGGTTTTCACGAAACGTGACGCCATTCACTACAATTTCGCCTTGATGCGGATTCATCAGCCCGATAATATGTTTGATCGTCGTACTTTTTCCGGCACCGTTCAAGCCGATCAGCCCGACAAGCTCGCCTTTGCCGATATTAAATGATAAATCATGCAGAACAGGCTTCCGTGTATATCCGCCTGTTACGTCTTTCACTTCTAGAATCGTCATAGCCATCCTCCATTCTTGTTTCCATTTTACCAAAAATCGGTCGGGAATGCCTTGTCCATCTTTCATGCATTCACATGAAAATATGCTACACTTGTGTCATTAATGAATATTTCTCCCTTTTAGAAGGCTGAGAATCGGAAAGGATGACCTTAATTGACATCATGTATTTTTTGCAAAATTGTAGAAGGCACTCTCCCTAGCGAGAAAATCTATGAAGATGAACACGTTATCGCGATTATGGATGTCATGCCTGTAACCGAAGGACATGTTTTGCTAATCCCGAAAAACCACTGCGAAAACATTTATGAAATGACTGAAGAAGAAGCATCCCACCTATTTTCGGTCGCCCCGAAAATCGCGAACGTCCTAAAAGAAGAGTTTACGCCTGCCGGGATGAACTTGCTGCAAAACAATGGCGCTCCAGCAGGACAAGCCGTTTTCCACTTCCATATGCATTTCATTCCAAGATATGATCAAACGGACGGTTACGATTCAAATTGGAATCCAAAGGTCGAAGAGTTCCCGCAAGAGCGCATCCAGGAAATCGCGGAGCAGATTCGTCGCCGCTTCGGAAATTAATAGCTCTTGCTATTTCATAAAATTACCTGTATAATTTATGTAAGTTTTCGCTGACGATCACGAGGATACGGCAGGAGAACGAAAAATAGAGTCCAGTTGAGGAGAGATGAGAATTGAATACGAAAAATCTTATGTTGATGGCGCTGCTAGTTTCAGTAGGCGCGGCTTTGTACTTGGTCATTCCGGGTTATGGTGAGGGCATGAAGCCAGACTTCATGCTGACGATGATGTTCATCGGCATCTTTTTATTCCCTGACGTGAAGAGCGTCTTCTTGCTTGGAGCAACGACCGGAGTCCTTTCAGGGCTTTTCACAAGCTTCCCAGGAGGATTCATTCCAAATATCATCGATAAGTTCATTACGGCGTTTGTTGTTTTCGCAGTCATCATACTGCTAAAGAAAGCCGCAAACAATATGATCGTTTCGACTATCATCGCTTGCTGTGGAACAGTGCTATCCGGGACAATCTTCCTTTCCGTCGCCATTTTCGTAATGGGCGCAAAAGTACCTTTCGGATTATTGTTCGTAACAGTCGTTCTACCCGCAATCGCTATGAACGGGATAGTATTCTTCATCATCTACCCGATCATCAAAACATTGTTGAAACGCACTTCATTCAAAACAGCATTATCCAATTGATAACAAAAGCTTTCCCCAAGCGGGAAAGCTTTTTTCATTTGCCCAAAACAGTTTGCCATGTTTTAATAAATCTATGAAAAGGAATACTATTCAAAATGAAAGGAGTGCTCTCCATGAAAGCATCTACATTTTTGGCAGGACTACTTGCAGGATCGGTGACAGCCGCTGTCACTGTGTTATTTTCCACTCCACAAACAGGCAGCGAAATCCGCTCGTCCGTTAAAAGCGCTTCAGCTGACATGAAGCATAAATTGAACGACGTCAAAGGAAAACTCGCCGAGTTGAAAACCTCCATCACACATATGACGAAGGAAGCAAAAGAAATGGTTCCGGAAGCCGTCAATGGAATTAAAGGCTCGATCGAACAATGGCAGCTCTCGACGGAGAACAACAGACTCAAGCTAGAGAAGGAACTCTCGGCGATCCAATCGTCGCTCGCCGACTTGGAGAAATCCATCGCGGAACAACAGAAGTGATAGATATGACTTAAGACAAACTCATTTTGATTGAGTTTGTCTTTTTTCTATGGCTGGAAGGGCTTGCTTTAGGCGCCGATCATGAGAGTTGATAAAAAATATTATATTATTGCTTGTATCCCGCTTCTAAATCTTCACCAATTAGCTTTGTAGCTTCAAAAATGACACCGCTATCATAGCTTTTTATATCGAAATAACCGTTATAGTAATTCCAAATATCACTTTGATTTGAGTATTTTATTAAACTGTCGGATATTTTATTAAATAAAAGGATTGCTTCGTCTTCTGTTAATTTCCCTTCAACCATAAGTCGAAACTTGACGTCTTTTTTACCATCAAACGAAGAGGCCGTGGCATCTATCTTTTCGGCTTGTCTAAAGAACTCTTCTGTTTTTCGAAGCGTTTCGCTTATATCGATGTCTGGTTGTTTGTTACATGCAGAAGTTATAAGGAGTAAAAAAAATGATAAGGTAATATAAAGTAGTTTGGTTCTTTTCATAAAACCCTCCATAGGATATGAAATCAAAACAAATGATTGCCATGTTGAACAAAAGCACCTGTTCTACAAAGTTACTTACTATTATTTTGCAGCTCAAATGACTCTTCAAAGTCATCCCATTTTACATTTACTTTGATAACTGCATCTTCATGTACTTTTGCCCCGCCTTTTGAACCTCCTGAAAGCGTAAATATCCCTGTCGTTGGGGGTTCCGCGAACTCTTCAGTGCCACCCCCATGACCACTATTGGTTTCATAGGAGTATTCAATTTTTTGTAGTGAAGACAACTCTTCTAAAGACCCTTTGTATTTTAATATAAACCTAAAGCTATGTTCGTTCGAGTAAGTTCTTTGCCCGTCTTTTTCTCCCCATTTTTCTGTTCCATTATAGGCGTATTCAGCTTCCCAATGCTCACTTTCTCCACTAAATGTATAATCATTGTTCGTAGTTTCTGAACAAGCTGTTAAAATTAATATCGTAAACAAGAAAGTAATTATTTTCTTCAGCTTAATTCCCTCCCCTGTACTAACTTATTCAACAGAGTCGAAAACCGTCCGATTCAAGTCTATTTAACCAGTTATGAACTAATGCATTAAATACATCGGGTTGCTCGATTTGTAAGTTGTGACCAGCCATATCAAGCACAGCAAAAGTTGCCCTTGGGTAGTCATCAAGTAGTCGCCATGCATAATGGTATCCGACCACATTATCCTGACGCCCCGTGATAATTAGCGTGGGATACTCAAATTTAGATGAGATATCGAAAGTAAAGCCATAACCATTTTGACGAACGTCATTTATAAATTCTAAATTGCCTTGTTTAGAAGGAAGTAAGATTTCTTTTCGAAACCTTTCCCACTCAATTTGACCTAGCACTACCCCCATGGCGCCAAATACATCGGCATCTTCCGTAGGCAATTGTGATAGCAAGTTGGCGTCTCTTTTTAGAACTGTTTGCTGAGGTACTTCCCTTTCATCGAATTCGGGTATGATCATTGGTGCCATCAGCAGTAATCCATGAACCAGATCCTGCCGTAAACGGACTATTCCCCTGGCAACATAACCACCATATGAATTACCACAGATAACAAACGGTTGTCCAGGAATCATCTCGTCCAACAGACGTACTACCGCTTCTAAAATATCATCTGAACTCTTAATAGATGGTTGTGACTTGGAATGCCCCATACCAGGCAAGTCTATATATATTCTTTTCCAACCGCTCCGTTTCTCGAATAAAGGTTCCATTGCATGAAACATTACTTGATGATCAAGCGACCAGCCATGCAACATGACGATTGGATAGCCTTCTCCAATTACTTTATGGTAAATAGACATGTAATTTCCCTTTCCTCTTAAAAAAGATGTTTATGGTCTCTGTGTTATTTCCTTTTGGTAATCTTTCTGTATCAGGTAAAAATTGATCTAAAATGCTCCTTTTTGAAGCAAAGCACCCAATCGTTTAATAACCATTTATTGTGAATTGATATACGTTATAGACGAACCACAAAAAAAGAAGAAAATGTGCTATTAAGTTCAGTAGGATTAAAGATTTTTTGTATAGCTTCTTTTTCAAATAAATTAAGATGAAAAGTAAGAAAAGAAATTGTATCAATAACATTGAGATACTGATAACAAGAAAAAGAATAAATTCCTCAGCTTCGGTTATCATGTACCCTTTACTTTCGTCAAGCCTACTTATCGCAACAAGTATTTCAGCAATTTTAGTAGAAACCCAAATAAAGCAGAAGTTTATCATAATAAATAAAACCCCTGTTATTTTGTGAAATCTTTTCAAAGCATTACTCCCTTTGGAACATTCCTTTTTCCATTTGATTCTGTTTGCGCTCACCTGCTGCGTAAAGAGCTGTCTAAACGAGTCGCATCTTTAAATAAACTAGATTAATAAATAGACACAACATTACCTTCTGCATCAACACCACGGAATTTAAAATTTCCAACATCATAATTAGGAATTAAGGTATAATGTGCCGCAACTCCATTTTCAACATCCATTTCAAAAAATATAGTTGATTGTTCTTCTACTTCTTTTAATGACAAATCTTTTTCTGAATTTATTTCATTACTAACAATAACTTTTACAATGTCTTCATCAAGAACTTCTGCCGCAAAGAGTGTATGGTAGATTTCTCCTTCCTGATGAGTTGCAGACCAAGTTATTTGCATCCTTTCATCTGCTGTTTCAGTATCTATCCCACCCACTGAGATAGGACGGTACAGAATCCAAAAGTTATTTTCTATAAGTTTGATAAATTTATTTCTCCCTGTATCCCAAATAACTACCTTTTTGTTTTCAATATCCTTTCCAAAGACTACAAGCCCATCTTCATTCGGAAATGAATCTCTAATTGCAGAACGCTCTGTCCAATAATATCCTCCAAAGAAGAAAGGTCCGAAATAAATTAATGCCACAAGCAGTAGTAAGATAATAAAATATCGTTTTTTAAAAAGCCCTTTCCCTTCAATCTTTCTTCACCTCCACACGTAAAATAAGGGTCTTCCAAGCAGCTCGAAAACAGGATTTGTTGTGTCGTTACCTTTCTATGTAAATTACATCATTTGCAGGTGAAAGATACTCATGATCACCTAGCGAGAAAGAAGTTTGCAAACGATTTATTTCCGCATATTGAACTACCGAGTCGTTATTTAGGAATACCAATAAATAGATATCATCCCGCAAACTTATATTACTGAGATCTTTTAGCTTTACGCCTACTTGTTTTTCTATCTCTTCTTGTGAGGTATAAGGAGTTATTAAAAACGCCTTATCCCAGTCGAGATCGATGAAACCACTTATATGAATTTCACTGTCACTATCATCAGACACCATAATAATAAATGAATGAATAACCTCTTCTAACTCATTGTTTCGATTAATATTGTTGTCACTGCACCCGATCAGCAACGCCAGCGAAATTAAAAGTACTGCTATCCGCTTTACCAATCCAGCACTCCCCTTTTCTATAGCAACGAAATTCAAACTCACTATCCTGACGTTTTCCAATTATTCGCGTTCCCTAAATTAAGAATACTTTTTATTCTCCAGCTATATATCCAATTACCTCATCGGTTTCCTCACTGACAAGTATGACTGGTGTACTGACAACAACATTCTCTTTGTCTTCAAATATAATTGCCAATACCTCTTTCCCAACATAAGTTTCATTGAAAAGTTCATAGCTATTTTGAGCAGCAATCTTCTTAACCTCAGCACTTTTCCAGTCTTCTTTTGCTGTACTATTCCAACCTTGTTCTTCGATAAATTCCCACGCAATTTTTCTAACACTTTCATAACCATCTGCATAAGTTTTATCCTCTACATTCTGGTTATTTGTGCAACCAACAACGAAGAACATCAAACATGCCGTTAATGCTAAGTATAGTCTCAAATTTCCCTTCCCCCTAATACAAACAAACACCTTCGATTTAACACTTGTTAAGTGATAGTCATCGAAGGTGTTACGATTATGATCATGCTCCCAATATCCCTATGGCAGCAATCGAGATCACAAAACTTATGACAAGCGACATTCCCCAATCGAACTTCCTCGTTTGGCCGAACAAAATACTCACGAAACTGCAAATAATGAAGTTCACAATAAAAAGCACACCCAACATTATGAATGTGACCATGCTGAACACCCCACTTACACCTTATTATGAAATATCTGGATTTATCTAAATGTAACACGACTTGAAATAAAATGGAAATACTCTTTGAATTGTTATGATATTGTTCCTATTGTTGTCCTAATAAAATTGATTAACGAAGAAATATCTATTGATAGTGTCCTTATTATCGCTGAGGATTTTCCCCTATTACCTGCATATCAATCTCTTTACCATTTTTGAACGTCCTTAAATACTCATATTCTTTTTCAACAAAAACCTCATATAACCGATATTCACGTATATCTTCTTTCCGAAAAGTATCAGTTATATAAAGGTTAAATGAATCCTTTTCCGTCTTTACATCGACTATGAAATTTCTCCCGTTATTAGCTATAAATTCTGGGCTAAGATACAAATAGAAGTTTTCATCATTAACTTTATTAACAAAAATGCCTATTCCACTCTTATCCTCGACGTTACGTATAAAAAATTCTTGTGCATTATCGTCTAAGTTGTCCAACGACGAAATTTCGGTAAAAGTATAACCATCATTATTAAAACTACAACCTGTCATGATTAAGAGTAATAATGGCAGTAAAAAGGATTTCTTCATTTTTTCGCCCCCCTACTTGATTAATTCTAATTAATAGACATTCCATTCATTACCACTCAAGTATTTATATGCTGTATGCATAGACCTTATATTCATTTACAAAACGATTCCTAGTTGATTGGAGTGTAAGGCGGCGAAGTGCAAAGATGTGCTCTCAACGCTTCGCTTATGTTCGCAAAAGCCGTTCTTCGTGACGGCTTTTCCAGCGGGAACAGCGCGAGCTGAAGACCCTGGACTGAGCGCAGCGAGGGAAGCGGCTGAAGCCGTGCCCGCGGAAAGCGTCCGCCTGAAACGAAAATCAACGTATGCACAAAATAATTATTATACCCCCAACCACTTGGAAAACCCCACCAATTCAACAGTGGATGCATCAAATCATTTATGAATATATAGTATTTTTGGAATTTCAACTTTTTTATTTGAAGTTTTCCTGCTATAATGAAAAAAGATTAACTATTTGATGTTGGAGGTATTTCATGACTGAGCAAAAATTTTCCCAAAAAGAAGCAATGATTTATAGTCAACGCGTTGCGCAGATGTCAAAAGCGCTCTGGAAAGCAGTCGAAAAGGATTGGCAGCAATGGATAAAACCTTATGACTTGAATATTAATGAACACCATATTCTATGGATCGCCTACCACCTTCAAGGCGCAACAATATCTGACATCGCAAAATTCGGTGTCATGCACGTGTCAACTGCTTTCAACTTTTCAAAGAAACTTGAAGAACGGGGATACTTGCAATTCTTCAAGAAAGACGACGACCGTCGTAATACATATGTATCGGTAACAGAACAAGGCGAGGACCTGCTTAACGGCATGAATGAACACTATTATGATTCGGATCATGGAATCCTGGACGGATCACTTCCGATCAAAAGCATTTATGGGAAGTTTCCTGAATTTTTAGAAGTCATGGCAGTTATCCGGAATATCTACGGAGAAGACTTCATGGAAATCTTTGAACTTGGTTTCAAACGGATCGATAATTCCTTCGACGATGATTTGGCCTCATTGGACCGCACCAACCTTGAATCGCGGGAGACCGCTGAATTACAGACCGTCGAAGAAAAATAATGTCATTTTCCCCATGAGTCTGCTATGATGAAGTGAAGGTTTAAAGAGGAGGAATTGATTTGATCCTTATCGTTACTGTCATGTTTTCATTGTTTTATTTATTCCAAATCAACAAGATGACATTCGCGCTTTGTCAATCGCGTGAAATACCAGAAGAAAAGCAACCAAAAATATATCGCACTGTCAATATCCTGATTACGATCCTGATTCTTTCGTTCTATCTGGAAGTACTGCTGAATGTATAAGAGTTGAAAAGCCCAACCCCTTCATGAAGGGGTTGGGCTGTTTCTATTAGTAAATAAACGCAGCTCCTACGATGATCAACAAGATGAACAACACAACAATCAAAGCGAAGCCAGATGTACCTCCGTAGCCAATTCCACTCATTGGAGCACCTCCCCTCTCCTTGTATCCTATGCAAATGACATTTTTCGTTTTAGGCATTTGGTAAGGAACCTTTTTGTTTTATGATCGTTTTTATGGTATAGTTTCAATTGTTGTACAGAAAAGTTAGGGGAGAAAACAAACATGAAAAAAACAGTCCTTGCTATTACCATGGCTGCCTCTGTATTAGCTTTAGCAGCATGTAATGACCAAAAGGCGGCTGATGATGAGATCATCGCGACAACCAAAGTCGGAAATATTACAAAAGAAGATCTATATGAAGAGATGAAGGATGCAATCGGCGTACAAGTCGTTGAAAACTTGCTTCTTCAACAAGCGTTGGAAACTGAATATAAAATTTCCGATAAGGAATTGAAAGATGAAATCAAAGCTCAAAAAGAAGCGTTTGGCGATAATTTTGAACTATATCTCCAACAACAAGGCATCACTGAAAGATTTTTTGAGAAGAATGTAAAATCGCAAATGCTTCAGAAGAAAATGATCGATTCATTGAAAGTGTCCGATGAAGATATCGCTAAAGGCGTGGAACGTGCGAAAACGGAAGTTCATGCACGTCATATCCTCGTTGATGACGAAAAAACAGCAAATGAAGTATTGAAGAAATTGAAGGATGGCGGAGATTTCGCTGAATTGGCGAAGGAATACTCTACTGAGCCTGTTGCACAGCAAACGGGCGGAGACCTTGGATGGTTCGGCCCTGGGAAAATGGTGCAGGAGTTTGAAGATGCGGTTTACGCTCTTAAAAAAGGTGAAATCAGTGAGCCTGTAAAGACAAGCTTCGGTTACCATATCATTGAATTGCTCGAAACTCGCAAGGCTGAAACAGATAAGTCGGAAGAAGAAATTAAAGCGGAAATCGAAGACGGATTGAAACGAGTCCAATTCGAAGAGAAGCTCCAAGAACTGATCAAAGCTGCTGACGTCGATATCAAAGTCGATGAGTTCAAAAAAGCGTTGGACGCTTATTTGCCAGCAAAGGCTGATAAAGAAGAGAAATAAGAAAGAAAAGGGCTGCGTGCAACTCGATCAACCATCGAATTGCAGCAGCCCTTTTTTTCAATCCATATTCGGTTTGTAAAATGATCTGTTGTCCAGCGGGAAAATCCTTTCGGTGAATTCACCATTTGCAGTTTTGGACATTGCCCGATCGAGCATATTCATTTTCGCATCGATATTGTCGATATAATGAAGGATTTCGGCCTCCATAAGCATCGGACGTTTCGGGCTTCCCCATTCTTCCTTGCCATGGTGGGAGAGGACCATATGCTGAAGAAGCATCACTTCCTCCCCTTGAATTTCGAGTTCATCCGCAGCTTTCGAAATTTCATTCACCATGATCGTAATATGGCCGAGCAAGTTCCCTTCTACGGTATATTGCGTGCCGATAGGGCCGGACAGTTCCACTACCTTCCCGATGTCATGCAAGATGATGCCAGCGTAAAGCAGGTCCTTGTTCAATGTCGGATATAGTTCGGCAATCGCCTTGCCGAGCTTCAGCATGGATACGACATGATCGAGCAAGCCCGATACATAATCATGATGATTCCTCGTTGCAGCCGGGTAAACGAGAAAATCAGCCTGGTGTTTCTTCAACAGATGTCTCGTAATCCGCTGGATATGCGGATTTTTCATTTCAAAGAAGTATTGCATAAGCTCTTCGAAAAGCGCTTCCTTGCTTTTTGCGGAAGAAGGGACGAGATCTGAAATCGTAATGCCTTCCTCTTCCTTCGCCGGACGGATGCTTTTGATGCGCAGCTGGTTTTTCCCCCTGTACTCATGTACTTCTCCGCCGACTTTGACGATTGTTGCAGCCGCGTACAGGCGCTCCTGCTCTTCGCCCGTATCCCAAAGCTTCGCCTCGATGTCGCCGCTTTTATCTTGCAGAATGAGCGTCATGAATGGGCTGCCCTGTTGGGTAATGCCCTTCGTTGATTGTTTGATGAGTAAAAAGAGATCAACCGGCTCCCCGACTTGATGTTCCATTATTTTTTTCATCTTGTTATCGCCCCCTTGGCGCTTCCAATGTCGGAAACGTTAATAACCGTTGCATTTGCCCAGTATTCTACTATCTTATCATGACAGGTGAAGTAGATGAACTGATGCTTTTCACTTAGCCGTTCCATTATTTTCATCATACGTGAAAATCTCGTTTCGTCAAAGTGAACAAAAGGATCATCAAGCAGCAATGGAAAAGGAGCTGTTTTTTCCTTCGCACTTGCCAATGACAACCGTAAAGCAATGTACGCCTGTTCCTTCGTCGCCTGGCTTAGCTCAATGATCGGATAGCGTTTGCCATTTGTTCCGACCGCTTGGAATAAACCATTTTCCGATAATACGAGTGACGTATAAGTGCCGCCCGTCAGTTCACTGAACAATTTTTCAGCCCGATCCAGCACTTCAGGCAGTCTTTTCTCCTTCAATTCCTCCAACATGCCTTTGATTGCCTCAACAACCGCTTGGCGGACCGACCATTGTTTCGCAAGCTCCGCAAACTCCGCCTTCTTCATTTCAAAGAGTTGCTGTTTCCGTTGATAGGAGTCATCCGTCAACAGCCTCTCCGTTTCGACTTCCAATGCGGTTTTTTCCTTTACGAGCGAACCCATTTCTTCTTCCAGTACAGAAAGATCCGTTTCAGCTTGCTCGATTTCTTTTCGCAACTCGCTTTCAGAACGGCCGGACTCCTCCCCAGTGACGCCATGTATGGACAATTGGGATTCGACATCGTTGATTTGCTGGGTCAACGTCAGCGTTTCCTGAAAATCGGCATACGCTTTATAATACTGCTCTTCCGTCTCCACTCCGGCTTCTAGGTATAACTCTCGTTGTTGATTGCGCAAGGAGGAAAGCAGCTCTTCCGCTTCCTGCTTATGCATTTGGAATTCTTCGATCCTATTGGTCAATGTTTGAAATGATTGTGCTTCTTCTTTCAAAGACATATATTCCGATCGCAATTTGTCATAGATGGATGATTCGGGCGTGCCGGTCGGAACAAGCTCTTCTAACTCCAATTGCCTCGAACAGATTTGTTCTTGAATCGCTTCGGATTGCCGATCCATCTCTTCCAGCTCCCGTTCAATCTCCTGCAGCGAGCGCGCCATGCCGAAAAACTCATGAAGGATGCCGGAATTCGGGATTTTCCGCAAGCCATACGCTAGAAAGAATCCGCTTAAGGATCGGTCAAGATGTTCCTTCCCCTGCATTGCTGCCCCGTATTCTTCCTCAAGCACTCCCATTTTCCGCTCGATGGCACTGGCCGCCTCCGCTAGCCGGTTTTGCTTCTGACCATAGTCATGCACCTTTCCGACGAGCGCTTCCATTACCGCTTCCTGTCCGGCATAAGCTTTTACGAAACGCTCCATTTCCATATCCATTTGTGACGGCTGACCGCCACGTTTCCAAAGCTTTGAAATTGCTGCGATAATCGCTAGACACGCACCTAAGCCGACAAGTATCCATTGGTCGATGATCAAGCCTACGATTGAGATGGCGACTGCCGCGAGGAGAAGCCCCCAAATTAATTGCCCGTCTCTACCTGCCGTTTTTGATCCGCTCATTTGAACATATGCTTTAGCTTCGGCTAATCTGCCGCGGATGGATGGCCACTCTTCAGCTTGCTTCCTCTCCTCTTCAGAAGGGGAATGCTTTTGCATTGCAAACTGCTCGTTTCGAATGTCCCGCAATTCATTCTCCAATTGGGAAAGCTGCCGATCCATATACCCGATTTGCCGTTCCATTTCAGCTAATTCCTGCAGTTGAGCATATAAATACTCTTCCTGATGGATCGAAACATCCGCCCCTAGCAGCTCTTCCGGTTCATCCAATCCTAAACGGTCAAGCGTCCGGAGACGGTTCGCATTCAACCGGGTCCTATTTTCGTGAAGCGAGCCTAACGTCGACCGCCAATCATGCCATTCCTGTTCACGTGCAAGCAGTCGCTCGATTTCCGTGAGCCTTTCCGGCAGCGGACGTTCTGGCATTTTCTCTTCCATCGCTGTCAGCTCAGCGGCCAGGCCACGTTTCTTCGCTTCCATCTCCGTCAGCCTGCTGCTGATCATTTCAAAGCGGCGGATCCCGTCTGAAGGAAAGGAGGTTGTCCTTACTTCATCCAATCTGCTTGCAAGTTTCCGCCTTCTCTCTTTCAGTGGCAATACTTGCAGCTCCGTTTCGAGTGCCCGCTGTTGCTCCCGCAATGCATCAGACGCTCGCTTCGCTTCCTTCCATTCTCCTTCGATTTCATGGAGCCGGTTCATTTTCGGGGCATATGCCGAGATCTGTTCCTGCGCATGTTTCAGCTCTTTTTCCATATCTTTCAACTCAGCTGCCCGGACATTCATTTCAGGATTACGGCCTGTCCTTTTGAATAAATCCCCCATCTCCTTCTCCATCTTTTTTTCAACGCGCAATAAGGTATCGACACCTGTTGTGCCCGACGAAAGGAGCGTACGGCTCAATTCCGTTTCGTCCATACGCTCAAAGCCTTGCAGCTGAAGAAGCGAGAAAGAGAAAATGGATTCGAACGAAGCACGGTCATACTGTCTGAGTAAAGCGTTTAAAGCTTCTTCCCCGCCTTGCGTTCCGTCTTCAAAAAGAACTGTGACATCCCCCGAGGATTTTCCTTGCACCCGTTCAACGATGCAATTGCCATGGACTTCATCATATAAATGGACTTGGCCGCCATATTTGCCGCCCGCTTTCGGTTCATATCGAAGTTGCGCGCTATTCTTTTGCGGAAAACCGAAAAGCGTTTGGAGAATGAACTGCTGGATTGTCGTCTTGCCCGCTTCATTATGGCCGTAAATTATATTAATGCCATCCGTGAAGTCAATCGTCTTGTTTTCATGCTTTCCGAAGCCATAAATGACTATCTTTCGAATTTTCACCGGTTCACCTCCAACACGGTCGGCAATTCATTCAACAGCAGCTTTTCAACTTCATGCCGTAATTCTTGGATGTCCTCTTCCTTCAGCGGTTCAAGGTAGCGGGCTGTCCGTACATGTTGATAAACGTCTCCAAGCACCTGTTTCCATTCATTTTCCGACCAGCTGTCGACTTGTCCTAGTACGGCTTCCATGAGCGAATTGCTTTCTTGCCTATGGGAAGGATTTGTAACGGTCAATTCCTGTACCCAGACAAATGGTTCATGTCCCTCCATCACTTCGCGGATAGCCTCCAGCCAAACGTCTTCGGCAGTCTGCGCAAAAAAGGCGGCTGTTTCATCGTCAAGGTTCAGGATTTCAACATCAACGACAGATGGCCCATGCTCCGTAGCGAATGAAAGCAAAGCCTCTTCACAAACAGCAAGCCATTCATTCGCATGCCGGATATCGACACACGGGATTTGAATTCGTCCGAATTGAACTGCGGATGTCGGAACGAATGAAAGGACCGCATCCGTTTTGCTGAGCTCCACTTCGTAAAACCCTTTTTCCCCTGATTCATTCCGATGACGTCCTTGGATATTCCCCGGATAAACGATCGGCGGGTCCTCCGATAAATGCTGACGCAGATGAATATGGCCGAGCGCCCAATAATCATAATGCTTGGACTGCAGCTCTCCGATTGTAAAAGGCGAATAGACCGCATGCGTTTCATTCCCGGCGAGACTGCCGTGCAATAATCCGATATGGAAGGAGTGCGGGTCTGTAGCGGGCGGGTACTTGCTGATCATTTCTTCACGGACATGCCGCGTCGGGTAGCTGAAGCCGTGGAGCACGACGTCCATTCCTCTCACAGTCAATGGAACTTCTTCCACTTCCTCTGAAAATTCGTGGACATTCGGCGGCAGCTCGAAACGGGTCCAGTTTCCGCTGAGATGATCATGGTTTCCATACGTGATATAGACGGGAATATGAGCTTCATGCAGCTTTTCCATCCCTTCCTGGAACTTCCTCTGTGCACGTAAGCTGCGGTCCTCACCGTCATAGATATCCCCGACAATCAATAGGAAATCCGGAGACGTTTCTACTGCATAGTCAATTAATCGGTTGAATGCGGTGAATGTGCTTTCCCGCAATTCATTCAAACGTGCTGACGGCAGTCCTGTCATCCCCTTGAACGGGCTATCGAGATGCAAATCTGCCGTATGTATGAACCGGATTGTAGTCAAAAATCATCCACCCTTCCTAAACGAATATTTGTTCTAATTTTACCATATATGAGGGGGAAGAGAAATTGAAAAAGCCGTTCACCGTCGAACTTTCCGACGAAAAACGGCTTTCTATCATTCTTTTCCTAATTGGATCGCTTTTCCAATGTCTTTCAATGAACGGGAAGGTCCGTACATGAGGACGCCTCCGCGGTACACACGTGCTCCGAACCAGCCGAGGATGAAGATCGTAAGAAGCATAATGGCAATGGACACCAAAGGTTCCCACATCGGCAATTCCAGCATGCCTACCCGTAAAAACATAACAAGCGGGGCGAAGAACGGAAAGTACGATGCATATGTCACATAGCCAATTTCCGGGTTGCTAAGCCCTGTCACAGCAATGATGAAGGCTGCAACGATGAGCAGAGACATTGGCATGATCATCTGCTGGACATCTTCCGTTCTGCTCACTAATGATCCTAGTAATGCAGCAAGAGTCGCATAGAGGAAATAGCCTAGTATGAAGAAAACCGCCGCGTAAACCAATGTGCTGACACTTACATTTTTGAGGCTGAAGTAATCCGTAAACCCGCCCGGCACTTCAGCTGCAGATGTTTTAAAGGCAATGTATCCTGTGATACCGTATATGGCGATCTGCAAAATCCCGAGCGATCCTATCCCTAATACTTTCGCAAACATATGTTTAACAGGGGAGACGCTTGAAATAAGGATTTCCATTACCCTTGATGATTTTTCATTTGCAACGTCCATCGCAATCATGCTTGAGTACATGATGACGGAGAAGTAAATGACGAACATAAGGATATAGACGAGTATTTGCGCTGTCATTACCTCTTCTTCCGATTTTGCAGAAGGCGAAACATTTTTCTGTTCAAATTGGATAGGCGTGAACAGCGTTTGGACTTGCGCTCCGGATAGATTGAGCTCTTCCGCTTTCATTTCCGTCTGCATGGACTGCAATGCATCCTGAATCCGTCCCGGCAAACTGAAATCCATGAGACTCATCGTTGTATAATTTGCGTGGATTGTCCCTTGTTCATCGACCGATACAGTCAGGAAGGAATCGATCTCCTTGGACGTCACTTGATCAGTAAGCTCCTTCTCGGATTTCCCGGTCGTTTCGATTTTTATTCCGCTGTCCTCGGTTTCCAACTGCGCTTTCAGCCGATCAACGAGCACTCCACTCGTATCCACGACATACAGTACGTCTTTCGCGTCCCCTCCTGTCACATGCTTGACCGTATCTATAAGCTTCGGCATGTTCGCTAAGAGGAAGATTGCCGCTATCATTATTGAAGTTGTAATAATGAAAGACTTCGCTTTGGCCTTTGTCGTAAATGCCTGTTTAAAGATGATCCAAAACTCACGCATACTCTTTCCCCACCTTTGCGATAAAAATGTCTTGCAAGGAAGGCTCTTCAATTTCAAAATGACGGATCGGGCCTGCTTGCACTGCAGCTGACAATAATTCGTTCGCGACTTCTTCGTCGTCGATTTGGAACACAGCTCCTTCGACCGAATGAGCGACGGAAAGAACGCCTGGCACATTATCGAGCCCCGTCAAATCATGATCAGATCGGATCCGCACATTTTGCCTGTCGAATGACCGCTTCACATCACGGAGCGAGCCGCTCACAATCTGCTTGCCATGATGGATGATGCTCAGCTTCTCGCATAATTCCTCCACATGGTCCATCCTGTGGCTGGAAAAGAGGATGGTAGCCCCGTTATTCCTGAAATCGGTGATCGCCTTCTTCAACATTTCCACGTTCACCGGGTCGAGGCCTGAGAACGGTTCGTCGAGGATAAGGAGCTTCGGATCATGCATAAGCGCTGCAATGACTTGGATCTTCTGCTGATTCCCTTTCGACAGCTCCTCCACTTTTTTGTTCTTGTTTTGCGACACTTCAAACCGTTCGAGCCAATAATCGATCGACTTCTTTGCATCCGCCTTTTTCATTCCACGCAGCTCGCCAAGGAAAATGAGCTGATCTTCCACTTTCATCTTCGGATACAGTCCGCGTTCCTCCGGCAAATAGCCGATTTCAGGGCTCGTTTCATAAGAGATCGTTTTATTGTTCCAAGTGATCTGTCCCTCATTTGCGTTCAACAAACCTAAGATCATCCGAAATGTAGTCGTCTTGCCTGCCCCATTCGCGCCGAGGAAGCCGTACATGGATCCTTTCTCCACAGTCAGATTCAAATGATCGACGGCGGTGAATTCACCGAACCGCTTCGTGACGTTTTCCAATTGTAATGCCATGTTTATCCCCTTCCCTTTTCCCGCTTCATTCTAGTACGTGTTTACTAGAATGGGAGTTTCATTAAATCCGTTTATTAATAATTAGAACCCCGATACCATATGAAATAAGCATCACCCCATATGCAGACGCCAGCAGAAGAAATGCAAGTTTAGGACCTTCGAAAATCAAAGAGCCTAACCACATCAGCATCAGTACGGCAAGTGTCAGTGACCATGACAATGTCCTCGCTTTCGCATGAACTTCCTGGTACCTTTCATCGAAGCGGCGTTCCTTGTTCCCTTTCTTAAAATAGAGGAACGCTATGAGTAAGACGACACCCGCGCCTGTAATAAATCCTGCTAAACTTTCGATTGTCGGAATCATAGTTTCCCTCCTACTTAGTGGTTCTTGCTAGCAATTGCTGCTCCGATTGCCCAAGAAAGCATATGAATGATCCAGAGGGCTGTCATGATGAAAAATGCCAATTTCGCACCTTCAACAATCATGACAATGATCCAGGCAACAAGGATTGCAACGGTCATCACCTTCCAGGAAATTGCTCTTGCATGCCTGTGTATATTCGTATACCTTTCATCAAATATGCGTTCTTTCTTTCCTTTTTTCCTCACAAAAAACCAGACGATTCCCCATATGACTAAGCCAAGTGGCAGACCAGACAAAAACGCCCAAATATCAAACCCTTCGTACATCCTCATTCCTCCTCCGGTTGAAAGATATCCTCAATACGGCAATTAAAGAGCCTCGCAATTTTAAACGCTAAAATCAATGACGGATTGTACCTTCCCTTTTCAAGTGAGATAATTGTCTGCCTTGAGACTTCCAACTTTTCCGCAAGATCATCCTGCGTAAATCCCATCTCTGTCCGCATTTCTTTAATCAAGTTTTTCAGTTACATGCTCCCCCTTTCATTGTAAAGGTCGCTTTACGTAAAGCTTACTTTACCTTATGTAGGATGTCAAGTAAGCTTTACAATTTATTTTTCGGAATGAATAACTATTCATTTTTCATGCGGTCATAGTATAATGGAGAAAAGCACGGAAGGATGAGAAGCTTGAGAACTTATAAACTGACGGCATATGAAAAGACGGGGAAACTAATTACGGAAGAAACGTTCACAGCGGAAAATGATGAGTTGGCAAAAGAAAAAGGCCATGCGTTGCTCGAAGAGAAGAATCTTCTTGAACAAACACATCGCCTGGCTTCGCCTGCAGGAAAACTATTGCTTTTCCATGTGTGATGTAAAGTTTGGCGGCAATCTTCTGGCTATGATATGTTAAAGGTGTAAGCCATAGTATGGAGGTGCTTTCCTTGAATATTGCACTCATTGCCCATGATCAGAAGAAGGACGAAATGGTCAATTTCACGATTGCGTACAAACATGTATTTGAAAAATATGAGCTGTATGCGACAGGTACAACCGGAAAACGGATCATGAACGAGACGGGGCTTCATGTCCATCGGATGATGTCAGGCCCTCTAGGCGGGGACCAACAGATCGGTGCGATGGTCGCCACGGGAAAATTGGATTTGATCCTGTTCTTCCGCGATCCATTGACAGCCCAGCCTCATGAGCCAGACGTCAGCGCGTTACTGCGACTTTGTGATGTATACGGAATCCCGCTCGCGACGAATATCGCGACCGCTGAGTTGTTACTTGCAGCAGTGGAAAAAGGCTATTTCACATGGCGCGATACAGCGGATAAATACAAAACAAAAGGACTTGATCCCGAAGAGGATTAAGTCTTTTTAATTCTTAAAATAAATGCTCAATGCTTGTTGAAGCGTTCCGACTGTTAACGTATTTTTATCGAATTTCACCCCTAGACGTACCATGCTCCGGACGACATCTGGCCTCAAACCTGTTATTGCAGTCGAACATCCCATCATAGCCGCCCCATCAATAATCTTTTTTAACTGGTCAATCACTTCAGCTTCCATGTCCGCTATACCGGAAAGATCCATTAACAATGTTTGAATATGCTTTCGTCCAACTTCCGTCAACACTTTTTCTTCCATCACTTTCGATCTGTAGTAATCGATTGAACCGATAATAGGAAGGATACAAACCGTCGGGGTAATCGGAATGATCGGTACAGAAAGGTTTTCAACCAATTCCCTTTGCGCCTTCAACAACTCATCCTTATAAGCAGAGTAACTAATGAAAAATGCATTCAGGAATTGATCAATGTAGCTGTTAATCTGTCTCTCCAACTGAAAGAATTCGATTTCGACATTGTTCTCAGCGATATATCGTTGCAGGAAAGTCCATAATGTTCTCCGGATTGCCTGCACCCACTCCAATTTGAACGACAGCGTCAATGAATGGGTCGCCCAAGCAATCCCTTCCACTTGGGCGAAGTTTCGAAGCTCATCCAATTTGGTTTCCAACGCATAACTGACAAGCTTATGTGCATTGTTGATTAAGTCAATGTTACCCACTTCGAGAATCGTATTAATTTTCTCCCTTACAGTTGCCGCTTCGTAAAGTAGTTCTTCTTCAAAACTCTCCCCATTGTCTTGGATGTATTTTTTCAACTCAAATTCAAATTCGCTTGTCATAAAACTCCTCCGGTGCAATCCCATATTTAATAGCAGCATTCAGCTGTTGCCTTCTATTGAAAACAACAGCTGTACGTGTATTATTCTCCTACGAAAGCAGGTTTTCGTTTTTCTACGAATGCATTAATTCCTTCTAGATGATCCTTTGTTTTGCGCATGGCGACTTGCTGCTCACTCTCCATGTGCAAAACATTGTCCAACTCACTTAATTTTTGTTCATGCAAAATCTTTTTAGAAGCAATCATTGCTGCGATTGGAGCCGATAGGAACTTCTGTGCAAGCATTGCAGAAGCTTGACCGACGCTTCCATCCGGAACGACTTCATCGACGAGCCTTTTCCCCTTCGCAGCTTGAGCATTCATCACTTCTCCCGACCAGATCAACTGCAACGCTTGCGGCACGCCGATTCGTTCTTTCAAGAAGAAATGGCCCGCACCATCCGGTATCAAACCGATGCCGATGAAATTCATGGCAAGCTTACTATTCTCTTCAGCTATGATAACGTCGCAGCCGAGTGCCAAGCTAAAACCAAGTCCAGCAGCAGATCCGTGGATTGCGGCAATCGTAATTTGCGGAAGTCTGTATAACGCCTTTGCAAGGCGTGACACATCGATCATCACTTCTCCGATATCCATTGGTGTATTCGGGTCGATCATTTTCTTAATATCTCCGCCTGCCGAGAACGTGCGGCCCGCCCCATTAATGATCAACACTTGTACTTCATCATTGGATGCAAGAGATTCGAAGGCATCTGCCAGTTCCTTCATCATTATGTCGTCCATTGCATTCATGGAATCCGGCCTATTCATAGTCAGCCGCGCAAGCCGCCCTTCAATTGTCAATTCAATAGTAGACCACAAAATAAATACCCCCTCTAAAATATGAATAAACATTCATTATTACTTATTCGTTTAATTTACGAAGAAATCCTTCTTAAAACGAAATAAAAACCTTAACACTTTTGGGGTGTAAAGGTTTACATTTTCTTCAGTCTACTTGAATGGCTTGAGGAAAAATCTTTTCAAGATGTTCAATTTTCTTATCGATATATTCTTCAAACGTAAGGATATAGGCAGCGGGATCTTTCGGATTTTGGAACTGCGTAATTTTACCGGTAGCCGGATCCATGAATTTACTGGATGCGCCGCAACCGATCCCGATGATCGTCTGCACTTCCTCCATGATAATGATGTTGTAGAGGCTCTCTTCGCCCGGCTTCGCGTATCCGACGTTCTCCAAGTTGCCGAGGATGTTCTTTTGGCGATACAAATAATAGGGGACATAGCCATTTTCCTTTGTCCATTGCTCGCCCATCTTCATCATCTGTTCAACCGTTTCGCGATCTGCCACTTTATATTTCTCTTTGTTCCGCGTCATTTCGGATGCTCGTTTGAATGAAAGCGTATGAACCGTCAGCGATTCGGGCTGCATCTTCTCCGTCTCGTCGAGCGAATGGCGGAATTCTTCCAGCCCTTCATTCGGCAGTCCGATGATGAGATCCATATTGATGTTTTTCATGCCCATATTCCGGGACAGCCAGAATTTATCGATCGTTTCTTGGACGGAATGATGCCTTCCGATCGCTTTCAATGTTTCATCTGTATACGATTGCGGATTGACGCTGATCCGATCGATGCCCCATTTTTTCAGCACATCGATTTTGGCAGGCGTGATTGTGTCCGGGCGGCCCGCCTCGACGGTCACTTCCCTCACTTCTTTCATATGTGGGAATGAATCATACATCGTCTCATAGAGAGCGTCCATTTCGTCCGCTTCGATGGAGGTCGGCGTCCCTCCGCCAAAATAGATGGTCGTAATTTTGATGTCCCGTTCCGTCAGCCATTTCCCGATTTCACGGATCTCTTCATGCAGGCCGTCGAGGAAAGACTCGACCCGACCGTTTTTCCGATGGATTGCATAAGCTGGAAACGTGCAATATGCGCATTTTGTCGGACAGAACGGGATGCCGATGTAGATGCTTACGTCATTTTGGATTTGATGTAAATCCGGGATTGCCCCCAGTTGGACGTCTTCAATCGTTGCCAACAGCTCGCTTTTCTCTTCAGAAATCCGGTGCTTCTCCATTAAGAGACGTTTTGCCTCTTCGACGTTGTGGCCTTGCTGGCGATATTTATGGAAAAGTTTCATCGGACGGATTCCGGTCAGGATTCCCCAAGATTGTTTCATTCCGGTGAGTTGCTCCAAAACCTCGAGGAATACGTGGGAATAAATCCGTTTCAGCTGGCGCGTCCCGGTTTCCGAATTGTCGGTTGTCACTTTTTCAGAAAACGTGGCGCTGTACTCATTGCCGTCGTGCGTTAAACTGGCGTGGCCAACGATTGTTTCACCGTCTTTATTTATTGAGAGATCGACAAGAATGCCTTCTTCTTCGATGTCCGTGACGACTTTGGATTGCTCGAAGAAAAGGTTGGCAAGATGAGTGAACATCCGTATCCAGTCTTGTTCGAATGATGTTGTAAGGATTATTTTTTGCATGGTTTGATCCAACTTTCATTAATAACTAATTGAAATAATAACACAAAAAAACCGGCTGAGCCGGTTTTTTATTGCATCGTTTCGTACATTTCCTGAACCGGCTTCATCAAGACACGGTTCACTTCTTCGATCAAGCCGCTCAGCTTCATTTCCGCTTGTAGCATTTGCATGATCTTATCATTTTGCTGAGCCAATTGTGCTGTTTTTTGCGCATACTCCAATTCTTCATGCGCAATTTCTTCGCCTTGCATCTGCTTTTGCTGAAGTGTCATTTGGATTTTACGGAAGCTCTTGAACAGCTCAACTGCCTGCTTATCTTTCTTCACTTCCTCGATCGCGTGTTTCACTTCTGCGTATTCGTCAGTCTTCCGAAGTGTCGACTCCAATTTGTTCAAGTCATCGTAAATGTTTACAGTCATCATTTATTCCCCCTAAGATAAGTTTGTAAAGAAGACGATCAATCCTTGCACAATCCCGATGATACCACCTAATAGCGCACCAAGAACAGTAATCATTTTGAATTCGCGTCTAGAAATGCCTAGGACGAGATCTTCCAGGACAGAAACCGGGAATGAATCGACCTGCTCCTTGACAATTTCGTCAAGCTTCAGCTTTTTCAACGATTGCTCCAGCTGCTTTTGTGCTTGATCAAAAGCGAATTGCGTAACTTTAGGTGTAAAGTTTACTGCTGTCCATTCGGAACCCGCAGGCCAGTACGCTTGGATTGTTTTATCCAGACGTGAGTTTAACGCAAGTTCCTTGTTAGCATATGCTTTAATGGAAGTGAACAGTCCTTCCCAATTGAATCCGGCAAGCAGTTCCGCCATTGGACGTTTTTGCAGCTTTGTAAATTCCTTGTCAATCAATGAATGCAAAAGATCGTACGTGCCAGGTGCATTGATGAACTTCAACGCTTCCCGCTGCACTTTCTCGACGAGCGAGTTGGAATCGCCAAAGAACATATTCAACATCCCACCGAACGTCCCTTTCGACTCGAGGAAATCGTTGATCAGTTTTTGGAACATCACTTTGCCTTCATAGGAATCCACGAATAGCTCGGCACGCTTCAGAATATAGTTCGTCATTTCAGGAATATGTGCTTTCGCCCTTTCCTGCCACTCCATCGGGACAATTTCTTCAATCGTGCCCGATGTCAATTTCGTTCGAACGTTTACGAGCTGCGTATCGATTAATGATTCGATTTTCTGCTCAGCCTTCTCGACGATGTCCGTTGCTTCCGCCACTTGCAGCCAATCATGCAACGTCTTGTCCGATTGAAGCACATGCTCTTCAAGCTTGCTTTGAAGGAATGCCTCCGCTTTTCTTTCCATTTCAGGTGTTAATAATTTATTGCGCAGCACATCGGGCGTCACTAAATAATTCGTGACCGTCCTCCCCAGTTGCACGGCAAGCTCGTCACGTCGTTTTGGAATTAACCCTGGTGTAAAAGGAAGACGCCAGCTTCCGATATATTTCGCCTCATGGGGCCTGAACAGCATTTTGATCGCCAGGTGATTCGTAAATCCCCCGATCAATGCCCCGATAAAAGCCATAAACAACAATGTCCATATGAAATCCATCGCTTCACCTTATTTCCGATTCATTCGGTTTCAATTATAACAGAAGGAGTGCTTGTGGAAAAAGTATTCGATTGGGGGCAACAGCTCGCATGAAAAGAGCCGATCACCTATAGTGGTAATCGGCTATTGCGGTACATCGACCTCAATTATACTCTTGCTTTCGTATCCGGCTTCACAAACAATCGGACCATCCAGCCAACGGCGAGGCTGAACACGAAGTGGCCGGCTGTCCAGAAGATCCATGCCATCCTGTCATCTGCAGCGGGCGGCTCATCCGTGAGAAGCGTCAAAAAGTACAGCACTCCACTGCCTGCGGTATACACAGCGACATATGGCCAAATGCTGTATTGCCAACCAAGGAACGTTAATAAATAAAACATACCAACGACACTAGCGATGCAAAAAACAAGATGAAACGCAAAACCAAACCAGGCGCTGTCCTTGAAGATATGTATGATAGGAAAATAATCCACATTATACAGTAGAATGTACGCTTCGTTACCTGTCAGTGCAAAAACAAGTTGCATGAGGACAGCCAAAATGATTCCGCTTGCGATTCCGATTCCGATCAACTGAAAGAATTGCCTCATCCGGTCTCCCCTCAAATCTAAAAAATAAGCTTACCGTCTTGATCCAATGTAATAAGTTCATCATTCCACGTCAGTTCTAGCGGGTAGGATTCTGATACCTTTTTTGAAAAATACCAACGGCGGCCTAACGGGACGAGGACGATGAACGCATCCCCACGTCCGAGGAAGTTCAGCTCATCCGGTTCCACTTCGGTCCCATTGCGCAACGGGATACCGAGATCTTGCAGCTGGTCGCCCACTTCAACGACATATGGTGTCGCCATGCCGATTTCGCTAATATTCAAGAACGATTCTTTCGTCAAATCTCCAAATAGATCACGTTTTCTTCGGCCAATCAATTCTACGATATTGCCGGCGGGATCTTCGAAATACATCGAATCCGCGTCAAAGCTCGGGAAATAGACTTCATCCCGTCCCTCTTCACGGTTTAGCGTGAGCCGGTCCGTTATCCAGTATTTCATCATGGAGAATTGATTGCCCGGGATGTTGATGGCGAAATGATAGAAAGCCGGTTGGTCGGTCTGTTTGAATGTAAGATGCGATTCGCCGATCCGAACTGTGAACTGCTCAGCTGTCGACTCTGTCAGATCGAGTTCCAGAATGTTTACATAAAAACGTCGTAATGCTTTTAGATTGTTTGTATATAATGTTGCTGATTTGATCATCTTCACTTTTCCCCTATCTCTGCATCTTTATTTAATGTAATCAAACCTTTGTACATCAATAATAGGACAGCGTAGATTACCAATGCCCCGAATACTAGATTCCATAAGTGGAAGGAAATATATCTGAAATTATTCGGTTGAAATAGTTCCGATACCAATGTGATGGAGTAACTCCCATTGTACTCGATCCAGGCAAATGGCCATCCAAATCCAAATTCAGTTCCAGGAAGGATAAATGCTGTGGCCGCTGCAAGGATGACACTCAGCGCAAACATCTTTTTGTATTTCAGCAATGCCATTCCGCCTTTCCTCAATTTTATGGATGCAGATCAACGCCGTAATACTTTTTCGTCACTTTATTTAAAATTTCCATTTTCAGACTGTCTTCAAAGTTTTCCGTGCTATGGGCGAATTCCTCTGAACAACTGTCGGTCACTTCTATTCCGGTATAGAGGATATCTACTTGATCTGTAGTAAATCCACCTGTTCCAAAAGTATGGATGCACGTTGGGTCGATTGGCGTCCTGTTTCCTGCTGGGTCTACGTAATAATAGCGATCGGTCACCGTTCCATATTGCATATCAGGCAAGGATGTTGCAAAATAACCGTCTTCGTTTATGTGATGGATTGTGAAATCCCCTTCATAAGTGAGAGCCGGAGCATCCTTCACATTGTAGACTGCCATTGCATAACCCGTGTAGCCTTCAGGAAGTAAGTAGATTGCATTCGTTTCGCTTTGTCCACATCCATATAAAAACAACATTGCAGTCATGATGATTAGAGATATGCCCTGCTTCATCATTCATCATCCCCATTTTATAGTAGTGACATTTTTAAGAATACTTGTTAAACTACTCTACAACTATCTTACCATAGACTATGAAAGAAAATGGAGTGATTCTTATGATCCGCTATCCAAAACCTTTGCAACAAGGAGACACGATCGGCGTGACCGCCCCTTCGTCAGGAGTTGACGAAAGTCTTCACCATCTCGTCCATCATGCAAAACGCCAATTTGAAAAACGAGGGTATGAAGTGACTATCGGCGAGACCGTATGGACGGAAAACAAGTCAGCTTCAGCACCGAAAGAAATCCGTGCTGCTGAGCTAATGGCCATGTTCAAGAATCCGGAAATCGATGCAATCATTCCTCCTTGGGGCGGGGAAATCCTAATGGAGATATTGCCTTTCATTGATTGGGAAGAAATTGACCCTAAGTGGATTTTGGGTTATTCGGATATGAGCACCTTCCTGTTTGCGTTGACAGTCAAAACCGGCATTGCGACTGCGCATGGACCGAACTTCGTTGAATTGCGCAGCGATGAATGGGAACCTGTGGCAAGTAAATTCATGGATGTTCTACAAACCCATTCGGAATCAAGCATTGAGCAGCACTCATCAGAAAAGTTCCAATCAAAATGGCAGCACGACGCTCCGGATGATCCATATGTGTATAAACTGGATTCGCCCACAGAATGGAAGGTGATCGGATCTCCTAACATCGAATTGGAAGGACGCCTGTTAGGGGGCTGCATGGATACGATTCGGCATCACGTCGGAACGCCATATGGCGATATTGCTTCATTTCAGAAGAACTTCTTGAACGATGAGCCGATTTTGTGGTATTTCGAGAACTGTGAAATGAATGCAACCGATTTTCACCGGACGATGCTTCAGTTTGTCTATGCTGGATGGTTTAAGAATGCGGCGGGCATCATCTTCGGCCGCTCCCCTGCCGGCAAGGATGTGAAAGGATTTACCGTGGTTGATTCGATGGAAAGAATAAAAGAGCTGACCGGATTGCCTATCGTATACGATGCAGATGTCGGCCATGTCCCTCCACAAATCACGTTCGTGAATGGTGCAATCGGAAAAGTGTCTGTTGAACATGGAAAAGGTTTCGTCAAAACGACATTCCGATAATTCATCCAACTGACTTTTCTGTCAGTTAACGATAGAATGGAAGAAAGATCATTATAAGGGGGATATCGATAATGCCGATTTCGTTTCGCAAACATGAAGAATTTTTCACTTTCCACGACCCGATGCAAGATGGGAAGTTGATTGACAGAAAGACGGAAATCAGATTTGATCCGTTGACCGGGGAAACTTCCAGGATCATCTTCGACCCGGGAGCACCATTTGTACCGAAGGATTATTCGGAGCTCGCGAAAGAGACGGAAGGTGCAAAATGCCCGTTCTGCGCTGAGAATGTGTCCAAAATCACACCCCGTTTCCCTGATGAGCTTGTGGAAGGCGGACGGTTCGTCGGAAAAGAAGCGGTCGTTTTCCCGAATTTATTCCCATACAGCAAGCATAATGCTGTCGTTCGCATGTCCGAGCAACATTATGTGAAGCTTGAAGAATTTACGAAAGAACTTATTTCGGACTCTTTCAATGCCCCACACCAGTACATCCAGAACATCCTGGAGTTCGACTCGAAAACCGAATATGTGTCCATCAACTGGAACTACTTGCCGCCATCTGGAGGCAGTATCCTTCATCCGCATATCCATGTGCTCGCCTCCGAACAGCCGACGAATTATCAGGCGACCGTCACATCGGACAGTCATGCTTTCTATGAAAAAGAAGGAAAGAATTACTTCACTTCGCTTGCAGCCGAAGAAAGCACACTTGGCGAACGATGGATCGGGAAAGAGGGTTCGATTGACTGGATGCATGCCTTCGCCCCAAAGAGCCATTGCGACTTCATCGGAGTTTTCGAAGCGGCTACTTTCAATGAACTGACAACCGACAGCTATGGCGATCTTGCAGAAAGCCTTCTCCGCTTCTTCCACTATTTCAAGGAGATCGGGTTGGAAAGTTTCAATGCGGCATTGTTCATTCCTGTGAACAAGCATGCGGCAGAGCAAGTCCACTTCCGGCTCATTCCCCGCATGACGATCGGAGCTTTGGAGACAAGCGATATGAACGTTTTCAATTATTTGCACGGTGAACCTTTAACATTGAAAGCACCTGAAGAAGTTGCCCGGAATGCAGCAAAGTTCTTCTGAGGAAAGGAATGCTGATTACTTTTGAATAAAACAGTCGTCGATCGGGTCGGAAGAACTGTCACTTACGATTATCCGCCAAAAAGGATCGTCTCGTTATGCCCCGGCATTACGGATACATTATTTGCGCTCGACCTAGAGGCGGAAATTGTCGGCAGGACCCGTTTTTGCATCCACCCGAAAGGCAAAGTTGAAAATGTACAAGCCGTCGCAGGCACAAAAGACATCAAGCTGGAAGCGATCCAAGACGTTCGGCCGGACCTCATCATCGTCGAAAAAGAGGAAAACACGAAAGAAATCGTGGAGGAACTGGAGAAGCACTTCCCCGTCTATGTCGCCGAAGTCCAATCAGTGGATGACGCATTTCGGATGATCGAGGATATGGGAAGCCTGACGGATCGGGTAGATGCCGCCGCAAGGTTAATTACCAACATCCATGAACAATTCGAATCCTTGCCGAAAGGAACCAGGAAGCGGGTCGCCTATGTCATTTGGCGGAAACCTTATATGGTCGTCGGGAAGGATACATATATCAATTCGCTATTAGAGAAGATGGGATTCATCAACCCATTCGTAGAGGCGAATGGCAGGTATCCTGCCGTCATGGCAGAAGATTTCAAGAAAGCCGAATTAGATTATGTATTGCTGGCATCCGAGCCCTTCCCCTTTAAAGAAAAGCATTTCAAAGAGTTTTTGGACATGATCCCGGACACTGAACCCATCTTATTCGACGGGGAAATGTTCTGGTACGGACCGAGAATGCTAGATGCGGCACGCTATTTCAAACGGTATTTGAATATATAAAAAAACACGGGAGCATCGTAAGAAGATGGTCTCGTGTTTTTTATTCATAATGAATTATAGATCGTCGACATCCGGATTGCATGTTCCATTTCATCATGCAGAGCGATGAACAAAGGGTTGTATGCTTGCTGAAATGGAATCGTCAACAACATTTCCTTATACGTATCCACTCCATCCAACTCATCGACAAGCGCCTGCATAACGCATTCCTTGAAGTTGTAGCACGGAATCGGTTTCTTTGGATTTTGTACAAACGTCCCGGTCATCATATAATAGAGTTGCTGAAACATTTCATAATGACTTTTTTCATCCTCATATGCATGCTGGATGAAATCCCGCCAAAGCGGATCGTCCGTTTTCTCATACATGGATCTGTAAAAGTAATAGTCCTTGTATTCACTCTCGATAGCCTGTTTTAATTGATCGACAAACACGTCAGCACCCTTTCGCACCTTTTTTACACTTTATGCGGACGGGCGCTTGTCTATGAAAGGAGCGATTCAATATGCTTCAGCATTTCAGCTATAAACCGATGTTTGCGGGCGGAAGTTTGCCTGGTTGGACGTTTTCATTTTTTTATCAAAACGAACGTTTCACTGGAGACTACAAGCCGGATGGCACGATCGTCTGGACTGGCGGAACACCATCCGATGAGGAAAACGTCAAAAAAATGATCCACGAGCTGATGACGTTCCACGTTTATGAATGATAGGTTCTGTTCCGTACATACTATCCCTCGATAAGGAGGCGATGAACGTGGATAAGGAAAAAACGCCAGAACAATTGCAGAAAGAAAAAGAACAATTAAAAGTGCAAAACCAGAAAACAGAAAATGTCTTTGAGGATAAAAGCCGGGTGCCAAACGAGCAAAATGCTTGGAGGGAAACTCAGTATCAAAGAGGGGAATAACCAAAAGCGAAGGGCGCATGGTTAGAGGCGATGGGCATAAGGCGAAGATGCGGCGTGGCGCTTTTTGCCACAGAGCAGATTTGACTTATGACCCCGAGCTTCTGGCGCCCGGAGTCTAGATGATAACCAAAAGCGAAGGGCGCCAAAAATTAAGGCGCCCTTCGCTTTTATTTTTCGTCGGCCAATTTCCTTCTGCCGAAAATGAAATAATAATAAACTGATGAAATAATATACAGCCCCGCTGTAATCGTAAATGCATACGCATAGCCCCAATAAGATCCGTTCGCAACGACCAATCCTGTCGCCACACTTCCCATCGTGGCCCATCCAAGGTTGAAAACCATCTGATTCATTGAATTAGCGAGCCCTTTGTATTTGTCGGACACAACTTCCATTGCCACTGCACTTTGGATTGGGTTGCCCGCGTTCATAAGCGCCTGGCGCAGGAGAAATCCAAGAGAAGCCAAGAATAAAGACGTCGTGTATGCCGTCAACAGCAGGAACGGGATCGACAACACTTGGAATAAAATGATCGCTTTCACTTTGCCGACTTTCCGCGACAGCGCAGGGCCAATCATGGCAGCTACCGCGGTCATTGCGGAGCCTAATGATAATACAAGCCCAATATATGAATTCGTCGCATCAAAACGGTTCGCGAAATACAAATTCAAATACGGAATGACCAAACCCGATCCGAAACCGATCAGCAGACTTGCGAATGAAAAATGGAAGATGACGATGAGATTCCGCTTAAGGCTATCATCTGCCGTTGAAGTTTCTTCAGTGTGTTCCCTCTTCCCTTTCGCCGTCTCGGCCGGCTTGTCTTTCAGCTGGAATAAAGGAATCAGCCCGATTGAAAAAATGGCTGCACCTAATAGCAAAGCATATCGTATCGCTTCAGTTGCGCTAAGCCTGAACACAGTTTCCAACACATCCGCTATGATTCCGCCAGCCAAGCTGCCGATGACATTCGCGACGGTGATGATTGCAAAGTTGACGCTGAACAGCTTGACCCGTTCTGTAGGAGAAGAGTTCTCCGCAAGAAACGGGATGCCCGATACTTGAACGAATGCCATGAATAAACCCGTCAAAAATGCAGCCGTAATTATCGGAGTCTCCGCAACCGCGATTCCCCGATAGAAAAGAGTCGTCACCGTTAATACGGCACCGCCGACAATCATCCATTTACGGCCGAATCGATCGCTTAAAAATCCTGCTGGGACAAGCATGATTGCAGAAGCCATCGCAGTCATGGAAATCACCTTGCCATTTACCGTTTCCGGCATTCCGAGCTCCCGTATGTATAAATTGTACATGACCATGAAAACACCCATCCCGATCTGGATGAGCGCATTCCCTATGATAAAAAGCCTGACATTCCGATTGAAAGAGGAAAATTTGCGTCCCCATTCACTGATCCATTTCATCCACATTTCCAACTTTCCGCAACCAATACTTCGATACTCTAAATATACGTGTTATTGAAACACTTGGCAACGGAATTTTCATTATAATCAAATCTTTGGAAGGAATAAAAAAGAAGTTGCTTTCCTATCACAGTGAACATGAGATAAAAGCAACTCATTCATTACAAACTAGATATTACGGATGTAATCACTTACTGTCTTTTTAAAAGCTTTTGGGTTTTCCACGTAGCTTCCAACAATCCATCCGCAATCCGTGCAAATTAGATGCACCATACTATGGTTGAATCCCATTCTCTCGTAAGGTGTCACTCCAGCATATCCTGATTGCTTACCTCTCCCGATCTCGTGACTGCCGCATTTCGGGCATTCAGTCACTTTTAAATTCGCCACTATAATCTCCTCATTTCTTCTATATAGCTGCTATATTTTCTGAACAGTTTCTATTCACATTTACGGCTCGGAACTGTTAAAGTTTCAATAAACTCGGCAGGTCGACTTGCTTTGAGCGCGGAATGGCCCGTATTGAGCGCAGAACGACACGCCTTGAGCGCGAGGCGACATACTTTGGACACACAACCATCTCAACTACAAAAAAACTGTCACAGAAAGTCATCTTCCCGACTTTCCGTGACAGTTCCGATTTAGATTTCAACCAACTTTCGAGCCGTTCCCAGCCTGCAATTTATACATCTGTGCATATTGTCCGCCGAGCGCGAGCAATTCATCGTGATTGCCTTGCTCGACGATTTCGCCGCGGTCCAATACTAAAATCCGGTCCGCATTTTTTATCGTAGACAAACGGTGGGCGATAATAAACGTTGTCCGCCCTTTCTTCAACACGTCCATCGCATGCTGGATGATCTCCTCGGTTTCCGTATCGATATTGGAAGTCGCTTCGTCCAATATCAAGATCGCCGGGTCGAAGGCAAGTGCACGTGCGAATGAAATCAACTGACGCTGGCCGGATGACAGCGTGCTGCCCTTTTCCACGACCGGCTCGTCAATCCCGCCAGGCAAATGCTTCAGCACCCTGTCGCCGCCGACCGCGTCAAGCGCCTCCTGGACTTTTTCACGCGAAATTCGTGCATCGCCCAAGCTGATGTTGGACTCCACCGTTCCGCTGAATAAATATGGATCCTGCAAGACGATTCCCATATGATCGCGTATCGTCTGGCGCGACATATTCCCGATATTCATTCCATCAATCGTGATTTTCCCTTTCGATACATCATAGAAACGGAATAACAAGTTCATGATGGAGCTTTTCCCGGAGCCTGTATGGCCGACAAGCGCGACGGTCTCCCCTTGCTTTGCCTCGAAGGAAATGTCCTTCAGCACATATTCCTCATCTTTATAAGCGAACCAGACTTTCTCGAATCTGACATTCCCCCGGTAACGAGCAATCTTTTCATCGCTCACCGGTTCTCCTTGGCGATCCATCAAACTAAACACGCGCTCAGCGGCGACAAGCGAATGCTCAAGTCGCGCAAACTGGTTGACGACTCCCGTAATCGGGTTGAACAACCGTGTAATATAATCGACGAATGCGTACAGCATACCGACAGAAATGACGCTCTCCGCCGACAGCGATGCACCGCCGAAATACCAGATCAGAAAGACGAAAGCCAATGAGCGGATGATGTCGACAAGGTTGTGGGACGTCGCCGCTTCAACTTTCAATAATTTGCTTTGATACTTATAATGCTCATCATTCAATTCATTGAATTCGCCATCCATCTGCTTTTCCCGGCGGAACGCCTGGATGATCGTCATGCCGTTGATCGATTCATTGATCATCGCGTTCATCTCACTGTTTTTGCTCCGGATGATGTGATTCACCTTTGCCGCGAATCTTCTATATAACTTCATCCAAATATATAGAACTGGCAAGACGAATAGCGTGATAGCTCCCATTTTCGGATCCAAATAGAAGAGCGCGATGAAGATTCCTAGCATATACATGCCGCTAATCGCAAACTGCGAAACGACCGTCACATACAAATTCCGGATCGCTTCCGTATCATTCGTAATCCGCGCGACGACTTTCCCCGCCGGCAAATTATCGAAATAACGGATCGGCAGCGTCTGGATATGCCCATACAATTCGTTCCGCATCTTCTGGATAATCCGGTTTGCCGCATTTTGCAGCAATAAATATTGGAAATACCGCAAGATGGCCGTTACGACCGCCAAACTGAAAAACACAGCTAACAGCTTGGCAATCGGTGTAAAGTTAATTGTTTTATCAACTGACGTCGCAATATGATCGTCAATGATCTTCTTCGCAATCATCGGTCCCATCAAGTCCGCTGCCACAGCGAAGGCGAGAAGGATGATTCCTGTAATTAAAAGCTTCTTATAATCAAGTGCATACTGCACTAAACGTTTTCCGGTACCCATCTTATTCAACCTCCCCGATCTGCTGGCGGTCGAATTGCTCTTTATACCATCCGTTCTTCGCAAGCAAGTCTTCATGTCTTCCTTCTTCAATGACACGCCCGTCATCGAGCACGATGATCCAGTCTGCATGCTGGATGGCGGATAATCGATGCGTCGTAATGATGGTCGTTTTCCCTGAACGTTCCGACTGGATGTTCTCGATGATTTTCGCTTCCGTCTTCGCGTCGACTGCTGACAGCGAGTCGTCCAAGATGAGGATTTCAGGATTTTTCACGAGCGCACGGGCAATTGAAATCCGTTGCTTTTGGCCACCTGATAATGCAACACCCTTTTCACCGACCAATGTATCCAATCCCGCAGGCAACATCTGCAAATCTTTTTCGAAATAGGATAAGCGGATGGATTCCGCAATATCTTCTTCCGTAGCTTCCGGACGTCCGAACAGGATGTTATCCCGGACGGAACGAGAGAAGAGCACATGGTCTTGCGGCACATAGCCGATCCAATCGCGGACTTGATCCTTCTTCAATGACTGAAGGGCAACATCCGAGAAGACGATTTCCCCATCGCCTGCCGGGTATTCACGCAGCAACTGCTTGACGAACGTCGTCTTCCCGCTTCCCGTCTTCCCGACGATGCCGAGCGTCTGCCCCCGGTCCAACTGGAGTTCGATATGATCCAAATTGACCGCGTGCGACATCGGGTATGTGAAGCTGACATCGTTGAAGCCGACACTTTCCGGCTTATCGATGTCTGCCGGCTCATCAGGATCTTTTACATCTTCCTCATAATTGAGCGTCTCCATGACGCGGTCCAAGGACGCATTCCCGCGCTGCAACACGTTGATCAATTCGCCGATTGCAAACATCGGCCATACGATCATTCCTAAGTAAACGTTGAACGTGACAAGATTCCCTAGCGTCATTTCACCCGCCGACACTAAATAGGCCCCATACCCAAGCCCAATCATATACGTCAATGCCGTCAACACTTTCGAAAACGGCATAAACAGCGCGTCAATCTTTTCAACATGCATATTCTTCTTGTACACGTCTTCCGTCATATCCGCAAACCGTTGCTCCGAAGCACGTTCTTGCACATAAGCACGGACGACCCGTACACCCGCCACAGCCTCGAGTACATTATCATTCAATTCTCCGAATGCCTCTTGGGCCGTCATATACCGTTCATGGATCTTCTTTCCGAGCACTTGCAAAATGAAAGCCAAAATCGGCAACGGCAGAATCGCTGCCAGCGTCAGCTTCCATGAGACGACGAACCCCATCGTGATGATGAGTGTGCCTAAATACAAAGTCGAGTCGACGAGCGTCATGATCCCGAAGCCTGCCGTCTCTGAAATCGCCCGGAGGTCATTCGTCGAACGCGCCATCAGGTCGCCTGTTTTATTTTTCTCATAAAACGTCGGCGTCATTTTAAGGAAATGGCGCATGAGCCTGGTCCTCAATTGCCTTTCAATGACGTAGGCCCCGCCGAAGAGCTGGTATTGCCAGACGAAGTTCCCGACATATGAAAAAAGCATGATGAGAAACATCGCACCGATGAACAGTGCAAGCAAATGCGTCGTCATCGTCTGCGTATAAATCGTGTCAATCGCCTTACCGATTAGCCATGGCGGCAAAATGACAAGCACATTTGTCATCATTAATAAAACGAGTGCAACCGTGTACCTTTTGCGATTTTCTTTGAAAAACCACTTTAATTTGAATAAAACCGAAAACATAATTTCAACCTTCTTCCTTCAATTCTATAAACTATCCACTCTCTAGAGATTCCTTCTTTAATAGTTTCCGTTGCTGATTGACAATTTGCATGATCAGCACTCCTTTCCCTCATTTTTTTTATATTTCACACGTTTTGCGTGGAAACACCGGAAATTCATTCCAAAGACAAAAAAGGCACACGCCTCCTATAAGCGTGTGCTCAGAAAAAGGGACGACTAAGTCATGCCGCCCCGGTAAATTTCATAGACTAGAGAAAGAGCAGGTCAGCACGGAAATCATATTTGGTTGTTGTTTGATAAAAAGGACTCTTTGCATTTCCCGCACCTTCCTCACTATTTCGATTTTCGAATAATTCAACAGTACCACTGATAATTTCAATTTGTCAATACATTTCTACATATTTAAAAAGATTGTTTCAATACAGGCATGCCAGGAGAAGTCTTCCTGGCATTCTTCATTGTATGCACGAAACGCTCACCATATTCACCCTATCAATAAATGGGATAGAGCGCCTAAAGCCGCCGTGATGAACACAACTAGCCACGGCGCCATTTTGTAATACATTAAAAGACCGAAAGCGATAATTGCGATCCCGAAATCTGCCGGATGACCGATGGAACTTGTGAAAACCGGATCATACAAAGCAGCAAGTAAAATCCCGACAACTGCAGCATTCACGCCTTTCAACGCCGCCTGAATGCCAGGCTTCGAACGGATGGCGGACCAAAATGGCAATGTACCGATCACTAACAGGAATGATGGCAGGAACATGGCAATCACCGCAACCGCAGCTCCGGAAGGTCCATTCATCAGCTGTCCCAAATACCCGGACAGCGTGAAGAGAGGTCCAGGTACTGCTTGTGCCGCACCGTATCCTGCGATGAACGTCTCGGCATCCATCCAGCCGGCCGGCACGACTTCCCGTTCCAGCATCGGCAATACGACATGCCCTCCGCCAAAAACAATTGACCCGACCCGATAGAAAATATCAAATATCGCAATGAACGTATTTTCAATGAAAGACCTGATTGCGGGAACGATGATGAGCAGCAGGAGAAAAATCGTCCATGCCGCCACTCCCGTCCTCTTGCCAAATGACAGATCAATTGATTCGGGCTTCGGCGCCTTTTCCTTCCGATAAATCGCATAACCGATGAACCCCGCGCCAACGATGATGGCGATTTGTCCAACCGCAGTCGGAATCAATAATGTCAGGACAGCCGCGACAAGTGCCACTGTTATTCTAGGCAGGTCGGGGGTCAATGACTTGCTCATACCGACCAATGCATGCGCAACGACGGCGACCGCGACAATTTTCAATCCTTTGATCCATCCGATATCGAACGTTGCTGTTGAGGAAATAAGCCAGGCAAATGCCATTAACAGCAACACCGACGGCAACGTGAACCCGATCCAGGAAAAGATTCCGCCAAGTAAACCTCCTCGCATCAACCCGATCGCAATCCCGACTTGCGAGCTTGCTGGACCGGGAAGGAACTGGCATAATGCAACGATATCCGCATACATTTTATCGTCGAGCCATTTCTTTTTCTTCACATATTCATCCCGGAAATAACCGATATGGGCTGCGGGACCGCCGAAAGACGTCAGCCCAAGCAGCAGGGATGTTCGCAAAATCTCTAATGCATTATTCTGCTTCTTCACACCGACACCTCCAAACGTACTTCATCTAGTATACAAAACTTAGGCAATACCATTTGTTTTTTTCTTGTAAATAATTTATTATTATCTTAACTAACCATTTTAACCTTACAGGAGGTGTGCACTTTGTTCTACCCCTCATTCGGGCGCGGAGCAAAGTAAACTTATTTGGACATTGCCATACGATTGGCAGCCTTTGCTGCCTTGATCGCACTCACCGCATTTTTTGTTGCGAGTGAATTTGCAATAGTGAAAGTACGAACAACGCGGATCAACCAGCTTGTCGCGGAAGGAAACCGCCGGGCGATCACAGCAAAAAAAGTCATCAGCAATCTTGACGAATATTTATCAGCCTGTCAATTGGGCATTACGATAACGGCTTTAGGACTTGGTATGCTTGGTGAACCAACCGTAAAACTGCTTATGAAACCGGTTTTCTCCCATTTTGAAATTGCCCCGCATGCTGCGACAATCCTATCTTTCATCATTGCATTTACTGTCGTAACATTTTTACATGTGGTAGTTGGTGAATTGGCTCCTAAAACGATCGCAATTCAACGGGCGGAAGCCATTACGCTCGCATCAGCGAAACCGCTCATATTATTTTATTTCCTCATGTTCCCTGTCATTAAAGGGATGAATGGAGCAGCACGTTCCATCATCCGCCTATTCGGTTTCAAAGCGGCTTCGGAAACGGAAATGGTTCACTCCGAGGATGAGCTGAGACTGATTCTGACCGACAGCCTAAAGGGCGGGGAAATCAACCAGTCGGAATATAAATTCGTCAATAAGATTTTCGAGTTCGACGACCGGGTCGCGAAAGAGATTATGGTGCCGCGTACCGAAATGATGACGATTGAAAAAGACGTCACATTGCGTGAAATGTTCGAAATGATGGGCGTTGAGCAATTTACACGATACCCTGTCACGGATGGCGACAAGGACCATGTCATCGGCTTGGTAAATATGAAAAACTTGCTGACGGCGTTCATCAAAGACCCTTCAACGGGAGATCAGCCTGTCAGTGAATATATGCAACCGATCATCCGTGTCATCGAAACGATGGCGATCGGCGATCTATTGCTGAAAATCCAACGTGAACGGATCCATATGGCCATTCTTATGGATGAATACGGAGGAACTTCCGGACTCGTGACAATCGAAGATATTTTAGAAGAGATTGTCGGAGAAATCCAGGATGAGTTCGATATGGACGAAGTGCCTGAAGTGCAGATGATCAATGAAAACCATTATATATTGGACGCGAAAATGTTAATTGAAAACGTGAATGACGTCCTTGACATCGATATCGATGAAGAGGATATCGACACGATCGGCGGATGGTTCATGTCCGAACGTTTCGAAGCGGTCCCTGGTGAAAAGATCATTGAACAAGGGTATGAGTTCACCGTGAAGGACGTGGAAGGACATCATATCCTTTACTTGGAAGCGATGAAGAATGAAAAAACGAATGGATCAGCTGACTTGCAAGTTGAATCATAACAAAAGCGCAGGGCGCCTGCCTAGAGGCGACGGGCATATGGCGAAGATGCGGCGTGGCGCTTTTTGCCACATAGCAGCTTTGACTTATGACCCGAGCTTCTGGCGCCCGGAGTCTAGACGTAAATGAAAACGGCATCTCCCTCTATCTGCGGGAGATGCCGTTTTTGATTTCACTGATCTTTCTTATAAACGACCCGGTAAACATCATGTCGCCGATCCTTCAGCTGCTTCACCGTTCCATCCTGGCGCTGGCGGCGCAATATCTCGAGATCGACATCCCCAATCAGGACCATCTCCAAATTGGCATTCGTTTCTCCTACAATTCCATCCCTCGCAAATTCGAAATCGGATGGAGAAAAGATGGCTGATTGCGCATATTGGATATCCATATTTTCCGTTTGCGGCAAATTGCCGACTGTCCCGGAAATGACTGTGTAGATCTGGTTTTCAATCGCGCGTGCTTGTGCACAATAACGGACGCGCAGATATCCTTGTCGGTCTTCCGTACAGAACGGGGTGAAGATGATATTCGCTCCCTTATCAGTAGCGATTCGCGCAAGCTCCGGAAACTCGATGTCATAACAGACTTGGATCGCGATTTTTCCGCAGTCGGTATCAAACACCTTGATTTCATCGCCTTGGCTGATCCCCCACCATTTCCGTTCATTCGGCGTAATATGGATCTTGTATTGCTTCTCGATCGACCCATCCCTTCTGAAAAGGTAGGCGATATTGTAAATCTCCTCATCCTCTTCCTCGACGAAATGGGAGCCGCCGATAATGTTCACATTGTAGCGGACAGCAAGATTTGTGAACAATTCGATGTACTGCGGCGTATATTCCGTCATCTTGCGCACTGCCCTGCTTGGCGACGGCTCGTCCAGGAAGGACATGAGCTGTGTCGTAAAGATTTCAGGGAAGACGACGAAATCCGAATATGCATCTGACGCGACGTCCACAAAGTATTCACATTGGTTCGCCATTTCCTCGAACGACGATATTTTCCTCATCAAATATTGGACGACGCAAATGCGGACCGGATAGCTTGTCTTATAATGCCGTTTCGTCGTCGCCTTATAATCGACATTATTCCATTCCATCAGCGTCGCGTATCGTTTGGAAGCTTTATCGTCGGGCAAGTAATTCGGATTGATTCGCATTAGCGTGAAATCATTCAATAGCTGGAATGTGAGGACAGGGTCGTAGATTTTATGCCGCGTCACTGCCTCCACGTATTCGCGCGCAGACATTTCAGCAGCGTACCGATGATAATTCGGTATCCTGCCGCCGATGATGATTGATTTCAAATTCAGCCGCTCTACAAGCTCTTTCCTCGCATCATACAGCCGTTGTCCGACCTTCATCCTGCGGTAGTCAGGATGGACCATCACTTCGATTCCGTACAGATTGTATCCTTCAGGGTTATGATTCGTAATATAGCCTTTTGCGGAAATATCGTCCCAGGAGTGGCGGTCATCATATTCATCAAAATTGATGATCAAGCTTGAACAGGAACCGATGATTTCCCCATCGAGCTCAGCGACGAACTGCCCTTCCGGAAAGATGGACAGATGGCTTTTCAAATGTTCCTCCTCCCAAGGCTCCATGCCGGGGAAGCACACCTCTTGCATTCTTAATATCTTTTCGATGTCATCCTCTTTCATCTCGCGGATGATCATGCTCATTTCAAATGATGATAAATCAATTTCTTCACTCATCCAAAGTTCACCCTTTCTACATAATATCTACCCATAATCATCTATGAAAAGTCATGTGGTTCCGATTATTTTACATGAATACACCCACACCGTATAATCAAAGTGGAGTCGTAGAAACAGGAGTTGACAATATGCACAAACGGTTGGAGAATGGCCTTGTTTTCATTTTTACTATTTCTCTCATCGCAACATTCGGATCTTTGTACTTTTCCCTCATAAGGGGTTATGAACCTTGCACTCTATGCTGGTATCAACGCATCCTTATGTATCCGATTGTTTTGATGACAGGTGTCGCTTTATTTCAGAAAAACGCTAAAATTGCATTGACGACAGCCGTCTTTTCGATTGTCGGGGGTTCCATTTCACTATACCATTATGGACTCCAGAAACTGAGTTTTCTGCAAGACAGCGCACCGGCTTGCGGAAATGTTTCCTGTACGGGCCAGTATGTGAATTACCTTGGTTTCATCACTATCCCGTTCATGGCTTTGACGGCATTCGTGCTGATCCTCATTACAAGCCTCTTCTTATTGAAATGGCAAAAGGAGTCTAACTAAATTGAAGAAATTACTGATCATCGGCGGTGTCATCGTCGCCATCTTCGCGTTAATCATCGTATTGAACAACCAAGCGAACAAAGAAAAGCTGAAGGACAATCCATATGGTACTAAGAAACTTAAACAAGCAACGATCGATTTGCTTGGCAATGAAAATTACAGCAATATCGTCCTACCAGATGAACTATACGAAAAGGTCTCTTCCGGAGAGTCCGTCACTGCGTACTTCTTTTCTCCTGAATGTCCGTATTGCATGCAGATGACGCCGATCCTCATGCCGATTGCGAAAGAGAAAGGGATCCATGTGTATCAATACAATATGCTGGAGTTTCCAAGTGAATCGCAGCCGTACGGCATCACATCATGGCCTACACTCATCCATTATGAAGATGGAAAAGAAGTTTCCCGCTCGGTTGGATTGCCGCCAGAACCGGTGGATGAAAATATCCGAGCCTTCTTTGATGAGTACGATAAAAAATGACAGATAAGTTGATTACAGCCTTCCGTTACCGGATGATCCGGGACGGACAGACAATTGAGGAGCTTCTTCGGGATGATTGGAAAGCCGGCAAAAAGATCGTTCATCAATTACGGATGGATAAAGCGGTCACGGATCCAGACGGACAACCTCTCGAGTGGAGGACTCCCTTGGAAGCAGGGACCGAACTCGTCTTTCATTTCAACGATGCCGCATCATCTTACAAGCCGGATGAACATGCCACAGTTCCAATCCTATTCGAGGATGAACATCTCATCGCCGGTCTGAAGCCTGCTGGAATGGCCATCCATCCCGATGAACAGGATGAAGGCGGGACGTTCATGAATGCCATCATTGCCCATGTCGCAAGGAACGGCGGCGCCTATGCCGAGCATATCCACCGCCTCGACAAAGGGACGGAAGGGATTGTCCTCGTTGCGAAGCATCCGATTGCAAAAGCGCTTTTCGACAGGATGATCGAGGAACGTGCCATCACGCGCATCTATCATGCAGAAGTCGATGGCCGATTAAAACGGATGAGAGGGACGCTTCAATACCCGATAGGACGGGATCGCCATCATCCAACTAGGCGCCGGGTCTCCCCTGGCGGTCAGGATGCTGTCACCCGGTTCCGAGTCATTGAACGGGACGATGAGGCGACAGTCGTGGAAGCAAGTCTGGAAACAGGAAGGACCCATCAGATCCGCGTCCACTTTTCCCATATCGGGCATCCTGTCATAGGCGATACACTTTATGGCGGGAGCGAAACTGCAGATGGGAACTATCGATTGATTGCGAAGAAAGTTTCCTTCAAGCATCCATTTACAGAAGAACAGACAACAATTGAACTCAAATGAAAAACCGCGGATCCTATTCCGCGGTTTTTTCTATTGATAGATCTATTCATTCTTCGTCGAACTTCTCGGGATTTGTTCCCGTCCGCTCATCGCGATTCAATGCATCGATCTTCATCATATCCTCCGGCGTCAGCTCGAAGTCATTCACACTGATATTTGAAAGGATCCGTGCCGGCGTCACCGACTTAGGAATGACAATCAATCCATGCTGCAAATGCCATCGAATGATGACTTGCGCGGGAGTCTTCCCATACGTCAATCCGATCTGCTGCAACGTCGGCTCCTCCATGAGCTGTCCCCTAGCCAGAGGCGACCATGAAGTGACGGCGATGCCATGTTCATTGCAGAAGTTTCGCAAAGGCTCCTGTGTGAGGCGCGGATGCAATTCAATCTGATTCACCATCGGCTTCACATTGGCAACATTGAAGACTTCCTCAAGGTGATGGATATGATGATTGGATACGCCTGTTGCCCGGATCAGTTTTTCTTCGTAAAGGCGCTCAATTGCACGGTATGTATCCACGAATTTATCCGCAACAGGCCAGTGGGTCAAATACAGATCCAAATAGTCCATTCCGAGCCTTTCCAAAGAGGCTTCAAACGCTCTTAGTGTAGCGTCATACCCTTGGTCGGTGTTCCATACTTTTGACGTGATGAACAGCTGGTCCCGAGGAATCCCCGATTGCCGGATTGCCTCGCCCGTCTCTTTCTCATTCTCATAGATCGCGGCTGTGTCAATAGCCTTGCAGCCTACCTCCAGGGCATACGAGATCGCCCGTATCGTCTCTTCGGAATCAGTCATCTTATATACCCCAAGACCAAGCTGGGGCATATTTACGCCGTTCGATAGTGTCACCATGCCATCGAATATATTCATTCTGCATTCCTCCTAGTAGGTTTTCTTTCATTGTACCTTGAATCCGTATCTTTGACGAATGAAGGAATTTCAATGTTAATCGGATTGACACAATTTTTAGGTACAGTCATTTCAATTTATAATGGTTTGGGGTATACTGTATGAAGGACTAATGATTTTACAGGAGGTACATCTGATGAAACTAATCCTTATCATGGGCGTTTGCTTTGCATTCCTATCAGCGATTCTCACAGGTGGATACGAAGATAAACCAGGTAAAGTGAAAAAATAAGAATTAATAAAAACGGGACATGCCTTGAATGGCTGTCCCGTTTTTTTATTTCAACTCTAAAAATGACTGTTGGCGCAAGGCTTCGTATATGAGGATTGCTGCCGTGTTAGACAGGTTCAATGATCTGATATGATCGTTCATCGGGATGCGCAGACAAGTCTCTTTGTTCCGCTCAATCACTTCATCAGGCAATCCGGTCGTCTCTTTTCCGAAAACGAAAAAGACATCTTTGGATGGGTCCGAAAAATCAAAGTCCGAGTAGGTCTTCTCCCCGAATTTTGTAATGAAGAAAAACTGTGCTTGCGGAAATGCTTCCAGAAACTCCTGAATGCCCTCATGATACGTAATATCAACGTATTGCCAATAATCAAGGCCTGCACGCTTAAGCATTTTATCATCAGTGGAAAATCCAAGCGGTTTGATTAGATGCAGCTTCGTTCCTGTCCCTGCACATGTCCGGGCGATGTTCCCGGTATTCGCTGGAATCAGTGGTTCAAATAATGCGACATGTATCGCCATTTCAGCACTTCCTTCAATTAGTTTCCAATACTTTTTCCATCTCGATCCGCACATCCGGATCCTCTTCGTTCTGCATCGCCATTTCAACGGCTTCCATGCCTTCGCTCGTTCCAATCTGTCCGAGTGCCCATGCAGCCGTTCCCCGGATGACCGGCCGAGGATCTTTTACAAGCAGGTCTGCCAATGTCGGCACGGCTGTCTCATCCTTGAAATGAGCAAGCGCAAGGATGGCATTCCGCTGGATAGGATTCTTCCCTCTCCATGACCCTGACATATGACCGTAAGTCTCTTTGAATTCACGATTCGACAAGCTAAGCATCGGCAAGAGGAGCGGCTTCGCCAATTCAGGTTCCGGCTGAAATGCCGGCTGATGTAAATTGTATTTCCCTTTATTTTTCGGACAAACGGTTTGGCAAGTATCGCAGCCGTAGACCCTGTTTCCGATTTTCGCACGGAATTCCTCGGGAACCGGCTTCTTCGTCTGTGTCAAAAAGGCAATGCACCTCTGCGCATTGAGCTGCCCCCCTTGAATGAGGGCGCCCGTAGGACAAGCATCCAAACAAAGCGTACAATCCCCGCATTGGTCCTCCATCGGAACGTCAGGCGCAAATGGGATATTCGTAATCATTTCCCCGAGATAGACATACGAGCCGAATTCAGGGGTGATCACTGAACAATTTTTACCGGACCAGCCGATTCCCGCCCTTACGGCAACAGCCCGGTCGACAAGCTCCCCCGTGTCCACCATTGAACGCATTTGTGCATTCGGCAGCTTTTCGGAAATAAACGTTTCCAAAAGTTGCAGCTTTTCGCGGAGGACATGATGGTAATCAATCCCCCAAGATGCCCTTGCAAAGATACCTCGCCTTTCCCCCTTCTTCCCCCTCGGCGCGTCTGTCATTTTAGAAGGATAGGCGACGGCTATGGAAATGATGCTTTCGGCGCGATCAAGCAAAAGTAGCGGTTCCGTCCGTTTCTCGACATCGCTTTCCTCGAAACCGGATTGATAACCCAATTCCTGCTGACGCCGCAAACGGTTTTTTAATTCTAGAAAAGGGGCTGCGGTCGTAAAGCCGATCTTATCGATACCGATACTCGCTGCATATTCTTTTATTGACGACTGTAACTGAGCGACATTCACAACGTTCCGCCTCCTTTATGATAGGATTATTAATAAAATGATGACAAAGGTGATGTGAATGAAAATAACTATTGATAAAAATCTCTTTCAACAGGTGCCCAGCTTGAAATTGGGCATTATCCATTATACCAAAATTACCGTGTCTGAATCTCCCCAAATGCTAAAAGGAAGGCTCCAATTATTCCAGGAACAGCTCTATTTCGAATTGGACAAGAAACCATTAACGGATTTCCAAGGAGTCAAAGAATGGCGTGAGACTTGGAAAACTTTTGGGGCAGACCCTAATCGATACCGCCCATCTGTGGAAGCCCTATACAGAAGGATCAAAAAACAGAATTACTTGCAGACAGTACATACAGCGGTCGATCTCAATACATTCTTCTCCCTGCAATACGAAATTCCAGCGGGCATTTACGATCTTACTAAAATCGTCGGAGATATCCACTTGACCGTGGGAGGGGAAGATGAAGGTTACGACGGTTTGAACGGCCGCTTCAATTCATTGAACCACATTCTTCAATTGAAAGACGATTACAGCCCTTTCGGCAGCCCTTATGTAGACTCTGTCAGAACGGCGGTCACCGAAGAGTCAATAGAAGCAATGCATGTACTTTTTATACGTCCTTCAATGGCCCGGGAGGAAGCGCTGCAATTGACAACAGCATGCGGTAATATGTTCACGTCCATTAGCGGAGGGGAAGCTTCCTGCTATGTGGTTGATCAAAAGAACCCTTCCCTCTTACTAAAGAAAACCGACCCATTCAGGTTATAACTCCATTCCATAGAAAACGCTCCTATCCGTGAAAGCGGAAGGAGCGTTGTTGTTTGAATCAATTCCCAAAACGGAAAAGAGAAAAGATGCAACCAAGGTTGCATCTTTTCTTGTGGATACCCGAGGCCGGACTTGAACCGGCACGCCTCGCGGCATCGCATTTTGAGTGCGACGTGTCTGCCATTCCACCACTCGGGCATAATAAAAATTTACTTACGACATACATGAAGTATGGAGGCGGCAACCGGAATCGAACCGGTGGTAAGGGTGTTGCAGACCCGTGCCTTACCGCTTGGCTATGCCGCCGTAAGAAAGTTGGAGCGGAAGACGGGATTCGAACCCGCGACCCCGACCTTGGCAAGGTCGTATTCTACCACTGAACTACTTCCGCATAACTGGGGTAGCTGGATTCGAACCAACGAATGACGGAGTCAAAGTCCGTTGCCTTACCGCTTGGCTATACCCCAAAGTATAGATGGGGCGGACGAGGGGAATCGAACCCCCGAATGTCGGAACCACAATCCGATGCGTTAACCACTTCGCCACGACCGCCATAATAATATTTTTAAAATTGCAGACTGCATAGAATGGGGCGGACGAGGGGAATCGAACCCCCGAGTGTCGGAACCACAATCCGATGCGTTAACCACTTCGCCACGACCGCCATAGTATTGGTTTAAACAGAAATGGCAGGGGCAGTAGGAATCGAACCCACACCAAAGGTTTTGGAGACCTCTATTCTACCGTTAAACTATGCCCCTGTAAAAAATGGTGGTGGGGGACGGATTCGAACCGCCGAACCCGGAGGGAGCGGATTTACAGTCCGCCGCGTTTAGCCACTTCGCTACCCCACCAAGAGCATGGTGCCGGCGATAGGAGTCGAACCCACGACCTACTGATTACAAGTCAGTTGCTCTACCAACTGAGCTACACCGGCAACATTATTAAAATAAAATGGTGGCTCAGGACGGAATCGAACCGCCGACACAAGGATTTTCAGTCCTTTGCTCTACCGACTGAGCTACTGAGCCACATAAAAATGGCGGTCCCGACCGGGATCGAACCGGCGATCTCCTGCGTGACAGGCAGGCATGTTAACCGCTACACCACGGGACCTTTTGGTTGCGGGGGCAGGATTTGAACCTGCGACCTTCGGGTTATGAGCCCGACGAGCTACCACTGCTCCACCCCGCGATAATGTTAGTTGTAGGAACTTTATATCCTACGCATTCTGTTTAAGAAATTATGGTGGAGGATGACGGGTTCGAACCGCCGACCCCCTGCTTGTAAGGCAGGTGCTCTCCCAGCTGAGCTAATCCTCCAAGTTAAAATTGCGATAAGCTTCTCATTACTGCGTCAGCTTCATTCGCTCGGTCAGTCACGTACTGTTTTGTACGCTCCTTCCCTCTCTCAATCGCTTCCTTGTTCTGCTCGCTTCTCCCAATTTTAACGGGAGCTGCGATTAACCATTTTAGTAAAATGGTGACCCCTACGGGATTCGAACCCGTGTTACCGCCGTGAAAGGGCGGTGTCTTAACCGCTTGACCAAGGGGCCATATGTAAGTAGGTAATAAATCTGGCGGAGAGCAAGGGATTTGAACCCTTGATACGCGGTTAGCGTATACACGATTTCCAATCGTGCTCCTTCGGCCACTCGGACAGCTCTCCAATTGGCTCCGCAGGTAGGATTCGAACCTACGACCGATCGGTTAACAGCCGATTGCTCTACCACTGAGCTACTGCGGAATAATGCTGCAATAAGTGTTTTCCACTCATCACGGTCATTTTAGAAATGACAGCCCAGCGACGTCTTACTCTCACAGGGGGAAGCCCCCTACTACCATCAGCGCTGAAGAGCTTAACTTCCGTGTTCGGTATGGGAACGGGTGTGACCTCTTCGCCATCATCACTGGACTATTTTTCACAAGACAAGATTTATTATATCAAATCTGGTGAATAAATCAAGCGTTTTTTCAAAATAAATCATTTTGTTCGCTCAAAACCGGATAAAACCAACATTGTCGCTGAACTCAAGTTCAACCGTACTTCATAACTTTAAGGTTAAGTCCTCGATCGATTAGTATCCGTCAGCTGCACGTGT
>NZ_JBHSNP010000008.1:0-132227 GCF_042655825.1 Sporosarcina koreensis | reverse complement strand
ACACGTGCAGCTGACGGATACTAATCGATCGAGGACTTAACCTTAAAGTTATGAAGTACGGTTGAACTTGAGTTCAGCGACAATGTTGGTTTTATCCGGTTTTGAACGAACAAGCATCGTTCAAACAACTTTTTTAAAAAAAGACTTGTAAATTTCATCAGAATTGGTATAATCAATATTGTCTTGATTGAAAGGCGATATGGTCTGGTGATGAAGGCGAAGAGGTCACACCCGTTCCCATACCGAACACGGAAGTTAAGCTCTTCAGCGCCGATGGTAGTAGGGGGCTTCCCCCTGTGAGAGTAGGACGTCGCCGGGCCGAACCAATTCATTACATAGTAAATGGACAAGCATTAATGCTGCAGACGCAGTAACGAGAAGCTTATCGCAACTCCCCGTTAAAATCGGGAGAAGCGAACAGGACAAGGAAGCGATTGAGAGAGGGAAGGAGCGTACTACAGTACGTGACTGACTGATCGAATGAAGCTGACGCAGTAATGAGAAGCTTATCGCGATTTTAACATGGAGGATTAGCTCAGCTGGGAGAGCACCTGCCTTACAAGCAGGGGGTCGGCGGTTCGAACCCGTCATCCTCCACCATAATATTTCAAACTAATAAATCGCCGGTGTAGCTCAGTTGGTAGAGCAACTGACTTGTAATCAGTAGGTCGTGGGTTCGACTCCTATCGCCGGCACCACTTTTATGAGCCATTAGCTCAGTCGGTAGAGCATCTGACTTTTAATCAGAGGGTCGCAGGTTCGAATCCTGCATGGCTCACCATTTCTTGACTCTCTGTCTTGATACAAATATGCGGGTGTGGTGGAACTGGCAGACACGCTAGACTTAGGATCTAGTGCCGTAAGGCGTGGGGGTTCGACTCCCTTCACCCGCACTTTCAATGCGGAAGTAGTTCAGTGGTAGAATACGACCTTGCCAAGGTCGGGGTCGCGGGTTCGAATCCCGTCTTCCGCTCCATTTATTTGCGCCGGGGTGGCGGAACTGGCAGACGCACAGGACTTAAAATCCTGCGGTAGGTGACTACCGTACCGGTTCGATTCCGGTTCTCGGCACCAATAAAATTATCATATTATGCGCCCGTAGCTCAATTGGATAGAGCGTCTGACTACGGATCAGAAGGTTGTGGATTCGAATTCTTCCGGGCGCGCCATTATACGGGAAGTAGCTCAGCTTGGTAGAGCACTTGGTTTGGGACCAAGGGGTCGCAGGTTCGAATCCTGTCTTCCCGACCACTTCTTAAATGGGGCCTTAGCTCAGCTGGGAGAGCGCCTGCCTTGCACGCAGGAGGTCAGCGGTTCGATCCCGCTAGGCTCCACCAATTATCTTAATACTTTTCCTGGCGGCGTAGCTCAGCTGGCTAGAGCGTACGGTTCATACCCGTAAGGTCGGGGGTTCGATCCCCTCTGCCGCCATCCTAAAAGGACCTTTAGCTCAGTTGGTTAGAGCAGACGGCTCATAACCGTCCGGTCGCAGGTTCGAGTCCTGCAAGGTCCACCACTATTTGAATAGTCATCACGGAGGAATACCCAAGCCTGGCTGAAGGGATCGGTCTTGAAAACCGACAGGGGTGTTAAAGCCCGCGGGGGTTCGAATCCCTCTTCCTCCGCCATATATTTTTAAAGCAGCAAAAGTGGTTATGGAATACAACTGAATAGTAGGATTTGAAATTCCTACAACTAACATTATCGCGGGGTGGAGCAACGAGCATAGCAACGGATGCGAGTAACACCGACAGCGAAGCGTAAGGTGTCTCTTATGCAAATAGCGTAGCAAGTATTAAGAAGTAAGTATTAACATTATCGCGGGGTGGAGCAGTGGTAGCTCGTCGGGCTCATAACCCGAAGGTCGCAGGTTCAAATCCTGCCCCCGCAACCAAAAGGTCCCGTGGTGTAGCGGTTAACATGCCTGCCTGTCACGCAGGAGATCGCCGGTTCGATCCCGGTCGGGACCGCCATTTTCTTTCATTACATACGATTTGATGATTGCAGATTTCTAAGTGACTCTAGAGAAATTATCAGTTTACCAAATCAATGTGGCTCAGTAGCTCAGTCGGTAGAGCAAAGGACTGAAAATCCTTGTGTCGGCGGTTCGATTCCGTCCTGAGCCACCATTCCTTGCGGGTGTAGTTTAGTGGTAAAACCTCAGCCTTCCAAGCTGATGATGAGGGTTCGATTCCCTTCACCCGCTCCATGGGCCTATAGCTCAGCTGGTTAGAGCGCACGCCTGATAAGCGTGAGGTCGGTGGTTCGAGTCCACTTAGGCCCATCATATTCCGCAGTAGCTCAGTGGTAGAGCAATCGGCTGTTAACCGATCGGTCGTAGGTTCGAGTCCTACCTGCGGAGCCAATTTTATACGGGGAAGTACTCAAGAGGCTCAAGAGGCGCCCCTGCTAAGGGCGTAGGTCGCGAAAGCGGCGCGAGGGTTCGAATCCCTCCTTCTCCGCCATATATGATTGGCCCCTTGGTCAAGCGGTTAAGACACCGCCCTTTCACGGCGGTAACACGGGTTCGAATCCCGTAGGGGTCATACTAGTTTCAAATGAAAAACAGGCTAAGAAAAAATGTTGCATTTTTTCTTAGCCTGTTTTTTTCTATTCGTATCAAATTAATTACGTGACGACCTGGATTGGGCGCGCAAAGTCCTACATTGGACGCAAAACAGACTGCTTTGGGCGTAAGAAAACCTACATTGGGCGAAGAATGATCCGCTTTGGGCGCTTAAAGGTCAATTATAGGCGCTAAATGGTCCACTTTGGGCGTATGGCGTATGAGGCCTCACTTTGGGCGAAGGCATTCCCCGACACGCTGCTTTCTGACGAGTATTCCACTCTCGTCACTTTTCCTCACCCGTATAACTATCCCTGCGATGATAGGGAATATCCCCTAAAGGAGATTCCAATCCTTCATCGTCTAATTTGCCTTCATATTCCTCAGATATATCTGATCTTACAAATCCTCGCTTTTCGCCTGTGATGTCGGTGCTGACGAACTCTTCCACTTCTTCCGCCGCTCCGTCCAATATTTCATCATCATAAAGAGTATTATAGTCATCATGATCTCCTATAAAATCGGATGGTGTTTCGGATGTACCCGATTTAGCTATTTCCTGAAAGCTGTCCTGGCTGTCCCTATAAATGCCCTCTCGTCTGTCTGCATATGAGTTCGGATTGGCCATGATCAATCGATCCTCTTCCGATGGTCTGTCGTCCGGTACATCCTGTTCCGGCGTATGATCAATGCAGTATGTTGTATAAGGGAGCGCTTCCAGCCGTTCGAATGGGATTTCCTTCTTACACTCTTCGCAATATCCGTATGTCCCATTCTTCAAAGCCTGCAAAGCATACTCCACTTTGCCGGCTTCATCGCCTGCGTGCACATTCAAAGCGAGATCCTTTTCCCTTTCAAATAGCTCCGTGCCCATGTCGGCAGGGTGATTGTCATACGTAGATAATTCTCCTACTTCTTCCCGTGCGGAATCCCGAATGTCTGTTTCATTTTCCGTTTTCTGAAATTGTGATTTCATTTCCAGTAAACTTTCCTTGAGTTCTGTTTTCTGTTGCTCCGTTAACATGTTCAGCACATCCTTTTATGTTAGTTGCGTTAGTATGCTCATCGCACAATGACTTCATAATGAATCGTTGTATCATCTCAATTCCTTTTGAATCGATGAACTAAACATGGAAGACAAATACAGACAAAAAAATGGACTCGCAACTAGTTGCAAGTCCATCGATACCTTATAGAAATTGTCCGATCAGTATGCTGATACCGAGCAATAAACCGAAAAGAGTATTTGTCACAGCCGTATTCTTCATCGCAGGCATGACCTGTAAAGGAAGCAGATGAGCGCGGAAGGTGGCAATGGCATTTATCGGTTTACGTACACTCAGAAATACGAGCAATGCCCAAGGGGTAAGATATCCTAAAACAATGAGTATGATTATCCAGCAATAAGAAACGATAAAGAATGAAGCAAGGATCGTAATCGCATTGGATCTCCCTACAAGGATGGCCAGCGTCTTCCTGCCGCCTTCTTTATCACCTTCCAAGTCGCGGATGTTGTTTGCCATCATGATGGCAGCGACGAGGAGCATGCTCGGAATCGAAATGAGAACAGCGTCTGTCGTCACTACGCCTGTCTGTATATAAAAGGCGATAAGGATCAGCAGCATGCCCATGACTACTCCGGATACAAGTTCTCCGAAAGGCGTGTAAGCGATCGGAATCGGTCCGCCTGTGTACAAGTAGCCGATCAGCATTGAAATGGCTCCGACGAGTGCAAGCATCCAAGAGGTCTCAAGGCAAATATAAATCCCGATCAGAACGGATATAGCATACAGCGCAAGCGCAATTTGCAAAACGGTTTTCGGCTTTACGCCGTTACGGACGATTGTCCCTCCGATTCCGACGGAGTTTTCGTTGTCCAATCCCCGTTTGAAGTCGTAGTATTCATTGAACATATTCGTAGCCATCTGAATGAAAAGACTGGCGATCAGCATGGCGAAAAATAAAGGAAAATGTAATTTTCCGTGAGTCAAAGCAATCATTGTTCCTAGGAAAACCGGAGCGAAAGCCGCAGTCAGAGTATGTGGTCTCGTAAGCTGCCACCATATTCGCCATCCGGAATCAGCTTTAATAGTATGTTGCAATGTATTCTCTCCTATCCTCGTGTTTCCGTTATCCATTGTACTCCAAAACGGCTGAAAGAGGTATCCTTGTTTGCATTATCTATGCGAGAAACACGATATTCCGGTATAATGGAACTAAGAAACTCATTCTTCTACAAAAAAAATAATACGTGTTTCATTGCAAGACGATGGATTGAAGATGAAGGAGAGAAAATGATGGGTCACAAGATGACGGATGTTCGTGAAATACAAAAAGTGATGATATCTCCTAGTACGCGCTTCTTCACGGAAACTGTCGAAGTCGGAAGGATATCACCCTTGTCTTTTTTTGAAGCAGGCGCTTCGCAATACAAAGACAAACGGTTCTACTGGCAAAATGCCGATAAGACATTGACGCTTGTCGGGATTGGACATGCCTATACGTTGGCAACCGCAAAAGCGGGAAGCCGTTTTAAGGATATATCGGAGCAATGGAAGCAGCTATGTTCCATTCTCATAAAAGAAGAAAAAGATATCGATCCTGTCCTATTCGGCGGGTTTTCATTTGATGAGAAAAACAGGAAGGAATCGGAGTGGGAAGGATTCCCGTCCGGTTATTTCGTTGTGCCTTCATTTCAATTGAAAATCGAGGAAGGCAAGACGATGGTTTCGATCAATATGATCACCGATTGTAAAGAAGCCGCTGAGGATTTTGAAAGGCTACGGGAAGAACGCGACAAACTGATCCACATCGCCCAGGTGGAGGAGTTTGATTTTGCGAATGATAATAAGGTCGTCGCTACGACAGAACGGGGTAAGAAGCAGTATTTGGATGCAGTGGAAAACGTCACTGCCTCCATTCGGAAAGGCAAAGCTGACAAGGTCGTCATTGCCAGAGCGCTTGAGCTTCAATTTGAACGCGATTTCAATAACGTCAAAGCATTGCATGCCATTACGAATGAACAGCAGGAGAGCTACCACTTCGGGCTTCAAAGAGGGGGTTCACTGTTCTTTGGTGCAACGCCTGAGCGTCTAATCGAAATCAAAGATGGAAAAGCCTACTCGGCATGTGTAGCCGGATCGATCCGTCGCGGAAAATCCGCCCAGGAAGACCGGGAACTCGGTGAGGAGCTTCTTGGGGATCGCAAAAACCGGGAAGAGCATCAGCACGTCGTCAGCATGATTTCAAATGTGTTTAATAAATATTGCAGCGAAGTGCTCATTCCGAAAACACCGAAGCTGATGAAAATAAGAGATATCCAGCATCTCTACACGCCTGTCCAGGGTACGCTTGGCCAGGAAAATGATATCTTCTCATTCGTGGAGGCATTGCATCCGACTCCGGCGCTTGGAGGGGTTCCGACGAATGTCGCTTTGGAAATCATTCGTCATGAGGAAGGTATGGATAGAGGCTATTACGCAGCTCCAATCGGTTGGATTGATGCCTCAGGCAATGGGGAATTTGCCGTGGCCATCCGTTCTGCGCTGCTAGACGGCGACCGGGCATATCTATACGCGGGGGGAGGAATCGTTGCGGATTCCGTTCCCGAACTGGAATATGACGAAACTTGGGTGAAATTCAGACCGGTATTGCGGGCGCTTGGAGGAAAGCTGAATGGATGAACAACGAATTTTGACGGACCACGTATTACGGATGACAGATACATTGCTGCAGGCAGGCGTGAAGGAGGCAGTCATCAGTCCAGGCTCCCGTTCCACGCCTCTAGCCTATGCTTTCGCTGCGTCAGACAAGATGCAGACCTATATGCAAGTCGATGAACGGTCGGCAGCATATTTTGCGCTAGGTTTAGCGAAGGCATCCGGCCGGCCTGTTGTTCTTTTATGTACATCGGGAACAGCGGCCTCTAACTATCATCCTGCCATTACCGAAGCGTTCTATGCTCGCATTCCGCTCATTGTCCTGACGGCTGACCGTCCACATGAATTGAGGGGCGTTGGCGCACCGCAGGCGATCGATCAACTGAATATGTATGGAAAGCATGTGAAGTTCAGTGTGGACCTTCCAATTGCGGAGGATAATGAAGAGCTGGATTGGTTTTTGGAAAGGCATGTCAATCGCGCCGTCTCCGTTGCATTAACAAAACCGATGGGGCCGATCCATTTGAATATCCCGTTACGGGAGCCGCTGCTCATCGATTTTGATAGGAAATCAAAAGCCTCGACGTTCGTTGAACGGATCCATGGGGAAATTGAACTGACAGCTATTCAAAAACAGTCGCTATCCGCCCTCTTTTCAGAAGCGGAAAGTGGACTGGTCATAGCCGGGGAATTGCCGGTCGGATTTGATAAGGATGCATTCTGGAACTTTGCAAAGCGATTGCAATGGCCCGTGCTATGCGATCCTTTATCCAATTTGAGATCGGAAGTTCCTGAAGACTGCAGAACATTGTGCATCGCTCATTATGATGCGATTTTGAAAAGCGACTTGTTCAAGTCGAATGCAGCTCCCGACACGGTCATCCGTTTCGGTGCACAGCCAGTTTCGAAGCCATTGTCTTTATTTTTGAAGAAATGCCGGCCGGAAGTGTTTATTGCTGTGGATGAATCACCGGAATTCCGGGATTCACTTGGCGTCGTGACACATCATCTTCAATGTTCGCCGGAGTCTGTCTATGACGTGCCAGAACAGCAGGAAGCGTCCTCCTATCGTGAGCAATGGTCTTCTGCTGAACAACTTGCTGAAACCGAAACCCTAAAGTATCAGGGAAGCGCAGGGGATGAAGGGGTCATTGTGAAGACGTTATTCGACATGCTTCCGGATGGCAGTGATGTGATCAGCGGTAGCAGCATGCCAATCCGTGATGTCGACACATTTTTCTGCAAGACGGAGAAGGATATCACGATATTTTCCAATCGAGGAACGAATGGGATTGATGGTGTCGTTTCTACGGCGTTTGGCGTCGAAGCGACACGAAAAAGGCCTACGTACCTGCTTATTGGCGATTTGTCCTTTTTACATGACGTCAATGGGTTGATCGTATCGAGATTCCATAAGACGAATCTAACGATTGTCATATTGAATAACGATGGCGGTGGAATTTTTTCCTATCTTCCACAAGCGAGTGTCGAAAACCATTTCGAAGAATTATTCGGCACACCGACAGGCTTGACGTTCGGACATATCGGGGCGATGTATGACGCACAGTACGCTGCTGTTCATACGGTGGAGGAATTCCAAGCAGAATTGCAAAAAGAAAAGACGAAAGACGTCCGGATCATCGAAGTGTTCACGAACAGACCGGTGAATGTGAAAGCCCACCGTGCCTATTGGGCCGAAGTCGTAAAGGGGCTGGAAGGGAATGAGTGAATTGATTCCAGTCCGAGGGCTGTCCTTCTATGTCGAAGTTGAAGGAGAACCACAGTTGCCCGAGGTCGTCTTTCTACACGGTTTTACAGGAACTTCAGCCACATGGAGGGAAGTTCGGGATGAACTGCAAGGGAAATATCGGACAATTGCGATTGACTTGACGGGGCACGGAAAAACAACCGTTCCCGACAAGCCGGAACGCTATTCGATGGAGGAGCAGATTGAAGATTTGGAAGCCCTTTTTGAGCAATTGAAATTGGATTCCTTTTATTTGGTCGGCTACTCAATGGGCGGCCGCATTTCCCTCGCCTATACGGTGCGTTATCCAAAGCGGGTTCAGGCTTTGATCCTCGAAAGTGCATCTCCGGGCTTGGTGGATGAGCAAGCACGGACAGAACGCAGAGCTGCGGACAAAGCACTCGCCAGTAAGATAATGAAGAGAGGCATCGCCTCTTTTGTTGATAAGTGGGAAAGTATTCCCCTTTTTGAATCTCAAAAAAGCCTTCCCGAGGAAAAAAGGCAGGCTATCCGGAATGAAAGACTTCAACAAAGTGCAACCGGACTTGCAAACAGCCTGCTTGGTATCGGAACTGGCAGCCAGGAATCCTATTGGGAAGCCCTTCATTCGATTCAAAATCCTGTTCTTCTTCTAACAGGCGAGCTGGATGCGAAATTTGTAGCAATTGCCCAGGAAATGAATGACCGATCTCCTGCATGGCGACACATTGTCGTTTCAGGCGCCGGACATGCAATTCACGTGGAAAAACCGCGATTGTTTGCTACAATGATTATGGAGTATTTGCAAGACCTATAATAATGGAGGAGGAAGAACATGACACGTCAATGGGAAACAATCCGTACATATGAAGATATTAAATATGAGAAGTACAACGGCATTGCAAAAGTGACGATCAACCGTCCTGAAGTGCGCAATGCATTCCGTCCTAAAACTGTAATGGAGCTGATCGATGCTTTTTCTCGAGCACGGGATGATAGCAGCATCGGAGTCATCATATTAACAGGAGAAGGTGAAAAGGCATTTTGCTCAGGTGGCGACCAATCTGTCCGTGGACATGGAGGTTATGTCGGAGATGACGAAATCCCACGTCTGAACGTCCTTGACTTGCAAAGATTGATCCGTGTCATACCGAAGCCTGTAGTAGCGATGGTTGCGGGATACGCAATCGGCGGCGGTCATGTGTTGCATGTCGTATGTGATTTAACGATTGCCGCGGACAATGCACGTTTTGGACAAACAGGACCTAAAGTAGGTTCATTTGACGCTGGATATGGCTCGGGTTACTTGGCTCGCATCGTCGGCCATAAAAAAGCTAGAGAAATTTGGTACCTGTGCCGTCAATACGATGCGCAACAAGCATTGGATATGGGCCTCGTAAACACAGTTGTCCCTTATGAGCAATTGGAAGACGAAACGGTTCAATGGTGTGAAGAGATGCTCTCCATGAGCCCGACTGCACTCCGCTTCCTAAAAGCAGCAATGAATGCTGATACGGACGGACTAGCTGGTCTTCAACAAATGGCTGGGGACGCTACTTTGCTTTATTACACAACTGAAGAAGCGAAAGAGGGACGCGACGCATTCAAAGAGAAGCGTAAACCTGACTTCGGCCAATTCCCAAGATTCCCTTAATATTGTAAGCATAGTAAATTATTCAAGCTGCCTGTTCAACTAGGCAGCTTTTCTATTCGAGGAAGGTGAGTGTATGATACCTAATTGGTTGCTGCAAAGGGCTTATTTGACCCCGAATCGGATGGCTCTCTCCTATGAAGACAAGCGATGGACATTCCAGCAGCTTTTAGATGAAGCATCTTTAATTGCACGGAAATTAAGATGGAATGGGTTGAATGAAGGGGATCGGATTGCCTTATTGGGCCGATCAACGCCCGAGATGGTTTTTATCATTCACGGATGTCTGTTGGCTGGGCTCGAAATCGTCATGTTGAACAGCAGGCTGTCTTCGAAAGAAATCTCATGGCAATTAGATGATTGTGACGCTTCCACCTTGCTTGTCGATGATGAGTTTGTTGATCGAATCGATGAGTTGAGCACCCCAAAGCTTACGTTTGCTGCTATCGGATCAAGCGGTGAGGAAAGCTTTTCAATTACTAAGGTATGGGAACCGTCAAGGACGATTACGATCATGTATACTTCAGGCACGACAGGCTATCCGAAAGGAGTCCGTCAAACTGCCGGCAATCATACGTCGAGCGCAGTGTCCTCCGTATTGAATTTAGGCTTGGCTGAAGATGATCGTTGGCTTTGCACAATGCCGTTATTCCATATTAGCGGTTTCTCCATACTTGCAAGATCCGTCATTTATGGCATGGGGGTACGGCTGTATGAAAAATTCGATGCGGCTTCGATTGTGGAGGAAATTGAAAATGGCACTGTGACGAGAATATCCGTTGTCGCGACAGGCTTGCAACGGATTCTTGAACAATTTGAGAAAAACGGGTCCGTTGCACATCCTTCCTTTCAAACGATGTTAGCGGGCGGAGGACCAGTGCCTGATGATTATTTGCGCAGGGCGCAAGCATATAGGCTACCTGTCTTGCAAACGTACGGTATGACGGAAACGAGTTCACAGACTGCAACACTGTCATCCGAAGATGCACTGCGGAAGTCCGGTTCCGCGGGCAAGCCTTTGTTCTTCAATCAGATTCAAATTAGAGATGCGGGCCAGCCGGGAGATTTCGGGGAAGTCCTTGTGATGGGGCCTCACGTGACGCCAGGGTATATCGGCCATGCGTCGGAACGGGATCCGCTCGAAGACGGCTGGCTGCCGACAGGGGATATCGGTTATATCGATGAGGAAGGCTATTTATTCATAGTCGATAGACGGTCCGACCTGATCATTTCCGGCGGTGAAAATATTTATCCTGCTGAAATCGAAAATGTACTTATTTCGCATCCACTTGTAAAAGAGGCGGGCGTCTGCGGGCAAGATCATCCTGAATGGGGCAGTGTGCCTGTCGCATTCATAGTGGGAGAAGAGAAGCTGACAGCGCCGGATTTGGAACTGTATTGCAAACAACAGATTGCCAGTTATAAGACGCCGAAAGCATTCTATTTTGTAGATGAACTGCCACGCAATGCATCGAATAAACTCCTTCGACGTGAACTGAAGGAATGGGCGAAAAAATAGAGAGGGCCCCTATGGGAACCCTCTCTTTGTTCATTTATTGACGCCTAGCGCCTGTTCGAAAACATGCAAATTATGTTCCATTAACGTGAAGTATGTTTCATCGTTTTGAATATCCTTCTGGGTAAGGACACCGAGGTTATGAAGCATCAACGATTGTGCGCCGATTTCTTTTCCGACAACTTCCGTCAGCTTCGAGGAAACATTCTGTTCGAATAAAACATATTGGACATTTTCATCCTTGGCCAGCTCGACGATGTTTGCGAGTTGCTTTTGGGAAGGTTCGCTCTGTGAATTCAACCCGGCAATTGCCACTTGGTTCAGTCCATATTCCTTCGCAATATAGCCGAATGCGGCGTGCGAGACAAAATAGGTTTTCGTTTCGGCTTTGTCAGCCATTTCCTTAAACCGCTCATCCAATTCCATTAAGTCGTCTTCCAGAAGGTCGAAATTCTTTTCGAACGCTTCTTTCTGGTCGGGCATTTTTGAAATGAGCGTTTCCTTGATGGATGTCGCCAGGTCGATGCTCAAGACGGGAGATATCCAGACATGAGGGTCGAATTGACCGTGAGCATGATCGTGCTCTTCATGTTCGTCCTCGTGCTCATCATGTCCTTCTTCAAGCTTTGCTTTTGAAATGGAATCCGCGGTTGCAATGAACTCGACATGTTCATTCTTTAAAGTTTTTTGCGCACTTTCCACAAAACCTTCCAAACCAAGTCCGATATAAAAGAACACATCCGCGTCGGAAAGCGCAATCATATCTTTTTGTGTAGGATCGAATGAATGCTCATCGGCTCCAGCCGGGTAGATGGACTTTACTTCGACAAATTCCCCGCCGATCCGTTCGGTGAAATACTGTAGGGGATATACCGTCGTATAGACGGTCAGCTTCCCTTTATTGCCAACCTCTGTCTTGCTTTTATCTTCTTTATTCCCGCAGGCACTTATGAGCAAAGTCATGATCAGTGCCAGAAGAATAAGTGATTTCTTCTTCATAACAAATCCTCCGCTAACTTAATAGTAATGATTACGATTTAAACACTTTCTTATCATACATGTTACATACAGTTTCTGCAACATAAAAGAAAAAAACCGGCCAAAGCCGGCAAAATGTTATTTTTTCTTGTCAATCTTATCGGGAACGGGATCGAAGCCGCCTTCGTGGAAAGGATGGCATTTCAAGATCCGCCGAATCGTCAGCCAAGCGCCTTTTAAGGCACCATGTTTCTGAAGCGCCTCAACGCCGTAATGCGAGCAAGTGGGATAAAAACGGCAGGATGGCGGTGTAAGCGGAGAAATGATTTTTTGATATGCTTTTATAATACCGATCAGTATTGTTTTCAATGTTGGACACCTAGCTTTCTCTGTATGTTTATTTTATTGGTTCCAGTGGTAAATTAACAGGGAGAAGCATCATCAATAGAAATTGAAGAGGGGTTTTTTTATGTCTAACGAATTGATGGAAGAGCTGAACGTACAAGTATCTACATGGTCGGTTATGTACGCGAAGTTGCATAATTATCATTGGTATGTGAAGGGGAAAGAATTTTTCACCCTCCATGCAAAATTTGAGGAGCTTTACAATGAGGCAACGGCACATATGGATGAAATTGCCGAAAGGTTGTTGACTCTTGGAGGAAATCCGACGGCTACGCTGAAGGAGCATTTGGAGCAGTCTGTCGTAAAAGAGGCAAAAGGCGATGAAAAAGCCGAGGAAATGGTGAAAACAATCGCCGATGACTTCGGTCAAATTATGAAATCCCTGAAAAAAGGGATGGAAGCAGCAGCGGAAGTTGGCGATGATATGACGGAGGACTTATTGAACGCGACGTATCAAAGCATTGAGAAGCACCAATGGATGCTGAACGCATTCCTCGGTGAAGACAATAAATAAGTATGGTTCTTGAAACATCCATTTTATCGCCGATAATAGCAATGTAAAGGAGGAATGGTTTATGAACATGAACTCCATTATGGCAAGCCAATTGAGAAGTTTGCAATCTACTGTCCAATTGAGTGTCATGAACAAAGCATTATCGGTGAATGCAAATGCAGTGACGGATATGCTGCAAAGTATGCAGGATCAACCGGCAGTCCATCCTTATAAAGGTTCGGCTGTCGATGTGAAGGCCTGAAGCAAGGAGCCCGAATTTCCTCTCAATCTAAGGAATTCGGGCTTTATTTTTGTTGAGGTCAATTATTATGTGTAAAATGGGGTACGGGAAGTTAAAGGGATCATATAGGAGGCGACATCATGTCACAAATCCAATTCATAAGAAACTTAATTATTGAAACTCCATCGAAACCTGGAAATTTTGCAAAGGTCGCATCGGCCATCGGTGAATTGAAGGGTGATATTGGGGATATCCAAACAATCAAAGTCGGCACGCTATCGACTATAAGGGATGTTTCCATCCAGTGCACGAGCGAGGAGCAGTTGGATCAAATCGTAGCAGCCATCAATGCAATCGGTGATGGGATTCAAGTGCATGCGGTAACGGATGATGTATTGCACGCGCATGAAGGCGGCAAGATAGCGATGAAGAGCCGTGTGGAAGTCCGTTCATTAGGAGACCTTCGAAGAATTTACACGCCGGGCGTCGCTAATGTTTGTAAAGTGATTCAAAATGACCCGGTGCAAGCCGATTATTTTACAGGCATTTCAAATACGGTCGCCATCGTGACAGACGGGACAGCCATTTTAGGTCTTGGCAATATCGGTCCTGTGGCAGGTATGCCAGTCATGGAAGGGAAGGCAGTCTTATTCGATCAATTCGCTGGCATAAGCGGAATTCCTATCCTGTTAGACACGAGTGATCCGGATGAGGTTGTGGAAACCGTGAAGCATATCCATCAAAGCTTCGGCGGAATTCTTCTCGAGGATATCGGATCGCCGCATTGCTTTGAAATCGAAGAGCGGTTGAAAGCGGAACTGGATATTCCGGTCATGCATGACGACCAACATGGCACTGCTGTCGTCACACTTGCTTCAGCTCTTTCGGCATGCCGTCAATCCGGAGTGGAATTGTCGCAATCCGTTGTCGGCCAAATCGGTCTCGGTGCTGCGGGACTTGCAATCAGCAGGATGTTCATGGCATATGGCGTAAAGGAAATGTACGGGGTCGACCCGAATTCTGAAGCTGCCGACAGACTGAAGCAACATGGCGGAACGGCTTTGGATTCAGTCGAAGAGATCATGAAAACTTGTGATATCGTCATTGCAACGACTGGCGTGCAAGGGTTGATCAAGCCGGAGATGGTCCGTCAAGGCCAAATCATCTTGGCGCTATCCAATCCGAATGCGGAAATCGAGCCGGAAGCGGCATTGGAAGCGGGCGCCGCATTTGCAGCAGACGGCAGACAAGTAAATAATATTCTTGGATTCCCAGGTATCTTCCGGGGTGCATTGAATGCACATGCGAAAGATATTACCTATCCGATGCTCATTGCTGCTGCACTCGCAATTTTGGACAGTACGAAACCTGGAGATCTTGTGCCGCATCCATTGGATCCAACAGTGCATGCCAATGTGGCGAGCGCGGTGGAACGCGTTGCGAATGAAGAGGAAAACACCATTTAATTATTGAATCGTTTATCCAAAGTGAGCCATACTACGACAAAAAAGGATGGATCAAATGGAAAACGACAAAGTTAGAATGTATGTATCGATTGCGAATCAGCAAATCTATCCACATAAACATGATTCGCCGTGGGAATACGAGGTGGAGATGAGCAGGGAGTTTCTACCGGTCTTTAAACAATTATTTTCTCAGATGGATCGCCTGGAGTTCCGCAACTTCCTTCGATCCCATTTGCCTTATGTCCCTTATCATTATGATCGGGACAATCATGATGTCGATCGCAGAACGATGAAACTTTATGCATTGATTCATGAGTTCACGGATGAGGAAACGAAGAAGTTCATTGAACAATTGCCGTATTTTGCAAAGGGCAGACCAATGATAACTTCAGGTCCCGTTCAACCATCCAACTGATTGTGAAAGGACGTGAAGTCAAATAGCAACGACATTTAAAGATTTACAGGGGGCGCATGTCGAGCTGACATTCGGTGAAAATCGAATGGGCATGGAGGCGAGGCATGTGCTCGTTGTAGTAAAACATGAGGGGAAATGGCTTGTTACACGCCACTCGAACCGCGGCATCGAATTTCCGGGAGGCAAGGCGGAAGATGGCGAAACGATTTTTGACGCAGCGATACGGGAAACAATCGAAGAAACAGGCGTGACGATATCAGATCTCGTCAAGTTCGCCGAATACGTCGTCATAAGCAATGTAACATTTTGCAAGGCGGTATTTACCGGAAAAGTGTCCAGCATCGAAGAAAATCCGCAGTTATTCGAAACGGAAGGCGCTTTATGGATGACGGACGAAGAATTGGACAACTGTGATGAGTTGAGTTTTCATATGAAAGATGCCGGTATGGCGGAAATACGGAAGTGGGTGAATGCATATGCCTCCTAACGGATCTATTTTTCACCGGAGGGATTATCCATCGCCGAATCCAAACATCCGTCTTGAGGAAATAACGTATTGGTCGGATGGATTGAAAGTGAAGGGATTGCTTGCCGAACCGGTTAGCGGAGGCAATTATGAAGGGATCATTTACTTGCGCGGAGGCATTCAGCATGTCGGCATGGTCCGTCCCGCGCGCATTGCCCAATTTGCTTCACAAGGTTTCGTCGTTTTCGCACCCTATTATCGAGGGAACAGGGGCGGCGAAGGACGTGATGAGTTCGCGGGGGATGATCGCCAAGATGCGGTCAATGCCGTTGAGGTGCTGAAGCAAAGCCCGAAGTTGAACAAGGACCGTATCCACCTGTATGCTTTCTCCCGTGGCGGCATCATGGCGCTGTGGACAGCGATATTACGGGAGGATATCACGTCTGTAGTAACATGGGCAGGTGTCTCGGATGTCGTCTTTACATATAACGAGCGGGAAGATATGCGCCGGATGATGAAACGGGTAATCGGCGGCACGCCGAATAGCATGCCCGATGCATATCGGGAACGCACAGCGCTATTCAGGGTGGATGAAATCGATGCTCCTGTATTGATTATCCATGGAATGAAGGATGATAATGTTTCATTCGAACAGGCGATTTTGCTTGAAGATGCTTTACGGGAAAAGGAAAAGCAGTACGAAACTTGGTATTTCCCTGAGTATACCCATTACTTCCCGACCGCGCATAATGCACAGATTGTGCGGGACTTATGTGATTGGATGAGGCAACAGGGGAATATATAGGCGGTCTTTAATGAAAAAAATCCAGGTGCGTTTTTTCGCACCTGGATTTCTTGTTTATTATGCGATTGGTCCGCCTTTTTGAGTGATATCTTCAGAAACATGACCGAATTTCTTGAAGTTTTCACGGAAAAGGTCTGCCAATTCCTTGGCTTTTTGATCGTATGCAGCTGGATCGCTCCATGCATTACGAGGGTTCAACACTTCAGTTGGCACGCCGTCAATTGCTTTTGGCATCGCAAGACCGAAGATTGCATTCTCTTCGAATTCTACATTGTTCAATTCGCCGGCAATCGCTGCATTGACCATAGTACGTGTATGTTTCAATGCCATACGTTTACCTACGCCGTATTCGCCGCCAGTCCAACCAGTGTTGACAAGGAATACTTGGGCGTTATGTTCATCGATGTTCTTCCCGAGCATTTCCGCATAGACCGTTGCAGGCAATGGAAGGAAAGGAGCTCCAAAGCAAGTGGAGAATGTTGCTTCCGGTGAAGTGACGCCGCGCTCAGTTCCCGCAAGCTTTGAAGTGAAGCCGCTTAGGAAGTGGTACATCGCTTGCTCTTTCGTCAACTTCGAGATCGGAGGCAATACGCCGAATGCATCTGCAGTCAAGAAGATGATCGTCTTCGGATGACCCGCTACTGATGGAACAGCAATATTGTCGATATAATGGATCGGATACGCTGCACGCGTGTTTTCAGTCAATGAATTGTCATCGTAGTCCGGCTTGCGCGTCTTCTCATCCAAAACGACATTTTCCAGAACGGAACCGAAACGGATCGCTCCGTAAATTTCAGGCTCTTTTTCTGCTGAAAGATTAATCGTTTTCGCATAGCAGCCGCCTTCAATATTGAATACGCCATGATCGGACCAGCCGTGCTCATCGTCACCGATCAATTTACGGTTAGCATCCGCGGAAAGAGTCGTTTTTCCTGTGCCGGAAAGACCGAAGAATAAAGCCACATCTCCTTCTTCACCGACGTTTGCCGAGCAGTGCATGGAAAGGATTCCGCGTTCAGGAAGCAAATAGTTCATGACGGAGAAGATCGATTTTTTCATTTCTCCCGCATATTCCGTACCGCCAATCAACACAATGCGCTTCTCAAGTGATACAATGATGAAGGTCTCGGATTTCGTTCCGTCCACTGCAGGATCCGCTTTGAATGTCGGAGCCGCAATGACTGTGAATTGTGCTTCATGCGTTTTCAATTCTTCTTCAGTCGGGCGGATGAACAGGTTATGGACGAAAAGGTTTTGCCATGCGAATTCATTGACGACTTGAATGGAAAGCTGGGAGTTTTTATCTGCTCCTGCAAAGCCTTTGAATACGAATAGCTCTTCCTTCGCTTTTAGGTGGTTAAGAACTTTCTTATATAATGAATCAAAGATTTCAGATGAGATTGGGCGGTTCACTTTGCCCCAGTCGATTTTGTCTTTTGAAGTCTCTTCTTCGACAATATACTTATCCTCAGGAGAACGGCCTGTATACTTTCCTGTCTCGGCAGTGAGGGCGCCGTCTGCGGAAAGTTTCGCTTCACCTCGGGAAGTCGCTTTTTCAACAAGTTCCGCCACTGAAGGCTGTATGTTTACGTTGTTGCCTGAAAGTAACTCGTGTAATCCGTTTTCAATTTTAGCTGAAATCATTTTTTGGTACCGTCCTTTGCATGTAATCCCATTTGATGGGTTTCATCACATTTCGTAAATAGTATAACACATTTAGAATAATAATCTATACTAATGAAAAACTCAAGTACATATGTCTAAAAATGTTTGACAAAGTGCAAACTTTTTCGTAGGATTGTTTATTGAACGGATACTCTTATCCCGAGCTGGCGGAGGGACAGGCCCTATGAAGCCCGGCAACCTGCGTGGACCATTTTGGCCGCGAGAAGGTGCCAAACCTGGAGCAAGGTTGAATTCCTTGGACGATAAGAGTGAAAGGTGCTGCTTTTGAAATTATGCCTTTCCTCATGTATATTTACGTGAGCGAAGGGCTTTTTATATTGTCAGGCCCTTAATCCTTGTGTATGTTGACGTCGAATCTCTAGGCGCTGAACTTACTGGGACAATTAGAGTACCGTATCAATATTTGCAAGCCGTTAAGGAGGAAACTACAATGACAAATCGCCGATTATTCACTTCGGAATCGGTAACAGAAGGACATCCGGACAAAATGTGCGATCAGATTTCTGACGCCATTTTGGACGCTATTTTAGAAGAAGACCCGAATGCACGCGTAGCGTGTGAAACGACAATTACGACAGGGCTCGTGCTTGTCATCGGAGAAATCACGACAACAACGTACGTAGACATCCCCAAAGTCGTGCGGGACACAGTGAAGGAAATCGGCTATACACGCGCTAAATTCGGATTCGACTGGGAGACGTCATCCGTGTTGACGTCCATCGACGAACAATCCCCTGATATCGCGGCGAGTGTCGATCAGGCGCTTGAGGCCCGCGAAGGGACAATGAGTGATGAAGAGCTTGAAGCGATTGGAGCAGGGGACCAAGGTTTGATGTTCGGTTATGCTTGCAATGAAACGCCGGAGCTTATGCCGATGCCGATCAGCTTATCCCATAAGTTGGCACGCAGGCTGGCGCAAGTTAGAAAAGATGATACGCTCGACTACTTGCGTCCGGATGGAAAAACGCAAGTGACGGTGGAGTATGATGAGGATAATAATCCGGTGCGGATTGATACGATCGTCATCTCGACTCAACACCATCCTGATATCACGTTGGAACAAATTCAACAAGACATTAAAGAACATGTCATCTACCCTGTCGTACCGGCAGAATTACTTGATGAAGAGACAAAATACTTCATTAACCCATCTGGCCGTTTCGTTATCGGCGGACCGCAAGGGGATGCAGGCTTGACAGGTCGGAAAATCATCGTTGACACATATGGCGGCTATGCACGTCATGGCGGCGGTGCATTCTCCGGAAAAGACGCGACAAAAGTTGACCGTTCAGCATCCTATGCTGCGCGTTACGTAGCGAAGAACATCGTAGCGGCTGGGCTCGCGGATCGTTGCGAAGTTCAATTGGCTTACGCAATCGGTGTTGCAAAACCGGTTTCAATTTCCATCGATACGTTCGGAACAGGCAAAGTCGAGGAAAGCAAACTCGTCGAAATCGTACGTGAGCTATTCGACTTACGTCCGGCAGGCATCATTAAAATGCTCGACCTGCGCCGCCCGATCTATAAGCAGACTGCAGCATACGGCCATTTCGGACGCACTGACGTCGAACTCCCTTGGGAACAGACGGACAAAGCGGAAGAATTGATTGCGAAAGCAGGATTGACTGTTTATGAGTAAATGAAAAGAAGCAGCACATCGATAAAAGATGTGTTGCTTTTTTTATGACTATAAAGATGAAACTACCCACTTAAAATTGCAAGGGCTCAATTATTTGCACACGGGTTCGATTATTCTATCAAGGGTTCCATTATTCCAACAAAGGCTCCATTAACCGTGCAAGGGCTCAATTATTGGGGAACTTTATGGGAATTCATAGCGTTTATTATAGTACTAGAAAAGTGAGGCAGGCGATTCAATAATGGCGATCAGCTTTTTAGTGTTGCTCGGATTTATCGGTTTAGTTGCTTGTGCCATCGTGGCAGGAATCATCATTTTGTTAGTTTCCAATAAATAAAGGTGCTGCCCAATTGAGCAGCACCCATTTTACTTAGTCCAGCTTCGTGTAGCAGCCGCTCGGGGTCATAAGCCAAAGTTGCTGTGTGGCACAGATCGCCACTTCGCATCTTCGTCTTATGCCTGTAGCAGCTAACCGCCACACTCCGCTTTTTACTTAGTCATTTCCTTATAAATCCGGCCCTTTTCAACATAACTGTTCAAGACGCGTTCCATCTCCGCCCGGTCGTCGTCATTCAATTCTCGGACCACTTTTGCAGGTGAACCGAGCGCAAGGCAGCCTGGGGGAATTTTCTTACCGGGCGGGACGAGGCTTCCCGCCCCGATGAATGCTCCTTCGCCGATTTCAGCTCCGTCCAAAATGATGGCACCCATTCCGATGAGCGCGCCTTTCCGGACGATGCAACTATGTAGAAGTGCTTTATGGCCGACTGTTACATCATCTTCAATCAATAAAGTCTTTCCCGGACTTTGATGCAGACAGCTTAAGTCCTGGATGCTGACCCGTTCTCCGATGATCGTCGGGGCGACATCTCCTCTGATGACCGTATTGAACCAGATGGAACTGTTTGCTCCGATTGTTACATCGCCTGTTATCGTTACATAATCCGCTACATAGACGGAAGGATCGATTTGCGGCGTTTTTCCGTTGTACGAATAAATCATGAAACGTCTCCTCTTTTCTAAAAATCATGTATAATTTATCGTAACACAAAACTTTCATTTACATATAGGGGAGGTGAGTCCATGTGGAAATGGGAAGCGGAAGGGCAGCCAAAAGCGGTTGTGGTAATTGTCCATAATGCTTACGAACATCATCGGCGTTATGCGTGGCTCATTCAAAAGCTGCGTACTGGCGGGTTCCATGTCGTCACCAGCGATTTGCCGGGACATGGTTCCGAAAGCGGAAGAAGAACCCATGATGAACCATTCGAGTCCTATGTGGACCATGTGAAGAAGATGATCGACATTGCACTCCAGGATAATCTGCCTTTATTCGTGCTTGGACATGGGCTTGGCGCCACGCTAGTCATGCATATATTACAGCGTGAAAAACTGGAATGCGCAGGCTTCATTTTCAGTTCCCCTTGGCTCTCCATGAAGCATCAGCCATCCAAGTTTTCGGGGGTGCTGACGAAGCTTTCAAGTTCCATGAAAGTGAACCATGACATTACAATTGAAATGCTGACGCGCAACTATGATATGTACGTAGAGTTCCAGAATGATCGAGACTATAGCTCCGTTATCGTTACATCTTGGTACCGGGAGCTGCTTGCCATGATGAAATCGATCATGAGTCATGAAGAAAGCATCTTTGACACCCCGATTCTTATGCATACAGGGGAACATGATAAAATTTCAGATGTCTCTTTTGCGAAGAGATGGCTGCTGAAACAGCGGCTATCCGAATTTCAATACAAGGAATGGAAAAGGCTGTACCATGATCTTTATCAAGAGCCTGAGCGGGAAGAAGTGTATTTGTATGTTGAATCATTCATGAACAATGTACTCCGATCGCTTGGCTATATTGTTTAACTCAAAACCATAAGGGGGAGTGGTTATTTTGACGACTATCGGGTTTGTAAGGCATGGCGTGACTGCGTGGAACAAGGAAGGCAGAGCGCAAGGCAGTTCGGATGTCCCTTTGGATGACGAAGGGATTGAAATGGCAGAGCGTGTCGCAGAGAGGTTATACAAAGAGCAATGGGATGTCATTTATACAAGCCATTTAATAAGGGCGAAAAAGACGGCAGAAATCATTGCGGCAAAAATGCCGGATATGGAGCTCATTGAAGATGCTCGGTTGCGTGAAATTAGCGGCGGACTTATTGAAGGGACGACCGAGGCGGAACGCATTGAGAAGTGGGGGGAGGATTGGAGACAGCAAGACATGGGATTTGAAACACATGAATCCATCGTTTCCCGCGGCATGGAGTCCATTGAGGACATCAAGAACAAGCATGCCGGAAAAAGAGTGTTGGTCGTCAGCCATGGCGGTTTAATCAAAAGGCTATTACAAGAACTGATCACTGATACGAAATATGATGCAAATCTGGACAACACCTCATTGACAATTGTCGAATTAAAAGACGATCAAAATTCATGTGAGCTTTTCAATTGCACTGCACATTTGCAAATGTCGGCAGAATCTTGATAAAAAATCTTTCAGGTTCTTTATGAAATAAACGATTCATACCTTGAGTAGTCTATACTATATACTTAACTAAACTGTAAGATCGGGGGCTTTCAATTGAACAAAGAAACAACTTCAGAAATCATGTCATGGATAAAAGCCATTGTCGTCGCTTGCGTACTCGTATTTGTCATTCGGCACTTCCTCTTCTCACCGGTTATTGTATCCGGTCAGTCAATGGAGCCGACATTTGAATCGGAAAATCGCGTAATCATTTCGAAAATCCATAAGCTGGATCATTTCGATCTTGTCGTCTTCCATGCACCCGGCCAGAAGGAAGATTATATTAAACGCGTAATCGGCTTGCCGGGAGACACTGTTGTCATGAAGGATGACAAGCTCTTCATTAACGGTAAAGAATATAAGGAAGACTATATCCAAGCGAATAAGGAACGGCTTTTTGAGAATCAGAAATTGACGGAGGACTTTGAAGTGACCGTGCCGGAAGGCCAGCTGTTCGTATTGGGCGATAATCGTAGGAACAGCACGGACAGCAGAGCGATCGGATGTATTGACCAGGAGTCTGTTGTCGGCAAGGTCGGTTTCAGGTTTTATCCATTCAACTCAATCGGCGTTCCTAAATAAATGATGATTAACTATTCTCCTTTCGGGTATTCCTATACAGACTACCGAAGAAGGAGCGATTGATTTGTCTAAAGAAAATAAAAACAAAGAGAGCAACAGCAACAAAGACAATACGAGAGCCCAATTGTCGGGAACCGAGTATACCGACGAACAGCGGCATACGAACGAAGTCGCCTCCACTGCATATAAAGGCAGCAAAAAGGAAAAAGTGGACATCCAGAACGATCGGCTCGAATCAGGCGGCTTTTAGTACCGAACCTCTGCAGAAATTGCAGAGGTTTTTTCATGGTGCCGACTCTACATAAAATCATTCGTATGGTAAATTAAGAACATCGTTACAAGAAGGAGCACCTATGCAATGACTGATTTTTTTACAAGAAAAAAGAATGAATTAAATATAGAATTGAACGACATACAGAAAAAAGCCGTTATGCAGACGGAAGGGCCGTTGCTTTTATTAGCATGTCCCGGATCCGGAAAAACAACGACGATGATCATGCGGATCGGCTATTTGATCGAGGAGAAGAATGCAAATCCAAAACGCATCAAGGCGATTACGTTCAGCCGGGCATCCGCACGCGATATGACAGAGCGATTCAAACGGTTTTTTCCGCAGCATTCCCCAGTCGATTTTTCGACCATCCATAGCCTCGCATTTACAATTACCCGCACCTATTTGCAGAAGACGGGAGTCACTTTCGAATTGATCGAAGGCGGAGGGAAAAGCAATCCGAAACAGTCCCTCACTAAAATGTTTTTGCTGAAACGCCTCTATAAAGAAGCGCTTCGTGAAGAGGGTACGGAAGACGAATTGACCTCGCTGTCGACATTTATCAGTTATCTTAAGAACAGGATGATCCCTTTGAACGAGTGGGAGCAAGTACAGGCGCCTTTTGACAAGGCGGGCAGCATTGCCTTGAACTACGAGCAATTCAAATCGAAGACGGAAGGGCATCTCCTTCTCGATTTTGATGATATGTTGTCCATCGCGGAGCAGGCGCTGCGAGTCGATGAACAGCTTGCCGAGCAGTTCCGCAAGCGCTTCGACTATATTCTCACAGATGAAAGCCAAGATACATCCCTTGTTCAACATCGAATTGTCGAGCACCTTGCAGCACACCACGGCAACCTATGTGTCGTGGCGGATGACGATCAGTCGATCTATACGTGGCGCGGGGCGGATCCAGAGTACTTGCTAAACTTCAAGCAAGTATATCCCGATGCGAAATTGCTTAGGATGGAGCAGAATTATAGGTCCTCAAAAGAAATCGTAGAAACCGCAGCCCATTTCATTACACGCAATAAACACAGATATAGAAAAGAGATGCGGACGGCAAATAAAGAGGCGGGACCGATTGTCATGAAACAATTCGAAGACCCGAAACGGCTTCTGGAATACATCACGTATGAATTATTGGATGAGCAAAACCTGGAGGAAGTCGCTGTTTTATTCAGAAATAACTCCTCTTCCACGATGTATGTCAATGAACTCCATCGAAGGGGAATCCCTTTTTACATGAAGGATGCGGATGACCGATTCTTTTCCCATTGGGTCGTTGAAGATATGTTGAATTTCATGCGGCTCAGCTTCAATGTGGAACGGAAGGACATATTCGCGAAGATCGCCATGAAAATGAATTTATTCATCTCTCGGGACATGCTGTCCAAATTCATGAATCAAACGACATCCGGGAATGTGTTTGAAGCATTCATCCAAACTGTGCAATTGAAAGGCAGCCAAATCGAAAAATTGGATACTTGCATCGATGTCTATAAACGAATCCCTGAAATGCGGCCCGCCCAAATCATCCGGATGATCCGCTATGAGCTCGAATACGAGGAAGCGTTGAAAAGCCGGGCCGCAAAATTCGGCTATCGGATCGATCAACTTCTTGGTATCCTGGATACACTCGAAGGGATCGCATCCCAAGTGAGGACGATGGTCGACTTTGCGAACCGATTGAAGGAATTGGAACAGGCGGTGCAACAGGCGAAATTCAATCCTCCTGCCAATGCATTGACATTGTCGACTTTCCATAGCGCCAAAGGGTTGGAATTCAGGCGCGTGTTCATGATCGACTTAGTGAAAGGGATCATCCCATCCGAAGAAGATGAAACGGAAACGATGTTGCTGGAAGAGGCTAGACGATTGTTTTACGTCGGGATGACAAGGGCGAAAGAACGGTTGGAATTGCTTTCCTACCGGGAGTCGAATGGGAAGTCCAAAGAGGATTCTAGATTTTTGAATGAAGTGCGAGGGATTTTAATGAAGCCGGAAGAAGAGCCGACTGAAAAACTGAAAAGAGCCGACTTGTCGACATTGCCGGATCCGGATGGCATCAGCGATAAATCAGAATTAGTCATCGGCATGCACGTCTTGCACCGTGTTTTTGGAAGAGGGATCATCAACGGAATCGGTGAAGAAGAGATCCGGATTCAATTCGGGGAAGCAGAAAAGCGGCTGGCACTTGAAACGATTTTATCTCGGCGTCTATTGAAAGAGGTTGAACTATGAAACAAGCCCTTTTTGTCGGTATTGCAGGAGCGCTCGGAGCGATTTGCCGAGTTGGGATTGGGAAGCTGTTTGTCGGATCGCCGGATTTTCCGATGGCGACATTGACTGTCAATCTGCTTGGGACATTCATCCTCTGCCTTCTTAGTGCCGGCGTCATTCAACGGCTGACCGCCGATCGGCAGCTTCAGACCGCGATTACGACAGGCTTTTTAGGTTCCTTTACGACGTTTTCCACGTTCAGTTTGGAAACGGTCACCCTCCTGCAAGACGGTCAAGTGATGCTTGCTATTGTTTATATTGCTGTGAGTATTATCGGCGGGTTTGTTATTGGACTGTTTGGTATGAAAATTGGCCGAAAGATGGTGAGCGCATGACAGTAGCTGAAGCGGTTGTCATCGGTTTAGGCGGATTCATTGGAGCGCTCCTACGATTTTTCATTTCCGCTAGGATGAATAAAGGGGAAGGCATTCCGGTCGGTACTTTGGCTGTCAACTTGACGGGCTCTTTGCTCATTGGCCTCCTCGTCGGATTGGATTTGCCGAAGCTATTGACAGTCTTTCTAGTGTCAGGTTTGATGGGCGCTTTGACGACTTTCTCAACACTAATGAAAGAATTGATTCAGTTATGGAAGAGCGGGCAAATAAAGGAAGCGACTCTCTATAGTATTTGGACATTCGGGTTCGGAGCCCTATTAGCTTATGTAGGTTTTGTCATCGGCCAATTTTGCTAATTTGCTGTTTGTTTGGGGAATCTCTTGACGGGAATAGAGTAGGAGACTACTGAAACCGAATGGAGGAAATGAACAAATGGATAGAAACCATTCTGTAGATGCAAACAGCAAAGACAATCAATTGGAGCATTATCGATCGATTGACAAGGGGAAGAAATTGACGACGAATCAGGGGCTGAAAGTTTCGGAGGATGAGCATTCCTTAAAAGCCGGATACAGGGGACCGACTCTTATTGAAGACTTCCACTTCCGTGAGAAGATCACTCATTTCGACCATGAGCGGATTCCAGAGCGGGTTGTTCATGCCCGGGGATTTGCCGCACATGGGGAGTTCGAGTTGTACGAGTCGATGAAAAAATATACGAAAGCCGCTTTCTTACAGGAAGCAGGTTCGAAGACTCCCGTTTTTACACGGTTTTCGACAGTGGCGGGAAGCCGCGGGTCCGGTGAGACGGTTAGGGATGTCCGTGGGTTTGCCGTGAAGTTCTACACGGAAGAAGGGAATTACGACCTCGTTGGCAACAACATGCCCGTGTTCTTCATCCAGGACGCCATCAAATTCCCTGATCTCATTCACGCTGTTAAGCCAGAGCCACATAATGAAATGCCGCAAGCCGCTTCCGCACACGACACATTTTGGGATTTCGTTGCGAATAACCAGGAATCGGCGCATATGATCATGTGGCATATGTCCGACCGAGCAATCCCAAGGAGCTTCCGGATGATGGAAGGCTTCGGCGTGCATACGTTCCGTTTCGTCAATGAAGAGGGACTTGCGCATTTCGTGAAATTCCACTGGAAGCCGAAACTCGGCGTACACTCGTTAGTTTGGGATGAAGCGCAAAAGATCAACGGAAAAGATCCCGACTTCCATCGAAGGGACTTATGGGAAGCGATCGAAAGAGGAGATTTTGTTGAATTTGAATTAGGCGTTCAGCTCATCGAAGAGAAAGATGAATTCATGTTCGACTTCGATATTTTAGATCCGACGAAAATTTGGCCAGAAGAGCAAGTGCCCGTCAAAATCATCGGTAAAATGACGTTGAACCGGAACGTCGACAATGTCTTTGCGGAAACCGAGCAAGTCGCGTTTCATCCTGGTAATGTCGTGCCGGGCATCGACTTTACAAACGATCCGTTATTGCAAGGGCGGTTATTCTCCTATACGGATACACAGTTGATCAGATTGGGAGGGCCGAATTTCCATGAACTCCCGATCAATCGTCCGGTTTGTCCATTCCATAATAACCAGCGCGACGGATACGGCAGGCAGACGATCAATGTCGGCCAAGTGAGCTATCATAAAAATTCATTGGCAGACAATACGCCATCCGTTTCATCGGAAGAGGAAGGCGGCTATGTCCATTACCAAGAAAAAATCGAAGGCCGAAAAATACAGGCGCGCAGTGAATCATTCGCGGACCATTTTTCACAGGCGAAGCTTTTCTGGAACAGTATGTCACTTACCGAGAAAAAGCATATCGTAGATGCCTTCAGTTTCGAAATCGGCAAAGTGAAGAGCATGAGTGTCAGACAGCAAGTCGTAGATATGTTTGCCAATGTGGATGTCGGGTTGGCAACGGCGGTTGCTGAAGCCGTAGGGGCTGAATTTCCGACAGATATAAAAGAATCACCTGTCACGGAATCATCTCCTGCCTTGAGCCAACTGAACACGACAATGCTTCCAGATACCCGCAAAGTTGCAATCCTGATCGGAAACGGATTCGACGGGAAGGAAGTGGAATCGCTAGTCTCCTCATGCTTGAATGCTGGAATGAGCGTCGACCTCGTCGGAGAGAAGTTCGGTGTCCTGTACGGTGAGGGTGATTTAATGGTTGAAATCGATGAAACCTTCTTGACTGTCCATCCGACATTGTATGATGCGATTTATGTAGTCGGAGGAGAAGCCGATAATATGAAGAAATTTACGATGGATATTGTCGATTTCATCAACGAGGCCTATAAGCATTACAAGACGATCGGCATTGCGTCCACAGGAAAAGTGTTTTTCGAGGCGTCTGACGCGGAAATGGGTGCAGGTATCATTATGAATGAAGGTTCCGATGTATTCGCGGGCGACTTTATCGATGCAGTTGCTGCACATCGTCATTGGAGCCGGAAAGTATACGGCTGGGAGGAGTAGGATCACTTAGCTGTCATGCCTGTCAATTTGACAGGTATGGCGGCTTTTTTGTTTTCGATTGGAAAATTGGTCGGATTGACTGTTGACTTATCCGGCAGGGCTGGTAATATACAATAATAATCATTCATAAGTGAAACGAATACGTAACGGAGAGTCGACATAGTAATCCTGTTGTGGGCAGCAAAAAGAGACTGAATGGATGGTGCAAATTCAGGCAGCAACAGGCATGAAGTACATCGGCACGGGTTTCTCCGATTTGAAATGAAGCGGTCGGCAGGCTATCCTGCCGTCAAACAGGGTGGTATCGCGGAGAGCTCCTTCGTCCCTTATCCAAGGGATGGAAGGAGCTTTTTCTGTTTATGATAAATACTAGGAGGAATGCATTATGTTTCATATAAAAGCGATTCATACGCCCGCAGTTTGGGAATCGGTTCTGCTCGTTTTCGGCATCGTGGCGATGATCAGCGTCAGTTTAATAAAATTCGAGTCCGTTCCTCATTTGCCAATTCTGTTTTCAATTTTATTGTTGATCGGTTACGGCCTTTTGAAAAGGATTCCTTACAAGAAACTTGAAAAAGGTTTGGTGGAAGGGGCCGGAGCCGGCATGGGGGCAGTCTTCCTCTTTTTCTTCATCGGCATTCTCATCAGCAGCTGGATGATGAGCGGGACGATTCCGTCGTTAATTTACGCAGGCTTTCATTTAATTACGCCTACATTCTTTTTTGCGATTGTCTTCGCCGTCACTGCAATCGTCGGCATCTCGATCGGAAGCTCGCTGACAACTGTGGCGACGGTCGGTGTGGCGTTCATCGGAATGGCGAGCGTCCTTGAGCTGTCGCTTCCGATTGCGGCGGGTGCTATCGTTTCGGGTGCATTCTTTGGCGATAAAATGTCGCCGTTGTCGGATACGACCAACCTTGCGTCGTCGATTGTGGGAGTCGATCTGTTCGAGCATATCCGCAATATGGGATGGACGACGGTTCCAGCTTTCGTTATATCATTGCTTTTGTTCGGTGTATTGTCGCCATCCGTGACGACAGGGGAGTTCGATAAGATTGCACTGTTTCAAGAAACGTTGCTGGAGACTGGGATGATCCATTGGTATACGGTCATTCCGCTTGTCGCTTTGTTTGTATTGACGATTGCAAAAGTGCCTGCTTTTCTAACGTTGGCAATCAGCTCGGCAGTGGCGGTCGTCCTTTCATTCCTTCATCAAAGCATTGGATTTTCGAAAGTGCTTGGCATATTGTTTAGCGGGTATGTTTCATCTACGGGTGTAGAGGACATTGATGCATTGCTGACGCGAGGCGGCATGGAAAGCATGATGTTTACAGTCGCTTTAGTGTTATTGGCGCTCAGCATGGGCGGGTTGTTGTTTACGTTGGGGATTGTCCAGAGTTTATTGGCACAGATCGAAATGCTGTTGAAGAAAGTGTCTTCCGTTATTTTTGCTTCCGCGATGACGGCGATTGGCATAAATGTTTTGATCGGCGAACAATATTTATCGATTTTATTGACAGGCCAAGCTTTCCAGACACAGTACGAAAAACTTGGCCTTGCGAATAAAAACCTGAGCCGTGTCATGGAAGATGCGGGAACGGTCGTGAACCCGCTCGTTCCGTGGAGTGTATGCGGCATTTTCATTACGAACGTGTTAGGCGTTTCAACAATTGCCTATTTGCCATTTGCATTCTTCTGCCTGCTATCCCCGATTTTGACGATTTTGTTCGGGTATATGGGGAAGACATTGACGCGCATTTCATAAGAAAATGAAACACCGAGGATACCGGTCCTCGGTGTTTTGTCATTTATCCAACTGAAATTCTTCTGTATAATTCGTCGCTTTCCGTAGTGCTTGTTCCTCCGTTGGAATCCGTACCGTCATCATCCAAATATTGAGGAGGGAAAATACAAAGGCGGTGAAAATAGCATTGAATAATAGCGGCAGCACGAGCAGTTCCGTGGCGACGATCATATAATTCGGATGACGGAGCCATTTATATGGACCTTTTCGGACGACTTGTGCATTCGGCAGGACGATGATTTTTGTATTCCAAAACTTGCCTAATGACGCAAGACACCAAATCCGCAGTATTTGTGCTGCTAAAAAGATCCCTAACCAAATTGGCCAGATTGCGGAAAGCTGGCGGTGAAAGAAGAAAACTTCCGAAATGAGCACAATAAAAAAGAATACATGCATCGCAACCATATAAGGATAATGGGATGCGCCTGCCTCAAACGCACCTTGGCTTTTCATCCATTTTTCGTTGCGATTTGCGATCATCAATTCGATGATCCGTTGCAATATGATGATGGAAAGGACAATCCCGATAATCATTGCAGACACCTCAATCCCATTTCAACAATAGCAATTCACCGCAAAACCCCGGTCCTAGCGCGGCCATTAATCCGTATTCGCCAGCAGTAGGTTCTGACTCCATGAATCGCTTGAGGACATAGAGGACTGTCGGGGAGGACATATTGCCGTGATTCCGAAGCACGTCCCTAGAAATATCGGTCATTGAACTGTCAAATCCTAACGAATCCTCATACGCCGTCAATACTTTTTTTCCACCGGGATGTGCAACGAAATGGGTGATATCGTCTTTATCAAGATGATAAGAATCAAGGAATTCATGTACAAATGGCCCGAGCCAATCGGTAATGATGGCCGGTATGCTTTTCGAGAAAATGACATAGAGACCATTGTTTTTAATATCCCATCCCATGACATCCTCGGAATTAGGCATCCATTTTGAAGTCGTGCCGATGATCGAGGGGACAGGGATGTTAACCGCAATTTCAGACTGATCCCCTGCAATGAGCGCACATGCAACACCGTCTGAGAATAGAGATACTCCGACAAGGTTGCTTTTCGAATAATCATCCTTTTGGAAGGTCAAACTGCAAAGCTCGATGGAGAGTACCAGCACATTCGCCTTGGGGAAGGCTTTGCAATACTCGAATGCCCGGCTCACTCCTGCTGCCCCTCCAGCGCAGCCTAATCCCCATATCGGAATACGCTTCACATCATCACGGAAAGGGAGCCTGTTCATGATGCGGGCCTCTATGCTGGGTGTGGCAATGCCTGAACTTGAAATGAAGAAAATGGCGTCGATTTCTGAAGGGTCGACGGTGTTCGTCAATGTGGTGGACTGTTGCAGGCATGCTTGTACAGCTTGAACACCGAAATCGATTGCGTGGCGGATATACAAGTCGTTCCGCTCTTCAAAACCATGGGCTTGCCCATACCACTCAAGTGGCATGCAAACATCCCGCTTCTCGATATCGCCGTTTTGAAAGACTTTCAACAGTCGTTCAATATCTTTGAATTTACGGCTGAAAAGAGAGCGGGTCAATTCAACAGCTTCCGCTTGCTTCACCTCATGGGGAGGCAGGAAGGTGCTGACGGAAAGGATTTTTGGCATGGATAGACCTCCGATATCTTTATTAATCTCTAACCTTTGCAGTCAGTTACTAAACATAGTTGAAGTTTGTTGGATGAAGAATGGGAGTTGCAATTATAGTAGTTTATGAATAGAGGGAAACGAATATGAAAGCCCGGCAAAAGAGCGGGCTTCAATCGGATGGAGAAAGTAGCATCCTGCATAAATGACGTAGTTTTTCCTTGAATTTTTCATTGCTTTCTTTTGATCGTTTCTTAGGGCCGCGGAGTCGCCCGCCCGCCATTCGGATTTTCTGTGCGGCATGTCTAGCGAATAAAAGCTGGTCAATATTTTCGTTCGTATACAGCCTGCCGTTCTGATCGATCGGGTGTCCTTGCTTTGCAAGAACCATGGCGGCCAATCCATAATCCTGTGTAACGACGATATCCCCTTTTTGCACTTTATTGACAAGAACAAAATCGACAGCATCCGCACCCTTGGAAACGATGATCGTCTCTGCCCCTTCGCGATGCATTTCATGGGCCGTGTCACAAATGAGCGTACAAGGAAAATTGAATTGCTTTGCAATGGAAATCGTTTCATTTACGACTGGACAGCCGTCTGCATCCACAAAAATCATAACCATGGCAAGACCTCTTTTCAATTGGAGTATGAAAGCGATGTTCTATCATCATACTGTACATCGACTGATGCCTCACTATATCATATTCATTCGTTTTCTTTTCATTCGAAGAGGGAATCGGAAAACGTCATAACTCGCATAAACAGTGAAAGAGGGCGGAAACCGCCCTCTTTTTTATACTTATCTAACAGTTATTCTTCCATTATCCGATTTCAATCGAATTTGGTGCAATTCAGCGCCGAAGCGGCTGCGTGAATTCCGTTCACCGTAAACATCGATCCGTCCATGTCCGGTTTTCGCTAAAATGGTCGCATTCGTTGCCTTCTTTGTTGTCGTAATTTCAATGCTGCCGTTATCCGTTTGAAAATCGATGTTGCGGTCCAAATGTTCACCGGCGAGGACAATCCGCCCATTGTCGGTAATGGCCGTAATCTCACCGTCGACTTGGTCGAACTCGATGCGCCCATTGTCCGATTCCGCGTAGATCGAATCGGCTTCGACATGTCTCATCGTCACCCGTCCATTATCCGTTTGTGCCTTCAACCGTTCAGTCTGAACCTTCGAGATTTCAATTCTTCCGTTATCGGTTTCTGCGTGAAGTGAAGTGGCTGCCAGTTCAGTTAATTCAATTCGCCCGTTATCCGTGCGCGCCTCGATATTTTTACCGATCAACTTCTCAGCATTAATACGGCCATTATCGGATTTCATTGAAATGGATTGATAGAGCTTTTTAGGGATGAACACGTTTAAAGCAACCTCCTTCGTATTGAAATTGAAGATGAATAACCAAAGTCCTTTCTTTTTCAATCTGATGCGCAAGGTATCTTCGAAAACGTCTGCAGAAAACTCCAGCTTGTCATTGACGTTGATCAGTTCAATTTTTGTCTCAGAGCTATCCGAAGGAAATACGGAAAGCTTCCCATGAAAAACTTCGATATCTACCTTCGTGAAGCTGTCGTCTTGGATCGTTACCACTTCACTTGAAGGGGATGTTGACAACCGGGTCCCTTGTGAGACTTGAAGGTCTTCAAATGGATACGCATCCAAGAGCTCAGTTGCAATTTTCTGAGGCGATCCCAGGGAAGCCGCAATTTCGATTTCCGTTTTTCCGTCATCCCGACCATTTGAAAAGTATTCACGGATATCTTGCAGAATATCGTTTCTTTCATCTGCAGGCAAACGTTTCAAAGCGTTTTCAAGCTCATTGATAAATTGGTTTTCAGTCATGGCGAACGCCCTCCTCGATTAATTTATTTACACCTTCCGTGAAATTGCGCCACTCTTCCAGCTGCTCATGCAAATAATCCCGCCCGGCATCTGTCAACTTGTAATACTTACGAGGGGGCCCTTCCGTCGATTCCTGCAAATAGGTCGTGAAATAGCCTTCCTTTGTTAACCGGCGCAACAGTGGATAAACAGATCCTTCAGAAATGGATATCTGATCAGAGATTTTTTGTACCAATTCATAACCATAGCGATCTTGTTTATCCAATAGAACTAGGACGCATAAATTTAATACGCCTTTTTTAAATTGAATATTCACCACTAGCCCTCCTTTTTCAGTACTGTGTAATGAATACTACTGTGTTAAGTGTAATATATCATATGGTATTATTCATTGCAAGGTACTGTGAGAAAAAATTTCCACGAAACTTTTTTATCGATCCGACGTATAAAAGGTAGACATCTATGTGAGGAGGAAATGAAATGGAAGGAAGCTATTTCGTTGGATGGGGAACACTTGCATTAATCAACGCGGGGATTGCGCAAGGGAAAAATAGAAGCGGGCTCAATTGGTTCCTTTTATCTTTGTTATTAGGTCCGGTCGCGACGTTCATTCTTGTAATGGTCGGTAAAAGATAACTTTTTCAATAATGATGATATATGGTAAACTATTTCTGTACTCGAAATAAATAGATTTGGGGGAATGGAAATGGCGGAAGTTAAGATCATCTTTGCAAACGATGAATTGATTAGCGGAAATGAAGCGCGGAAAAAATTTGTGGCGCAACAGAAGGCTGGCCATTGTTCAGTTTTGATCGAAGACACGCAGTATGTCGTCATCAAGGAAGCTGAAAAGGCGAATTTGGAAAAGGTCCGTTCGACAGCGGGCAACATTGCGCGTGACTTGGCTTCACAAAAAGTGGAGAAGGCAACAGTGCAGGCAGGCGTCTTAGGGAATGTGTTCGCCGGCTTAGACAAAGAAGAAGTCTACACAGCTTTCGCAGAAGGTTGGGATCTCGGATCCTATCAATTCCTCTCGTATAAATCTGAGACAGAGCGATTCAACACGGAATTGCAAGTCGATGAAAGCGATGTGCAGGCAGCTGTTCAAACAGGAAAAATCCGTGCAGCGGCAACCGCTTTCTCTCGTGACTTAATGAATGAATTGTCAGACGTCCTAAACCCCGAAACGTATCCGGAAGTATTGAAGGAAAAGTTCGAAGGGAAAAACGTTGAAATAACGGTTCACGGCAAAGAGCAGCTTGAAGAGATGGAAATGAACGGCCTTATGACAGTTTGCCGTGGAAGTAAATACAACCCATCATTTGTGGAAATCCGCTATGAAGGGGATACTTCTAAACCACTAGTAGCCCTTGTAGGAAAAGGGGTTACATTCGATACTGGCGGCATCAGCCTGAAAAGCGGCAAAGATTTAAGCGATATGCGTATGGATATGGGCGGTTCTGCTGCAGTTGCAGGAGCAATGCAGCTGCTCGTCGATTCACAGGCGAAAGTGAATGTCGTAGCTTTGATTCCGATGGTAGAGAATACACCGGATGCAAATTCCGTGTTCCCTGGTGAAGTGATCCGATATAAAAACGGCAAAACAGTCCAAGTCGGCAATACAGATGCAGAAGGACGCCTCATCTTAGCAGACGCGCTAATCCGCGCTGGTGAATTAAATGCAGAGTATATCGTTGACATCGCAACGTTGACTGGTGCAATTGTAGCTGCACTAGGTTCAGAAATCGGCGGCGTCTTCGGTGATGAAGAATTGTCGTTCGTCATGAAAAAAGTCGGCGATCAAAACGGTGACTTTGTCTGGCCGATGCCATTGGTTGAAGCATACGACAAATCATTGGCAAGCGATTACGCAGATATGAACAATATCAGTTCATTGAACGTTGCGGGCTCGATCACTGCAGGTCTTTTCCTACGCCGCTTCGTTCCTGAAAACAGCAAATGGCTGCACGTGGACATGGCGGGCATGATGAGCAAGTCAAGTGCATCGGGCTACTATGCAAAATCTGCAACAGGCTACGGTGCAAGGCTGTTGGCGGACTACACTGTGGAAATTTCAAAATAATAAAGAACAAAGAGGATATATGTTCAATTTGAATATATATCCTCTTTTTGAATTGTAAATTTAGTCTATTATGTATAGAATGTATGCAAATATCTGTTTTATTTGAAAGGTGATTTTTCAAATGATTGATAACAGTGAATCGACCGAATTACAATTGCTTAAAGTACTCAACAAATTATATCCAGTAACGTTACTAACAGTTCAATCAGTAACAAATGAGATGTTCCGATGTACTGCCAAACAGGACGTTTATTTTGCCAGAATCACCAATTACAAGTCTTACGATGAACAGCTTGAAGAAGTTATGTATACGAATTTCTTGAATAAAGAAGGGTTGGCAGTATCACCAACAATTTCTTCATTGAATCGGAATGTGGTGGAAAGAATAACACTCGGCAATAAAGATGTGCTAGCCGTTCTGTACAAAGCAGCGCCTGGTATCCATTTACCAAGAGAGCAGTGGAATGCCGATGTATTGAAAGAATTAGGCCGGCAAATCGGTAGATTGCATCGTTTTTCGAAGAAATTTGAAGAGATCCATCCAGTGAAGCATATCAACGATTGGTATGAGAATGAGGAGTATGCCTTTCTTAAATATATCCCTGAAGAAGAAATTGCGATTAGAAATATTGCTCAAGACGTTTTATCAACAATTAAAGCGTTGCCAAAAAACCGTTTGAATTATGGATTGTTACACGGAGATTTATGGTTGGAAAACATACTGGTTGAGAGTGATTCGAAGTTGACAATGGTTGATTTTCAAGACTGCGAGAAAAACTTCTACATTTTCGATTTGGCAGTTCCCATTTACAGTGCGATCGAGTATTCGTTCGTGGGAGGCGGCAACATCGTCGACTACGGACGGGAAATCACAAAAGCAATCATTGACGGATACCAGGAGGAACATGACCTTCCTGCTGAAATGCTTGAACACCTTTCATTGTTCATTAAGCTAAAGGAAGTCTTCGAATACAGTCTAATGCATATGTACTGGAATAAAGAAAAGTTAACGGAGGAGCAGATTCGAATCATGAACCATTTTAGGATGAGGATTGAACGAAATCATTCGCTTTTAGATAGGTAACACTAGAACGTATTTTGGTTAGGGCACAAATAAAAATATATAAAGGGGAATTTTCCATGATCTATGTAGTAAGGCATGGACAAACAGATTGGAATAAAGATCGAAAAATGCAAGGAAGAATGGGTTTACCGCTAAACGAGCATGGAATACAACAGGCTAAAGCTTTACAAGATAAATTACAGAAAGTAAAGTTTGATTTTGTATTTTCTTCTCCGCAAGAAAGGGCCGTGCAAACAGCGGAAATTATTACCGGGGTACAAGCTGTTGTGGATGATCGTTTGGATGTATTTGATCTAGGCGAAGCTGACGGGTTACCGGTTAGTGAAGTCAGGATGGCTGAATTCTTACCGGATTCATCTATTTATAAAGGTATTGAAGAAACAACTGAATTTGTAAGTAGAGTTTTCGATTTTATGAAAGATCTTGAAAAGCAATGTGGGGACAATGAACTTAACGTTCTCATAGCAGGTCACAGATGTACCACTGGTTGTATTGGCGCCTATTTCAAAGGAATCCCTACTGATGGCAATGTATTGAAATTTTCCTCGGACACGGGAGATTATAAGACATATAATTTTTAGAGTTTATTACTCACATAACATAAAGAGGGGGCAGTGGCTTTGGGACAAGATACAGCAAGTTTTAATACACCGCCTAAACATTTTGTTTCAGCTGCAACGATTGTACTCAATGATCAAAATGAAATTCTATTAATTAAAGGACCAATGAGAGGTTGGGAAATGCCAGGTGGAATCGTTGAGGAAGGCGAGTCTTTGAAAGATGCAGCAATTAGGGAAACTAAAGAGGAGTCAGGGATTGATATTGATGTTCTGAAATTCTGTGGAATATTTCAAAACGTGAAAAAATCAATTTGTAATACGCTGTTTCTAGCTAAACCAATTGGAGGCAAAATAACAACTTCACCAGAGAGTTTAGAAGTAGGTTTCTTTCCTATCGAACAAGCTTTAGAGATGGTGACACTGGGGAACTTCAGGCAAAGAATAGAGTATTGTCTTAATGACAGTAGGCAACCATTTTATGTGGAATTTTAGTTTACATGGCGAGGAAGTATAATCTTATGCCATCAAAACATTTAAAACTAGAAACCTATATTAACAAGTATATAGAGTTGTGGGACTTTTACGGGGTAATCCAAGTGATTCAAAAAGGAGAAGTGCTTTTTGAAAATGCATACGGCTATGCAAGTATCGAGTTTGGAATAAAAAATGATATGGATTCGCGCTTCTCCATCGCTTCCTTGTCAAAACAGTTTACGGCCTTTGCGATTATGCTCCTCTATGATAAAAAAATGCTGGACATCGATAAACCTGCAAATTTATACCTCCCTTCCGATATGCAGATTGACGAATCGATCACTATCCATCATTTATTATCACATACTTCTGGTTTATATAATTTCACAAACTTTGAAGATGATTTTTTCGCTGGTTACAATAGAATGGATTATTCACGAATTGATTTTTTTCAGAAGTATATTAATAAAAAGCCTACAAAGCCAGAAGGGACGGAATTTGATTATAATAACTCAAACTATAATTTGCTTGCTTGGATCATTGAAAATGTTTCAGGAGAAACATACGGTGATTTTCTACGAAACCATATTTTCTTTCCTTTACATATGTTAAACAGCGATGTTGATGACGGTAGTAAAACGATTAAAAACAGATCGAGCAATTACGTAAAAGATTTTGACGCAACTATCAAAAGCCCGTATTTTAATGAGAAATTTAGTATCGGGGCAGGCGCTATCGTTGTGAACTGTGAGGATATGTACAAATGGTTTATGTGTTTGCGGGACCGAAAACTACTTTCCGAGAAAGTGTTTATTAGGTTTTTTAGCGTTAACCAAAATAATTATTGTTATGGACTTGAGCATCATCACGTTTATGGAACAAACAGATATTCGCACGGCGGAGACCACCTTGGAATCAGTACGTTTATGCAGAGTTTTTTCGAAGAAGATATTTGTATCATCATTCTTTCTAATAATGAAGCGATAAATCAGTACAGACTCGGAAATGCAATTTCAGATATTCTCCATCATGTTGAAGTAGCAGCACCGACTAAATACCAAGAGGTTCCACTCAATAAAAGTCAGCTTGAAAAGTATTGCGGAACATATTTAAAAGATAAGATTGAAGTGGAATCTATTAATGGCAAATTATACTTCACAAGATTTGCTGGCAATCTCCATATTGAAATTTACCCAGTAGGTGAAGGGGAATTTGTTAGAAGATATTATGATCAACTCAATCCATACAGTATCATTGAGGAAGAAAATGGCTATCTGTCGTTTTTTGGATATGTAAAAGAGACCTTGTAGCAAGGAGGAACCTATTTGAAAGTCAGGCTTTCGAAGTACGATGAAAATTGGGTTCAAATGTTCAATGAGGAAGCTCTAGTTTTGAGGAGCATATTCGGGGAGGAAATCATCAAATTTGAACATTTTGGGAGCACTTCTGTTCCGGGTATGAAGGCAAAGCCTGTCATTGATATGATGTGTCTCGTAAAAGACATTGAGAAAATCGATACGTTTAATGAGCAGATGCTTTCCCTAGATTATGACGTTGCGGGTGAATGGGGAATTGAAGGCCGGCGTTTATTCCGTAAGGGCGGGGAAGACAGAACCCATCACATTCATGTTTATCAGCAGGGTAACCCTCACATCCAAAGACACTTGGTACTACGAGATTATTTGAGAACCCATCCCAAGGAGGTTGAACGATATACATATTTAAAAGAAGAATTAGCTCAACGATATGATGACACAGCTTTATACAGCAAAGCAAAAAAGCCATTCGTAAAGGAATTGGAACAGCGTGCGTTGGATTGGTTTGAAAATCAGAAACCATAATCAAAAATCGCTGTAGGTGATCAGTAAACTTGGCGAGCGCTCATAACCCGCTGTATTGAATAATGAACGGAGGTCAGTCATTTGATCAATAAACTTCAGAGTGAAAGAGTCATGCTCCGAGAAATGGAAGAAAACGATTGGATAGATGTTCACAAATATGCTTCACAAGAAATGGTTTGTAGGTACCAGCCTTGGGGGCCAAATTCAGAGCAAGAGTCTGAGGAGTTTGTGAAGCAGGTTATCATTGATGCCAAAAAGAAACCGAGAAGCCGATTCGTCTTTGCAATAACCTTAAGGGAAAACGAAGAAATGATTGGTGCAGGTGAGATAAATATTCGGGACTATACGAATAGAGTCGGCGAAATAGCATACATAGTGAATCCACAATACTGGGGGAAGGGATATGCAACAGAAGTGGCGAAACTATTAATTGCATATAGCTTTACTGATTTAAAACTACACCGCATTTTTGCAACGTGTGATCCAAGAAATATCGGTTCATTAAAGGTGCTAGAGAAAACGGGAATGAGTCAGGAAGGTAGAATGCGTGAGGTTTTATTAATAAAAGACGGCTGGCGGGATTCGTTGTTATACAGCATCTTAGAACAGGAGTGGATAAGGGAATAATAATATTTCTGATATCAATATGAATGGAGTTATCTGTAAAAATAAAAGAAAAAAGGGGATTTAACATGGAAAACTTCCATTATGAAATTGTGGAGAGACCCGCATACCGAGGAATCGGATTGAAATGGGAAGGCCCGTACACAGAGGTTAGTACTTTGAAAGAACTTATTACTAGCGTGAACGGTAGAGTAGCGGAATTGGATCATGCGACTAAACCAAAAATGCAATTAGGATTATCCTATCATCTTCGGCCGGATGGATTTGTGCATTATTCCGTATATGAAGTTAGTGAAGATCAACAAGTTCCCGATGGAATGATCGAAATACATGTACCGGCGATGACGTACTTAACGACACATCATGAAAAAGGTCAAAACATCGGCCAAACTTATTATAATATCCTTCAATGGCTGGAGGAAAGTGATTATGAGCCTTTTATTGAGCCGCATGTGGAATACTACGACAGTTTGCCGATCAAACATGAAAGATACCCGGATGATCGTGATCAAAACGATCCCCATTTTGACATTTTAATTCCTATTAGCAAAAGGATGTAAATTTAATTCTTACATCTATTAGTGGAAGAAGAAAGGACATAACCTATTTTAGTATGACTAAAATGTTATGTCCTTAAGGTTATTTAATAAACTTCTCAATGGCATTGCAACCAGCAGGGATGATCAAACAACTAAGAAACAGAACACCCACAAATCTGTTCATTCATTCCACCCCTTTGTTTACATGAACACTCCTCATTCATTCACAAACAACAATTTGCCGCTCGAACGTCCCCTTTTTCGCTACACAGCGGTCTACAATCGTAAAGCCGGCTTCCAAAATCATATGATCCATCGGCTCAATCGTAACAACGATGAGTCTTGAAGTGATCCGCCTGGCGTCTTTTAAAATATCCTGTTGACCTTCAGCGGTAATATGCGTGAACAGATTATAGGGCATATCGATAATTGCCGCATCATATGTATCCGTCACTTCGGATATGGGGCCTTTTACGACTTCTCCCTCCAGTCCGAAGTGGGCGAGGTTCTTTCTAGAACCATGGCACACGAGAGGGTTAATATCCCGGCCGACAATATCGATGCACATTGAGCGCGCTTCGACCAAGACAGTTCCGATTCCGCAGCAAGGATCGATTGCCCGGATCCCTTCAGGGTGGGGGACAGCGATATTAGCAACGGCCCTTGCAACTCGTGTGCTCAGAGCAGTGGAATACATATGCGGTTTTTGCATATGAAACCGCCAAATCGGCTCGCTTTCCTGCAAAATGCCGAAATACCAAACCCCTTCAAGCATAACAATCCCGAAGTGTACCTCCGGCTCGAACAAATCTGCTTCCCCTTGGATTACTTCACCGATCTCCCGCTCAATGCTACGCCTCTCCGGCTGGCGAAGTTTGGCAGTCGAGTCAAGCGCGATCGAGTTCAGGCATGTCACTTTGAATCTCTTATGGCTTACAAATGCGGATGCTTGCTCTATGATTTCGTCCAAACCGCTTCCGGAAAACAGGACTTCCAGACGCTCCTTCATGAAAGGGCTCCTGCTCGGATCGATTTCCAGCCTGCTCTTGATCACGTTCGACGGACTGTCAAAACCGAAAAAAGCCCTCATTTCCAATCGGCATAGATCGTGTTCATCCACTTGCCGCACATATGTGTAGATGAATTCCTTGTTTTCCACTTCAAATGCATGCTTCAATTTGCTGCCTCGATTGCTTCAAGCAAATTGAAGATGAATCGATAAGCTAGGTCCATGGCATCTTTTATTGCCATATCTTTATGAAAGCCGTCCAGATAATCGAGCGGTATATTGACGTCCCATAATCCATCCTTGTCGGAAAACATGGCGCTGAATGTTTTTGAACCGACATTCGCAGCCAAATACTCCTTCAGGAAAGCACTCCATTTTTTCTGTACTTTCAATCCGAATAAAACGGTGGACGTTTCGAAAACATCATCCATTTCAAAAGCGATGCCATCGACCCCGATCGTTTCAAAGGCATTTGATTCAACATATAAAAACTCATCAGCGTTTTTGGTGAAATAGGAGACCGGTTCATTCATGAACGACTCAGGCTCTTCTTTGATCACTTCTTCTGTCTCTTTCAAGCATCTTTCAATGACTGGAAAACTCCATTGTTTATGTTCAATTTCCGTATTTTCCTCAATCAATCCTTGCTTGACTGCGTACGCTTGTTCAATTGGAAACAGTGCTTCATTCTCAGTGACCAATTGCGTAATTTTTTCTTTCAACATCATAGACACTCCTTTTCACTCACCAGTATACATCACTACATAGTCCCACCGCATTATTCGTCAGGATACCATGGGTTCAAATGGATGAGCACTTCATCCACATCCGCATGTTCACTTATGATTAAATTACGGATTTTACTCGAAATATCATGGCCTTCTTGGATTGTCAATGTTCCGGAAATGCCGATCCTCAAGTCGACGAGGACATAATGTCCGTGTTCCCGTGCACGCAATCGATCAATCCGTTTCACTTCAGGGACAGTGCGGATCAACGCTGCAAATTCACGAAGACGTTCTTCTGGCACGTTCTTTTCCATTAGGATATCCATCGCTTCTTTCCCGATTTCATAAGCGAGTCTAAGGACAAGCACCGAGACGATCACTCCTGCGAACGGATCCCCGTAGGATAGAAGAGGGATATGATAGGCATCGCCAATCAAAGCCAAACCGATACCGACAACAGCGGCAAGAGAAGCATAAACATCCGCTAAATGGTCGTACGCTGTTGCAATGAGACCTTTACTGTTCACTTTTTTCCCGACGCGCATCGTATACATATAAAGAGCTTGCTTCCAAATCAAGGAGATGATAGCAGTGATCAAGGCAATGACACTCGCCTTCGCCGGCTCCTCAAAAAATGTTTTGACAGCTTCATAACCGATATAGATAGCGGCAATCCCTAAAATGATCGCAACAAGCCCTGAGCCAATGACCTCTGCTTTCCCATGCCCGTATGGATGATCATCATCTGCGGGACGCTGTGAAAACCGCATAGACGTCAATGCAGCAGCAGAAGCAACTACGTCACCAGCGTTATGGAAACCGTCCGCGAGCAAGACGGGACTGTTGAAGAGGACACCAACGAGAATTTTTAATACCGTTAACACAATATTGCTCATCAAACTGATCCAAATCGCAAAGACTGAAGCGATGGAGTGGTTTTGATTCGTTGTCATTTATCTTGCCTCCAAGCCGATTTTCCCCTGGGAAAGAAAAACCCCTGACATATTGTTGTCAAGGGTAGGGGAGAATAGTATTTATTGTTGCATTTTTCTTTTAATATTATCATGGCCATCACTCTTTTTTTCGTCAGTGAATCAAGCATAGCACTACTTTAGTAAGCGAGCAAGGAATAGGAGCCGCTCCGGATTTCATTGCAATTACTGATGTTGTTTATTATAATACAAGATAATGAATAAAAATACATAACGGAGGTTGATACTACATGAAGCTTTGGGGAGGACGTTTTACAAGCCGTGCCGATGAAATTATGGAGCAATTCAACACATCATTGCCTGTCGACTATAGATTGTATAAAGAAGATATCGCGGGGAGTCTCGCGCACGTCACGATGCTGGTCCATTGTGACCTGCTGACTCCGGAGGAAGGAGAATTGCTCGTTCAAGGACTTGAGTCGATCCTGCATGATATTGACAACGGCGAGCTAGTCATCGAAGGGGACTATGAAGATATCCATTCGTTCGTGGAGATGCATTTGACGGAAAGAATCGGGGAAACGGGGAAGAAGCTCCATACCGCTCGCAGCCGAAATGACCAAGTGGCGGTCGATATGCGCCTTTATGCAAAGAATAAGGCGGTTGAGGTGATGGACGGGCTTCAAGGACTTATCGATTCCCTGCATGCAAAGGCCGCAGCGAATAACGTCATCATGCCGGGATACACGCATTTACAGCGAGCGCAAGTCGTCACATTCAGCCATCATCTGGGTGCGTATGAGCAAATGTTCAAGCGTGATAAAAAGCGTGTCGGCAATGCACTCGAACTGCTCGATGAAAATCCGTTAGGATGCGGGGCGCTTGCGGGGACGACACATGCAATTGATAGAGATATTACAACGAATCTATTAGGGTTTGCGAAACCGGTCGATAATTTTCTTGACGGGGTGAGCGACCGGGATTATATGCTGGAGCTCATGTCCGATTTCTCTATCATCATGATGCATTTAAGCCGTTTAAGTGAAGAGCTGATTTTGTGGAGCAGCCAGGAATTCAAATTCATTACGATGGCGGACGCCTACTCGACAGGAAGCAGCATCATGCCGCAGAAGAAAAATCCGGATGCGGCGGAGTTGATCCGCGGTAAGACAGGAAGAGTTTACGGCTCCCTATTCGCTTTGTTGACGACATTGAAAGGCCTGCCGCTGACGTATAATAAAGACATGCAGGAGGATAAAGAGCAGTTTTTCGACGCGCTCGATACGGTCCTTGATTGCATGGAAATCATGTCGAAGATGATCGACACATTGACGGTGAATGCAGACAATATGAAAGCCGCCATCAAGGCAGGCTTCCTGAATGCAACCGAAGTGGCGGATTACTTGGTAGCGAAAGGCACTCCATTCCGCGACGCCCATGAAATCGTAGGGAAAATCATCATTTATTGCGAAGCGGAGAAGAAGGCGATCGAGGATTTAACCGTGCAGGAGCTTGCCGTCTTCAGCAATGAAATCGGGGATGACATTTACGATTATATCGACTACGAAAACATTTTGACGAAAGGGAATAAGGGGTTAATGAAGGAAGTGGGCAAGTAAGCGAATAGTCCGCGAAGCCAACGCTCATAAAAGTCGGTTTCGCGCTCATAAATCCTGTTTGACGCTCATAAACTTCTATTCCGCGCTCATAAACAACGGTCAAACGCTCATAATTTCGAATCCGCGCTCATAAACAACAGTTCTGCGCTCATAAATACCAGAAAGCCAGAGGGAAAATCCTCTGGCTTTCATCATGCCTTCCGAATTCTATAATCGATTGTCAAAAAAGGTACCGAAAAAATCCACATTTTATGCTTGGCGAGTAGCGAGCCATTCGTTTCTTCCCAGACGACGAAATTCTCCTCCAGCGGCAGTTTAAAATACCTTCCTAGCTTTGAAGTCAAATAGATTCCCGCGTCTGATGTCGGATCTGTTTTCCTACTCGTTAGTTGTAAGTCGTCCCCTTGTTCAATCAGCTCCAACACGCCTGTCATCGTAGAAAAAGGAAGCGGCAAAGCGATATTCATGAAATTCCGTCCTTCATTCGAATGATGAGATGAATAAAGGGCGACGAATGCATACTGTTTGTCAACCTTCCGGATCCATGCCCGGACATTCTCTCTGTCATCCAAATCAGGTGCAAGAGTTATAATATCCCCAGTCATTTCCACTTCATGCCGATGGAGCGGCAAATTGATCTGCTCCGTTATTCGGCTGATAAATGAATAAAGGAATGCAAAAGGCTTGAACCAACGATGCCAATGAATAGTGGCAAACAATCGGTAATCGATCGTGTTTTCATAAAAATCAATGATGCGAGGCGACACCTTTTTTATTCCATATAGTCTCATGTCATCGACAAGCCCACGATGTCTTCCCGGAGCTCCAAGCTGTTCAACACGCGGTTTTCCTCTTACCCGGCTAATTGGGAAACTTGGTTCTTTATAAATAGAAGTTGGAATGGACAACGACCAGCCAATAATGCCGAAAAGCGCAAAGACGATACAATTCAAGACACCGTGAAAACGGAGCATGAAATCAATCGTAATGGAGGTGAGGCCGAATCCATTCCCAAGTACGTAAAGGAGCGAGAACAAAATTGTCAGTCCGAGGGATGAAAATGAAGTGACGACAAGCCACTTTTGCATCCGATTCGGAAAGCTAGTCTGCCATGCGATGCCAATCATTCCAGCTAATCCGACGATGTATAGAAGGACAGAAAACAACTCGATCCACCGGGAAAAGGTTATGCCGATCGCCACGACCATTGGAGCAGCCAACAACATGATTGTGAAAAACGAATAGGACCGCGGCTTATAAAGCCTACCAAGCAGTCCGATGAAAATGGGCAATAGGAAAGCGGAATAATGAAAATGAATGCCCGTCAGCCACGTCAATAACGGCGTGAAGCCCGTATCAATATCCGCAACGTAAGCAAAATACCAACCGCCGCCGAGTGCTATGTATAGTAATCCGAAAATGATTGACAACTCTTCGATCCTGGTGATACCGTTATGCAAAAACCGGGATAATCCGTAAAGCGCGATGCATACAGTGAACGCAAAATAGATGAATGCCGGGACGGCAGCCCAATCTGGTGCAAGAATTTGTATAAGTGCAATCGAAACGTAAGCGGGAATCGCCAAATGAAAATAGTATTTGGAAAACCAATCCCCGCGCTTCATGACAAAGCGAAGGGCGATCGGTACATAGACGATTTGCGCAATTGTCAGCAATAAAAAGGGCCACGGGTCCTTACTGAAAATAGCGATAAACATAAACAATAGAAAGTGAATAAGCACGAATTTACACATTTTGCACAAACTCCCCTTCATAGGAAAACAGATGGCCAACTAGTGGATTGCGTACGTTAACATTTATTCGGTAAATGGCATCCGTTTCATCATAACGTTCTGTTACCGTCGCCAGACCTTGCAGGAGTTTCGGCAAAGGCAATTCGATTTTTCCAAGAACGAGCCGTTGATTCAATGAATGGATTGTAATCGCGCCTTCAGCGGACACTTCAAATGCCAAGTCCGAATAGACCAAAGGGGGCTCCCCGAGATAATCTTTAATGACAAGACGCTTTTCATCCAAACTCATTAATGCATTGAAATAGCGTTTTTTCGTGCCGAAATGAAAGACGCGCTCCCAATGGATTTGACTCTCGCCATTGGGTCCTAGACGCGCGGTGTTCTTAATTGAAAACGGAATGTTGTTCCCGCGTTCTGGGAAAAGCAGCTTCCAATTGACACCGAGTCGAAAAAGGGGATAAAGCCACTTCGGGCCGCCTTTGATTTCTTTCATTATGCCTGTCGCTTCAAATGAACGTTCACCGGCAAAATCATAACGCTTCTGCAGCATCGGGTGTATACGGGCATAGTCTTCGCCAAGAACTTGTTTATATATAGACAATCGATTCACCTTTTTCTTTTACAGCTTTTTGCAGTCGGAATGTCATTACAACTTAAATATCCGATGAGGGAGAGGACAAACAGCGGCAGATTGAATGTTACGGGATTGAAAGGATGTATGGCTGCTTCTGGCGCCGCAACGAGTGCCGCAATAGTGAGCAATGGAAAGACTGCTAGCTGCATGGCGAATAGATGCTTTTTCTTCTTATAGAAAAGCCAAAGAACACCGAACAGCATTTCTGCAATGCCGATGCCAATTAACAATGCGAGTGGATTCTTAAATGGAATCGCATTCGCCAGCATCCGCATTTCTTCAGGATGCTTCCCGATGATTTTTGGGATAAGCCCGTGATACATCCAAATGAAGGCGAATAAAAGAGTGAGTCCATACGTCGTGAAAAAGCGGGAGTATTGGGAACGGGGAGCTTCCCCTTTCTCAAGCCATCTTTTCAGTACATCAAAACTGAGGGCGGTACCCCAACCGATGATCGGACGAAAGATGAATGCATCAAACACTTTTCCAAGCGACCCGAAATTCGCATCATAATCATATTGCGTGAGGAATTTCGTGCCTTGTTGCTGCGGTTCATATTTCCAATACCCTTTGCCTTCCTTGATCGGCGAAAACCATTGATTGGTTCCGAAATGAAGGGAAGATGAACGAGTACCATCTGCTTTGTTGAACGTCCCCGTACTTTTGCCCCAGCCTTCAATAGTTAGCAGGGGAGTGACGCTTCGTTTGTATGTAAACATTTGCGGTTCATCATCTTTTTTCGGCAAATAGGTGATGGAGGAGAACCGTACATCCCATTGTGAATGCAAGTCGGGACGTTGAGAGGCATTCCATACGTCATCTATATCTGAATCAATCTCTATTTCCACATATATCGGCTTCTTTTTCATAATATTCACCTCATAACTAAGACGATGTGGAAGGGGGAATGTTTCGTTTCTGCTTATCGATCATTTTCACAAATTTATCGGTCATTTCCCGACAGTTATCGATCAATCTGACATAGTTATCGATCAATCTGACATAGTTATCGATCACTTTGCAACAGTTATCGGTCAAGTTTACAAACTTATCGTCATTTTGAGACTATAGGCTCATATAATTCGCTTGCTCACACGAAAAAAAGGAGCCGCTAAGCTCCTTTTTTCATCCCATTATATTGTAGCCGCCATCGACGTAAATGACTTCGCCGGTTACACCGCTGGAAAGATCGCTTAGCATCGCAATTGACATCTTCGCGACTTCCTCGTTTGTAATATTGCGCTTCAACGGAGCTTTTTCTTCGATTTGCCCCAAGATCGTGTTGAAAGATGGAACGCCTTTCGCGGAAAGGGTCCGGACGGCGCCAGCGGAAATCGCATTCACACGGATTGCCTCTTTCCCCAAATCGTTCGCCAAGTAGCGGACGGACGCCTCAAGCGCAGCCTTCGCAACACCCATTACATTGTACCCGTCAAGCACGCGTTCAGCGCCTAAATAGCTCATCGTGATGATCGATCCGCCTTCCGTCATGAAACGACGGGCTTCTCTAGCTGTCGCCACCAACGAATAGGAGCTTGAATCCTGTGCGAATGCATAACCGCTTCTCGTTGTTTCGACAAAGTCGTTCTTTAAATCTTCAGCGTGAGCAAAAGCGATCGAGTGAACGATTCCATGGATTGTTCCAAGCGCTTCACCGATTGAAGTAAATGCATTCCGGATGCTTTCATCTTCATTCACATCGCATTGGACAATCATTTTCGGCTCAAGGCCATTGCTTTCCAATGCTTTTTCAAGCTTGGCAAGGGAACGCTCCTTGCGATACGTGAAAATGACATTCGCTCCGACATCAAAAAGGGACTTCGCAACGCCCCATGCAATGCTTCGCTCGTTCGCCACACCCATCACGACAATATTTTTTCCTTTAAGCTTCAATAAATCTTCCATAGTGACCTCCTCAAACGGTAGAAATCTATCACCTAATATTAGTACCTGATAATAACAATAGTATAGCATATCCTTCATTAATTCAAAACTCCAATTCTCAATGGGGAGCATTAAATTTGATACAAAATTAATATTAATACAGTTGACTTTATATTTATGCATACGTATACTAATCCTAACGATTAAAGGAGTGGGGACATGAAGATAGGAATCATCGGTGCTACCGGCTATGGCGGACTTGAATTGCTTCGTTTGCTGCATAATCACCCGGAAGTGGAACAAATCGATTTATTCACATCATCGGATGAAGGGAAATCGTTTTCCTACAAATTTCCGCATACAACCAATTTGTATGATCAACCTCTTCTAAAAATCGATCATGACCAGTTGAAGAGCTATGATGTCCTATTTGCCAGTACGCCAGCAGGGGTGACGAGCCGCTTGCTGCCGCCGCTTATCGGCAAAGGACCGAAGCTGATTGATTTGTCGGGAGATTTCCGGTTGAAGGACACCACCGAATATGAACGTTGGTATAAGAAAACAGCTGCACCAACTGAAGCGATCGAGCAAAGTGCATACGGTTTGACGGAATGGAATTCACAAGAAATCCGGAACACGCAGCTTATTGCAAATCCCGGCTGCTATCCGACTGCAGTTCTTCTTTCTTTATTGCCATTAATAAAGGAAAAATTGATAGATGCCACAGCTCTTATTATCGATGCAAAGAGCGGTGTGTCAGGTGCAGGGAATACACCTGGCCCGATGACACATTTCAGTGAGACGAATGAAAACTTAACCATCTATAAAATTCATGAGCACCAGCATATCCCGGAAATCGAACAGGGAATTGAACTGTTTGGCGCTCAAAAGACACCGGTGACATTTACAACACATCTCATTCCGATGACGAGAGGCATTATGGCAACAAGTTATGCGCCAATAACTTCAGGCGTTACGGAAGAGCAACTAGTTAACTGTTTAAAAGAAACATATGCAGGACGGCCATTCGTGAGGATCATGAATGAATCAACGGAATTTTGCACGAAGCAAGTAGCCGGCTCAAACTACTGTGATATCCATGTGAAAGTGGATCCGCGGACGAATCGGGCAACGATTATTTCGGTGATTGATAACTTAGTGAAGGGGGCTGCCGGGCAGGCGGTCCAAAACATGAATGTGCAATTCGGATTGGATGAAACGACGGGTTTGACGCAAGTTCCATTATTTATTTAAAGAGGAGGAATTGGTATGGCGGTAGCAGTTCAACAAATGAAACTCATTTCAGGAAAGAATATCGCGACACCGAAAGGTTTCAAAGCGGTCGGCATCCATTGCGGACTGAAGCATAAGAAATACGATTTGGCGGTGTTGCTCAGTGAAGTTCCTGCGAGCGTGGCGGGTGTTTTCACGACGAACGCCATCCAAGCGGCTCCTCTTGTCGTGACGAAGGAAGTTGTGCAGCAAACTGGGCAAATGCAAGCGGTCATCATCAATTCCGGCAATGCGAATGCATGCACCGGGAAGCAGGGCATGTGTGACGCGCTCACGATGCAGGAGAAGACGGCCGAGCAATTCGGCATCGCTCCGAATCTGGTCGGCGTTGCGTCAACAGGTGTCATCGGTGAGAAGTTGAATATGGAACCTTTGCTGAAAGGGATCCAGCAACTTAATCCGACGAGCACTCTTGAAGGCTCCATCCAGTTTTCACAAGCAATCTTGACGACGGATACCGTCATGAAAAATACAACGTACCGTACGGAAGTGGATGGCAAGGAAGTCATCATCGCGGGAACAGCGAAAGGTTCCGGGATGATTGAGCCGAATATGGCAACGATGCTCGGATTCATAACAACCGATGCGAAAATCGACTCCGTTCATTTACAGGAAGCGTTGAAGTCTATAACTGACGTTACATTCAACTCGATTACGGTCGATGGGGATACGTCCACGAACGATATGGTCCTCGTGCTGGCGAACGGCTTGGCAGAAAACAAACCATTATCTCCCGCGCATCCTGATTGGGATTCATTTCTCCAAACATTGCATGCGGTCGCACAGGATCTTGCAAAAATGATTGCAAAGGACGGTGAAGGGGCGACGAAACTTATTGAAGTGGAAGTGGACGGTGCCGTAACGGACGCCGAAGCTAGGAAAATAGCCAAGACGGTAGTCGGCTCTCCCCTAGTCAAAACGGCAGTGTTCGGCTGCGATGCAAACTGGGGAAGAGTGATTGCAGCCGTCGGATATAGTGGAGCGTCCGTCGATCCTTTAGGAATTACGATTAAAATCGGCGACACGCCGGTCGTGAAAGACGGCGAACCGGTCATCTTTTCGGAGGAACAGCTGCTTCATTATTTAAAACAGCCTGAAGTTAAGATCTTCGTAGGTCTGAATAAAGGAAGCGGCCATGGAATAGCATGGGGGTGCGATTTGACATATGACTACATCCAAATCAATGCTTCATACCGATCGTAAGCGGATTGTCATCAAGCTCGGGGGCAGCATGCTTGAAGGGCTGCAAAGCGGCTTTTTCCAGAAGTTACACGAAATGCAGGGTGAAGGCAAGAAGATCGTCATCGTCCATGGCGGGGGACCTTCCATCAATGCCAAGCTACTTGCGAATTCCATCGAGTCCATTATTGACAATGGCATCCGGGTCACTTGCGAAAAATCGATTGCCATCGTGAAGGATGTATTGGTAGGCGAAGTAAATCCATCGCTCGTTCACAAGTTGAACCGTGAAGGCATTGAAGCGATCGGGCTTAGCGGGTTCGATGGCAAGCTATTGACGTGTACATTGCTCGATGAAGAACGATACGGTTTCGTCGGGGACATCATGTCTGTGAATGAAGGTCTTCTTGAAAAATTACTAGATTCCGGAATCGTCCCGGTCATCTCTTGTATCGGAGCTACTGATTCAGGAAAACCCCTTAACATCAATGCCGATACAGTCGCAAGCAAAGTGGCACTCGCGATTGGGGCAACAAGTCTTATGTTTGTGACGGACACACCGGGAATCGAAATCGGAAATGCAATTCAAACAGCCGTCGCGCCAGGTGATATAGCGATCTGGATCGAAAACGGGGACATATACGGCGGCATGATACCGAAAGTGCGAGCTGCAGTTGACTGCTTGGATGCAGGCGTGCCATCCGTCCAAATTGCCGATCAGCATTTGGCAGGCACAACAATCGGATTTGAGGAGGTGCTCAATTGAGTACTTTATTCAACAATTATGCACGGCGACCGTTACACATTGTAAAAGGCGCGGGAACAGTCGTTGAAGATGCAAACGGCAAGCAGTACCTCGATTTTACAAGCGGCATCGCTGTCGTCAGTTTAGGTCATGCGCACCCTGCAATCGTCAATGCGATTCAGATTCAAAGCGAAAAGCTATGGCATATCTCGAATTTATTTGAAAGCCCCGAACAGGAAATGCTCGCTGCTTCATTAATAAAAAACACGCATTACTCCCATGGCTTTTTCTGCAACAGCGGAGCGGAAGCGAATGAAGCGGCGATCAAGCTTGCGAGGAAGCATACAGGCAAATCGACGATCATCACATTCGACCAATCTTTCCATGGCCGGACATTCGGAGCGATGGCGGCGACAGGTCAGGAGAAGATCAAGCAAGGATTCGGCCCGATGCTTGAAACGTTCAAGATAGTGCCATTCAATGATCCGGCGAAATTGGAAGCAGCTATTGATGACGATGTAGCTGCGATCATGCTCGAAGTGATTCAAGGCGAAGGAGGTATTCACGCCGTCAATCCGGAGTTCGCTACCGTCATTTCAAAAATATGCGCGTCGAAAGGGATTTTATGCATTGTCGATGAAGTGCAGACCGGCATCGGAAGAACCGGTACCCGTTATGCATACGAGCAGACCGAATTGAAGCCGGATATACTGACACTTGCAAAAGGATTGGGCGGCGGCTTTCCGATCGGGGCGATGCTTGGAACAGCCGATCTATTCGATTCATTTGGGCCAGGGACTCATGGTACAACGTTCGGCGGGAATCCGCTTGCTGTCGCGGTAGCTCAAGAGGTCGTGAATCATGTTTTCGAAGAGGGCTTTTTGGAGGAAGTTCGTGCAAAATCGGATGCTCTAATTGGTAAGTTGAGAGGAATCCTGCCCGACCATTTCGATATTCGTGGCCAAGGCCTACTCATCGGCATCGACTGCAAGGAAGATGTCGCGCCTTTCATTCGCCAAGCGGAAGAAGCGGGGCTGCTTGTTGTGCAGGCCGGCTCCAATGTAATCCGTCTGCTACCTCCGTTGACTGTGACTGAACAGGAAATCGATCAGGCAGTAGAAATATTAACTTCGATTTTGCTCGTGCAGACGACTACGTAATATAAAGCGGATCTCACATGCTTGAGAGATCCGTTTTTTTATGGAATCGGAATGGTTCATTAGTCCCGATATGAGCATAACTAACCCCAACTCGAGCATAACTCGCCAAGATTGCGCCATAACTACCTCAAATTCGCGCATAACCGGCCAAGATTGCGCCAAAACACCCCTATACTCGCGCAAAACGCACTCCTAGGAAAAATTAATGTAACTTTTACCAATGCGCTCCGTCTGATTCATTGAATACTCGAAATGAGGAGAGAGAACATGAAAAAATTTGGAGCATTGGCATTAACCGCATTATTGGCAGGAAGCGCATGGGCACCCTTTGTCGTTCAGGCGAACGGGGACGTGATTCAGGTGGGAAATGAAGAAGTGAATGATGCTACTGATTTCGTCAGAGCGACAGGGGTCATTACCAATATCGAGAAAAGGGATAACGATCTAATGGTAACTGTTGAAGACGAGCAGGAGCTTATCACGATTTTCCGAATCCAGGACAAGACACTTTTATTCAATAGCGGTACAGCAGACAAAATGAAACCCGCCGACTTGAAAAAGGATATGAAAGTGGAAGCGTACTACGATAAAAACAAGCCGATGATCTTGATTTATCCAGCCCAAATTACACCTGAACTATTTATCGTCAACGATGAAGAAAAGGCTGGCAGCGTGAAAGTCGGTAAATTTGATAAAGACTTCCTCAGTTTGGATAAAGAATTAAAGCTGAACATTGGAGAAGAAACGACATTCGTGAACCAAGAAGGCAAGAAAATTGAAAAGGCTGATCTGAAAGGCAAGGAGTTGGTAGTGTTTTATTCAATTACGACAAGAAGCTTACCACCTCAAACACCACCGACAAAAATTATCGCACTTAATCCATTGTCCGAAGAAGTTGGGGGGAATCCAATTCCAAAGTCCGTTTCTGACATGATCGAAAACGACCATTATATGAAAGATGGCGTGAAGATGATCCCATTGCGTAAAGTTGCAGAAGAGCTTGGTTACAACGTGCTTTCCCAGTCGAAAATAAACGGCGCGCTACTTACAAAAGGAAATGTCTCTTTGACAATCACTCGCGGAAAGAAAATATACGGATTCAATAAAAGCCTTCAACAATTCGCTGTCGCACCCGAGCTGATCGGCGGCAATAAAACATACGTCTCCGAAGATCTCCTGGAAGTCCTGCTAGGTGAATAACAAATAATAGAAGCCTGAAACGCTTGGACCGTCAGTAGACGAGCGTTTCAGGTTTTTTCTATTTGGGAAAAGAACAATTTATACTATTATTGGACTTCGGTTCTACAGACATTGATGTAAGCTATATATAAATAAAAAGGGTTGCCTGGCATTCATTACGAAGCCAGGCAACCCTTTTTACTTATCTAGCTTCGGTCGCTAACCGCTCGGGTCATAAGCCAAAGCTACTGCGTGGCAAAGTGCGCCACTTCGTATCTTCGTCTTATGCCGTTCGCGGCTAAGCAAGCGACCTCTGCTTTTTTTACTTATGACAAACGCTCTTTAAAATCCTCATAGCCGAATTCCTTGATGACCTTCGGACCGTCTGCAACGGTGTTCAGCACGATTGCAGGCAACTCCATCCCATTGAATGTGTTGTTTTTCACCATGGAATAATGGGCCATGTCACAGAAGACAAGCCTGTCACCTGCCGTCAGCGGATGATCGAATGAGTAATCGCCGATAACGTCGCCTGCGAGGCAAGTCGGTCCGCCGAACCGGTACGTGATCGCTTTCTCATTCGGCATCCCGGCGCCGACGATTTCGGGACGATACGGCATTTCGAGAACGTCCGGCATATGGCAGGAAGCCGAAGTATCCAAAATGGCAAGCGGCATGCCGTTATGCAATGTATCCAAGACAGTCGTTACGAGGAAACCGGTATTCAAGGCGATCGCTTCGCCAGGTTCTAAATACACATCCAGTCCATATTTATCTTTCATGAACATGATGGACTCGATCAGTGTTTCGATATCGTAATCAGGGCGGGTAATATGGTGACCGCCGCCGAAATTGATCCACTTCATGCCTTTCAAGTACTTGCCGAATTTTTCATCGACGACTTGAATCGTCCGGGCAAGCGTGTCCGAGTTCTGTTCGCACATCGAATGAAAATGCAAGCCGCTGATCCCTTCAAGTTCATCCGGTTCGAAATTCTCAAGCGTCACGCCAAAACGTGAAAAAGTGAAGCATGGATTATACATATCGACTTCAATCTCCGAGTATTCAGGGTTGATCCGAATGCCGCATTCGATCGGTTTCGGGTAGTTTTTCACTTTATCCCTGAACCGTCTCCATTGATCGAACGAGTTGAACACAAGATGATCGGAGTACGATAGGATTTCTTCAAAATCAGCTTCAGTGAAGGCAGGGGAGTACGTATGCACTTCTTTCCCCATCTCTTCAAACCCTAATTTCGCTTCCAACAATCCGCTTGACGTCACCCCGTCTAAATACTGTCCTATAAGTGGATAGACGGAGAACATCGAAAACCCTTTTTGGGCCAACAGAATTTTACAGCCCGTCCGGTCAATGATTGACTTTAGTAATTCCAAGTTTTTGATCAACAGCCCTTCATCGACAACATACGAAGGGGAGGGGACAGCATATGGATCAAAATTCAATTTCATTTGTTGCACGCCTCCAATCAATCGATCAGTTCCGGGTTGAAATCTTCCTGCCAAGGCAGACCGTATTCGTTCAACGCTTCCATGAACGGATCCGGATTGAACTCTTCAACGTTATAAACGCCAGGTTTTTTCCATTCGCCTTTTAGTAAAAGCATCGCACCGATCATCGCTGGAACGCCCGTCGTATAGGAAATCGCTTGTGAACCGACTTCGCGGTAGCACTCCTGGTGGTCGGAGACATTATAGACATAATACGTTTTCTCTTCGCCGTCTTTCACGCCTTGGAAAATACATCCGATGTTCGTTTTTCCTTTTGTGCGTGGCCCGAGGGAAGCCGGATCAGGAAGTACCGCCTTCAGGAATTGCAATGGAACGATTTCCTGTCCTTCGAAATTGATCGGCTCAATTGATGTCATCCCTACATTTTCAAGCACTCTCAAATGCGTCAAATATTTTTCAGAGAATGTCATCCAGAAACGGATTTTCTTGATGCCTTTAATGTTTTGTGCAAGCGACTCCAACTCTTCGTGATAGAGAAGATAAACATCTTTAGGACCGATTTCCGGCAGATCGTATACACGTTTTTCGGAAAGTGGCGGTGTTTCGATGAACTCCCCGTTTTCCCAATAGCGGCCGTTTGCCGTGATTTCACGGATGTTGATCTCCGGGTTGAAGTTTGTAGCGAAAGGATAGCCGTGATCACCCGCATTGGCATCCACAATATCGATCGTCTGGATTTCGTCGAAATAATGCTTTTGCGCATATGCGGAGAAGACACCCGTTACGCCTGGGTCAAACCCGCAGCCGAGGATTGCTGTTAAGCCTGCTTCTTCAAATTTCTCACGGTATGCCCATTGCCATTTATATTCGAATTTCGCAGTATCAAGCGGCTCATAGTTCGCCGTATCCAAATAGTGGACACCCGTTGCAAGGCATGCATCCATGATCGTCAAATCCTGGTATGGCAACGCAACGTTAATGACGATGTCCGGCTTGAAGCTATTGATTAGTTCAACCAATTCATCAACATTGTCCGCGTCGACTTGCGCTGTTTGGATTTTTGTGCGGCCGCCGTCAAGCTTTTCCTTCAATGCGTCACACTTCGATTTTGTACGGCTCGCGATGCAAATTTCTTCAAATACATCTGGTACTTGTACACATTTATGCACAACTACACTTGCTACTCCACCTGCTCCAATGATTAACGCTTTACCCAATCAAAACACCACCCAATACTATTTTTATGAATGAATTGCTAAAATCAGCTCACGAAGAACTTTACAAGCCACTGCCGTCGACACGCCGCTTTGATCATAAATCGGCGAAAGCTCGTTGACATCACAGCCGACGATATTGAGGCTGCTGACTGTCAAGATCGCTTGCAATAATTCCATGAAACTGACGCCTCCAGCTTCAGGCGTTCCCGTGCCAGGGAAGACGGAAGGGTCCAATACATCCAGATCGATTGTCAGATACACCGGTTTCCCTTGTAATCTTTCAACGATATCTTCGAGACCATTAAAATTGAATTTATTCGTGAAGACACGATCTTTCCCCCATTGGAACTCGCTGCGGTCCCCGGAACGGATGCCGAATTGGAAGATCCGGTCGTCTCCGACAATATCCCATACACGGTGGATGACGGTCGCGTGCGATAGTTTCTCATCGAGGTAATCATCACGCAAATCCGCATGCGCATCGAATTGAATAATATGCAAATCAGGGAATTGCTCGGCGACAGCACGGACCGATCCGAGCGTCACCAAATGCTCTCCGCCGATCATGCAAGGGATTTTGCCGTCTTGCACAACTTTGCGCGTGTACTCCTCGATTTGACCTAGAGCTCTTTCTGTATTCCCGAAGCTTAACTCAAGATCTCCGCCGTCATAAACGTTGATGTCTTCCAAATCTTTATCCTGATAAGGACTGTACGTTTCGATTCCGAATGATTCGCCGCGCATCACTTTGCTTGCGAATCTTGTTCCTGGCCGGAATGACGTCGTCGAATCGAAAGGGGCGCCGAAAACGACGAGGCCAGATTCGTCATACTCATTGTCACATCCGATGAACGTTTCGATATTTTTATTCAACATCTTTCAATTGCTCCTTTACATAGTTCGGCAGTGCAAACGAGCCGACGTGGATGTCGGTGTTATAATACTTCGTTTGCAATCCGAGCTGATTCCAAGCATCTGCATCCAAATCTTTAATCGGATCATACTTTTTGGATGCAAAACCGAACAGCCAATGCCCCGATGGATACGTCGGGATATGCAATTGGTACACTTCACACACCGGGAAGAACCCGATGATCCGCTTATGTGCTCGCTGCATGCCAAGCGCATCTTCCTCATAGAAAGGGCTCTCATGTTGATTGACAAGGATGCCTTCATCATTCAACGCCTTATAGCAATTGCCGTAAAACTCCCGCGTGAACAAGCCTTCTCCAGGTCCGAATGGATCCGTCGAATCGACGATGATCAAATCGTATTCATCATTGCGGGAACGGACAAATTTCAGTCCATCCTCGAAATGGAGATGCACTCTCGGATCATCGAGCTTGCTTGCGGTTTGCGGAAGGAATTCCCTGCATACATCGACGACCATTTCGTCTATTTCAACCATATCAATATGCTCGATTGAATCGTATTTCGTCAGTTCACGGATTGTTCCGCCGTCCCCGGCCCCGATGACGAGCACTTTTTTAATGCCAGGATTCGTTGCCATCGGTACGTGTGTGATCATATCGTGATAAATGAATTCATCTTTCTCAGTAACCATGACATATCCATCCAATGTAAGGACACGGCCGAATTCAGCGGTTTGGAACACATCGATTTTTTGGAATTCGCTTTTCCCTGTGTAAAGATGTTCAATGACTCTCATCGAAAATTGGACATTCGGCGAATGATTTTCTACAAACCATAAATTCATTGCTCCGCCTCCTTCAACACATTGATATGTTCGATTTTACTATCTTCCGTACCCGTCATGAAACTTCCTTTATCCTTGCAGTATTGGATATATTGCAAAATTTCCGGAGTGATCCGTTCACCTGGAGCCAAAATCGGTATGCCGGGCGGATAGGCCATAACGAACTCGCTGGCAATACGGCCGGCACTATCATTGATAGGAAGCGTCTCCTTCGGTGCATAAAACGCTTTTTGTGGCGTATAGACGACTTGTGGCGTGATGTATTCATGATCGAACAAGCCGCTTTTATCTTTACTATAGCGCCTCTTGATCTCAGCAAGCGCCGAGACGAGGCGCTCAAGGTCCAGACGGCGGTCTCCGACGGATATGTATGCCAGAATGTTGCCGATGTCCCCGAACTCGATTTGGATGTCGTATTCATCCCGCAAAATGTCATACACTTCGACGCCTGCCAGTCCCAACTCAAGCGTATGGACGGACAGCTTCGTCGTATCGAAATCAAAAATCGTATCGCCATTCTTCAATTCCTCCGAAAAAGCATAGTAGCCGCCGATCTTATTGATTTCATCTCGCGTGTACTGTGCCATTTCACCGACTTTCCGGAAAATCTCCTTGCCATTCAAGGCGAGGTTTTTCCGTGAAATATCGAGGGAGGATAGGAGCAAATACGAGCCGCTCGTCGTTTGCGTCAAATTGATGATCTGTCTCGTATAGCCTTCACTTACTTCATTATTAATCAAAAGCAATGAACTTTGGGTCAATGAACCGCCCGATTTATGCATGCTCACTGAAGCCATATCGGCACCGACGGACATCGCGGAAGCAGGCAGGTCGTCACTGAAGTAGAAATGTGTCCCATGCGCTTCGTCGACAAGGACGAGCATTCCGTGGCGATGGGCAAGATCGGTGATTGCCTGCATATTTGAACAGATGCCATAATAAGTCGGGTTGTTAATCAGAATCGCTTTCGCATCGGGATGCTCGAGAATCGTTCTCTTCACATCCTCAACTGCCATGCCTAAAGGGATGCCGAGCTCAATGTTAACTCCGGGATTGACATAGACAGGGATAGCGCCGCTCAGGATCAATGCATTGATGGCGCTGCGGTGCACATTGCGGGGCATAATGATCTTTTCGCCCGCCTTGCATGCCGTCATGACCATCGCCTGAACAGCTGATGTCGTCCCGTTCACCATGAAAAAGGCATGCTTCGCGCCGAAAGCTTCGGCAGCAAGCTCCTCGGCTTCCCGGATGACCGAAACGGGATGGATCAGATTATCCAACGGCTTCATTGAATTGACGTCCACCGTCATGCAATTCTCACCTAAAAAAGAGGTCAGCTCCTCATTTCCTCTGCCACGTTTATGGCCGGGAACATCAAAAGGAACGACCCGCATCTTTTTGTAATTGTTTAGAGCCTCCATAATCGGGGCTTTCTGTTGTGAAAGAATGTCCAACACCGTCCTCTCACTCTTCGTATATATTGGAACCGCTGAAAATTTCAATCATCTCTTTACGCAAGTTGTTTGTAATGTTGAGCCTTTCTTTCGGAGGTATCTCATACACATCCGTGTTGAAAAGGTAATTTTGTAAATTGATGTCTTTGATCAGCAGTTTTGTATGAAAAATATTTGATTGATATACATTGACATCGATGGCGTCATATTTTTGCAACGTCTCACTGTCGATATAATCTTGGATTGACGTCATTTTATGGTCCATAAATAACTTCTTCCCTTTATCATCACGGGTAAAACCGCGTACGCGATAATCTGTCGTGATAATGTCCGAGTCGAAGCTGCCGATCAGATAATCCAATGCGTTCAAAGGGGAAATTTCACCACAAGTCGACACTTCGATATCGACACGGAAAGTGGCGATTGAATTGTCCGGGTGATATTCAGGATACGTATGGACGGTGACATGGCTTTTATCCAAATGGCCAACAACCGAATCCCGGGTCTTCAAAATATCGATTTCCCCGCGATTGCAGGATTCATCGATCACGGCGACGGGAAGCGTCTCTTCCGTAATAAGGATGGTGACACTTGCACCTTGTGGATCATAATCTTGTTTACTCACATTCAACACATGAGCACCGACAATTTCCGTAACATCGTATAGGATGTTCGTTAATCGTTCAGAATTGTACTGCTCATCGATATAGGCAATATAATCTTTTTGTTCCCGCTCACTTTTTGCATAGCTCACATCATAGATGTTGAAGCTAAGTGTTTTGGTGAGGTTGTTAAAGCCGTATAACTTCAGCTTATTTTCCAACCCGAATATCCCTCCTTTATTCGACAAAATCATTTTAATTATAAAGTAAAAAACTTCCGCGTCAAGATAAATTATTTCCGTTTTGCCCTCCGTTCAAACACCCCCTATAGTAGTAGGTAAATGAAGGAGTGCCTATGCTTTTAACGTTAGTCTATGTGAGGTACAATATCAAGTAATTGGACCATTCAGACTTTTAGGAGGGGGATAAAAATGTACGAACAAAAGACAAAGGAAACGGATGCAAGTGTCATTGAATTCATCGAAGCGGTGGATAGTCCGAAAAAGCGGGAAGATGCATATCGATTACTGGACATCTTTACGGAGACATCCGGCTATGAAGCGAAAATGTGGGGGCCGAGCATCATCGGCTTCGGATCGTATCATTATGTGTATAAAACGGGACATGAAGGGGACGCCCCATTAGTCGGCTTTTCGCCCCGCAAAGCGAAGACGAGCCTCTACTTCGCTCCGGGAGATCACGAACGGGAAGCGCTTCTAGCGAAATTCGGAAAGCATACATCAGGAAAAGCGTGCGTGTATATTAACAAAGTGGAAGACATTGATATCGAAGTCTTGCAACAGCTCATCAAACAATCGATTCACTTCCTTCGAAAAACATATCCGGAAAATTGATTCAAGCGGCAAAACGAATAGTTTCGTTTTGCCGCTTGTTTTGTATGCCTCATTTTACCGAGCCTACTCGCATACAATGATTGAAACCAGGCCCTGAATGGAGGGAAACGAATGGATATTTTACGGAAGTTGGAACATTTCCGTGAAGAGGAAAGCAAGCTGAAGTGGGAAGGGACCTTTGCCGAGTACCTTGATATTCTAAGGGAACGTAAAGAAGTTGCGCAAACGGCACATTCGAGAGTGTATGAAATGATTAAAAGCCATGGAGAAAAGAAGGAAAACGGTTATACAAAATTCCGCTTTTTTGAAAATGAAATCTTTGGTCTCGAGGATACAATCGAGCGGCTTGTGAACGAGTATTTTCATCCTGCAGCGAAACGGTTGGATGTAAGAAAGAGGATTTTATTGCTAATGGGTCCCGTCAGTGGTGGGAAATCGACCATTGTGACCTTGTTGAAACGTGGATTGGAACAATATTCAAAGACGGATGATGGTGCGGTCTTTGCGATTAAAGGATGCCCGATGCATGAAGATCCATTGCATTTGATCCCGGAATATTTACGCGATGATTTCTATGAAGAATTCGGCATTCGCATTGAAGGAAGTTTATCCCCATTGAATACGATGCGTCTTGAAAAAGAATATGACGGCCGGATTGAGGATGTGCTCATCGAAAGGATCTTCTTTTCGGAAGACAAGCGGGTCGGTATCGGAACATTCACACCATCTGACCCGAAATCACAAGATATTGCAGATTTGACAGGAAGCATCGACTTTTCGACAATTGCCGAATACGGCTCGGAATCGGATCCACGCGCATACCGTTTCGACGGTGAGTTGAACAAGGCAAATCGGGGATTGATGGAATTTCAGGAGATGCTGAAGCTTGATGAAAAATTCCTTTGGCATCTTTTATCGCTGACGCAAGAAGGAAATTTCAAGGCAGGCAGATTTGCATTGATCAGCGCGGATGAACTGATTGTCGCCCATACGAATGAAACAGAATATCGTGCATTCATTTCCAATAAAAAGAACGAGGCGCTCCATTCCAGAATCATCGTCATGCCGATTCCTTACAATTTGAAAGTGAGCCAGGAAGAGAAAATCTATGAAAAAATGATACGCGAAAGTGATATGGCGCATGTGCATATCGCTCCGCATGCCCTAAGAGTCGCCGCCATCTTCTCCGTGCTGACGCGTTTGAAAATATCGAAGAAACAAGGAATCGATATTGTGAAGAAAATGCGGCTGTATGACGGGGAGAATGTGGAAGGCTTCAATACCGCCGATTTGGAAGAATTGAAAAAGGAATTCCCGAATGAAGGAATGGACGGCATCGATCCGCGATATGTCATTAACCGCATCTCGTCAGCCATCATTCGAAAAGAAGTGGATGCCATTAATGCGCTCGATGTACTCCGGTCCTTGAAAGAAGGACTGGATCAGCACGCTTCCATTTCAAAGGATGACAGAGAGGAATATTTGAATTATATATCCATCGCGCGCAAGGAATTCGATGAAATTGCGAAGAAGGAAGTGCAGAAGGCATTTGTCTATTCGTATGAAGAATCAGCCCGTACATTAATGGATAATTACTTGGATAATGTCGAAGCATTTTGCAATAAACATAAAATGAAAGATCCGCTAACTGGCGAGGAGATGAATCCCGACGAAAAGCTCATGCGCTCCATTGAAGAGCAGATCGGAATATCTGAAAATGCGAAAAGGGCGTTCCGTGAAGAAATCCTCATCCGTATTTCTGCATACGCAAGAAAAGGCAAGCGGTTTGATTATAAATCCCATGAGCGGCTGCGCGAGGCGATCCAGAAGAAATTATTCGCTGATTTGAAGGATGTTGTTAAAATCACAACGTCATCGGCAATGCCTGACGAAACACATTTGAAGAAAATCAATGAGGTTGTCGCAAGGCTCATTGATGAATATGGCTATAATTCAATTTCAGCTAATGAATTATTACGGTACGTCGGCAGTCTTTTGAATCGATAAGCAAACCCACCCATATCAATATCCTGCCAGTCGTTGCATATAATAAAAAAATGAGTGGACTGGAGTAGGTGAATAGAAATGCATGAAGAGCAGAGCGAATCATTTGTCGTCTCCCAGGAAAACTGGTCGCTTCACCGAAAAGGATATCAGGATCAGAAACGCCATTTGGATAAAGTGAAGAAAGCAATCCACAATAATCTGCCTGAGCTGATCAGTGAAGAAAGCATCGTCATGTCAGATGGCAAGGACGTAATAAAAATTCCAATACGATCTTTGGATGAATACAAAATAAGATATAACCACAACAAATCGAAGCATGTCGGCCAAGGCAGCGGGGATAGTCAAGTGGGGGACATTGTCGCGAGTGACGGAAGTCAAAGTCCGGGTCCGGGCAAAGGAAAACAGGCAGGCGATCAGCCGGGCCAGGATTATTATGAAGCGGAAGTGTCAATTTCAGAAATCGAGGAGACGCTATTCAAAGAGCTTGAATTACCGAATCTCGAAAAGCGGGAACAGGCGGAAATTACGGAAGAGGATATCACATTCAATGATATCCGGAAGAAAGGGCTCATCGGCAATATTGATAAAAAGCGGACGATCATCGCAGCATTCAAACGGAATGCAATGGAAGGCCATGCCGACATCATGCCGATCCATAATGATGATTTACGTTTCAAAACGTGGGATGAAATCGTCAAACCGCAATCAAAAGCGGTTGTGCTCATGATGATGGATACGAGTGCTTCGATGGGCACTTTTGAAAAATACATGGCAAGAAGCTTCTATTTCTGGATGGCGAAGTTTTTGCGGACGAAATATGAAAAAGTGGATATCGAATTCATTGCCCATCATACGATCGCGAAAGTCGTATCGGAAGTCGACTTTTTCTCGAAAGGGGAGAGCGGCGGGACGATTTGCTCGACCGCCTATGAAAAAGCGCTCGATCTCATTTCACAGAAATACAATCCATCCCGCTATAATATTTATCCTTTCCACTTTTCGGATGGGGAAAATATGTCCTCGGATAATGGAAAATGCATGTCGTTAGTGGAAGAGCTTATGGAAGTATCTAATATGTTCGGATACGGGGAAGTGAATGCGCATAGCCGCTATTCGACACTGATGAATACGTATAAAAAAATCGAAGACCCGAAATTCCGTCATTATGTACTGAAGGAAAACAAGGATGTGTACTATGCATTGAAGAAGTTTTTCCATAAACGCCTGGAGGGATCCGTATGACGGAACATAAGGCGCTGCAATATGCTGTGGAGGAAATAACGGAGATTGCGAAAGGGTTCGGCTTGGATTTTTATCCGATGCGCTATGAAATATGTCCCGCCGATATCATTTATACATTCGGCGCTTATGGAATGCCTACACGGTTTTCACATTGGAGCTTCGGCAAGCAGTTCCATAAAATGAAGCTGCAATATGATTTAGGGCTCAGTCAAATTTACGAACTCGTCATCAATTCCAATCCTTGTTACGCATTTTTGCTGGAAAGCAATACGTTGATTCAGAACAAGCTGATCATCGCGCATGTTCTGGCGCATTGTGACTTCTTCAAAAACAATTCCCGTTTCGCAAATACGAGACGGGATATGGTCGAAAGCATGACGGCAACTGCCGAGCGGATTGCCGATTATGAAATGCTTTATGGAAATGATGAGGTCGAACGCTTTTTGGACGCGGTGCTTGCCATCCAAGAGCACGTCGACCCGTCCCTTGTCAGATGGCGCCACGGGAATGAAGAAGTCGACGTTGAGAATGAAGTGCCGATTGTCAGGAAAACAGCATACGATGATCTGTGGGAAATGGATCATAAAAGGTTGAAACCTCCAGAGGAAACGAAACGGAGAAAGACACCCCCTGTCCCTGAAAAGGATCTGCTGCTTTTCATCTTGGAAAACAGCAGGGAACTGGATGAATGGCAACGGGACATCTTAACGATGATCCGCGAAGAAATGCTCTACTTCTGGCCGCAAATGGAAACGAAGATCATGAATGAAGGATGGGCGACTTACTGGCATCAGCGGATTATAAGGGAAATGGATTTGACGACTGACGAAACAATCGAGTTTGCAAAGCTGAACGCCAACGTCATCCAGCCTTCCAGAACGTCCATCAACCCATATTATTTAGGCCTGAAAATCTTCGAGGATATCGAACGGCGATACGATCATCCGACGGGGGAGATGATCGAATTAGGGGTGAATCCCGGATCCGGCCGCGAGAAAATGTTTGAAGTGAGGGAGATGGACTCAGATATTTCTTTCATCCGCAACTACTTGACGAAAGACCTCGTTCAAAAAGAAGATTTATATGTATTTGAGAAAAAAGGAAGCCATTATAAAATTTCGGATAAGGAATATCGGAACGTGCAGAACCGCCTCATCGCGCAGCGGGTGAACGGGGGCTTCCCTTATATTGTCGTACACGACGGCGATTACGTCCGCAACGGAGAATTGTATTTGGTCCATAAATACGAAGAAACCGAGCTGGATGTCCCTTATTTGGAGAACGTCCTTCCTTATATCCACCAGTTATGGGGCCGCATCGTGCATTTAGAGACATATGTCGATAATAAACAAGTTGTGTTTTCATATGATGGGAAGAAAGTTCATAGGAGATTTGCATAGGGAGTGGAAGCCGCCGCATATGTGGCGGTTTTTTGGTGTGTCGAGTTGGGTCCTTAGTCACGAAATGACCGATAAACCCTGGGAAATGATCGATAAATCTTTCTGACTCCAAATTCGAAAGACTATTTATAAAACCAATTCTATTATTTCTATATTTACTGTAAACTGAAGGGAAAAGGGGTGAAATAAGTGAGATTCAGAGAGGCCGTACTAGGCGATGAAGAAGGAATCGCACGTGTACATGTCGATAGCTGGAGGACAACGTATAAGGGAATCGTTTCCGATTCCGTTCTGCAAAATCTATCATATGAACAGCGTGCCGAAAATTGGCGAAGAGGAATTGGGAGCAACGCCTTATATGTTGCTGAAGACGAAAGCGGTAGCATTGTCGGCTTTGCAACAGGGGGCAAAGAACGGTCCAGCAACTATGAGGCGGATGGGGAATTATATGCAATTTATTTATTGCAAGAAGTACAAGGTCAGGGAATCGGCAAGAAACTGACGCAATTAATTGCACAAAACCTGAAGAAACAAGGATTCACCTCCATGCTTGTCTGGGTACTCGAACAAAATCCATCGAAGAAATTCTATGAATCGCTTGGCGGACTACCTATTGATGAGACGATGATTGACATTGGGGGAGAGGATTTCAAGGAGATTGCTTATTACTGGGACAACATTGAAGCATTATCATAAAAATTATTTATAAATGAAGGAAGATGATCCAGTATGAACGTACCAACTTCATTCCAAGACAAAATAATAAACTGTTTCGGCGAAGCGGGTGAGAAATGGCTAGAGACATTGAAAGATAATCTGACCGGCATTGCAGAAAGCTGGGGGCTGACACTGGAAAGCCCAGTGACGAATCTTTCCTATAACTATGTCATCCATGTAACCGATCAAAACAACAATCCTTACATATTGAAAATGGGCTTGCCGGGATTCGATTTCAGCAACGAAATCCGGACATTGCGGCTCTACAATGGGCAAGGATGTGCAAGATTAGTGAGAGCTGACGAGGAGCGGGGGGCCATGCTGCTCGAAAAACTTCAACCCGGGATGATGCTTTGCACAGAAACAGATGAGGAGATTGTCATACAAACCTTTTGTCACGTATGGAAACAGATCCGTCGACCATTGCCGGAAGACGGTGACTTTCCAACTGTCCTTCACTGGGCAAGCGCCTTCACGAAATACCAAAGCAATTACCCTGAAAACGACGGACCGATTCCAAATGAATGGGTTGCGATGGCGGCAGATTATCTACATGAAATTCAACAGACCACAAAGGAAATCGGGCTGCTACACGGCGATTTGCATCATGAAAACATCTTATTTTCAAACGAGAGAGGTTGGCTTGCGATTGATCCGAAAGGCGTTGGCGGAGATCCATACTTTGACGTCGTTTCGTTCATGATCAATCACCTGTTCACAAAACCGGATCCGGAAGCTTTATTGAAGTTGCGCGTCGAATTGATTTGCGAACTTTTGCAATTCGATCGCGAAAGGTTCCTGAAAGCTGCAGTTGCCATGTCCACTTTGTATGCTTGCTGGTCTGTGGAAGACAAGGATCCGGATTTGGATAAAACCTTTCAATGCGCGAAATGGTTCAATGATCTATTAGAAGAGAAATAAAGCTTGTCATCTAGTAGACGAATGAATCATTTCGCATCCTCCCGCATAACATAGCGTGAGGAGTGATGAGATTTGGAACGACCGTCATATCGGGGAACCTTCGAACCTTGGATTTCCCCACTTGACCCGTGTCCGCCCATTAGGGTGAAGACGTTTGTATTGCCACCTCAACTTTTCATGGATTTTCAACCGCCGGGACTTGAGCAGTTCACAACAGAGCAGGCACTCCGCCATGGAACACTTTGGCCGCTATTAGCCGATGGATTCTCTCGTGAGGAGGGTATTTCGTGAATGCATTCGAAGAAGAACGTCAAATGATGAAGCGCATGCAGGAAGCCGATTTTGTCGTCGTCGAATTGACATTATACACGAATACACATCCTGACGATAAAGAAGCATTGGACCAATGGAGGGAAGCCATCAAGGAGGCTGCCCGTATTCGAAGACAATTTGAAAACAGATACGGACCCATTTCACTGAATTCCATTCCTTCTGAACAGGCAATCGAAGCAGGCTGGCGCTGGAATCAACCACCGTGGCCGTGGCAACGGTGAGAGGGGGAGACTGAATGTGGGTCTATGAAAAAAAGCTTCTATATCCAGTGGAAGTGACTACGTGCAATCCGAAATTGGCAAGGTACATCATGGAGCAATACGGGGGAGCGGACGGAGAGCTCGCTGCCGCTCTGCGCTATATGAACCAGCGGTATACTGTTCCTGACAAAGTGATCGGCGTGTTGAATGACATTGCAACTGAAGAATTCTCTCACCTGGAAATGCTCGCAACAATGATCTATAAACTGACGAAAGACGCCTCACCGCAGCAATTGGAAGAAGCCGGGTTAGCAGCGCATTTCGTGAACCATGGCCATGCGCTCTTCTATGAAAATGCAGGCGGGGTACCTTTCACATCGACATATATCCAAGCAAAAGGCGATCCGATTGCGGACCTTTATGAAGATATCGCAGCAGAAGAGAAAGCGCGGGCGACCTATCAATGGCTCATTGACCTTTCAGATGACCCGGGGTTAACCGATGCACTGAGATTCCTTCGTGAGCGGGAAAATATCCACTCGTTACGTTTCCGGGAATCCGTTGAGATTCTAAAAGAAGAAAGAGATCGTAAGAAGATATTTTAAGAACGTTGCCTGTATCTCCATGGGGATGCAGGTTTTTTTGCATGCAATGAAAACAGTTAGGGTATTGCATAAGAAACTGAATCCTAAAGCAATACTAACCGTATGAATAGGTAGAACAGTAAAGGAAGGTGATCCAGATGAGTCGACAATGGATGTCAGACGAGGAGTTTGACAAGATTTTCGAAGAAAAATCCGCGGAAATCAATGAACAATTGGAAAGCGAAATCCTGATCGCCATGATCGGTGATGTGAATGCCGGCAAATCTTCAACGATCAATCGTCTAATGGGGGACGAAGTGGCGCAGGTCGGGGCAAAACCTGGTGAAACGCAGGAAATCAAAAGATTTTCATATAAAGATAAAATCATCTTCGTCGATACCCCTGGACTGGACGATATTTATAGCGAACACTCAGAGGAAACGATGAAATTCTATAAGCAAGCAGATCTGATTTTATTCTTCTTAAATGCGGCAGGAACGGTATTATCGGAAACGGAGCTCAAATCATTAAAGAGAATCGCGAAGGTGAATAAAGACCTCATTCTTGTTTTAAATAAAATCGACGCCGCAGATGACATACCGAGTCTCGTGAAATACGTGCAGGACCATACGGGGTATGAATATCCGGTAACCCCGATTTCATCGCGGACCGGTGAGAATATCGGGATGCTGCAAAAAGAGGTTCTTACATTATTAGAAACCAAAAAAAAAGATATTTTAATGGCGGCAAACATGGCAGATAAAGCTGCCATCGCCAATCGGTGGATTCTCGCAGCAGGAGCATCCGCAGCCACAATCGGGGCCGTCCCGATTCCGGGATCCGACTTCGTTCCATTGACTGCGTTGCAGGTCAGTCTCATGCTCAAACTTTCAACGTTGTATGGGAAACCGATCTCAAAGGACAGCGCTAAGGAATTGATCATCGCTACGATAGTCGGAAATATTGGGAAGACGGTTTTCCGGCAAATTGTGAAGCTTGTCCCCGGAGCGGGCATGGTCGCGGGGGCTAGTGTCGCAGGCGGAATGACGATTGCATTAGGACATGCCGTCAAATATGCACATGAAAATGATATAGAACTGACCCCGAAATCGTTAAAACCGATCTATCTGATGTTCTTGAAAAAGGCGAATAAAAAAGAAAAGGAAAAATAATTTCCAAGGAACGATAGATCAGCTCTAGCGCAATGGCCCCTTGGCCCAAGCCAAGGGGTTTTCCTGTATACTGGTTTAAAATACAAAAGGACTGATTCCAATTAAAATAGGTATAATCGGAAAAGGAAATCTTGGTACATATCTTCTTCAAAAAATAAACAAAGAACAACTTCTACCCAATACTAAAATCACCGCAATTTTAGATGAGCGAGAGAAAGCTAAAGTTGAATTGCCTGCATTCGCTGCTGGATACGAATGTGCAGCATTCCATGACATCGATTCATTCTTACAATCAGACATAGACATCGTAGTAGAATGTTCGAATATCGAAGCGGCTCAAGAATATTCGCTTGAAGTTATCGAAAAGAAGGATCTGATGTTAATCAGCATCGGGGCATTCGCCGGTTCGACCTTTGGAAAACTGATAGAGCAGGCGGCTAAAACTAGTGGAAACCGTGTCTACTTGCCGTCAGGTGCGATTGGCGGATTGGATGTCCTGAAGGCAGCCAAGTTTTCAGGCGGTATCGAATCTGTCACATTAACGACTCGAAAACCCGCTCATTCTCTGACCTCAGAGGGAATTCCTGCGGAACAAACGCTGTTTGACGGCCCAGCCCGTGACGCGATTGTACAATTCCCTAAAAACGCGAATGTCGCAATCGTGTTATCATTGGCGGGCATTGGTGTCGAAAAGACCCAGGTTCGTATTATTGCAGATCCTGAAGTCACTCGAAACATTCACAGGATTACAGCGAAGGGATCTTTCGGCGAGTTCGATCTGACTATAAAAAACAACCCGTCCCCGGATAATCCAAAGACGAGCCATATAACTGGAGCGAGTATTTTAGCGGCGCTTGCAAATATCAACAGTGCAGTGGTAGTAGGTTCATAGAAGCCTATTATCCCTGCACTCTTTCTTTTGCCGGATTGCAATTCGGGTCGGGAGTTCCTGCCGACTCTGCGAGTTTCATTAAATAGTAGCATTCTTCGCGCGCCATGTGATCGGCCAACAGTGGAGTGAGTGTTCCGAGTGTCTCTTTTTTCAGACCCATTTCCTCGAGTTCTTTCAGAAACGTCTTGAATATTGTCATTTCCAAGTACACATCACTATGGAATTTATCCAAAGCTGGGAACTTCGCTACATTGGCCCGCAAAAATCCGGTCATTTCAACTGCCTTCAAGTAAAATGCTTCCCATTCCTTCGTAAACTTCATGCTTTTCTTTTTCAATTGTTTCTCTACGCGGTCCAAATTTGCGTCAATCGCACCCGCGTGCTCAGCTGCATCAAGCAGCCAAAGGAGGTCATGGTGAAGTGGATGGACGGCTGGCGGTGTTTCACCCTTTTCCAAATAGGAGAATAGCCGGATCGCTTCCTCAACTTCATTGACCATATGGTTGAGGAGGGAAGGGGGCAATGAAATTTTGATGCTGCCGACCAATTGTTCCTTCAAAATGGCAAGCTTAAACTCGCGTATCGCTTCACTTTCCGTTTTAGAAAGACTCACCAACGACAGCAGTTCGTCTTGATCCAAAGTTTGTTTTGACCGATCCAGTAATTTATCGAAACGATCTATGAATGCCGAGGCGGTGTCAATCCAAGCCGTTTGCCCAGGTGCAAGTGAATCGTGCATGAAGCGGCTATGATCTCCCAATATTTGAAGCCAAAAATGCAGTTCATTCAATGCCTCCTGTTGAAATGAATTATCCAAAACATCACCTCCTGATTTTCTACTTACTATTCTATGGACGAATAAATAATTTAGAACACCATGATTCCAAGGTATTCCACTTCATCCTGGACTATGGTTAAATAGTAATAGGTCAGATATTCCGAATAATAGAGAAAAATCAGTGAGGGAAGTTGGAGGGGAGAAAATGGTGAAATACGCGGTTGAACAAGTAACGGACGATCATGTGGTGAAAGCTCTTGAGAAGAATCTTGCCATTATCCGGTATGATTTGGATCATAAAATTGCTTATGTCAACGATATTTTTGCAAATGCAATGGGGTACACGAAAGATGAAATGATCGGCGTCCGGCATGACGATCTTTGTTTCGATGAATATGTGAGGAGTGTCGAGTACGACAAGTTCTGGCGGGAGTTGCTGCGGGGGATAAGCCAGCATGGGAAAATTGAAATGAAGGCTAAGAATGGCGAAAAAGTTTGGCTTGAAGCTACGTATATGCCGGTATTCAGTCATGACGGCAGAAAGGTGATCAGCATTTCCAAAGTGGCCTCGAATATTACGAAACGGCAAACGTCCATCACATCCGTCGTCGAAGAGTTAAGGCAAATGGCGGAAGGGTTGACCGAGCGAGCTGATATCGGAACGGAACGGAGCAAGGAATTGTTAGTGATCATCGAGGATATTGCGGCGATCTCCCATGATAATACGAAAACATTAGGGAACTTGCAGCTGCATGCCGAAAGCATCCAGCATATCGTAAAGACGATCAGGGAAATTGCGGCTCAAACGAATTTACTCGCTTTGAACGCAGCGATTGAAGCTGCAAGGGCAGGGGAGCACGGAAGAGGTTTCGACGTCGTCGCAAAAGAAGTTCGTAAACTATCGGCGAACGTGGAGAAATCGATCGTCGAAGTGCGCGAAGGGGTAGAAGCGATTACGACGGAAATCAAGAACATTTCCCAAGGGACGACGCTGGCCCAGGAAAACGTAGACCGTTGCCAGCAGCGGATTGAAGTGGCGATGGAAGACTTCCTGGCGATTGCTTCGTCCGCGTCTGAGTTGGACAATCAATCGAGGAAAGTATCAAGTATTGTATGAGACATGAAAACAGGTGAGGGAGCAAAATCTCCTTCACCTGTTTCTTCGCGTTTTCATATAAGGGCCCATTCTTCCTGGTTCAGGGTCCATTCATTCAAACAAGGGTCCATTCTTTTCGCCGCAAGGTCCATTCTTTTGTACAAGGACCCATTCTTTTCACTTCAAGGTCCATTCTTTCAAACAAGGGTCCATTCTTTTCATTCCAAGGTCCATTTAACTCGAAGAAATTGCTAATCAAAGATTCCCCGCACTAAATGTATCTCCCTCTTCCAAATTGCCCGCCTCAAATCCTTTATAAAACCATCTCTTCCTCTGTTCTGATGTTCCGTGCGTGAAGCTTTCCGGCACTACATATCCGCGCGCCCTTTTCTGGATTGTATCATCGCCGACTGCACTAGCCGCATTCAACGCTTCTTCCAAATCACCTTTCTCCAGAACGCCCATCCCTTGTGCATGATGCGCCCATACGCCTGCGAGGTAGTCCGCTTGCAATTCCAGTCGTACGGAGTATTTATTGTACTCCTCTTCACTGACGCGGCTCCGAATTTTAGCCATTTCATCGCTAATCCCTAATAGTTTCTGGACGTGATGACCAACTTCATGTGCAATGACGTAGGCCATTGCGAAATCACCGGGCGCCTTGAATTGGGTCTGTAATTCATCATAAAAACTCAGGTCAATATATAATTTCTCATCAGCCGGACAATAAAATGGACCGACTGCTGCACCCGCCATGCCGCATGCCGATTGGACACTTCCGGAATAAAGCACGAGAATCGGTTCACGGTAAACCATTCCCTCTTTTTCGAAGATTTCCGTCCAAACGTCTTCAGTATCCGCCAAAACGACAGAAACAAATTCAGCCAGCTCCTTTTCCTGTTCGGTTTCTACGTATTCCGTGGAAGAAGGGGATGTCGTCAAGTTATTGAGGATGTCTCCCGGATCCCCTCCGAGAAACATGACGAGGAGCAACATGACAATCCCGCCGAGGCCGCCGCCAACGAGCGTTTTTCCTCCCATCCCTCTTCGGTCTTCTACGTTGCTGCTTCCTCTTCTGCCTTTCCATTCCATTTGAATTTCCTCCTTGAAAACATCAATGAATATACGATTGGTTACCAATGCTTTACCCTTTTTCACTGACTTATAGGCAGGCAAAGAAAAAGATACCGAAACTCGTTCGGTATCCGATCGTATTGCGTTATTTGGAAAACATGATTTCCTTGCTGTCATGGCCCTTGAAAGTGATTTCCAACCGGATCATTTTATAATCCTTGATTCCAAACCCCTCTGCGACTTTTTTCACCAATTCGGTTTCTTCGGCTTCCGGGTCAAGATCCATTTTATCGAATGCTTTCGTTATTTTTTCAAGCGCCTTTTTGCCGTGTAACGCGACTTCCTGTTTTTTATTCAAATATTCGGCTTCGGATCTTTCCTTTTTTTCTGCGAAGCTTGCTTCCAGGGCTTTTTTCTCTTCCTTCGTTTCAATTGTCACGTGAAATTTAGTGATGCCATATGTATCGACGACATTGGCCGCTTCTTTTTTGGGAACAATATTTTGGTCGCTGCATCCGCCGACAATAAGCAAACAGCATGCCAAAGTGAAAGAAATCCATTTCTTCATAGTCATCATCTCATCCTTTCGAATCCACTAGTTCTAACATAACCGGCAACCTGACCATATATACGGGTGGGATAGGATGAAACTATTATTGCAACGTCACCATTTCTCATCAGTTTTGAATAAATTGTGTCAAACTTAAAGGGAAACCTATGAATTTCCAAAGAAAAATCGGTAAATCTTTATATAATCATGGATGAAATGATATGATGGAAGGGATGAAACATTGCAGAAATACCTCTGAGGAGCGTATATAGATATGACGAAAGAAATTGAAATTACTTATACTGAAAATGAAACAGTTATAGATGGTGGAAAATCGGGAACTTTGATTGCGGACTTAAAATCGCTTTTTAAAGGGCCTGTTCTGCTTGCCAATGCATTGCCTGTGTTTGTCGGCTTTTGGCTCGCCCTTCATTTCACAGGTGGGTCTTTACTTGCGAACGGAAAGCTGTTTTGGCTGACAATCATCGGAAGCACGATATTGATGGCCGGTGCGCTTGTCCTGAATAACTGGTATGACGTCGATATTGACACAGTTATGGAAAGGACCCAGAAGCGTCCGACCGTTACCGGAAACATTTCCTTGAAGACGGTGTTGGGCATCGGTATATCCATGTCGGCGATAGGAATGATCATGCTGCTTTTCACAACGTTGGAAGCAGCAATCTACGGATTCATCGGCTGGTTCACTTATGTAATCATGTACACGATGTGGACGAAGCGGAAATATACATTGAATACGGTAATCGGAAGCATTTCGGGAGCAGTTACACCGACAATCGGGTGGGCAGCGATTGCGCCAACCTGGCACATCGTTCCGATCATGCTTTTCATTATCCTGTTCATTTGGCAAATGCCGCATACGTTCGCAATTGCGATGAGAAAGTACAATGAATACAAAGCGGCCAATGTAGCGATGCTGCCCGTCGTTCGAGGGTTCAAGATGACGAAGCGTCAAATGTTCGTCTACATTGCATGCCTGCTTCCATTGCCGTTTTACTTAGGATCACTCGGAATGGTATTCATCGTGCTTGCTACGATATTGAATATCGGGTTCTTGGCTGTCTCGATTCGAGGCTTTTTCACAAAAGACGATAATCGATGGGCATATGTGATGTTCATCTACTCGGTCAATTATATTGCGATTTTATTTTTATTAATGGTGGCTGTCACGCTGCCTGTATTCTAATTATGAAACTGCTCCGTTCGTCGTTTGACGATGGAGCAGTTTTTTTATCTACCAATGATTGAAGTTTCACTCTTGGCTCTCAATTGAAAATATTAAGTTGTGAATGAAAGCGTTATCTTGTATAATCAATAAAAGTATCAATCAATTCTGTGAATTAGTAGATACAAAAGGGGGAGTCAAAATGGAGAAATCAGTTAAGCGTTTTCTTTTAGGCATCGCATTGTTGTGCACATCCATTTTTCTGATCGGATGCGGTGCGGGTTCTACAAAAACAAGCAGTTCAGGCGGGGAAGATATTGGCGGAAAACGGAAATTGGTCGTCGGGACAGATGCAACATATGCACCGATGGAGTATATGGATGCAAAAGGCAATATTGTCGGGATTGATATTGAAATTGTAGATGCGATCGCAGAAGCTGCTGGCTTCGAAGTGGAATATAAAAACTATGGGTGGGAGCCGTTATTTCCCGCACTGGATAACGAAGAAATTGACTTTGCTGTCTCATCTATAACAATAGACGAGGAACGTAAGCAATCGTTTGATTTCTCTGATCCTTATTTTGTAGCTAATCAATTAATATTAGTTCAAGAGAGTTCGGATGTAGCCTCTTTCAATGATTTGAAAGATAAAAAGGTTTCCGTTCAAATAAATACTACAGGACATAAAGCAGTAAAAGACCTGCTAGGGAAAACGAGCAAAAATATCGTCGCAGCTGAAACAATGCCACTTGCAATCAGTGAAATGATTAATGGAAATGCCGATGCCGCTGTTGGAGATAATGCCGTCATTCTGGAATACAAAGTGAATAATCCGAAAGTGAAATTGAAAACTGTGGAAGATGATAGCTTTGAAAAAGAATATTATGGATTGATGGTTAAAAAAGGGAACAAGGAGATAGTTGATTTACTGAATGAAGGAATTCAAAAGATCAAGGAAAATGGAAAACTGAAAGAAATCACTGACCAAGACATGGAGTAATTGTTGGCATGTAAAGTACCATACACATCTTGGAGGTGATGATCATGGATTTTTTAGGTTTACGAATTGACATGTTCGAAAATATATGGAGTTACCGGGAGCTTTTCATCCGAGGAATTTGGGTAACACTTGGATTGACAGCGGTAGGATATGTCGGGGGATTCATTTTAGGCTTAATCGTCGGGATGGGCAAACTGTCGAAACGGAAGTGGATTCATATTCCTGCAAAAATGTATGTTGATTTTTTCCGGGGAACTCCATTACTCGTGCAAATCCTATTGATTCATACAGCGTTAATCCCTAGTATGTTTGGGCATTCTCTAGGATTTTTTGTGTCAGGATCACTTGCACTTATGCTGAACAGTGCCGCCTATAACGCAGAAATTATCCGTGCAGGGATTCAATCTCTCGATAAAGGGCAGATGGAAGCAGCCCGTTCACTTGGTATGCCGCATAACACCGCTATGAAATTGATCATTCTTCCGCAGGCATTTAGAAGGATGATACCACCGCTCGGTAATGAATTGATCGCTTTGCTAAAGGATTCCTCTCTAGTCACGGTCATTGCGGCGGGCGATCTGCTCTATGCAGGGAAAGTAGTCGCGGGCGCCTACTCAAGGTTCTGGGAGCCGTACTTAACGGTCGCCATCCTTTATCTACTATTGACATTTATCTGTGGGAAGCTGATCAATTATGTCGAAGACAGGTTCAGTAATAGTTACGTCCCATCCCCAAGAAGGCCATTGAAACGCTCGGTAGTGGGAGGGGGACCACGATGATAAAAATAAGAGATCTGCATAAATCATTCGGACAATTGGAAGTGCTGAGAGGCATTGATTATGACATTAAAGAAAAGGAAGTCATCTGTGTTATTGGTCCGAGTGGATCGGGGAAAAGCACTTTTTTGAGATGCATCAACCTACTTGAAGAAATTACTGCGGGCGAAGTGTTCATAGATGGCGTGAAGATCAATGACCCGAAAACGGATATTAATGATATCCGGCGGGAAGTCGGAATGGTCTTCCAACAATTCAACTTGTTTCCTCATATGCGAGTCATTGATAATATTACGATATCACCAATTAAAATTAGGAAAATGAGTCAGCAAGACGCGGAGGATTTGGCTCACCAACTGCTGAAAAAGGTCGGGCTGTCCGATAAGGCAAACGCCTATCCGGAACAACTATCCGGCGGGCAAATGCAGCGTGTTGCCATTGCAAGGGCGCTTGCAATGAAGCCAAAAGTCATGTTGTTCGACGAACCTACATCTGCATTGGATCCGGAAATGGTGAAGGAAGTGCTGGATGTCATGAAGCAGCTGGCCATGGAAGGGATGACGATGGTCGTCGTCACACATGAGATGGGATTCGCAAAGGAAATGGGAGATCGGGTGCTTTTCCTGGACCAAGGGTTACTAGTCGAGGAAGGGACGCCAGATGAAATCTTTTCGAATCCGAAAAATGAAAGAACGAAAGCATTTTTCAGTAAAGTTCTATAAAGAAATTGAGGGGCTGTCCAGAAAGTAAACTTTCTGCGACAGCTCTTTTTGTTATTTGAAAGGACGACGTCCAAAGCATCCGGTAATAATTTTCGCATCCCTTCCGGCATATCATGAATAAAGATCAAAAGTACAGGAGGGAAACCGTGTACTATCCATATATCCGTCAACAAGCCAGACAACCAAACCGTTCCATAACCGTTGTCGGTCAAGGGGAGGTTTTCGCCAAACCGGATATCGCAACAATCCAATTGGAAGTTAATACGACAAATGAACATCTTAGCGAAGCGCAGCGGGAAAATTCAACAACCATGATTAATATAATTCAATCATTGATTGCAATGGGCATTCCACAGGAAAATATCCAAACCGTCAATTACTCGATATTTCCAAGATACGATTATGTAAATGGCGAACAAATATTTAGAGGATATGAAGTCTCGAATTCTATCTCGGTGAAGCTTACTGATATTCAGCATGTAGGGAATGTTATCGACACGGCGGTTGAGCAGGGAGCAAACCGGGTTTCCAATATACAATTTTCAGTGGAGGATGTTGACCGGTATAAGCAGGAAGCAATCGTCCACGCTTTACAGAATGCACAGATGAAAGCACGTACCATTGCAGACACTTTACAACTCCAAATTGCGCCCCAACCTGTAAGAATAACTGAAGTTGAAAATGGTGGTCAGCCTACTCCTTTATTCAAAGCAACCATGTCAGAAAGCGTAATGACACCGATCGAAGGAGGACAGATTAGCGTCCGATCGACCATGAGAGTGCAGTATGAATATTAAGGATGAGCCAGGTTCTGCTACGAACTGGCTTTTTAAGTTAAGTAAATAATTAGGGATTTAAAGGTTTTTTGGGAAGCATTGTTGAATGAATACACAAGACACTAATTTACAGGGGGAGAGGAAATGGAATACATCGTCGAGCGGATAAACGATTTACGGGAAGTGGATATAGAAGAACTTGTTCAAGAAAGTGAAAAGGAAGGCTATCGTTTCGTCACCCGACTCGTAAATGAATTCGAGGACGGCAGCAATACCTTCAACAAGCCAGGCGAAATATTGTTTTGCGTCAAAAATAACGAAGGTTCTGTAGTGGGCATCGGCGGCATCAATCAATCGCCGTTTTCACAAGAAAGCGATGTGGGACGCCTGCGGAGATTTTATGTACTGGATGCTGTTCGACGCGAAGGGGTCGGTACGTTATTGCTTCAATCAATCATTGAACACGCGAAACAGTATTTCAAGGAAATTACCGTTCGAACTGATTCAGCAAAGGCAGATGCTTTTTACAGAGCATGCGGTTTTTCGTTCGACGATTCTGCTTCTGAAACGACACATATTTTGCGGTTTGGTTGAGGGGGATTTGAATTGCGTAAGGAGTACAAGGAATACGGCAATAAAGAAGGTCCGCTCCTCGTGTTCATTCACGGGGGCGGCGTAGGAGGATGGATGTGGGATAAGCAAATTGCCTATTTCAAAGAATACCATTGTCTAGTTGCGACATTGCAAGGGCATGGCGATAGAAGTGATGAAACCTCCTTCTCAATCCGTGAAAATGCACTGGAAATCATTCGGTTAATCGAGAAGAAAAGAGATAAGAAGCACGCATATATTATCGGTTTTTCAATCGGAGCTCAAATTTGTTTGGAAATCATAAGTCTGGAACCAAACTTGATAAAAACAGCGGTCATCAATAGTGCAGTTGTCATTCCTATCAAATACATGATCCCCTTCATTTCCCCGACAATCAAGATGACTTTTCCACTTATCAAGAACAAAACGTTCGCAAAAGCCCAAGCAAAACAGCTGTATATGGATGTCGAGTATTTTCAGCAATACTACGAGGATAGTTTGAAAGTGAAGCCAACTACATTGGTTGAAGTTCTTAAAGAAAATATGGCTTATTCACTCCCGGAAAATTTATCGAAAAGCTCAGCACAAATTTTAGTGACTGCCGGTGAAAAAGAAAAAGGGCTAGTAAAGAGATCGGTTCAGAAAATTGTAGAGGTGAATGAACATTTCGAACACTTTATCGTCCCTACTATAGGACATGGTTTTCCGGTAGCTGAACCGGAATTGTTCAATCGAGTGGTTGAAGATTGGATCATGCATCAGCAAGTACATAGGCAATAACGGAGGGAAAAGCGTTGGGGAAATGGAAAGTGTTGAACAGTGAATATAAGTATCAATCACCATTTGGCAATTTAAGAAGAGATACTTGTCAAATGCCCGATGGAAAAGTTATTGAAGATTACTACGTGAATGAGTATGCAGACTGGGTGAATGCAATCGTATTGACGGAGGAGGATGAAGTTGTTCTTGTTGGTCAATATCGTCATCCTGGAAACGATTTTTATCTTGAAATACCCGCAGGGAAAGTAGAAGAAGGCGAATCGTATGAGCAGGCGATTCGACGTGAAGTCTGTGAAGAGACTGGCTATGTTTCGGAACAAGGGCTGATTCATTTGGGGGAGTTCATGGTTAATCCTGCCACTCAGACAAATAAAGTGATTACTTTTTTAATGTTAGACGCAAAACGTTTATATGAACAGGAATTGGATGAAGCAGAAGTTGTGGAAGTGAAAGTCTTTCCTTTTGATAGTATTAGAGAAATGATCCTGAACAAGGAAATCACACAGTTGTTCACTGTGACAGCATACCACTTAGCAAAAGAATTCCATCCATCCAGTGAAAGACCGAGCTAGGGGGACGATTGTGCTAAAACGCAAATACGGCAGTCGATATGATTGGAAGCGAATTGTGAAGAGGGGATATGCTGAAAAATACATTTCCACACCACAATTCACTGGATATATAACTCTGCTAGAAATGAATGATGTAGCTGAGCCCCTTTACAAAACATATAAGGGAAGGGAAGTTTGCATCGCTGACAAAGGGTACAGCTGGCTTCAGCATTTTCCGGATGGAAAGCATTTTTCCGTGACGACGGTGTTTGATTCAGCCGGCCAAATTGTCCAATGGTATGTCGATGTTTGTAGGGAAAATGGCTATTGTTCAACGAATGGGCCGTGGATGGATGATTGGTTTTTGGATCTAATTCTACTGCCTGGCGGGGAAATAATAGAGAAAGATATTGACGAATTGGAAGCTGCGCTGAACAGTCAAGACATATCAGAAGATGAGTTTGCACTCGCCTGGGCAGAGTTTGACAGAATTAAAACGATGGTAGCTGAAGATAATTTTGAGCTTCTTGAGCTCTCAAAAGTTCATTTCGATGATATTTCTGCAATCAACTCATAGGAGGGCCAAGCTTTGAAACGACTATTGTTCGTCATCTTTTTTGTCTATCTAAGTCTATCGGGCTGCTCCAGCGTACAAGAGGCTTACAAAGGGAATCCTACTCCGAAGGATTTCCTTTCTCATGACAATGCCGATATTTTTATGTACGAAGGAATTGTTTATTCAAATGTTGAAGGAGTCAAATGGGTGCTTGAATTGGATTATACAATTGGTGAGCAGATACTGGAGATAAAAAAACAGAAAAAGAAGGCTTTTGGTTTCCGAAATGGTGCCGCAAATAAGCTTCCTATTGGCACCGTTATCTATGAGACAAATACACCAGTGTATATTGCAATTGTGGATGGTAAGGAAATACCTTACTTAGCAATGATTGAAGGATAAGAAAGGGAATGAACGATGGTGAAACTTAAAAAAGCTGTTTTATTGAGAAATGAAGGGAAACTCACCGAATCGAATGAAATTCTCGCAGCAATGGCAAAAGATGATCCGAAAAGTGCCGAGATCAACTACCAATGTGCATGGAGTTTTGACATTTTGGGAAAGGAAGCGGAAGCCGTCCCTTATTATGAAAAAGCGTTACGATTGGGGTTGAACGACGAAGATGCCTTAGGTGCAATTATTGGACTCGGAAGTACATACCGAACGTTGGGAAGGTTTAAAAAGTCAAAGACTGTCTTTGAAAGCGGGTTAGCGCGTTTTCCTGAAAACAATGCATTGAAGACGTTCTATGCCATGACTTTATATAACGTAGAAGAACATGTAAAGGCAATGGAAATCCTCCTCACTTGCCTTGTCCAAACTTCAAATGATCCGGATATTTTGTCATATAAGAGAGCGATTGGTTTCTATGCGGACAAGTTGGACAAGACATGGTAGGTTAGGTGACTACCAAAGATAAATACAAAGGAATGATTGAAATGGAAGATAGATTTCAAGTTACAGAATTAGAACGAGAGAAAGTATTGAAAAACTATTTTAGAAAAGGATTGAATGGTCCTCTTGATACGTTTCCAAGCAAAGACAAAAGAAAGTACATCATTGCCCAAGAAATAATAAAGCGATTTGAAGTTGGAAAAGTGTATTTGGAAAAAGAGATTAACGCAATTCTTAAAGAGATTCATCCTGATTTTGCAACGATTCGACGCTTTTTCATCGACTATGGCTTCATGAATCGCAGTGATGATGGGAAGGAGTATTGGGTTGAAAATTACGAAGCTGAAGCAAAATAATAAGGATGAAATGAATAACCTAAGTATTTTCATCAATAAAGTATTTTCCGAGAATAATGATTTGGTGGCGCGGATGAACAGTAGTATTTCAGCCAAACTCCATAATGATATATATTCTGTTCGAAAAAACGACGAAATACTTGCCATAGCTTCGACACATCAATCTACATGGCATCCAAATTGTATATATGTCCAACTTGCTTACGACTTGGATGGAGTCGATGAACAAGCACTTCAAACACTGATCACGGTCTTGGAAAATAAATATGAACAACCTTTGTTTTTTCTGCTGGACGAGAGATTTTACTTATTCAAAGAAATTCTTTCCCAAAATCAGTTCAGGATAATCAGAAAAACGGAAATCATACATATCGAGCTGCCTCCATCAAAGGGGGAAACAGTGCAGGATGAACGAATTTTCTCAATTAGAGAGATTCGTACGAATGAAGCAATAATGGATAGTTTTGTTCAGCTATGTGAAAAGACGTATACAGAAACACATACCGATAACCCCGTTGCAGACTTGCCGATTGAGAGCTGGAGGCATGCTGCAATGGATGGATTGTTGGAAGAACATAGTTATGTTGTTGTAAACGGATTTGAAGTTATTGCTTTTAGTCTTATGTATGAGTCTGATAAGAACAGCTGGGAGCTGGGATGGGTAGGCGTGGATGAAACTTCCAGAATCAATGATTTGAATAAGTTGATTCGTAAACAATTAGAGGACGCTGTAAAGCAAGGTGTTTCATTCATTGAAAAAGAAGTAGATTCAACTTGTCCATATTCGCTCCATATTTGTAAATTCGCCAAGTATGATGTGGCGGAAACATTATATGCTTACATGAAATGAGGAAAAAAGAATGAGTATCGTGTTAGAATCTCCAAGAAATAATCATGATTTGGCCGCATTTCTTGCGAAAATGAATTCAGTAACGAGCCGACATATCGGTTATTGTGGAGAATCAAAAGAGGAAATATACGACACACTCACAAGCGATTTTTCAGACTTGGACTTGGCTAACTCTTTTATAGTCGCTTATGAGAAAGAAGAAATTATAGGTGCAATCGGGCTAGATATTGATTTGGAAGACAGGAGCGCGGAAGTATGGGGTCCATTTGTAAGTGAGGCGTTTATTCGAACTGTTCTTGCCAACGAACTGTGGGAGAGAGTGACTGCGCTATCCGCATCGCAAGTGGATCGGTATCATTTTTTCCTCAACATCGAAAACGTACAGGCTAAAGAATTCTCCATTTCACAAGGGGGGAAATCCCAGGGTCAACATACAATTCTAGCAGCCAAGAAAAGTGATTGTAAGGAAACTGTTGAAGAAGGAGTAATAAAATTCTACTCCGCTTATGAAGATGGCTTTGCAAAATTGCATGGACAAGCTTTTCCTTCTTCATATTACAGCGCACAAACGATTCTTGAACGAATAAGTGAAAAAAATCGATTGTACATCGCCAGTATGGGCGACCAACTAACCGGTTATGTCTATCTCGAAGCCGATCCTCAACACGGGGAAGGCTCTATTGAATATATTGCAGTTTCGGATAGATTCCGTAGACAAGGGATCGGCAAGAAGTTGCTGACTTTTGCATTGAACCATTTATTTGCATATGAGGAGATTAAAGAAATCACCCTGTCTGTTGATAAAGAGAATGAGAAAGCAATAAAACTCTATCAAGCCGCAGGATTTAAGGTGAAGCATCAATTGATACATTTAACAATTGATAAAAAGGTAGTTAAATTATGATTCATAATGAGGAGGATGTCATCCGTTTGGTTTCTGAAGACGAATGGATGATGGATATTTTACGGAGAACACAATCTTTGAATTTACCGGATTGGTGGGTGTGCGCGGGTTTTGTGCGATCGAAAATTTGGGATGTGCTACATGAGTTTGATGAAAGAACACCTTTACCGGATATCGATGTGATTTATTTTGATCCATCCAACGTAGATGAAGAAACAGAAAAAAATTATGAAAATCTATTAAAAATGAGTCAGCCAACTATTCCATGGTCTGTAAAAAATCAAGCAAGAATGCATGCTGTAAACAATGACCGACCCTATTTATCATCCACTGAAGCAATAGCTAAATTTCCTGAAACAGCTACTGCATTAGGCGTAAAACTCGAATACGGAAAGGTAGTGTTGACTGCTGCGCATGGAATTGAAGATGTTGTCAACTTCCACATAAAACCAACGCCTTACTTCAGTGAAACAGTAGAGCGGATGAAATATTATCATCAACGCGTTAGCAAGAAGAATTGGAAGTCGATATGGAATAAGGTTGAACTATTACAAATGGAATAAATAGTAAGGGGCGTACTCCATGAAATTTACTATAAAAAATTCACTGTTTACAGCGATCGTTTCCGAATTGCATAAGATCTGTTCGAATAAAAGTCTTCTTCCGATTCTGTCTGGAATTAAAATTGAAGCAAACGATGCAGGTGTAGTGCTAACTGGCGGGAATTCAGAGTTATTTATTGAAAAGAAAATTCCTTTACAGATAAAAGGGGAAACTGTCGTTCAGGTGCATGAAGCAGGAAGTGTAGTTGTAGTGTCAAAGCATTTTATGAATCTCTTAAAAAAACTTCCTGATGACATTGAGATATCATCTGACCATATGCAAGCGGTACTCATCAAGTCCGGTGATATTGTAACGAGACTTAATGGCTTAGCTGCAGTCGATTATCCAAAACTGCCGGAGATTAAAATTCTTCATTCTGTTGAGGTTGAGTTTTCATCATTAAAAGATGTGATCAAGCAAACGATATTTGCTGTCTCTAAAAGTGAAGCAAAACCGGTGCTTACTGGTGTGAAGATGGAGTTTGATAAGAACAAACTTATTTGTACTGCAACTGACTCCCATCGCCTATCGCGTAGAGCGATACAAATCACTTTCCCAGAAGGGTCTCATTCAGTCATTGTTCCAAGTAAAAGCTTAATGGAACTATTGCATTTGAAGGAACCTAGCTTTGCAACCGTACATATCTCGATAGCGAATCAAATGATTTTGTTTTCGATAGAAAATACGATTTTGTATTCCATATTAATTGAGGGGAACTACCCTAATACCCAGTCATTAATTCCGACCGACTTCGTAACAAAGGTCACGACGAATACGAGAGCATTGATGGCAGGAATTGACCGAGCTTGTGTTTTCTCCGAGGAGTGGAAGCATAACAATGTACACTTATCTCTGATCGACAATAGCATTTTGAAAATAACAACAAACTCAGCGGGAATCGGAATGATTGAAGAACAGCAAAAAACAAGCAAGGTGGATGGGATACCCGCTATTGATATGACCTTCGACGGTCGATTTTTTCTTGAAGCGCTAAAAGGGATACAGGAAGAACAGGTGACAATCAGTTTTTGTGGTGTGATGAAACCGGCGGTCATTGAGCCGGAAAATGATGCATCTTACGTACAATTGATCTCGCCACTACGAACATAATTCAGGAGGTTTGGGAAATGGGGTATATTGGATGAATTTTTATTGAAGCATTATCCGGTTTTAAGCACGGTTAACTAGTATCCGTGAAAAGGAGATGTATTAATGAAGCAGTGGACTAAGGAAATTGAGATTGATGCGCCGATTGAGCATGTTTGGAAGTACCTAAATGGCTCGTTGGAAGACATGCAAAAAATCATGCCACAAGTTGTTTCGAATAAACCGGTCACCATTACAGAAGGAATGGTTGGAAGTGTGTATTTGCAGAAATATAGAGAAGGCAAGCGCGTAATGGAGTATGAGGTCGAGACACTCGACTATTTAGATACTCCGAATGAAAAAAAGATGAAAGTCGGTTTTACACTTGGTGGGATGTTTGAGATTACGGCGCAATATGAGCTTTGCCAGGTGAATGATAATAAAACCCGATTTATTTATTCGACTACAAATAAGCCACTGAAATGGTTTATAAAGTTATTATTACTATTTGCAAATGACAAAGTCGTCGTCGATTTTGTACAGCGAGTGAAGAGGGTTGCGGAAAATGAGAATAAGGAGGACAACTAATGAATCAAGTTGCAAAGGATTATTGGGAGCAATTTTGGGGAGAGAAAGAACGTCCTGCGTTAGTCAGTGCATGGAGGTTCGGCGAAGCACAGGACGAATTAGCGCAAGCGGTAATAGAAGGGAGAAAGACGGCGACTTGTTCAGCGCATATATTATATGAACTGGAAAATGAACCGATTCCAACAGTTGAGGAATACAGCATCATCTTGAATAGCCATGACGAGCCGGTTGCAATCATCAAAACAGTAGAAGTATCCGTAATCCCGATGAATGAAGTGACGGAAGAGTTTGCTTTGGCGGAAGGTGATGGATCGTATCGGAATTGGAAGGAAATCCATGAACGCTTCTTCAAACGGGAACTAGGCAAAGTTGGAATAGAGTTCACAGAAGATATGTTGCTTGTCTGTGAACGATTTGAATTGGTTGATGTGAAAGATAAGAGTGGGCTAATGAATACTAGATTACTAAGGGTTGGCACTACGTATATTCCTGTCTCCAATGTTGACCGGGCTGCAAAGTGGTATGTTGAAAAGCTGGATGCGCAATTGAATTATCAGGATGAAGACAAAGCGATCTTGAATCTTGCCGATCAAAGTTTCTTTCTCGTAAAAGCGGGAGAAAATGAGACTGCTAATTTTTACGATGTCAATGGAACTGAACGTTTTTCGCTCACTTTTGAAGTGGGCGGTCAGGAGGCATTAAGGGAGTTACATCAGGATTTTAATAAACGCGAGATTACTGTTGGAGAAATCGAACATAGAGGACATTCGGGAATTAACTTCGTTTTCAAAGACGTGGATGGAAATAAATTCGATGTTTGGAGCGAATTGAGCCCGTCGTTTAAGAAAGCAAATCATTGAAAAATTAGGGGGAAGGGTATGGGGTATATTAGCGAATTAAGGGAACTGATTGGATCTCGACCAATCATAATGGTCGGTGCGAATGTAATAGTAGTTGATTCAGAGGATCGATTGCTTTTACAACTACGGGCAGATAATAACTGCTGGGGGTTGCCCGGTGGTTCAATGGAACTCGGTGAATCCCTGCAAGAGGTGGCAAGGCGGGAGTTATATGAAGAATGCAATTTAGTAGCCAATCAACTAACCTTTTTGAATATTTTTTCAGGTGAGCAATATTATTATAAATATCCTCATGGAGATGAAATTTTTAATGTCATTGCCACTTTTATTTGTGCAGATTATGAAGGTGAATTAAGGGCAGATCAAGATGAAGTGTTGTCTTTACAATTTTTTTCGATTGACGAACTGCCAAGAAATCTAAACCCCCCGGAAATTTCAATAATACAAGAATATATTCAGACGAGGGGAATAAAGTTTGATAATAATTCGCTTAGATGAATTTTGGAAAAAGGAAAGGCCATGAAACGACAACAGATAAGGGAATGAAAGCAATTGTCATTGAACCCGATGAAATGGATATAGGCTTGTTTTAAATCGCTTAGTTATGATGATAGGGGTTGGTAAAATGAAGTGTTTTATTTGCGAAAAACATCGGGGAGAATTACAAACAGATGGCATTACAATCTATGAAGATGAATTCGTTTACGTAGGACATATTGATAATGATGGGGAACCCGGTTATCTCGGGCATCTGATGATAGATTTAAAAAGACATGTGCCGACACTTGGAGATATGAACGAAGAAGAAGCAAAAGCTTTTGGAAGTATAATGGCGCGAGTTAGCAAGGCACTTTTGGTGACTGAAGAGGCGGAGCATATTTACTCTCTCGTCTCCGGAAATTCTGTACCTCACTTGCACATGCATATCGTCCCGCGTTACCCGGGCACACCTGAACAGTATTGGGGACCAATGTCTGTTCGAGAATGGTCCGACGCTCCGAACGGAGGAAATAGTGAAATCATCGAACTGTGTGAACGAGTACGCTCATACTTAGGAGAAAACAATGGATAATAGGTTTTCATGGGTTGGAAGTGAAAAGAATTTTATCGATTCGAAAGATATTCAATCGATTGGTTGTATGACGGTTGGCCGATTTGGTGGAAACTCTTCCGCCGGTCAATATAAAAATGAAGATGGCTGCATTGTTTGGGTAGAAGAGGACTGGGAATTTGCTGTGATTTTAGACGCGCATGACAGTGCTGAAAGTGCTGAGCTTATCATTCATACATTAGAAGAATTTGAACATGAACTTATAGAATCGACATCTAAGCCAGGATTCCACCATGTGCAGAAAAAGCTTTTCGACATCTTCCAAAGTGATGAATTTCTTGATCAATGCAAGCAAGTCAAAGGAGAGACAGCCTGTCTGATCTGCATCCGAAAAGAAAACTACCTTTGGTGGTTTTCTGTCGGGGATTGTGTAGTGTTTGTTTTCCATCCTGATTTTATGGCACTAAACCAATTCCAGTTGAATCAAAGGCAGTTCTATGAATGGATCGGTCAAGTGAATACGTTCGATAAAGCTGTTACATGTTTCTCGTCTGGCGTTCGGGAATTACGGAAAGGCGTCAATCGCATCTTCATGACGACGGATGGATTGCTTGAATGTCCGGGAGAACCCTTTTCGGATCCAATTGACTTAGCGGAAAGTTTGGATACTGATCGACTTGAAGTGGCCTTCACCTTGATTCTGAACGAAATTGAAAGAAACAATGTAAGGGACAGTACGACTATGATTGGATGGACCGTTGATGTTTCGCAACAAGGCAGCATTCCAAGCGATGTTGTTGAAAATAAATGATTTATGTAATAAAAGCCTAATTCCTTGCAACTATGAAATTAGGCTTTTTAAATAACGTTCTACGATACAAGTTTCAGACCAATTGCTGCTCCCAAAACCATGCCTATAAAAACAAGTCGTTTCCAGTCTTTTGATTCCCCGAATAGCACCATTCCTAAAATTGCTCCGCCAGATGCGCCCATTCCCGTCCAAATTGCGTAAGCTGTGCCCATCGGAAGGGTTTTCATCGAATAGGCTAGGAAGATAAAACTTGCTCCAAACCCAGCAATCAATAACACTAATGATCGCCAACTTCGGTTCTTATGCAGTTGATTGATCATGACGACACCAAACATTTCACATAAGCCTGCTGCGATTAAAGAAATCCATGCCATTATGATTCATCTCCTTCCTTAATTTCGTCTGCTGTGACTAATTTCAAGCCAACAACGCCTGCTAATAAAACAACAATAAAGAGCACTTTTTCCACTTTGAATGGCTCCCCGAAAATTAGAATTTCAGAGAAAACTGTTCCTGCTGTACCAAGACCGACAAAAACCGCATACACCGTTCCGACGGGGAGCTTCCGTCCCGCCATGATCATTAAATAAAAGCTAGTAAAAATTGCAATAGCAGTTCCTATCCAAGTCCAAAAGCCATTTGCGTGTTTCAACCCAATCACCCAAAAGATTTCGAAGAATGCGGCAACCACTACTTTGATCCATTCTTTATTCATCTAAAGAGACACCTCCATAATTATTGATGACAAAAACAAAAAAAGCCTGGGAGACAACTGATAAACAGTTTCTCCCAGGCTTTTATCCTTCCGTGACACAGCTGAGCCGTGAGTTTTCTCTCGGACCAGACCGGCATTTGCCACGGAACCCTAGAAAACATTTTTACTTATACAATTCCTTTTGATTATACACGGTACATGAAGCTAGTCATGATGCTTCAAAAATATATCAATCATTTCCCAACTTATATGGTCATTTCGTGACTTTTAAACCACGCTTTTTGCCGTTTGCTAGAAGCCATGACTAAAAAAATTCATCAAGGGCATACTTGACATGACACTTGAAGGTGTCGTATTATAATCTCGAATAGGACACCTTTAAGTGTCGTGTTGAAAGATCAGGAGGAGAATGATCTTGAGCGAGACGAGACCTACAAGAGATGTGTATGAAGCAGTGGCCGATCCAACGCGTCGAAAATTGCTTCGTTTGTTGGCTGACGTGGAAGAATCGCCTCTCAATGAGCTAACGGTTCATTTCGAAATGGGTCGTACTGCAGTTTCAAAACATTTGGCAATCCTGAAAGAAGCGGGCCTTGTTACGAGCAGGAAAGTCGGCCGGGAAACGCGATTTAAGTTGAATGCCTCTCCGCTCAAAGAAATTCAAGATTGGGTCGCTTTCTACAACAAATTCTGGAGTGCGCGTCTGTCGCGACTGCAGCAACTTTTAGAGGAGGAAGAAGAATGAGTTTATCATTGGAAATGGATTTTCAGTACAACAAATCGATCGACAAAGTGTGGCATGCATTAACGGATTCGGATATGCTTGAAAAGTGGATTTGGAAAAACGACTTCAAACCTGTCGTTGGACATCAATTTACATTCCGCGCCGAGCCAAGTGAGTGGTGGGATGGCATCGTAAAAGGTGAAGTATTGGAAGTGGACGAGCCGAATAAGCTTTCCTACACTTGGGCGAGCGGTGGCGAAGAGCATGTTGTCACTTGGACGTTAACAGAAACGCCTGATGGAAACACTAACCTCCACCTCGATCAAACCGGAATCCATACAGAAGACGGATTAAAAGGTGCACAATATGGCTGGACCAATATGTCCGAACAACTTACAAAAGTGTTAGAGGAACAGTAAAAAATCGATTATAGGGCGCTTTTCGGTAATACGGAAAGCGTCATTTTTATGTGAACAGAAGGATTGGAAGTCTTACATACATGGCAATACTAATGTCAGAGATTGGAGAGGATGTCACAATGAAAATCAATCAATTAATCGCGAACAATATTAAACGATTGGATGCAGATCTGCCCGAAGATAAGTCGTTAGGGATTGCCGGATTGTCTGGATCCGGAAAAACGACATTTTGTCAAACGATCGGGGAGGAGTCGAAGAAGCGTCTCGTTTCCTTATTGCCAAAGGCTGAATACCAGTATTTATTCCCAAATATTATGGAAACCAATTTCAGCGCAATCAAAATGGAAGAGATGCCTTTAGTGCTTTTTCTCGGAAGATCATCAATATCCTCCAATCCGCGTTCGACAATCGGCACACATACCGGCGTATTCAAAGAAATTCGCGTATGCCTTGCCGACAAATTTAATCTTTCCCCGGAAGTCTTTTCATTCAACAATGAATTAGGCTGGTGTCCGAAATGTAAAGGGCGCGGCAGTACAAGCAATGTAGAATGTAAAACGTGTGGCGGTAAACGATATAATCCAAAGGTCGAGCAATATACAATCGAGTTATTTGGTAAACCGCATTCCATTTCCGATATTAACGACTTAAGCGTGGAATCCATCCTCTCGCTTGCAGAAGAGTTACAGATTAGTGAAGCGAAACAACTTATCCTTCAAAATATACTTAATATGAATGTCGGTTACTTAACGTTAAATCGTATTATGGGAACTCTTTCAGGCGGAGAGTTAACGCGCCTGTACTTGGGGGAATTCATGGCTGCAAGTGAGAATACCGTCATTATCATCGATGAAATTTCAGTTGGTCTTGATCGTCAAACGCTCCTGAAAATTTTGGAGCAGATTAAACGATTAGGTTATAAAAATCAAATTTGGCTTATCGATCATTCTGACACAGTGCTCGATCTAACGGATGAGCAATTGTTTTTTGGACCGGGCAGCGGAAAATACGGCGGAAGAATTGTCGAAGAATCACCGCGTCCGAAGCCTGTTTTCCAAGAACGGAATGAAAAGAAGCCGACAGAATTTTATCGGTTTGAGGATCTTTACTGCCGTAATATACAAATGGCTGAATTTGAAATTCCGAAAAATAGACTTGTAACAGTCACCGGCGAGTCTGGCTGCGGGAAATCCACACTCGTCAATGAATGTGTAGCGAAGGACTTTCTGAATCGATATCCAAAAGATAAATTAGTCATGGTCGGACAGGACCGAAACCAATCGATTACAAGCCGGTCCACCGTTGCAACTTTTCTTGACATCAAGCAGAAATTGAATAAATACAGTGAAGAAATTGACGATATTTTTGAGCGCTCGATTGAAGATATCATTGATGAATTACCAGAAGGAGACATCGCTCATAAACGATTGAGCTTATTGATCAAACTCGGACTCGGTTATTTGACGTTGGAGAGAAAAACACAGACGTTGTCGACTGGTGAATTCCAATGTGTCCATTTAGTTTCGGAGCTATTTGCGAACTCGAGAAAACCTCACACGCTCTTTATTTTCGATGAGCCTTCAAAAGGTTTATCCCAAAATATATTGAACCAATTCATTGATAGCATTCGGTTGATTTTGCAAGATGAAACCGTTTCAATCGTCATGATTGAGCATAATGAATATATGATGGAAAGCTCCGATTTCATCATCGACTTCGGGAAGCGGAAGAGTGAACCCGTCACGCATTTGGATATTGTCAGTCATCATGACTATTATGATCATAAAAATAGAGAGGATGCCGAGCTGCCGTTACCTATATCCTCCGCACTCAAGCAGCAAAACGGCATCCGCTATTTAAACGAAAATCATATCGATTACTATAAAAACGCGGAGAATATTTATAATGGCGGCATCTTGAAAAGCTTGTCCTCAATGGCCCATTTAATTTACGGCGAATATGAATCCGACACGATTGCACCTGTCATTGCCATTGACCTTGAAAGGCATTTGTATAGCCAATATAGCTTTCTTTATGAAATCGGCGGGTTGATCAACCATATCGTGGTGGCTCATCCGACGAACAAAGACACGAAAAGCTTCGATTTCTATAATAAAGACAATCATTGTCCATCATGCTCCGGACGTCTTCAGATAGAAAAATTTGATAAAGATCTTGTCATCCAAGACAAGGATGTTCCATTCTGGGATGGAATGTTGCATCCAGACGTAATGGAAGTATTAAAGTTTTATAAATACGAAAAGCTGGAGTTTCTATTTGGAGAAATAAAGAACGCATTAGGCCGTGATCTGACGAAAAGTTATAACGAGATGTCCGATGAAGAAAAGCACACATTTTGGTATGGATATTTTGATGAGTCATTTTACGATAAGGAAGGCAAGACGCGCAGAACGTGGGTTGGCTTCAATACAATCCTTGGGATGTATATGGTCGTTTCGAAATCTGAGATTAAAGAGCATATGAAAGCTTCAAAAGAAATGATTACATGCCCAATTTGTGAGGGGACTGTTTTAAACCACCATAAGCCTCTTTCATTTGATGGGACAGATATTCGTGAATTAATTAAACAGCCGATTGATAACGTATTGAAAACTGTGGGAGATGTACCCGTTCTCTTGAAACTGAAATCGATTGTCGGCGGCGACATGAGTTTGACGGAGGATGTCTCTTTGCTGCCTAGGGAAACCCAGGTTGCATTGAAAATGTTGGAATTGGACCAGGCCAGCTTTACGGGATATGAAATGGTATTGCAAAATGTCTTGCCGTTTTGGGATATCGTCAAGGGCAATATTGAATCGATCAGCAGCAATAACCAAGTGACGATCTGTGATTTCCCAACTATTAATGAAACAAGGGAAATGATCATCGATAAGTATTTCACAAACGGGAAATACAAAAAACTGACGTATGTATATGAAGCATTTGGCTACAAAAAATTAATTACCCAAATTAATAAAATCAGAAAGGCCAATCCATGTCCTTTCTGTAAAGGGAAAAAGGTGATTACCGAGGATAATTTACATGATGGCGTGTTCAAATTGACTATTCCGTGTGCAAGTTGTCAGGCGACAGGCATCAATGGGGAAGGTTTGAAGGAAATCGTCGATGGGGTTGACGTTCAAACATGGCTTTTGGGCAATGTAAGTGACGTCGTGGATGAAAGCTTGTATACAGAAGCTGTTTCTGACATTCCCATTTTCAATCGGATCCGGGAATTAGACAAACGGGAAATGATGGCGGTTTATGACTGTCTCGAGGATGGTGCAAAGGTCACCAGATGAGCATAACTTTGTGAGATTGCGCCATAACTGGTCCGAACTCGAGCAAAACCGACCCAAACTCGCGCAAAATTCCACCAAGTTGCGCCATAACACCCTTAAACTCGAGCAAAATATAAAACAAAGCCCCTACATCTGGGTAGGGGCATACGATTAAGGCCATCTAAAATTTTTCTTCTTTTTTGCCTGACGCAGCTCTGCGAATTCCTTTGCGATTTCCTCTTTCATATCACCGGGTTTTATCTTCTGATTTTTTGGCGTTTGCGGCAAGGAGTTAGTATTATTTCCGGTCTTATTGTTGTGATTATCTCTTCCCATAATTTTTCGCTCCTTTCATTCATCGTCGTTATTAATATGGCGCCCTTCAAACGTTTTATGCTGAATCGGACATCTGCATTATGCAGATGTGCCGTTTTAGAATCGAATGGAGAGGGTATGCTTAAAAGAAGCATATTATGAGGAGGTTCGGGATATATGTCACTTAGTGAAGAGCTGAAAAAACTGAAGGAATTCGAATGTGATTCCCGCTGCGTGTTGAGTGTGTACTTGAATACGAACCCTGCCGATCCGGAACAACAGAATGGAGCGTGGAGAATCCATTTGAAAAATGGATTGAAGCGCCTCGATGAGTATTTAGAAGCTTCCCAAGATGAAAAAGAAATGAAAGCGTATAAAAAACTGAAAGAAAAAGTGACGAAGGAAATCGAAGGCAATCAAAACGACTTGAATAAAGGGGTCGTTATTTTTGCGTCTGAAGATCCTGAATTATGGTCCGTCCACTATGTGCAAGTGCAAGTGAAAACAAGTTTCCACTGGGAGGACCATCCGGTAATTGAGGAAATGGAGTATATGTTGAAGGCGTATCCAGAGGCTGGCATCATCATGCCGAGCTTTGGGGAAGTTCGCATCTTGGATACCGCGATGGGATTCGTCAATGGTGAGAGGACTTACGAGTTCGACTCGGGTCTGGAAGTTTGGAAAGAACAAAAAGGCGTGCGATCATCCATATCACGCAGCACCGGAGGAAATCATAGCGACGGATTTGATGATCGTTTAAAAGAAAACCTCGAGCGATTTTATAAAGAAATGGGCATCATTGTCGAAAAAATGCGGAAAGAGCGTAACTGGAAGGAATTATACGTAGTCGGCGAAGCGGAACTGGCAAACTCGTTTGCCAAGACGCTACGGACCAAGCCGAACAATAGTATTTATAAAAACCTCAACAACTTCGAGCCGAGTAAAGTCCTTCAACAAGTTTTTGAAAAATGATATAAAGGCTAAATTCAAACCGTCTCTATTTTGGGACGGTTTTTTCATGATTGTACGAATATATACCTCCCGACATATCATAGAGAAAACGGTTGATGGGAGGTTGAACTATGGGATTGTTTTTTAATAAAAAGAACCATTTGGATCTATTTAAAGGCGATAACATTGCCGAAATGAACCAGGCCATCTATCGAACCGATTCCTTGTCTGAAGCTTTGAATGAACAAAAGAAATCATTCGACATGATGAATGAAAAATACAGCGAAATGGAAAAACAGCTTACTAAACAAAGAAGGATCCAATCCGATCGATGGAGGACGACAGGAATCCGCTTCGATGAAATATTGGATCATCAATCGCAACATCGCCAGTTTGAGAAAGAAGCACTGGAGACATTGGAACGTTTGGATCGAAAACATAAAGAACTGCAAAAAATGCTTGAAAACAAGAGGAGAATGAATGACGAGCTAGTTGAACAAATCAATATACTGAACCAATCGAACGCTGAAATAGCAGAACGGCTTGAAAAATTTGATGCCGATCAAGAAAAGCTTCTTACAAAAATGGATGCGCAAATCGAAAAACAGGATCAATTCTCCCTCTCGCTGGAAGAACAGAAGACGGCACAGACAGAAATAGCAGAACGGATTGAACAGCATGAAGGATTAATTGAAAAAATGATGAGGCAAATGGATTTCCTCAAATCGGTCATATTCGAGCGCTCACATTTTCTGGCGGAGAAAATCGACAAGAGCTACCAGCTCACGACAACTTATATTAGTAATTTAAGAGGGAAGTCCAATCAATCTGAATCCAAATGACCCCTTTCCCTAAAGTAAGTTTGCCTGCGACAGTGTCTTTGCCTGGAGCAGGCATCATTCTTACACCTGTTCAATATAATAGGGGGAAAAGGGGGTTATGGAAAATTGAATGAAAATGAAAAGAAAACACCGGCAACAATAGATCAGGAACCGGAAAAGACAAATAACCATTCCAAAGCTGAAGGCAATAAAACCTCTATCGGATTAACAGAGAATGTAGGAGGATTGCTCTGTTATATCTTTATCATCGGTCTTATTTTTCTGTTCGTTGAAAAAGAAAACCGTTTCATCCGATTCCATGCGCTACAATCCGTTTTTACGGCGATTGCCATCTTCCTGATCAGCATCATTTTAGGCTTCATACCTTTAGTTGGAGCGATCGCAAGCCTGCTATTAAGCCCGCTGGCGTTTGTACTAATGATTTTTATGATGTATCAAGCTTATCAAGGCAACTATTATAAGCTTCCATTCATTGGGGACATTGTGGAAAGTCAATTGGAAAAGCCATAATGAAAAGCCGCTTTTGGATGTTAACCATCTGAAGCGGCTTCCTTTTTTAATCGCCTAATAATTTATTCCTCCTAATAGGATGATGAATATCCAGAAGAATACTTTCATTGCCAACGTGATACTTCCTAATACAATACCGGCAACCGCCATACCTTTGCCATTCTGTATTTTATTCCCCGCAGCGCCGAAGATGATTGCCAAAATACCCAATAAATAAGGAATGACAGGAATCAGATTCAACACGACTCCCAATATCCCTAACACGAGTGAACTGATCGCCATTCCGTTTGTTTGCTGGTTTGCATTGTCCATCCATTTCACCCCCACTATGACAGCTTATGCAATAAGGAATGCAGATTTGAATGAAATGAATGATGCAATATTCAAAGAAGAATGTGAAATGGCATTCTTTCATAAGTATAGAAGTGCTATACTATTCAATGGATAGGAAATAGACAAGTAGCTTAGGAGGAGAATCATGATACCTTTTGCAAAACCGACAGTTGAGCAGTTTTTCCGGACGTACACGATTACCAATTTCGCTGTGAACAATGATGAAACGAAGCTGATCTTCAATACCAATTTAAATGGCAAGATGAATTTATGGGCAGTGGATTTGCCCGGCTCTTTTCCGTATTTATTTGCCCATCGTGACGAGTCATGCAACTTTATCAAATTCGATGCTGAAAATCAGTATGTGTTGGCTGGGTTTGATAATGATGGGGATGAAAACTATCAAATCTATTCGATCCCATTTGAAGGCGGTCTGCCGCAGCCGTTGATCACTGGAGAGTCGAGTGAGAAGTTCTATTTCAGTCATTTGAGCGATGATGGGAAGCGGCTTTATTATGTGACGTCTTTGGACAATCCGATGTACTTGAATACGCATATGCGTAATTTGGAAAGCGGCATCGATACGTTATTGCATATTGGAGAGACTTCGACGACTGAGCTTGCCGCAGTTTCGGATGATGAAAAGGCATTCGTCTATTCACAGGCCTTCGCAAACACTTATGTCGTCAGCTTTGTGAAAATCGGGGAAGATACCTTTACCTTAACACCGGATGCGTCAAAAGTGCATGTCGCTGGTGATCCGGTATTCACTGACGATAACACGATTCATTTCGTTACGGATTATGAGAGCGATCATACCTACATTGCAAAATTTGATTTGTCGACGAAATCGTTTTCCAAGGTTTTGGAAGTGGAAGGGGAAAGCGTCCAGACAATAAAATTCAATAAAGACAATGGGGAATTTTATTTCATCACTTCCAAGGGTGTAGCGGATAAATTATATCGCTATCATCTTGGGGTTGGAAAGCTAGCTGAGAGCACATTGCCTGTCGATGTAATTGATCAAGTAAGATTCGCCAAGTCAGGAAATCTCTATATTTTAGGTCGCAGTGCGACAGTCCCTCATAATATTTTCAAATCGACAGATGGGCAAGAGTGGGAGCAATTGACGGAAAACAGGGTATTAGGTGTCAGCCAAGATGGCATGGTCGAACCGGAAGTCGTTTCTTATAATTCGTTTGACGGATTGGATATCGAAGCTCTTTTATTCAAAGCGAAAGAGGAACATGCGAATGGCTACACGATCTTCTGGCCACATGGCGGTCCACAGTCGTCCGAACGAAAGATGTTCCGTTCGATGTTCCAATGCTTCCTGAATAGGGGCTATAATATTTTCGCTCCAAACTTCCGGGGAAGCACCGGCTACGGTTCGGAATTCACGAAAATGGTCGAACAGGATTGGGGAGAGGGCCCGCGCCTCGACTGTTTGGCGGGGATCGATTGGTTGTTTGACAATGGCATTACCGACCGTGATCGACTATTTCTCGTAGGCGGCAGCTATGGCGGCTATATGGCATTACTGTTGCACGGCAGACATGCCGAGTACTTCAAGGCGGTTGTGGACATTTTTGGCGTATCCGATCTGTTCACATTCGTCAATTCCGTTCCGGCGCATTGGAAGCCGATCATGGATCGTTGGCTAGGAGATCCGGAGCGGGATAAAGAGCGATTCGTCAAGGATTCGCCTGTCACGTACCTCGACGGAATGGTGAAGCCGATGTTGGTCATCCAAGGCGCAAAAGACCCGCGTGTTGTCAAAAAGGAATCCGATCAGATCGTCGCGAAGTTGACAGAGCTCGGCCGCGATGTCGAATATTTGGTGTTAGATGATGAAGGACACGGCTTCTCGAAGAAGGAAAATGAAATAACAGTGTACAGCCGGATGCTGGAGTTTTTGGAGAAACATCAGAAGTGATAATGAAAAGGCTGTCCGCCAGTCGTTGTGTGACTGCGGACAGCTTTTACTTATTCGGGTTAGGGTCCATTCTTTTGCACAAGGGTCTATTCTTTTCTACTCAAACTTCTCGTTCCTCTACCACATGTTCTCGTTCCCGTCGAAAGAGTTTTCCTTTAATCCCAATCCTGTCTCTGCATATCCTCTGCGACAAGTTGCAAGTCATCCGCTGTAATCGTCAGCACTTCATAATCGCTCGTCTCCGCAAATTTCAACGCCATTTTCTTCATAAACTTAGGAGACCCTTCATTGTCCTCGTCATATACGATTAAGATTCCATCCGAATTCCTTAATAAAAACTTATCCCGCTCAATGAATTGCCACGGGGCTTCGTATGGACGCTTCGTTAAACTGACTGAGTAATCCGCATGCGCAAGGATGAATTCATACGCTTCCTTTTTCGCTTCGTTCCAGTTTTTCTCCTGTTCCTGGAATGGGGTGATGACGGCAAATTTCAATTCCGGATACATGTCTTGCAAGTCGATCACTGCTTCCGCTGCCCATGTCTCGACTCCCGGCTGTCCGCTGACAATCACCCATTCGAGGCCGCTATCAAGAAGGGGAGTCAATCGGTCTTCCAGCGCCTTTTTAATGATGCCGATGCCTGGGTGCTTATCATTGAAGATGCCTAATTCATGCGCTTTATAACCAGTTATGACAAGCCTTTTGATCATTTGCGCATACCCTCGATTGCCGTATCCGCCAATTTCGAAATGACCATATCATCCATAGGCGGATTATGCAGCCCTGCCCGGACATCCCGGTAATAGCGTTGCAACGGATTGGATAACTCCAAGCTTTTCGCGCCGACGATCCGCATCGCTTGATCGACAATGTGGATTGCCGCATTTGTCACTGCATGCTTAGCCGCACCTAATTCCTGATTCATCGATTTACGTTGTTTCAAATTATCGTATGCCGCTGCAACACTGTATAGGAAATGCCGTGCTTTCATTAATTCCAGATCGATATGTCCGATATGACTTTGTACATTCGGCAATTCGGAAATGGTCCCTTGAATGCTATTTGGACTATATTCGACGGCAAACTTCACTGCATAGTCACGGGCGGCTTGCGCAATCCCTAAATAACATGCTGGAATATGAAGCAGCCACCCGTTCAATTTATCTCCGCGCCGGCTTTTGCTGAACTCGACGAAATCTTCCTCGTCGACTTTCACATTATCTAAAACCAGATCATGACTTTCCGTACCACGCATGCCGACCATATTCCATGTCTCTTTGATGGATACGCCTTCACTTGTTTGATCAATAAGGAAAAAGCCGATTCCTTCCCGTTCCTCGACCCAAGCGGATACAAGGGAATGGGTGAGGACAGGCGACATGGAAGTGAAGTTTTTCTGTCCGTTAATGACCCAATGCCCATCTTTTTTGACCGCCGTCGTTTGCGGACGGCCACCGCGTGTCGGGCTGCCGGTTTGCGCTTCACTTGCTGCGCGGTTCACTAAGGCGCCGTTCAAAACCTCTTTTGCAAACCGCTCCAAGTTGTTCTTATTCCATAGCTCATTTGCATAAAGGTCGCCGACAACGCCATGATACCAGCCAATCGATAATCCAGTTGCACCATCAAAGGAAGCGATCGTCTCCTGCATCAATATCATATCGGTAACGGTCATTCCTCCACCGCCATATTCTTTCGGAAGGGCGAGTGTCGTATAACCGATGTCGACAAGCGACTGTATATTTTCTTTCGGAAATTTAGCAAGTCGGTCCGTCTGTTCAGCCGAGTCCCGAAATTGCTGTTCAAGCTTGCTTAATTTATCAATCCATTCCCTTTGGAAGTCGGTTGTGATGAAAAGTTCCTTTGACATGTAGACACATCCTTTAGTTAACGTTCTTATGTATGTCTATTATACGGTACTAAATGTTGATTGCAGGAAAATTGCATTGAAAGGTAAAATGTATGTAGCTATTCAATTAATAGGAGGAGGATATCAATGAAAATTAGAAAATTAACACCACAAGATGCGGAAATTTATTTTCAAATTCGATTAGAGGCTTTACAAACGAATCCCGAAGCGTTCTCTTCAAGCTATGAAGAGGAGAAAAAACAAAGTGCCGACAAATATAAAGAAAGGTTTCAAGGAGATAAATCCTTTACATTCGGTGCTTTTGATGGATCGAAACTGATCGGCGTCATTACGTTATTAACTGAGAAAACGACGAAGCTCAGACATCGTGCAACAATTCTATCAATGTACGTGACCCTCGAAATGCGGGGAAGGGGCGTCGCAAAGGCGCTTCTGAATGAAGCGATCAAAAAGGCAAGGACTCTGAAAGGGATTGAGCAGATTCACTTAGCAGTCGTCAGCTCGAATGCATCTGCCATCAGGTTGTATTCATCACTCGGATTTGAAGCATACGGAACTGAGAAAAGAGCGTTGAAAATCGGAGAAGACTATTTCGATGAGGATTTTATGGTTTTATTCTTAGATGAAATAAATTAGGGCTTTGCAGGAATGTTCATATTTTCTCCTCCGTCGATCCTTTGATGTTTAGTTTCCCTTTTATATAGGAAAAGTTAAGGGAGACAATGAATTAGGAGTGATTGATATGGATGCAAAAGAAACAGCTCGAAAAATTCTGGATGAAAGCTATGTTGGAACGATGGCGACTGTCCAGCAAGGCCAGCCATACAGCAGATATATGACATTTTTCAATGAGGATTTCACGCTTTACACGGCAACTTCAAAACAGACCGAAAAAGTGGATGAGCTTGAAAAGAATCCGAATACGCATATTCTGATTGGCTATGAGGGAGATGGGTTTGGGGATGCGTATCTTGAAATCATGGGGACCGTCACGATATCCGATGAGGAAAGTTTGAAAGAGAAGGTTTGGAATGAGCATATGAAGCCATATTTTAATGGACCTGATGATCCGAATCTCGTCATCCTTAAAATCACCCCCGATTCCATGCGACTCATGAATAAAAAGGGGCAAGAACCCCAAGAGATTCAATTTTGAATGAAAATCCCTTGCCGGTTTTGGCAAGGGAATTCTTTACGATTAATTATTCAGCTTCCAAGTCGAATAATTGAGGGACAAAGCGAAAACGACCCAACCGATATAAGGAATCATCAGCGATCCTGCCGTCCGGTCGACTTGGTAGAATTCGTAAGTCGTCAATGCGATTGCTGCGAGTAAAATGGTCATCTCTACAAGGGCGGTGCCTCTCAATCCCCATCGGAAGTATAAGAAAGACCATAAATAATTGAGGCCGAGTTGTAATTCATAAATGGGGATTGCACTTGTATTCCCTTGTCCTTGCTCCTTTTTCCTTTCAACCCGATACTTCGCGAGTCCCATCATGCCATACAAGGTTGTCCATGCAATCGGGAATGTTGAAGGGGGCGGTGAGAAAAAAGGCTTTTCGAGCTTTTTATATTTTTCCTGAGCATTCCGGTTTGCCAACCACCCGGTGATCGACCCGCCGATAATTGGCATTAGAATGCCGAAAGCTAACCGCTTCCTATCAATTCGACCATTAACTTTTATAAGTTCCAATAGTACCACCTCCCTAATTACTTACATATTTCCCTTTAGCGAGATAATAAAACAAAAACAGTGGAAAATGCACAATAATAAGATAGTATGGATTCTGTTTATTCTACGTTATACTAATACAATGTTCATCGGAGAAAATGGGAAAAGTGAGTGATTGTATGAGACAACGTGAGCAATGGACATCGAAAATCGGATTTGTATTGGCGGCTGCCGGAAGTGCGATCGGACTTGGCGCCATTTGGAAGTTTCCTTATATGGCGGGCACGAACGGCGGAAGCGTTTTTGTGTTGCTATTCATCATTTGTACATTGGCAATTGGATTGCCAATCCTGCTGGCCGAATTTGTCATCGGGAGAAGGGGGCAGCATGATGCCGTCACATCGTTAAAAAAGCTGGCGCCTGGTAAACCGTGGTTTTTCATCGGTTGGATGGGTCTGCTTAGCTCATTTATCCTTTTATCCTTCTATAGCGTCGTCGGTGGGTGGATTCTTTCCTATTTGGCAAGGGCGTTGTTTTTCCGTCTTGATGTTGCCGATTATGGCGGGCTTTTCAATGCGATCATTGCGAATCCAGGAGAAGTGCTGATCGCTCAGGCCGTATTCATGATTATGACGATATGGATTGTGCAAAGCGGCATCCGCGGTGGGATTGAACGTGCAAGCCGTTGGATGATGCCTTTGCTTTTCATCTTTTTCATCGTCCTGGCTATTCGTTCATTGACACTCGAAGGTGCGATGGAAGGGGTTCGCTTCCTATTCGTGCCGGATTGGTCGTATTTGACAGGGAAGACCTTCTTGCTTGCACTCGGACAGGCATTCTTTTCGTTAAGCGTCGGTGTAACCGCGATGATGACATATGCATCCTATTTGCCGAAAGAGGAAAAGCTTGGCCAATCGGCATTCAATGTCTCGATATTGAATATTTTCATTTCGCTACTTGCGGGTATTGTTATTTTTCCGGCTGTATTCGCGCTCGGACAATCGCCTGCTGAAGGACCTGGATTGATCTTTGTTGTGCTGCCGGCAATCTTCAATGAAATCCCGTTCGGAGGATTTTTCTTGATTCTGTTCTTTATTTTATTATTATTTGCGACATTGACATCGTCCATCTCCATGTTGGAGATTGTCGTCTCAACAGGGATTCAAAAGAAGCTGGAACGGAGAAAAACAGCTGCTTGGGTATTTGGATTATTGATTTTCATCGTTGGAATTCCAAGTGCTTTATCATTCGGAGTGCTATCGGATGTGAAGCTGCCGGGGGGCACTTTCTTCGATTTCGCGGATATCCTGACAAGCCGGATCGGTCTGCCGGTAGGAGCGCTTCTCATTTCCATATTTGCAGGATTTGTGCTGTCGACTGCCGAAACCGATGATGAGCTGCGAATGAAACCATTCTTAAATCGTGCATGGAAGTTCATCGTCCGTTTTATTGCACCGCTAGCGATCATCATTATTTTCATCGCATCGTTTATTGATTAAACTCCTGAAAAAGCATCTCTTCCTCGTGGAGAATGCTTTTTTATTTCCATTAATCGATAATTATTTATTGATTATCGATAAATAGCTTGTTATAATCAACTTGAAAATAAATTCGATGAGGTGCTTTTATGAAGCGAGAAACACTCTTTTTAAAGTTTGCTGTTGTTCTTATGGGACTCCCAGTACTTGCGTTATGTATATTTATTTTGCCTAAAATAGCTAAGTTCTTCGCGATATTGATTCCGAATTTATCGTACTTGCAATATCCCTTCTTAATCGGACTGTATGCAACGGCTATCGCATTTTTCATAGCTTTGTACCAGACGTTTAAACTGTTAAGCTATATTGACAAGAACTTGGCGTTCTCAGATGTAACTGTCAAGGCGATAAAAAATATCAAATGCTGCGCCATTACGATCAGCGCGTTGTATGTCCTATTCATGCCGCTTCTTTATCTCATAGCCGAGGTTGACGATGCTCCAGGGATGATCTTAATTGGAATGGCCATCATTTTTGGTTGCTTGGTCGTCTCAGTGTTTGCAGCTGTTCTTCAAAAGTTATTACAAAATGCCATCGATATTAAATCGGAAAATGATTTGATGGTCTGAGGTGAAGACGATGACGATAATAGTCAATATTGATGTGATGCTGGCCAAAAGGAAAATGAGCGTAACGGAGTTATCGGAGAAGGTTGGAATTACGATGGCGAACCTGTCCATCTTGAAAAATGGCAAGGCGAAAGCGATCCGGTTTTCGACATTAGAGGCGATTTGTAAAGCACTGGATTGCCAACCCGGCGATATTTTGGAATATCAAAATGATGAAGACGAATAAAATACCTCCAGTGCAATGATGCACTGGAGCATTTATCATGATGATTTTTCATAGACCGAGGATGGATTCCCGAAAAGATCAAAGCACTCTGCAATCTTCGACCAACCATATTTCTCGTAATATCCGACATGGTCTGTCGTCAAATAAAGCTTTTCAAAGCCTTTTCGTCCAGCCTCGGCAATTGCATGGTCAAGTAACTGGGACCCAATCGCTTGTCCGCGGAATTTAGGATCCACATACAGACAAGCCAACCATGGAGAAAGGTCTTGCCTGCTGACAAGGTCATTTCGCAAAATCGCATACGTTCCAATGATTTCGCTGCCTTCAACTGCGATATAAAAGGAAGGGACCCCTTCAGCTGTAACGGATGAATGCTTCATGCAATCTTCGTAAAACCGATAGTTAGATTCATTTCCCCATTGCCCCCAAAATGTTTGTACCGCTTCCGCGAAAATCTCTTCTCGCTCATGTATCGAAAAAACATCCACCTGAAATTCCCCCTTTTTATTATTACTATAAAGGAAGGAGTATCAAAAACAAATGGCGAATTTAAGAGGAAATAGTAGTAAAGGAGAGATTGCATGGAAGTAAAAACGATTGCCACGTTTGAATGTGAAGTTATTCAGAAGGAGTACGAATTGGTTGGACAGAGCATAACAGCGAATTTTCCAGAATCATTCCCGGATGCAGCCATTAAGGTTCAAATGGATTTTGAAAAACGAATCGATGAAATCAAAAATTGTAAAAACAAACATGTCTTACTCAGTCCGTATATGTGCAATGATATCGTCGCCACTTATTTCGCATGTGTGGAGGTAGGGGTGCTTACTGAAATACCTGAAGGGATGATCGGATTTAATCTTCCAATGACCGAGTATGCCAAAATCAGCTGTTCCAATAAAACAATCGATCAAGGGTATACCAAAATATTTGCATGGATGGGCGAGAATGGCTACAAGCAAAAATGGTATGACAAATCATTTCCGATTGAGATTTACTATTTGGAAGAGGGAGCCGAGGAAGAGGTCGTAGAAATTTTAATACCGATTCAATAATTCCGGAACCGGCTATCCCTTAGGGAGAAGCCGGTTCAATATCTCCTGAAAATATTACAAGTGAATAACGTTTGAATCCGCATATAATTGTATAAAAGACGCGCATGCCTTCCCATCAGCGTGTCGTCATCTAAATAGGGTCGGAGGCGTCGAAGTAATTCATTATCACAATGGCATCGGTCGCCATATCGGCGATAACATTTATCATGTGCTTTGCATGCAGCATCCACTGCATTCACTGGATCTTCCGGCCCGTTACACCCTGGACCGCACCAGTTATATTTAGGGAAAATACAAAACCGGAATCCTCTATTTTCTCTGTGTGACAAGCAAAAAACCTCCTGCTTACTAATAAAGTATACCACTCTAGTTTATTCAACTATGTGCGATAACACATAAGCAGGAACCTATCGAAATGACAAAAATCCCTTAATGCTATGTACGTAGCGTTAAGGGATTTTGGCATTTTGAATGAAGTGCAATTACTTATATAGTTTTAAACCCTAAGTGAACCGCGGAAGCCCCTTGCGGCATAGTAGGAATCTGCTCCGTTGTGATACAAAAAGACAGTATTGTAGCGGCGGTCGCAAAAGACAGCCCCGCCGAGTTTTCTAATATTGGCAGGTGTTTGCACCCAGCTTGACGTTTTCAAATCGAAATTTCCGAGTGTCTGCAGCATCCGATATTCGTCTTCCGTCAATAGCGCAATGCCCATGTCAGTTGCCATATCCATCGCACTGTTTTCCGGTTTATATTTTTTTCTAGACTCCAATGCTTCACGATCGTAGCAAACACTTCTACGGCCTTTCGGACTTTCCGCCGAACAATCGAAAAAAACGTATTCATCCTTTTCCACGTCGTAGCCGACAACGTCCGGTTCGCCGCCGGTACTTTCCATTTCATTGAGCGACCACAATTTTTCAGGATTGGCTTCAAGTTTTGCCTCAACTTTAGCCCATTCGATTCCTTCGTGTCGGTCCATGTGCTTCTCAAAGCGAGCTTTCAATACCCCGAGTATTTCTTCACGTTGTTCTGTTGACAAATCCATCTGAATTTCCTTAGTCATATTTCGTTTCCTCCTTTATCTGTCCTTAGTATAGCAAAGCATCTTTTGATTCGTATGTAAATGAACTAACACAAAGTAATATTGGAATATATTTCATTACTTTTAAATAAAAAGTTGTCAATTAGTTGTACAAAATGTGTCCATTCTATTGACGTTTCGTGAAGATGTTATGAAGTGCTAATCTGCTAATTGTTTTTGGGATTTTATTATATTAAGATATACCAATCTCGAGTACGAGAGATTGCAAAATACGATTGCTTAAGACGCTGTTTCTATCGCATATAGAACAATAGAAAGGGGTACTTCCATGAAAAAGAAATGGGCTTTAGTTAGCTTAGCTATCGGTGTATTAGCATTGTTGGCGGGCTGCGAACCGTTGATGGTTCTAGATCCGAAAGGACCACAAGCTGAAACGACTGCCAATGTCATTTGGATTTCGATTGCAACGATGGCAATTGTTGTCATTGCCGTTTTTGCCTTAATGATATATGTCGTAGTTAAATATCGAGCTTCAAAGCAGAGTGAGGATTATGAACCGCCACATATCGAAGGGAATCCGATTGTTGAATCGATTATCGTTGGAATTCCTGTAATCATCATCATTTTCCTTTCCATTGTCACTGTCAAATCAAATTATGAAGTTGAGGCGACACCAAAAGGATATGAGGGCCAGAAACCATTGGTCGTCTATGCTTCCTCCTCTAACTGGAAATGGCATTTCAGTTATCCGGAAGAAAATATTGAAACAGTGAACTATTTGTATATCCCGACGGATCGACCGTTGGAATTTAGACTGTACTCATATGGTCCGATTACAAGCTTCTGGATTCCGCAGCTCGGCGGACAAAAGTATGCGATGTCGGATATGATCACCACATTACATTTGGCAGCTGAAGTCCCTGGTGAATATATGGGAAGAAATGCGAACTTCAGCGGAAAAGGCTTTGCTGAAAACATCTTCCATGTAGAGGCAATGCCAGCAGAGGAATTTGATAAATGGGTGGAAGAAGTAAAATCGACTGCCGAGCCTTTAACAAAAGAGAGGTTTGATGAGTTATTGGAACCTGGCCATCTAGGGCAAATGACGTTCAATGGAACACATTTGGGCTTCTTGCCACCGCCCGAAGGTCACGATCATGGTGCTGGCCACGCTGATGAACATGAACATCATTCCGAAGATGTGCATGCCAAAGCAGAGATGGATCATTCGGATCATCATTAATATCACTTGAAAAATTTTTTTCCATATGTGTCACGAATTAATTTTCCGAAAGGAGTACAACAAGTATGGACTACTTTGATCGATTTGCCATACCTCATCCTAGTCCTGCGATTTACGCATCGATGGTAGCCATTGCACTTACCATGATTGCGATTCTCGTAGGCTTAACCTATTTTAAAAAATGGGGTTATTTATGGCGCGAATGGCTGACAACAGTCGACCATAAACGCATCGGTATTATGTATCTCATCGCTGCATTGCTTATGTTATTCCGCGGCGGGGTGGATGCACTCATGATGCGGGCGCAAACTGCTGTACCTGACAACAAATTATTGGATGCCCAACACTACAATGAAGTGTTCACGACCCACGGGGTTGTCATGATCATCTTTATGGCGATGCCATTTATCTATGCACTCATGAACTTCGTTGTGCCTCTACAAATCGGGGCTCGCGATGTAGCGTTTCCTCGTTTGAATGCGCTCAGTTTCTGGTTGTTCTTCATGGGTGCAATGCTATTCAATATTTCATTCGTGATCGGCGGTTCTCCTGACGCTGGTTGGACTTCGTATTTCCCGCTTGCAGGGAATGACTTCAGTCAATCTGTCGGGACGAATTATTATTTGATATCGATTCAGATTGCCGGTATTGGTACGTTGATCTCCGGCATTAACTTCATGACAACGATCTTTAAGATGAGAGCACCAGGCATGAAATTGATGAAAATGCCGATGTTCACTTGGACAGCACTTATCACAAATGCGATTGTCGTATTCGCATTCCCAGTCCTCACAGTCACACTATTGCTCGGAACAATGGACCGTCTATTCGGCACCCATATCTTCTCCATGACAAATGGCGGGATGGATATGCTTTGGGCGAACCTGTTCTGGGTTTGGGGTCATCCGGAAGTGTACATCTTGATCCTGCCGGCTTTCGGTATTTACAGTGAAATCATTTCAACGTTTTCGCAACGTAACCTATACGGCTATAAATCGATGGTCGCTTCAATTGTGATCATTTCATTCTTCTCCTTCTTAGTTTGGACGCACCATTTCTTCACGATGGGGCAAGGGCCTTTAACGAATAGTATTTTCTCCATTACGACAATGGCCATTGCGATTCCAACGGGAATTAAGATCTTCAACTGGCTGTTGACGATGCGGAAAGGGAAAATCAAATTCACAGTTCCGATGCTGTATTCCGTAGGGTTCATCCCGATCTTCACGATCGGCGGGGTGACAGGGGTCATGCTCGGTATGGCAAGCGCCGATTATCAATACCATAATACGATGTTCCTGGTTGCTCACTTCCATTACACAATCATTCCGGGTGTCGTATTCGCGATGCTTGCCGGTCTTACGTACTGGTGGCCGAAAATGTTCGGTTTCATGCTCAATGAACGAATCGGTAAATGGGCATTCTGGTTTATCGCCATCAGCTTCAACGTCACATTCTTCCCGATGTTCTTCACGGGCTTGGATGGACAAGCACGTCGGATGTACACATACTCTGAAGCATCTGGGTTTGGTCCGTTGAACATGCTTTCCTTTGTAGGAGCGGTTGGTTTGGCGATCGGATTTGCGTTGATTGTTTATAACGTCTATTACAGTACACGCTATTCATCCCGGAATATTAGTTCCGATCCGTGGAATGCCCGTACACTTGAATGGGCGACACAGACTCCGGTTCAATCATATAACTTTGCGCGGACGCCTCATGTCGATTCCATAGAAGCGTTCTGGGATCATAAGAAAAAAGGTACGCCGTTGTTCAAAGGTGAAATTGAGAAGATTCATATGCCGAATAACAGCGGTGTGCCGTTCATCATGAGCTGTATCTTCTTCGTCTGGGGCTTCTCGTTCATATTCAGCATGTGGATTCCGGCAATCATTACGACCATTGCAATCTTTGCATGCATGGCTCACCGTTCATTTGAAAAAGACGACGGTCATTACATTTCCGTTAAAGAAATTGAAGCAACAGAAAAAGACAGCGAGGTGTTAACAAATGAAAATTGATAACTCGCTTCCACTTGAATATGGCACCGAACAGAATAAGTTGAACATACTCGGTTTCTGGATTTTCCTTGGGGCTGAAGTGATGCTGTTTGCGACGCTTTTTGCAACCTATTTCACATTGGAGCATCGTACGGGGAGCGGACCAGCAGGGGCAGAAATCTTCGAACTCACCCCGGTGCTCATTGAAACGATTTTGCTGCTGACAAGTAGCTTTACAATCGGTCTTGGTGTACATGCGATGCGGATCGGTAGAAAAAATGCGATGATGACGTTCTTTGCCATCACGTTGCTTCTCGGTCTTTCATTCTTAGGTGTCGAAATTTATGAGTTTACACATTATGCCCATGTTGGAGCCGGTCTTCAAGTGAGTGCTTTCACGGGCATTCTGTTGACGACATTAGGGACGCACGGTGCCCACGTGACACTAGGGCTCTTCTGGGGATTATTCATTATCCTGCAAGTGAAAAAACGTGGCTTGACGCCTGAAACGGCTAATAAATCATTCATCTTCTCTCTTTACTGGCATTTCTTAGATGTCGTCTGGATCTTCATCTTCAGCTTCATCTACTTGAAAGGAATGATGTGAAATGAGTGAATTATTCCCACGTAAACAAGTAATGGGATTTGTCTTTTCGTTAGTTCTGACAGCTGCAGCACTGACCGTCTACTTCTTGGATGTGTCATTTGCGGTAGGGATGACGATACTTTTGGCAACAGCATTCATACAAGCAGCTGTTCAGCTTGTCGGCTTTATGCATGCTGGCGAATCGGAAGACAAAGTGGCGATTTACGCAAATATCTACTACGGAATTGCCATCGCCCTCGTCACCATCTTCGGAACGTTATTGATCATGGTTTGGGATATGTAATAAAAAGGAAAGGAGCGCCGTTATGGACGCTCCTTTCTTTTTTAATGAATGCCCCGCATTCCTTTATCCGTCTTTTCCAACATTTCTTCCGTTGCAACGAAGAAGACCCCCATCAGGAAGATGAAAATCGCCCCCATCACAGTCCCGATTCCGATGCCAGTGACGGCACTGTAATCGCTTACAAAAAATCCATACAAGAAAATGGAGATTCCGATCGTTAGCACTGTGAGTCCGACAACTTTAACTGCATTCAACATCTTCAATTTGGATTCCACTACCAACACCCCTTTTCTCTATTATTTATCTTGTTCACAAAGTTGTCAAACTTATTTTGGTGTTGTTTGAAGAATGCGAGCGGCTTCTCATTGCAGAATCATATTTGAAAATCGGAATAGCACATGACCGGGATGGAAAAGCTTGAGGAAAGCCTATTCGTAAGTGATTGGAGTCGTGGTGAATGGAGAATAACATAGCAAAGCTGGATGAGATGATCAAAGCGCTAAATGCCAAGTTCTATGAGCGGGAAGCTGAGATTGAAGCACTTCTGATAGCGGTATTAGCCCGCCAGCATATCCTGATCATCGGGCCTTCGGGTACGGCAAAATCCGCATTGGCCATCTCGCTTGCAAAAATGATACAAAGCACCCGCTATTTTCAATGGCTGCTGACGAGGTTCAGCACACCGGAGGAGTTGTTCGGCCCTTTATCATTAAAGCACCTCGAACAAGGTGTATACAAGCGGAATACGGCAACAAAAATGCCAGAAGCGAATATTGTGTTTTTGGATGAAATTTTCAAGGCGAACAGCGCTATACTAAATAGTTTATTAACCATCATGAATGAAAGGATTTTTTACAACGATGGAAATCCGATACAAGTTCCTCTAATGACGGTCATTGGGGCTTCGAATGAATTCCCGGAAGAGGGGGAGGGGCTTGAAGCGTTATACGACCGTTTTCTGTTTCGGTTTGACGTTGACTATATTAAAGAAGACTCGAATTTTATTTCCATGATGAAAAATGAAGGAAAACAAATGCAATTGCCGACCATGACGCTTGATGATTTGACGCAATTTCAACTTTTAACGGATCGGGTTGTTATCCGAGACGATGTATATATGGCCCTGTCAACACTACGCAAGGAGTTGAGGGATGAAGGGATTCAACCGTCTGATCGACGATTCAAGCAATCCCTTCGTCTGCTTCAGGCGCGAGCGTTGATCCGCAAAAGAAATGCCGTAGCAGTAGAGGATATGATCATCCTTGAACATACCCTTTGGGAGACGATTGACCAAAAAGACACCGTTTCACTCATCGTTCGTAGACATGCACAAGACACGGTTATTCAGGCGCTTGATTCTATACGGGCTGAAGCGAAAGAAATTTTTTCGATGATAAAGCAAGATACTTCGGTGGAAGCGGGAATGGAAGCAAACCAAAAAATGAACGCGCTTGAACGCGATTTGGAAGAGCTCAAAAAGCTCCATGGAAATCAGGAAGCGGAAATCAATGCGTTGCATGTCAACGTGAAATCGATGCAACAAGAAATCCTCAACGCCATTTTAGAGCCTATGTATTTTATTGGCCAAAATGAGATCTAGATCATTAGCAGTTGGGATGTGAAAATCAGGTGGCAAACAGGAAGGTATGCGAAGAGAACAGGTCAGTATTAAATACAGATGCGTTTGATAGAAGGCGTTTTAAAGAGATCCTCGAAATTTCGCCGAGGCTTCAAAAGGTGAGAGATGAAGCGATATTGCCGAAGTTTGAACCTTTGCTAGGTGATATTTGGGCTTCCTTCTTTAAAATGAAACCGACGATCATTGCTAACGATAGTGAAGAATTCCTTTCAGTCAATAAAACAATTATGGAAATCATAATGGCGGATGAACAATTTTCCTACTTTCGAAACTTCACTCGATTAAATGACTTGACATCCGCCATCAGTACGATCGTATTTGGGGAGAAAATAAACGACTGGTTCGTTCAGCTAGTGGAGCAAGATGCTGATCTTCAAGAACAAGCATGCCAATTTCAATTGCTGGTCAGGCAATCGCGAAATCAGCAACTACCAGAGAGTGGTCGGGTAGCACTCATTGAATTGAATGCGAAGTTACAGCAAACAGTTCAAAGTAATAGCGAAAGCCTCTTACAAGTAATTGACCGAGCTAGACATGAAGCCAAGCATGTGAAAGAGGGATTAATCTCTTTACTCGGTGGCCTATCTGCCGGCAATGCTGAAGCTGAGTTGAAAAAAGTTCCATTGCGCGACAAGATAAGATTAGCAGAGAAAATTGCATCCACTAAAAAGATGAAAGAAATAGCGGATTGGGCCGGTCGATTCAAACAAATTGCCAGAAGTAAACAAAAGTCAAAAAAGGGTGCATCTCCGGCAAGAAAAGGGGTTACATTTGGAAACGACATTGAGAATTTACTACCGGTCGAGCTCTGTTATTACACCCATCCGGTCATGAAAACGGATTTCCTTCGCCGTTTTTCCGAAATGCAAACGATGCAATTTGAACGGGGAGGGCCGGAAGTTTTGAAGAAAGGGCCGATTGTCCTTTGCCTTGACCAATCAGATAGTATGAGCGGCCTTGACAGTCAATCAAAAGGGTTTGCATTAGCCCTAATGTCAATCGCGAGGAAGCAGAGAAGGGATTTGTGCCTAATCGTATTTTCTTCGCGCATTCAAACGTTCAAGTATGTAAAAGGGAAAATATGCGTTTTAGAAATGATGAAACTCGCACAGACCTTTTTAAGGGGAGGAACGAACTTTGAATCGGCACTTACCGAGGCGCTAAGCGTAATCAGTGAAAGTCGTTTTAAACAGGCAGATGTTGTATTTATCACAGATGGCGAAGATCACTTAACGACTTCGTTCTTAGCTTCTTTTCATAAAAAGAAACGTGAGAAAGCATTCAATGTCCTTTCCCTTGTCATCGGGTGCAATCGAAATACAGTGGCACAGTTCTCCGATCGGGTGATTACGGTTGAAGAGTTTGATGACGAAGGCAGCTATACGGCATTTGAATTGTAAGTGGAGGTTATTCTGTGTTTTGATTTAAAGTTATCGGCCATACTAAAAATTCAACTATAGATAGGAGTGATTAGTGAATGGATATGAAAGACAAAGTGCAAAAGGAATTAGCCAAAGTGAAAGAGGAGACAAAGGATGAAATACTGGAAAACTTCAATCAGTTTAAACAGTACCTGGCTGAAAAAGTCGAATTAGGGGAGAACATGGGGTTAAGTGAAGAAAAACTCGCTAAGACAACTGAAATTGTTGCAAATTATCTTGCCAAACATGAAAACCCACGGAATAGGGAAGAAAAAGTGTTAATGGAACTTTGGAATGCAGGGACAAAAGAAGAACAACATACACTTGCGCATTTGCTTCTGAAGATGGTAAGGGAAGCGTAAGCTCAACGTAACTGAGGCGTCACTATCAAATGAAATCAGGCGAAGAACTTTTCGTCTGATTTTTTTGTATAAGGAGTCGTTGAGCCTATTCTCTTATCGTTACACACAAAGCAACTGGAATATTTATTAGATTACGTATTAAACAAAAAAACAGACCCTAGGCCTCAAGCCAAGCAGGTCTGTTCTGGAAAAATAAATGTTGGTGTTGCAGGGAAGAGTCGTAATGTGGATTTAGATATCCTTACTTGCCTGAAGGTGCTTTGATGGCGGTTTGGACGATATTACGAAATAAACGGTTGTCCTTTAAAGCTTCGGGCGAGGTGAACTTAATAGAATCCCTTGCCGAAAAAGCCGGAAGCACCCACGATGATTAAAAGAATGAACAGAACGACGATCAAAGTGAAGTTATTACCAAATCCATATCCATATCCATATCCACCTGCGCTCATAACTAACACCTCCTCAGTTGATGCTTTTACAGTATATGTAGGGGAAGTAGTAAGGATTGGACATACATCAGGTTATAAACGGATTTATTAAAACAGCCCTTATGCATTCGGGTTTTTTAACCAATCGGTGAAGAGTAAATCAAGAAACCAAGTGACTGCAAATACAGTTACTTGGTTTTTTTGTGCAGAACCAACCTATTTTTTTGTAACTTACATACAATTATCGATTTAGACCAAAGTAAAGAAACATGTAAAAAACAATGATGAGGAGGGGAAAGTTAAAATATGGGCATGTTCAAAATTAATATATTTTTGATCTGCTTCTGTGTTATCCTATCCACTTCAGTCTATGCGGCAGAAAATGAGGACAGTGTATTTCAGGAAGTATTCTTAAACTATCAACGAAAAGTCTTGAATATAATCAACATCGGCGTAGAACCGTTGAAGAAATTTGATGGGGTTGTTGATGATCATGAGCTTTATGATCTTGCTTTATCGGCGGAACATAAGCTTGCCGAAAGTTCCCGAATGCTATCGGAACTGAAAATCCCGATTGCATTGCCTGATGATACAAAGACGCTCCTTGGCAGGTCCAAGGAAGAGCTAACCATCGGTCTAAAGTCATTGAGTGAAAGCATGAATTATTTTGTAAGGTTCATCGAGAACCCAAGCCCACCACTGTACGATAACTACATCGTAAAACGTGATAAGGGCATTAATTATGTTCATGGCGGTTTAACCACGTTGACCACAGCGAAATTGCAGTTGGATGCACCAGACGAACCAACTCAAATTGTACAGGAAATTCTAAAGACATTATCATCAATTGAATTTCCAGAACGACATTTACCAAATCACAATTAACCCAGACTTAAGATAGTTGCCATACTACAGACATTCGATAAAACGACAAAAAAACAGCCCCTAGGCATCCGGCCTAATAGGACTGTTTCTGGAGAAGGTTGTTGTTCCGACAACCTTCCTACGGGTTTGGCACCCAATGATTCCGACTGGGCTCGAACCAGCGACCTCTACCCTGTCAAGGTAGCGCTCTCCCAGCTGAGCTACGGAATCGGGAATATGTGTTGCTTGCTTACTGCACATTTATTATTATAGCTTGTTTGCCATAGAAGTCAACACTATTTCTAAAAGTTTTTTATAAGCACGAAAAAAAGGTAGAATATGAAGAAAAGAGGTGATCATGATCGATACACAAATTACACTTCCGTTTGCCTATGACTTTGAACGGGCACTTGAACGATTGGCGGGCGATCCGGTGAACGCCGTTGATTTGGCGAAGCGAGAAATCCGCATTCCGATGGAAGAAGGGAATGTCATCAGGCTCAGTGGCACCGGCACAACCGCTTCTCCTACGTTCGTGCTGGAAAATTTAATCGATGACGGACAAGCAGATAAAATCAAATCCATTTTTCATTTCGACCGGCCCTTGGATACTATTGCAAACCATTTCGAGGGCACCGATCTTGAACAGCTTTTCAAAGATCATGCCGGTACGCCTCTTATCCAAAGCTTTTCGCTCTACGGAACGTTAATGAAAAACATTATTCACCAGCAGTTGAATCTTGCATTCTCGCACGTTTTGACGATGCGCTTTGTAGAATCATTCGGATCTGAACAGGATGGCGTATGGCGGTATCCAAAGCCGGCAACGATTGCAACCCTGGAAGTGGACGATTTACGTAAGCTTCAATTCAGCGGAAGGAAAGCGGAATATGTCATCGGGTTGTCGCGTTCCATTGTCGATGGGAAGTTGGACCTTGAAAAGTTTTCAGGAATGGACGATGAAGAGGTGACAAGAGAAATGGTCATCCATCGTGGGGTCGGCCCGTGGACGGCTCAGAATTTCCTCATGTTTGGATTAGGCCGGCCGAATTTATTCCCGTTGGCCGATATCGGTCTCCAAAATGCATTAAAACGTTTATGGAATCTTGATCGGAAGCCGACTGCTGATGAAATGCTTGCGCGTTTTCCATCATGGTCACCCTATTTAAGCTATGCTGCACTTTATTTATGGCGAAGCATCGAATAACAAAAGCTGAGGACGCCCGAAGCTGGACGAAAAAAGCTTCCCCGCAGTAAGGGAAGCTTGGTTCATTAATGTGTATGAGCTTGTTGGCTATCTTGTTCCATTCCAAGTTCGTTGTCAAAGTAGAGGAAAGTTTCATTGTCGAGGTCTGTGATGCGCTCCTTGTTGAGACCTAATGAAAGATTTCCTTCAAAAATTGTTTCCCACCAAGTTTCTGTTGTTGTCATGTTCATTTCCTCCATTTCAATGATTTTCGGTTTGTGGCTATGTGATATGTCTTTACCCTCGGCTCAGCGCAACTAAAACGCAAACTGCTTAAAAAGGACCGTTAGACCTATTGCTTGCGGACCTGTAAAACAAGCCGTTTTTCATTGAGGCTATAAGCGGATGTATCTAAAAATCAGGAACAAAATAATGAATTATGTAATCATAGTATATGTTGGCGTCCAATTTCCCAAACTGCGTAATTGGTCGGAATTTGGCGAAGTGAATTCAGTTCTTTTGCTATATTGACAATTTGTTTTGTTGAAGGAGGAGGGTTTTTGTGGAAATTGCTCATGAAATCGATTCAATGATCGCTTTACAGCGGAACTTTTTTGATTCTGGAATGACGAAACATGCTGAATTCAGGTTGGACATGTTGGAGCGCTTGAAAAAAGCAATCATTTTAAAAGAAGATGAAATCCATGAAGCGTTGCGGAAAGACTTAGGGAAAAGTCAGTTTGAATCATACGTGACGGAAGTAGGATTCGTCCTCTCGAGCATTTCTTTCATGATGAAGCATTTGGAGGAATGGATGGAGCCCGAGTCAGTAAAGACGCCTGCATATTTGCAACCTGCAAAGAGTTTCATCGTTCGGGAACCATATGGAAGCGTGCTGATCATCGGTCCATTCAATTACCCATTTCAGTTGATCATGGATCCATTGGTTGGTGCAATCGCAGCTGGAAACTGCGCAATCGTCAAACCTTCTGAGTCGACAATCCATACAAGCGAAGTCATTAAGGACATCTTAACGGAAATATATCCCCAAGATTTTGTCCGAGTCGTTGAAGGTGTGGTCGACGAAACTACTGCACTCATCCATGCACCATTCGATTATATCTTTTTCACCGGAAGTGCGACTGTAGGAAAAATCGTCATGAAGGCTGCGGCGGAACGTCTGACGCCAGTCACTCTGGAATTAGGCGGGAAAAGTCCAGTCATTGTCGACCAGACAGCGAACTTGAAAAGGGCGGCGGAACGGATCGTTTGGGGGAAGTTTGTGAATAACGGGCAAACTTGCGTTGCTCCCGACTTTGTCCTCGTCCATGACACCGTAAAGAACAAGTTTTTGAAGGAAATGATCACCTGCATCCGTGACTTCTATGGGGAAGACAGTGCTAAAAGCGTTGATTATGGAAGGATTGTCAACGTAAAGCATTTTGTTCGTCTAACTGAAATCATTAACAAGGAACAAAGGCATATCGTATTTGGTGGAAAAATGGATCGTGATGATCTCTATATCAGTCCGACGATTTTGGATGGTGTGTCATGGACCGGTCCTGCAATGGATGATGAGATATTTGGACCTGTACTTCCGATTTTGACATACAACAATTTAGGTGAGGCGATCCACCGCATACGCCAAATGCCGAAACCGTTGGCTGCGTATTTGTTCTCTGAAAACGAGCAGGCACATGAATATTTCTTGGAGCATCTTTCGTTCGGAGGAGGCTGCATTAACGATACGATATCGCACGTCGGGAATATCCATCTTCCTTTTGGCGGCGTCGGTGCATCCGGCATGAATGCGTACCATGGAAAGGCGAGTTTTGATCTGTTTACCCATTCGAAGTCAATTTTGAAGAAAAGCACAAAAGTACCAATCCGCCTTGGATATCCGCCATATGGCAATAAACTGGCCATCGTAAAAAAACTATTAAAATAATCGCCAAATACTAGGCGAAGGAATACGTTACATTTTCCTTCGCCTTTCATATGGCGCGAAGCTCATCTTTCATTGATCTTCATAAAGTCCTGATATTTATTCGATGAGTAAATAGGTAATTTCACAATCAGTTCAGCACCTATTTTTCGATATCCATTAAATTCAATGTTGCCGCCATGATCTAGCACTATTTTTTTTGTAATGACTAGCCCCAGTCCTGTCGCTCCATCTTTCGTCGTGAAAAATGGTAGGAATAATTGTTTGTAAGTCTCCTCGTCCATCCCGTGGCCATTGTCGCTCAGCGTAATGGAAAGCATATTATTGACGATTGAATTGAAGAAAGTAATATTGCCGCCATCCCGGACCGCTTCCATGGAATTTCTCATCAGATTAATAAACACCTGTTTCAGACTTTCTTCGTTGCCAAAAACTGTCGTCTGATATTCTGCCAAATAAAGTGAGCATTCAATTTGCCGATGCTTAAGCTCCTCTTCAAAAAGGCTAATGACTTCTATGATGATATTTTCTACATCAAGTTCTTTTCGTTTTTTAATATTCGGCTTCGATAAAATCAAAAATTCGTTCGCAATCAAATTGATTCTCTCAATTTCACTTTCCATAATTTCTGTATACATTCGGTAAGGATTTTCGGGATCTTCATTCATCAATTGTACAAATCCATTTACTGAAGTCATCGGGTTTCGCACTTCATGGGCAACGGTAGCGGCAATCTCGCCGATTGCATTCAGTTTAATGGCTTCGATCCTCAGCCGCTCCGCTTGCAGTTTTTCTGTTATGTCGCGGGTGATAAGTGATAGTGCGACGATTTTATTGTTTTTATCATAGATCGGTGCAACTGTCGTTTCGGCTTCAAAAATAGTGCCGTTCTTACGGATTTCTTTTGAACGGATATTTTTAAAGCTCCTCCCTTGCAAAAGGTATTTTTGACGCTCAGCAATTTCTTCGAATTGCGAGGGGGGCGTCAATTGAATGGATTTACCGATGCACTCCTCTTTTTTCCATCCATACATCTCTTCAAATGCAGGGTTGACAGCGAGCAGCTTTTGGTCAAGATTGAAAACTGCAATCGAATCATGTGAATGTTCGAACAAAAGGTCCAAATAGCCCTCCTTTGAAGACAGGGTTACGCTCATCACTTCTTTTTCGATGAGCAGCTTTTTCATTTGTGGACCAATTTTCACTGTGAGAATGAAAAGGAGCAACATGACGATAACAAATAGGAAACTAAAATGGATGACCATTTTTGCGTCTCTGATAGGATGGAAATAAGGGCCTAATAGGCGTAATAAGATGGTCATTTCAATTGTTGTCACACTTAACATGGTTAGTTGCAAGTACTTATCACTGTAAATGAGGGACATGATGATCGGGAAAAATAAAAAGAAGAGATAAGGAAAGTCTGCGTTGACGAACAACAAGGAAAGGATATAAATATTGCTTCCCAAAATGATTAGCCAGCTAATGATCTTCTGGTTTATCTTGCCATAATGTATTAGCCCAAAGAGGCTTATATTGAACACTGCTGCGGCTGTAATTGGCAACAGATATTGCAATTCATCAACATAGAGGGAAGCAATCAACTGAAAGAAAACAATAAAACCGAAAGAAATGAGGAGATATTTATTTTTCGATTGGATGGGCTGACTGTTTTCCATTGATACACCTCAGAAAGTAGTAGTATTATAAGTATCATACATCATTTGTTTTATTATGGAAACGGAAATTTCAGAAAAAGAAAAGGGGATATGAAGATGCATCAATTTAACGAGTCGAAGACAATTGAAGTGTTAAAAAGGCTGGTAGAGACGCCAAGTCCGTCCGGTTTCACGGAAAAAGTCATGCAAGTCATCATCGACGAACTAGGGAGCATAGGGGTTCCGTTCAAACGGACGAATAAAGGGGCGGTTATCGCGACAATAAAGGGAAAAGATGATTCTCGCCACCGTTTATTGACTGCGCATACCGATACGCTAGGAGCGATGGTGAAAGAAATTAAAAGTAACGGAAGACTGAAACTGACGATGATTGGCGGATTTAACTGGAATGCTGTGGAAGGCGAGTATTGCCATATACATACTGCTTCCGGCAAGGAAGTTCGCGGTACGATTTTGATGCATCAGACAACGGTCCACGTATACCGCAATTCAGGAAGCGCGGAAAGGAATGCCGACAATATAGAAGTGCGAATCGATGAAAAAGTGACAAATGCAGCTGAAACGAGAGCGCTTGGCATTGAAGTGGGGGATTTCGTTTCCTTTGATCCGAGATTTGAAGTGACGCCAACCGGTTTTATCAAATCAAGACATCTTGACGATAAAGCGAGCACTGCACTTCTATTGGAATTAATCCGTTCATTGAAGGAAAACGGGACGGAACTTCCGAATACGACTCATTTTTACATCTCGAACAATGAAGAGATCGGCTATGGCGGGAATTCCAATATCCCGGACGAAACAGTCGAATATATAGCTGTCGATATGGGAGCGATCGGTGATGGACAAACTTCCGATGAGTATACCGTATCCATTTGCGCGAAAGATTCAAGCGGGCCGTACCATTATGCATTGACGCGCCATTTGACAGCTCTATGTGAAAAAGGGAACGTTCCATACAAGTTGGATATTTACCCTTATTACGGGTCTGATGCATCAGCTGCAATCCGGGCAGGCTTCGATGTGAGGCATGCATTGTTCGGGCCTGGAATCGAATCGTCACACGCGTTGGAAAGAACGCATGTTGATTCATTAAAGGCGACTGCACAATTACTGCATGCATATGTAACATCTGAAATGATGGAGTAAAAGCGGAAGGCGCTTGCTCAGATGCGACAGGCATAAGGCAAGGATGCGTCGTGGCGTTTTTTGCCACAGAGCAACATTGACTTATGACCCAAGCAAATCGAACAGCGAAGGGTTCGTTTTGCCGTATTTCTGCGGTTTTTGCAGAAATTAAGGCATCGATCTAGCGCCTGAAGCTAGATAATGCGAAGAAGTTAGGAGGACTGGTGATGGAAACCGGTTATTTATTTTCATGTTTGCCAATAAAGAAAGTGGAAGGGGTTTTACCTGATACCGTTACAGACATCGCGGTAGATTCACGCGCTGTCCATGCAGGTGGCGTCTTTGTCTGCATAAAAGGATTTACCGTGGATGGACATGCGTTCGTTCCGAAAGCGATTGACAATGGTGCAAGAGTGATTGTCGCATCCAGTCAACTCAAGGTGGACTCGGACAAAGTTGCAGTCGTCTATGTGGAAGATACGTCAAGGGCGATCGCCTTGCTTGCTCCCCGATTCATGAACTACCCTTCCAAAAGGATGACAATGATCGGCGTGACAGGGACAAACGGAAAAACGAGTGTCAGCAATATGCTTCATTCCGTATTGCACCATGCAGGCGAAAAATCTGCAGTGACAGGAACGATCGGATTTAATTTGGATGGCGTTTTATTTGAAACGGAAAATACGACGGCCGATGTACTGACAACTCAACAAATGATCAAACAGGCAGCCGACGCAGGATGCTCGACGATGACGATGGAAGTATCTTCACATGGACTTGTCGAAGGCAGATTGGCGGGAACCGAATTTGATATTGCGATTTTCACGAACTTATCGCATGACCATTTGGACTTCCATGGGACGATGGAGAATTACGGGCATGCAAAAGGGCTTTTATTCGCGCAGCTTGGACAAGATCTGGAACAGGCGAAGTTCGGCGTTGTCAATGTGGACGACCCGTGGGGAGTGCGGATGAAGGAAATGACCTCGTTTCCGGTATTGACCTATGGTGTTCACAATGAAGCGGATTTCCGTGCGATGGACGTCCAACTGACTGTTGACAGCACTTCATTTTACTTGGATTCGCCTGCCGGCGGCTTCGATGTGAAAATGTCGTTGATCGGTGAATTCAACGTATACAATGCACTCGCCGTTATTGCAGCTTTATATGCGAAAGGACTTGAAATGGAAGTCATCCTTGAAGGGCTAGCCGTCATTCCTTCCGCAAAAGGCAGGATGGAGAAGGTTGAGACAGAATTGCCGCTGACAATCTATGTCGATTACGCTCATTCGCCCGATGCGATCGAAAAGGCGATCCAGGCGGTTCTTCCATATAAAGACGCCGCCAGCAAATTGATATTCGTCATCGGGACCGGGGGCAACAGGGATCGGATCAAACGCCCGATTATGGCAGAGAAGGCGTCAATCGCCGATTATGTTGTTTTGACGACAGACGATCCGAGAGATGAAGCATATGAGACGATTTTGTCGGAGCTTGAAGCAGGCATGCAGCACGATCAATATGCATGCATCGGAGATCGTGAAGAAGCCGTCCGTCATGCTGTCTCGGTTGCTGATGAAGGGGATATCATCATCTTTGCCGGGAAAGGTCATGAAGACTTTCAAATCATCGGCAGAGAGAAGCTGCCCCATTCCGATGCCGACATCGCATTGGAAGAAGCGGAAAAGAAATTCGGAAGAGGTTTTATTGAAAAATAAGGGGATGAAGAGCTGTCATTTAGGCGGCTCTTTTCCTTTTCACAAAAGACTTTGGTTGGCGGAGAAAAAATGGTTGAAAATGACTCGCAATCTGACTATGCTAAGAAAAGCGGAAAAGAAGGAGTTCAGACAAAATGCTAAAACCTATAAAAGAAGAGATTGCATCACGGCGCACGTTTGCAATCATTTCCCACCCGGACGCCGGGAAAACGACAATGACGGAAAAACTGCTCTATTTCGGCGGTGCCATCCGTGACGCAGGTACCGTAAAAGGAAAAAAGACGGGCAAATACGCGACATCAGACTGGATGGAAATCGAAAAGCAACGGGGAATTTCAGTAACATCTTCCGTGTTGCAATTCGACTACGACGGCAAACGCGTCAATATTCTAGATACACCGGGACACGAAGATTTCAGTGAAGACACATATCGTACGCTCATGGCGGTCGATGCAGCTGTCATGATGGTCGACTCTGCAAAAGGGATCGAGCCTCAGACGATCAAACTATTCAAAGTCTGCCGGATGAGAGGAATTCCGATTTTTACGTTCATGAACAAAATGGATCGTCAAGGGAAAGAGCCGCTTGAACTGATGGAAGAATTGGAAGAAGTACTGGAAATCGAATCATATGCAATGAATTATCCTATCGGGATGGGAAAAGAATTCATCGGCGTATATGACCGATTCAACAATCGCATCGAGCAAGCACGTGTGGAAGGGGATAGCCACTTCCTTCCGTTGAATGAAGAAGGGGAGCTGGCGGTCGAGCATCCGATGACTGAAACTTCCTATTACCAGCAAGCGCTTGAAGACGTTTTGCTTTTGAATGAAGCTGGAAATGAGTTCGACGTGGAGCGGGTTGCCAATGGGGAACTGACTCCTGTATTTTTCGGCAGCGCTTTGACGAATTTCGGTGTCCAGACATTTTTGGAGACATTCCTGCAGTTTGCACCTTCACCTCAGCCGAGGAAAACAAAAGATGAACAACTTGTCGATCCGAATTCAGAAGAGTTTTCAGGATTCATTTTCAAAATCCAAGCGAATATGAACCCGGCTCACCGGGACCGTATCGCTTTTGTCCGGATCGTTTCCGGCGGATTTGAAAGAGGAATGTCGGTCACCGTGCCTCGTATTTCAAAGACGATCAAATTATCACAGACGACGCAATTTTTGGCGGATGACCGTGAAACGGTAAATGAAGCAGTTGCAGGCGACATCATCGGCTTGTACGATACGGGGAACTATCAAATCGGTGACACAGTCGTCGGAGGGAAGTCGAATTTCCAATTTGAAGCTCTACCGCAGTTCACGCCTGAATTGTTCGTCCGTGTCACAGCTAAAAACGTCATGAAATCAAAGCATTTCCATAAAGGGATCCTTCAATTAGTTCAGGAAGGCGCCATCCAATATTACAAAACGCTGCATACCGAAGAAGTCTTATTGGGCGCGGTCGGTCAACTTCAATTTGAAGTGTTCGAGCACCGTATGAAAAACGAATACAACGTGGAAGTCCATATGGAACATATCGGTTCCAAAGTCGCTCGCTGGATTGAAAATGAAAGCGACGTGAAAGAATCGATGACTGGTCAACGATCCATGCTCGTGAAGGACCGGTACGACAATCTCGTGTTCCTGTTCGAAAACGACTTTGCACTCCGTTGGTTCGGTGACAAATATCCGGACATCCGATTGTACAGCTTGTTATAATTTATCAATTTAACCGGGGGACTTGGTCTCTCCGGTTTTTTATTGGCTTTCGGATGGGTCATAGGTCATGAAATGACGATAACTCTTGTGAAGTGATTGATAACTTCTTTAGATTGACCGATAACTCGCCCGGATTGATCGATAAAAGTCGGGAAATGATCGATAAATCCCGGAAAATGATCGATAACTTTCCAAGTGCGTTTATATGAGGAGTTTTTATGCTCAAGATTGATGTTACCACCGTCTTTCAATATGATAGAAGTAAGTGTTTTTTCATGAAAGGGATGTGCAAATGAAAATCAGTAACTTCTCCATAAAACGACCTGTCTTTACGATTGTGACAATGTTTTTAGTTATCATCCTAGGGGCAGTTTCCTTTTTTAAAATACCAGTGACGCTCATTCCCGAGCTGAATCCGCCGGTAGCAGTCGTCGTTACCAACTATCCAGGCGCATCCTCCACAGAGGTGAGTGAAAAACTGACAAAGCCGCTTGAGGCGAGTTTGTCGACTGCTCCTGGCTTAAAATCTATGCAATCATCGTCCCAAGAAGGCGCGAACTTCATTCTGCTCATGTTTGACTGGTCCACAAAAATCGATGATGTACAACTAGACATCATGCAAAGGATCGACCAGGTGCCTGTTCCTGAAGGTGCGAATGCTCCAAGGTTCATGAAATTCGACCCTGCACAGTTTCCGGTCATCCAGTTGTCGCTTCGGACGAGCTCGGAAGAAGCGGATATACGTGATATTGCCGAGCGTCTGGAAACAGAGCTGCGCCGGACAAAAGGCGTCGCAAGCGTCACCGTTACAGGAAAATTGGTGGAAGAAGTTCAAGTCATATTGGATCAGAAAAAGCTTGAGAATTTTGGACTCGTCCAATCAGATATTGTACAGGCAATCCAAGCGAACAATGTATCGATGCCCGGTGAGCCTATTGAAACAAATGGCGGAAAGCAACTGACGACTAGGATCATCAGCACGTTGACGACCATTACAGATATTAAGGAAGTCGCGGTAGGGGTCAATCCGCTAAACGGACAAAAAGTGAAAGTGAAGGATGTAGCGGATGTTGCCATGCTCGAAGCGAAAGCGACTTCCGAAACGAGGGCGAATGATCAACAGGCTGTCCTGATGTCCGTGCTCCAAGAATCCGGCGCCAATACTGCAACCGTATCCACTGAGTTCAAAGCTGCTTTGGATCGTTTACTCGCACAAGAGGAATACAAAGATGTCGAGGCGGACATCCTGTTCGACCAAGGTGATTACGTGAAGCTCGCGGTCGGAAATATCGGGCAATCATTATTGCTTGGTGGATTATTCGCGATGATCGTCTTGTTCTTATTCCTTAGGGGAATCAAAAGCCCGATCATCATCGGCATTGCCATCCCTTATTCGGTCATCGTTACGTTCGTCCTCATGTTTTTCGCCGATTTCTCACTCAACATCATGACGCTTGGTGCGTTGGCGTTAGGGATCGGGATGCTCGTCGATAATGCAATCGTCGTCATTGAGAATATCGAAAGGCATATCGCGATGGGGAAAGACCGTGCAGAAGCGGCAAGGGATGGTGCGAAAGAGATCAGCGGTGCTATCACCGCTTCGACGTTGACAACACTAGCCGTATTTGTGCCTGTCATTTTCATTAGTGGTTTGATCGGACAGATTTTCACGGAGTTTGCGTTGACGATTTCGTTCAGTCTTTTCGCCTCCCTCGTTGTCGCATTGACAGTTGTTCCGATGATGGCGAGCCGAATGCTTACTAAACCACGGAAGAATATCGAAGCTAGAAGGCGTCGCTCGAAGACGTTGAACAGATTTGAACGATCCGTCAAATGGTCGCTCAGACATAGGGCCGTCATTTTAATCTTGACACTTGTTCTATTGGCTGCCAGCGGTTTCGGATTATTCAAGGTAGGTACGGAATTCCTGCCGCCGACCGATGAAGGATTCTTTAGCATCTCGATTAAGATGCCGAATGGGTCATCATTATCATCCACAAATTCGGTCGTTAAAAAGATTGAGACGAGACTGAAAGAGGAAAAGGATATCGATGTTTACGTCAGCCTAATTGGAGGGACGCAGCGAAGTATGGCGCAAGGCGGCTCAAAATCGGATCGAGCCGAAATGTACATTAAACTTATGCCACTTGCGGAGAGGAATCGTTCAGTATTCGAGTTCGTCGATGATGTTCAACCTGATGTTCTTGCACTTGTAGGTGAAGAGGCGGATGTCAGTTTTGAAATGCAGACTGCGGCTGGTTCGAGTCCGAATACATTATCCTTCACGTTGAAAGGTACGAACGAGGAAAGATTGAACGAATCCGTGAGTAGGCTTGATAAAGAGCTGCAGAAATTGAATTCGGTTCTTGAAATATCAAACGACCTACAAGATACTGTAGAGGAAATCCATATTGAAGTGAATCGCGAAAAGGCATCAGACCTAGGGTTGGCGCCTTATCAAATCGCACAAACTGTCAATTCAATTACTCGGGGCCAAATCGCATCTCAATTTGTAGATGAAGAAGAGAATGTCGTCTCGGTCATCGTCCAATATGACGAAAGGTATCGGGACAGTATAGAAAAGTTGAAACAAATCAAATTGCGGACACCGACTGGCGGTTTTGTCGCACTGAAAGATGTTGCGACGATTTCCATAGCGGAAGGGCCAGCTTCCATCCGGCGGGTCGACCAAGCCCATTCAGTCTCCTTCGATATCAAATATGCATCTTCATTATCACTTGGGGATATGACCGACAAAGTGAATGAAATCGTGGAGCGCATCAATTTGCCGGAAGAGACGGAGATGTCTTATGGAGGCGATCGCGAACTGTTCGAGAGTGCTATCGATGACATGCTCATGGCCATTATCCTTGCCGTCGTTCTCGTCTACATCGTGATGGCGGCACAGTTCGAGTCATTCAAATATCCGTTTGTCATCATGTTCTCCGTGCCATTGATGGTGATAGGGGTGGCGGTAGGATTGTTCGTAACGAATACCCCGGTCAGTGTGACCGCGGTCATTGGCATTCTCGTGCTTGTCGGGATAGTCGTCAACAATGGAATTGTCCTCGTCGACTATATTAACCAACGGAAAGAGGCGGGAATGTCTTCGTATGATGCAATTATTGCATCGGTCAGGGATCGTGTCCGACCGATTCTGATGACCGCCTTGACGACAATCTTAGGACTGTTGCCATTGGCGCTCGGCATTGGCGAAGGGACTGAAATGAATCAACCGATGGGGATTGCCGTAATCGGCGGACTAATCAGCTCCACGTTCCTGACACTGTATATCGTTCCGATCATCTATAGCTTGTTCGATCGACAAACCAGAAAACATGCGGTTGAAACTGAATAAATGAAATTCCGGGGATACAAGTCTCCGGATTTTTTCTGTATTTATTCTTAGCTAATGAATTGTACCCAGGCATTTTTAATGGTATAATTTTTTGGTAAGCACTCAACAACTAAATATTTCTTTGACAGTTGTCAAAGGGGAGTAGCTATAGGGCAACCTATTTCATAGTCGTCAATACATGGCAAGCGCCATCGGTTATGATAGCAGGATTTTATACATAATAATTTCTGACTTAGCGAGACCTTTGCCTATTATTAGGTGAGGGTTTTTTTATTTGGAAAAATAAGGAGGAAATCAATTGGAAGCAATATTATTAGAATACGCATGGGTACTTGTTGTATTGATCGCACTAGAAGGGTTGTTGGCAGCGGATAACGCTGTTGTAATGGCCGTCATGGTGAAGCACCTTCCAAGACCGCAACAGAAAAAGGCATTGTTCTATGGATTGCTTGGTGCGTTCGTCTTCCGCTTTGCGGCATTGTTCATGATTACGTTCTTGGTGAATATTTGGCAAATACAAGCGTTAGGGGCAGCCTATCTTTTATTCATTTCCATCAAAAGCTTATTGGATAGAGGAAATGATGATCACGATGTGAAGAAGCCGCGGAAGCAATCAGGTTTTTGGATGACGGTGTTCAAGGTAGAACTGGCAGATATCGCATTCGCTCTAGACTCGATGCTAGCAGCGGTCGCATTGGCAGTCACTTTGCCTGAGCTTGGCGATTTTCATATCGGTGGCATTAACGGCGGACAATTTGTGGTCATGCTGCTTGGTGGAATTATAGGCTTGGTCATCATCCGTTTTGCAGCGCGACAGTTCGTTGTGTTGCTCGAAAAATATCCATCACTCGAAACAGCGGCTTTCCTAATTGTCGGCTGGGTAGGGGTCAAATTGGTCGTACTGACATTGGCACATCCGAAGCTGCAAATAATCGATGAAGCATTTCCGCATTCGACGATGTGGAAGTCCACATTCTGGATTGTTCTTGCGGCAATCGCTGTCGGCGGTTACTTGACTGCAATGGCAAAAAATCGAAAAAAAGCATGAACGAATCGACCGGTACATGGTAAAATGTACCGGTCGAATATTTTGTTGTAGTGGTTTTCTTTCCTTTTAAGCGAAAGTTCACTAAAATGGAAAGATGATTCCCTCTTTTTAGAAAGGTTATGATTGCATGAAACTCACAAGGGAAAGTCTGCATAGGTTCACACCCGCTCAAGTTATCGTCTTTTATTATTTTTTGGCGATCGGATTTTCCTTCCTGCTGTTAAACTTACCGGGCGTTTATTTGCCTGGAGTTGAAGTCAGCTTCATAGATAGTCTGTTTACCGCGGTAAGTGCGGTAAGTGTGACTGGATTGACTGCTGTCGACATCGGGGGTACATATTCGGTCTTCGGGATATGCATGATCATGCTCGTCCTGCAATTGGGCGGGATCGGCATTATGTCTATTGGTACATTCTTCTGGCTTTTGGTCAAGAAGAGGATCGGCCTGCGAGAACGGCAACTCATTATGGTCGACCATAACCAATATTCGTTGGCAGGAGTCGTAGGGCTCATTAATCAGATTGTCCGGATCATCTTTTTGATTGAAGTTACAGGTGGAATCATTTTGACATTATATATTATGCGATATTACGACACGTTCAGTGAAGCCTTGCTGAATGGGATGTTCATGGCGGTTTCGGCAACGACGAATGCTGGTTTCGATATTACGGGATCTTCTTTGCTTCCTTATTTCGATGATTATTTTTTACAAACGGTTACGATGATTCTGATCGTCCTTGGGGCCATCGGTTTTCCGGTGCTGATCGAAGTCAAAAGCTTTTTCTCGAAAAAAGTACCGAATTTCCGTTTTTCGCTCTTCACTAAAATTACGACCGTCACGTTCGGGCTGTTACTCGTATGGGGTGCATTACTCATTTTCATTTTGGAGTCATTCCACTCGTTTAAGGGACTTTCATGGCATGAAAAGATTTTTGCTTCATTGTTCCATTCCGTATCTTCACGATCTGCGGGATTGACGACTTATGATATTACACAATTCAGTGATGCAACGGATATTTTCATTTCCTCCTTGATGTTCATCGGGGCTTCCCCTAGTTCGGTAGGAGGGGGGATCCGGACGACGACATTCGCCATCGCGCTCCTATTCCTCATCAACTTTGCGCGGGGCAATAATGTCATCAATATCTTCCGGCGCGAAATCAAGCTTATTGACGTTTATCGGTCATACGCAGTCATTTTGCTTGCTGCAGTTATGGTCATGACAGCATTGCTTATTTTGCTCATTACCGAAAAGAATGTTCCGGTTGTTGCACTCCTGTTTGAAATCACTTCAGCTTTCGGTACGTGCGGCATGTCACTCGGAATTACTTCTGACCTTTCAGTGATCGGGAAATTGATCATAATGGTTCTGATGTTCATCGGGCGAGTCGGTCTTATTTCATTCCTGTATACATTGGGTGGAAAGACAAACAAAATACCTTACACATATCCTAAAGAACGCGTTATCATCGGATGAAAAAAGCATCTTTCTAGACTGACCTAGCCATATGAGACACATATAAAACACCTTGATTAGGCTGCCATTACACCATATTTTGCAGGTGTCAGGTAGCCTAATTTTTCTTGGATACG